>NZ_CDRVEU010000001.1:0-757203 GCF_977070315.1 Plantibacter cousiniae (nom. nud.) | reverse complement strand
GTGCCGGTGCTGCCATACCCAGCGGTGAGATTGCTGCCTTCCTGAGCCGTTTGCGTGCTGCCGTAACCCGCTGTGAGTGAGCTGTCCCCGCCCGAAGTCTGAGTACTGCCGTAACCGGCGATAAGCGAGCTGTCCGAGCCTGCCGTGCCGGTGCTGCCGTACCCTGCCGTCAGGTTGCTGCCTTCGCGGGCGGTCTGGGTGCTGCCGTAACCCGCTGTCAGCGCGCTGTCCCCACCGGCGGTCTGGGTGCTTCCATAGCCAGCGACCAGCGAGCTGTCGGAGCCGGCGGTGCCTGTACTTCCATAACCGGCAATTAGATCACTGTGGTTGCCAGCGGTCTCGTTACTGCCATAACCGGCAATCAGACGACTGTGATTGTCGCCACTCAACGTGCTGCCGTAAGTGGCGGTCTGCACATTCTGCGGCGTCGTCACCGGCAGGGTGTTTACTGGGGCGGCAGCCGCGCTGACCGACGCGACATCGAACACTTCATGACGGGCCTGTTCGGCCACCGGTAACGTGACACTTGCTACCGCAGGCATGGGCGTGGGTATGGCCGTGGGCATTGGCGTTAACGTTGACGTTGACGTTGACGTTGACGCAGGGTCGGCCTGACGTGCCGAAATGAAGTGTGACGCGCTGATCCTGTCGCCGACATGAACCACCTCGGCCCGCGGAAACTTGACCATTCCCGGCTCTTCCAGACTGATGATGTCTGCAACGGCAACTTCACAGACAATCCATCGAGCATCGGCATGCACGCTTAGAAAAGCGCTGGTTCCAGCGCCCCACAGTAAACCGACCAGACCATTCTCATGCCGCCTGGTTGACTGCCAGTATCTGGATTCCACCGTGCCGGACGCGGGCCATATAAGGCCGCAGTGATCGGCCATGTTATTTGCACAGGTACGCAGCACCAACGCCTTGTCGAGATTCATTACAGCATCCTCATAGATCCTTTAAATAAAAGCAGCCGCACTTATCAAGCATTGCTTTATAGGACAACTGCCATGTCAGCCTTAATCCAAACGTGGAACGATCGTGCAAATAATACCAACTAACCAGCGCCTATCCTTCCACACCAAAAACCTACCACACCCCATTAACAAACATTAATTAATATTAAGATTTTTCTTAAATCCGCTGAAAACTAGAATAATTACTCTGGGAAATTTCATCAAAAAAACCAACTAATTTAACGCCACCCCGCCAGCAACAATAGAATAACGCTCATTAATTTTTTTTGTTAATCAAATGCATGCATTATACAAAACCTATTAAACAGGCTGTACATTGCACACATTCTTATCAACGAAATGAGTATTTATTTATAGAAAACAGCGAACTAACGGTGGCACAGACCGCGCTTGGGAAGTGGGTTTGCCACACCGGCATTCAGTCGCCGTGCACCTCTGCGCGCACATGAATAGCATCATGACGCCAGTATTCGAGGTCACAGTCGATCAACCGATCTTTCCGATCATAATTGACACGTGCAATGCGCAGGCCCGGGCTACCCAGTGAAACCTTCAGTGCAGCGGCTGCTTCGCTGTGCAGCGCCGTGGGGACCATGTCGAAGCGCACCCGACCGTAATGAATGTCATAGCGGCGGGCGTAGAGTTCACTGAGCGATTCGTTCAGGTCGTGTTCGAGAATGCCGGGGAACAACTCCGGTCTCAGGTAGTGCTCGACATACAGCACCAGACGCTGATCGATCCGTCGCGCGCGACAGATCTGGATTACGCTCGACAGCGCCGGCAGTTCCAGCATTTCGCAGATCATCGCTGAAGCAGGTTGCAGGCGTGCAGACAGAAGCCGGGTGTGCGGCACCCTTCCCTGGGCACAGACCATTGCGTGGAAATGGCTACGCCTGATCAGGTCATAGGCCAGTCGCGGCGGCGAGATGAACCAGCCACGCCGCTCTTCCCGATAGATCAACCCCTGCGCCTCAAGCTGCAACAGCGCTTCACGCAAGGTGATGCGGGTGGTGGCGAATACCTCGCTGAGCTTGCGCTCTGCAGGCAACTTGCTGCCATGCGGCAACAACCCATGTTCGATCTGCTCCTGCAGCGCATGGCAAATGGTTGTTACCGCCCGTGGCACATCTTCGCGCATTCCGGTATCCGTCTGGACTAGACCAGCCCTGTTACGAGGCATACATCAGTGCAGCCAACGCCGTTGACTCCCTTGCCGTGAGCCTAGGCCGGGGACATGACTGTACTGTTACAGGACAAATCACGTTGCATGCCAACTGCGCCGAAAAGAGCCCATAAGCCCCTGCCCAACAGGCCCATTGCGATGGTCTACGCTTAGCGCCAGGCACTGCCGGGGCCCGTGAAAAACGCTTTTGTCCGTGCAACACGACACGAAAATGTCATGCAAAAAGCCTAACTTGGCTCAGGTATTGCTGATCTAGACCAAATAATCCGCAACGAACACTTTTCTCAAGAAGTGCACTAGGAGCTCCGAATGAAACATCTTTTGTTGGCATCACTCCTCGGTTCAGCCATGGCAATGAGCTCGCTGGTCATGGCTGCGGACACTGATCTTAAAACGCTGGAGGCTGCGGCCAAGGCTGAAGGCGCGGTCAACAGCCTCGGCATGCCGGATGACTGGGCAAACTGGGGCGGCATCTGGAAAGACCTGGAAGCCAAATATGGCCTCAAGCACATGGACACCGACATGAGTTCGGCCCAGGAGATCGCCAAGTTCGAGGCGGAGAAAGACAACGCCAGCGGTGACATTGGCGACGTAGGCGCAGCGTTCGGCCCTATCGCCACAGCAAAAGGCGTTACCCAGCCTTACAAGCCAACTACCTGGGATCAGATCCCGACCTGGGCCAAGGACAAGGACGGCCATTGGGCGCTGGCTTACACCGGCACCATCGCCTTCATCGTCAACAAAAACCTGCTGCACGGCTCTGAAATACCGAAAAGCTGGGCTGACCTGAAAACCGGCAAATACAAGGTGTCCATCGGCGACGTGAGCACTGCGGCTCAGGCTGCCAACGGTGTACTGGCAGCGGCCATCGCCATGAAAGGTGACGAAACCAACATCGCACCGGGCCTGGCACTGTTCACCGATCTGGCCAAACAGAAGCGTCTGTCGCTGGCCAACCCGACCATTCAGACCATCGAGAAAGGCGAAATCGAAGTCGGTGTGGTCTGGGACTTCAACGGCCTGAGCTACAAAGCCAAGATGACCAAACCCGATGATTACGTCGTGCTGATCCCTTCGGACGGCTCGGTGATTTCCGGCTACACCACCATCATCAACAAGTATGCCAAACATCCGAACGCCGCCAAGCTGGCGCGTGAATACACCTTCAGCGACGCGGGTCAGATCAATCTGGCCAAGGGCAATGCACGCCCGATTCGCGTAGAGCACATCAAACTGCCTGAAGATGTTCAAGCCAAACTGCTGCCGCAAGACCAGTACAAAAACGCCAAGCCAATCGAGAACGCAGAGGCGTGGGAGAAAACTTCCAAAGCGCTGCCGCAGATGTGGAACGAGCAGGTCATCATCGAGATGAACTGATCCTCTCCTGCGGCTCAGGGATGAAGTCGTGTACTCCGGGCGAGCCAGTCTCGCCCGTTCTTTCAAAGCGAGTCGCCCATGAAACACAACGTCATCCTGATCGTGCTGGACGGCCTCAATTACGAAGTCGCACGCCATGCGATGGGGCACCTGCAAGCCTGGCATGATGCGGGCCGGGCCGCGCTCTACAAGATGGAATGCGAACTGCCCGCCCTCTCACGCCCCCTTTACGAATGCATACTGACCGGTGTCGCGCCCATCGACAGCGGCATCGTGCATAACAACGTCTCGCGCCTGTCGAATCAGCGCAGCATCTTTCACTATGCTCGCGACGCCGGGCTGAGCACTGCAGCAGCGGCCTATCACTGGGTCAGCGAGCTGTACAACCGCACCCCGTTCGACCCGGCACGCGATCGCCATACGGAAGCCACGGATCTGCCGATTCAGCACGGACTGTTCTACTGGGCCGATCACTACCCTGATTCGCACCTGTTCGCCGACGCCGAAAGCCTGCGCCTCGGGCACGCCCCGAACTTTCTGCTGATCCACCCCATGAACATCGACGACGCCGGGCACAAGCACGGCCTCGACACTGCGCAGTACCGCAACAGCGCCCGCAGCGCAGACATCATTCTGGCTGACTACCTGCAACGCTGGCTGGATGCGGGTTATCAAGTACTGGTGACGGCCGACCACGGCATGAACAATGACCGCTCGCACAACGGGCTGTTGCCGGAAGAACGTGAGGTGCCGCTGTTCGTCATCGGTGATGCCTTCAGCCTGAATGTCGACGCCGCGCCGCGCCAGATCGATCTGTGCGGCACCGTCTGCGAGCTGCTTGGCGTGCCGCACGACAAACCGGTCTGCCGGGAGATTCTCAATTGACAACCTTTTCCCGAGGCAAGTGGCTGGGGCTGTTGTGCCTGCTGCCCTTCGCCGTATTTTTCATCGTGTTTCAGATCGCACCGCTGCTCTGGGTCGCGATCCACAGCCTGCAAAGCGATGCCGGCTGGGGCTGGGAAAACTTCATCCGGGCGTTCAGCTCGAAGTTCTACCGGCAAGCCATTCAGTACAGCCTGGAGATCAGCTTCTGGTCGAGCCTGTTCGGCATCATCATCTCGATCCTGGGTGCCTATTCGCTGCGCAAGGTGGATTCGCGGCTGCGTGATTTCGTCAACTCGTTCGCCAACATGACCAGCAATTTTGCCGGCGTTCCACTGGCGTTCGCGTTCATCATTCTGCTGGGGTTCAACGGCGCGCTGACCCTCATCCTCAAACAGACCGGGATCATCGATGACTTCAACCTGTATTCCAAGACCGGACTGATCATCCTTTATACCTACTTCCAGATCCCCCTCGGCGTGCTGCTGCTCTACCCCGCATTCGATGCCGTGCGCGAAGACTGGAACGAGTCGGCAGCGTTGCTGGGGGCCAGCAGCTATCAGTTCTGGCGCTACATCGGCCTGCCGGTGCTGACCCCGGCGCTGCTCGGCACGTTTGTCATTCTGCTGGCCAATGCGCTGGGCGCCTATGCCACGGTCTACGCGCTGACCACCGGCAATTTCAACGTATTGCCGATCCGTATCGCGGCGATGGTCGCGGGGGATATCACGCTGGATCCGAACATGGCCAGCGCGCTGGCGATGATTCTGGTCGGGCTCATGACCCTGGTCACCGTGGTCCATCAGTGGTTGTTGAGAAGGAGCTACCATGTCACGCGTTGAACGAGGGCCTGCGAGCATTTATCACAAGACAGTGGTCTACCTGCTGTTCCTGATCCTGTTGCTGCCACTGGCCGGCACCTTCCTGTACTCGATCGCGACCAGTTGGTCGGCGACCATTCTGCCCAGCGGCCTGACCTTCAAATGGTACGTGGCGCTGTGGAGCGACCCACGCTTTCTGACGGCGTTCGGCCAGTCGTTGCTGGTCTGCGTCGGCGCACTGGTCCTTTCGGTGGTGCTGATTCTGCCCCTGCTGTTCGTCGTGCATTACTACTTTCCGCGCCTCGACGGGCTGATGAACATCCTCATCCTGCTGCCGTTCGCCGTGCCGCCCGTGGTCTCCTCGGTCGGCCTGCTGCAGCTGTATGGCTCAGGCCCCATGGCGATGGTCGGTACACCGTGGATTCTGATTGGCTGTTATTTCACGGTCGCCCTGCCCTTCATGTACCGCGCCATCACCAACAACCTGCAGGCCATCAACCTGACAGACCTGATGGACGCCGCCCAGTTGCTCGGCGCCAGCACCTGGCAGGCGGCGTTCATGGTCGTGCTGCCCAACCTGCGCAAGGGCCTGATGATTGCCCTGCTGCTGTCGTTCTCGTTCCTGTTCGGCGAATTCGTGTTCGCCAACCTGCTGGTCGGCACGCGCTATGAAACCCTGCAGGTCTACCTCAACAACATGCGCAACAGCAGTGGTCACTTCAACAGCGCGCTGGTGATTTCCTATTTCCTCTTCGTGCTGGTGCTGACCTGGGCCGCCAATCGACTGAACAAGGACAAAGACTGAGATGAGTTTTGTCAGTATTGAAAACCTGCAGAAAAGCTACGCCAGCACGTCAGTGTTCAGCGACATCAACTGCAGCATCGCGAAGGGCGAATTCGTTACCTTGCTGGGCCCGTCGGGCTGCGGCAAATCCACGTTATTGCGCTGCATTGCCGGGCTGACCCCGGTCAACAGCGGGCGCATTCTGCTCGATGGCAGCGACCTGGTGCCGCTCACGCCGCAAAAGCGCAACATCGGCATGGTGTTCCAGAGCTATGCGCTGTTTCCCAACATGACCGTCGAGCAAAACGTTGCCTTCGGGCTGCGCATTCAGAAAGTCGGTGCCGACGAGAGCTCAAGGCGTGTTGCCGAGATTCTGCGCATGGTCGAGCTGCACGATTTTGCCACGCGCTACCCGCATCAACTGTCCGGCGGGCAATGCCAGCGTGTGGCGCTGGCGCGCTCGCTGGTCACTCGCCCGCGTCTGCTGTTGCTCGATGAGCCGCTATCGGCGCTGGACGCGCGGATTCGCAAGAACCTGCGTGAACAGATACGCGCCATTCAGCGCGAGCTGAGCCTGACCACTATTTTCGTGACCCACGACCAGGAAGAGGCACTGACCCTGTCAGACCGTATCTTCCTGATGAACCAGGGCCGGATCGTGCAGAGCGGTGACGCCGAGACACTGTACACCGCGCCGGTGGACGTTTTCGCCGCAGGCTTCATCGGCAACTACAACCTGCTGGAAGCCGACGATGCCACTCGCCTGATGCAGCGCCCGATCAACAGCCGTGTGGCGATCCGCCCTGAGTCGATCCAATTGAGCCTGACGGGCGAACTGGAAGGCGAAGTACGCAGTCACAGTCTGCTCGGCAACGTCATCCGCTACCGGGTGCAAGCGCGTGGCGTAGACCTTGTGGTCGACGTACTGAACCGCAGCGCCGACGACCTGCACCCGGACGGAAGGCGTGTAACACTGAACATTGAACCGTCGGCACTCTGCGCCTTGAACTGAGCGTTGCCTTGAACTGAACGCGCCGTGAACTGAATTCGTTCTGCACGCATAACGCCACGCGCTTGCCGATCAAGACGCCATGCGTGAAGCTGACAGCCGACTCAACAGACTTTTAGGAGAAACGCACATGCCCCTGGCAATTTTCGACCTGGACGAGACCCTGATCGGTGGTGACTGCGCCACGCTCTGGAGCGAGCAGATGGGTCGCCTGGGCTGGGTTGACTCGACGTCGTTCATGCAACGCAACGACGAACTGATGGCCGCCTACAGCGAGGGCAAGCTCGCGATGGAAGACTACATGGCCTTCAGCCTGGAACCCATGGCTGGCCGTACCCCTGAAGAAATCGACCATCTGGTCGGCCCTTGGGTCGAGGACGTCATCGAGCCGATCATCTACAGCGACGCCTGCACATGCATTGCAAAGCACCGCGCCCAGGGTGACCGCATTCTGGTGATCTCGGCGTCGGGCGTGCACCTGGTCAAGCCGATCGCCGAACGCCTCGGGATCGACGAAGTGCTGGGTATCGAACTGGACGTGCAGCACGGCGTCTACAGCGGTGCAACCGTCGGCGTGCTGACCTATCGGGAAGGCAAGATCACGCGCCTGATGGAATGGCTGGATGCCGAGGGGGAAAATCTCGAGGGTGCGAGTTTCTATTCGGATTCGCGCAATGACCTGCCGCTGCTGCTCAAGGTTGACCACCCTAACGTGGTCAACCCCGATGCCGTGTTACTGGAACACGCGCAGAAAGCCGGCTGGCCGGTGCACGACTGGAGCTGAGTCCAGAGGCACCGCCTGATCAGACCAGGCTTTCGTCGATGACCAGCACGATCTTGCCTGACACCGTGTTGGTCGCCAGCTCTTCGAACGCCGCCTCGGCATCCTTGATCGCAAAGGATTTCGCCAGTTGCGGCTTGAGGCGGCCCTCAGTGAACAGCGGCCAGACGTGCTGGCCCAGGTCGCTGAGCAGGTCGGCCTTGAACGTGTCGTCGCGACTGCGCAAGGTCGAACCCATCAGCCGGATACGCTTGCCCAGTACGTGAGCCAGATCCACCTGCGCCTCGCGGCCGCTCATGACGCCGATCAGCACCCAGCGACCGTCCAGGGCCAGCAGTTTGACGTTGAGCTCGGCATAGCTCGCCCCCACCGGGTCGAGGATGACGTTGAACGGTGCAAAGTCGTTCAGGCCTTCAAGGCTTTCGCTGCGTACCACACCGCCCTGAGCACCCAGTTCGACGCAATAGGCCAGACGTTCGGTCGAGCCGACACTGACCCAGACCGGATTGCCAAACGCCTTGCAAAGCTGAATCCCGGCTGAACCAACCCCACTTGCGCCAGCGTGCAGCAAAACCTTCTCGCCAGGCTTGAGCCCGGCGAGCTCGAACAGGTTCAACCACGCGGTGGCATAGACCTCAGGAATGGCGGCCGCCTCGTGCAGCGACAGACCTTCCGGTACCGGCAGCACGTGTCGCCCATCGACCACCACCTCTTCGGCCATCGCCCCGCCCGCCAACAGCGCGCAGACGCGGTCTCCGACCACCCAGGACGTACCCGGACCGACTTCGGCGATCACGCCCGAGCACTCCAGACCCAGCGTCTGAGTGACGCCGGGCGGCGGCGGATACTTGCCTTCGCGCTGTAACAGATCGGCACGATTCAAACCTGCCGCAGCCACTTTGATACGTACCTGCCCCACATCGAGGGCCGGACTCGGCTCCTCGACCCATTCCACATGTCCTTCAACGCCTTGCAATGCCTTCACGGTGCCTCCATAGTGAGTCCAGACTGAGCCCGTGGCTGTTTTGCCCGGGCTTTTGCATTATGCGGCCGGGTCCAAAGGAACCGGCGACCTCAAAGACGGCCTAATATGCGTTATCAATTGTCCTCGCGTCGAATCAGCATGAAGCAATTATTCCCCAGCACTGCCCTCGCACTGTTTGTCGGCCTTAGCGTTTTGCCGATGTCAGCCAGTACCTTTGCCGCCAACAGCTGGGATAATCTTCAGCCGGACCGCGACGAAGTGATTGCCAGTCTCAACGTGGTTGAGCTGCTCAAACGACATCACTACAGCAAGCCGCCCCTGGACGACAAGCGTTCGGCGATTATTTACCAGAGCTACATCAAGCAACTGGACCCCTCGCGCAGCTATTTCATGGCCAGCGACATTGCCGATTTCGACAAATGGCAGTTCCAGTTCGACGACTTCCTGAAAAGCGGCGACCTGAACGCCGGCTTCACCACCTACAAGCGCTATCTGGACCGCGTCAATGCGCGTCTGAATTTTGCGCTGGCCGAGTTGGGCAAGGGCGTCGACAAGCTCGACTTCAATACCAAGGAAACCCTGCTGGTCGACCGCAAGGACGCCGCATGGCCCAAGGATACTGCCGAGCTCGACGAACTGTGGCGCAAGCGCATCAAGGATGAAGTCCTGCGTCTGAAGATTGCAGGCAAGGACCCGGCGAAGATTCAGGAAACCCTGACCAAGCGCTACAAGAATCAGCAGGCGCGTCTGAACCAGACCCGTGCCGAAGATATCTTCCAGGCCTACATCAACACGTTCGCCATGTCCTACGACCCGCACACCAACTACCTGTCACCTGACAGCGCGGAGAACTTCGACATCAACATGAGCCTGTCGCTGGAAGGCATCGGCGCCGTGTTGCAGAGCGACAACGACAACGTGAAGATCGTGCGTCTGGTCCCGGCAGGTCCGGCGGCCAAGACCAAACAGGTCGCTCCGGCCGACAAGATCGTGGCCGTTGCCCAGGGCGACAAGGAAATGGTCGACGTGATCGGCTGGCGCCTCGATGAAGTGGTCAAGCTGATTCGCGGTCCGAAAGGCTCGGTGGTACGCCTGGAGATCATCCCGGCCAGCAATGCACCGAACGACCAGACCAGCAAGATCGTTGCCATTACCCGTGAAGCGGTGAAGCTTGAAGAACAGGCGGCCAAGAAGTCGATCCTGCACCTCAAGCAGGACGGCAAGGATTACAAGCTCGGGGTCATCGACATTCCGGCCTTCTATCTGGACTTCAAGGCCTACCGGGCTGGCGATCCTGAATACAAGAGCACCACCCGTGACGTGAAGAAACTGCTCACCGAATTGCAGGCCGAGAAGGTCGACGGTGTGGTACTGGATCTGCGCAACAACGGTGGTGGTTCGTTGCAGGAAGCCACCGAGCTGACCAGCCTGTTCATCGACAAGGGCCCGACCGTGCTGGTGCGTAATGCCGACGGCAAGGTCGACGTCCTGGAAGACGAAGCCAAGGGCGCGTTCTACAAAGGCCCGATGGCATTGCTGGTCAACCGCCTGTCTGCGTCGGCGTCGGAGATTTTCGCCGGGGCGATGCAGGATTATCACCGCGCGCTGGTGATCGGTGGCCAGACCTTCGGTAAAGGCACCGTGCAGACCATTCAGCCGCTCAATCACGGCGAACTGAAACTGACACTGGCCAAGTTCTATCGGGTTTCCGGTCAGAGCACCCAGCATCAGGGCGTGGTACCGGACATCACGTACCCATCGCTGATCGACACCAAGGAGATCGGCGAGAGCGCGCTGCCCGAAGCCATGCCGTGGGACAGCATCAAACCGGCGATCAAGCCGGCAATCGACCCGTTCAAGCCGTTCCTGGCTCAATTGCAGGCGCGTCATGAAGCACGTTCGGCAAAAGACGCCGAGTTCGTGTTCATTGAGGATCGCCTGGCGCTGGCCAAGAAGCTGATGAACGAGAAGACCGTCAGCCTCAATGAAGCCGACCGTCGTGCCGAGCATGCGTCTATCGAAAGCAAGCAACTTGCGCTGGAAAACACCCGCCGCAAGGCCAAGGGTGAAGAGCCGCTCAAAGAGCTGAAGAAGGAAGATGAAGACGCGCTGCCGGTAGAAGACGAGAAAACCAAACCCGAGGACGATGCCTACCTGGCAGAGACCGGGCGCATTCTCATCGACTATCTGGGTCTGAGTGCGGCTGTCGCGAAAAAGTAACGCAGGCTCATTGATGGCCAGTTAGCCGCAACGTCATCAAACAGTCATGAAGCTGTCGTGAAATACGGGGCTGAACGCGAAAGCGCTCAGCCCTTTTTCATTCTCTCCGAGACGACCATGACCATAACAGAGCAGCTGAGCGCACTGAGTTCCATTCTGGCTCGTGGTGATTTGCACAGCTTGTTCCAACCCATCGTCTCGCTGTCGGAGCACCGGATTCTGGGCTATGAAGCCTTGACCCGCGGCCCGTCCAACAGCGCCCTGCACTCGCCCCTGAATCTGTTCGCCATCGCCCGCCAGGCCGGGCGTCTGAGCGAGCTGGAGTTGAGTTGCCGAGACAGCGCCTGCCGACGTTTCAGTCAGCAGAAGTTGCCGGGCAAGCTGTTTCTCAACGTCTCCCCCGAATCGCTGCTCGAAAGCTCTCATCCTCCGGGTCGGACGCTGGAAATGCTGCGCCGATACCACATCGCGCCGAAGGACGTGGTCATCGAACTGACCGAGCAGATGCCTACCGACGATTTCGACCTGCTGTACAACGCCTTGCATCGCTATCGCGACATGGGCTTCTCCATTGCGTTGGACGATCTCGGTGCCGGTTATTCGAGCTTGCGACTGTGGTCGGAGCTGCGCCCGGACTATGTGAAAATCGATCGGCACTTCATCGACGGCATTCATCAGGACGCGGTGAAGCGCGAGTTCGTCGGCTCCATGCTGCAGATGGCCAAGGCTTCCAGAGCGACGGTGATTGCCGAAGGCATCGAATTGCCCGAAGAGCTGGCGACGCTGAAAGACATGGGCGTGAACCTGGTTCAAGGCTATCTGCTGGCGCGCCCTCAGGAGCGCCCGCCGCGCGACACTCGCGCCATGCTGCCCAGGACAGAGATCGCAGTGACGCCGCTCAACGAAGAAGCGGCCGACCTGTCTGCCCTGCTCAACCCGCAGCCATCGGTCAGCCAGTCAACTCCCACTGCTGAAGTGCTGGAAGCGTTTCGCAGGCAGGCCAACCTCAACTCTTTGGCGGTGCTGGATGACGACGCCCGACCGTGTGGCATCGTCCACCGGCACTCATTGTCCGAGGCTTTGCTCAAGCCCTTCGGCACCGAGCTGTTTGCCCGCAAACCGATCAGCCGTCTGATGAGCAGTGACTTTCTGGCCGTGGAAGTCAGCCAGTCGCTGCAACAGGTCAGCCGGCTGTTGACCAGCCGTGCCCGGCAACGCATCGAGGAGGATTTCATCAT
Organism: Plantibacter cousiniae (nom. nud.); assembly: GCF_977070315.1. Classification (NCBI taxonomy): domain Bacteria; kingdom Bacillati; phylum Actinomycetota; class Actinomycetes; order Micrococcales; family Microbacteriaceae; genus Plantibacter; species Plantibacter cousiniae (nom. nud.). The sequence goes on along the minus strand of NZ_CDRVEU010000001.1, from coordinate 744,946 downwards.
CACCTCGAACGGTGCCTATCTTGGGCTGGGCCGGGTGATCGACGTGCTCAAGCTGATTACCGAAATGAAGATCCAGCAGGCACGTTACGCCAACCCGCTGACCCTGCTGCCCGGCAACGTCCCGATTCAGCAGTGCCTGACTCGACTGCTGCAGCAAGGCCGCGCATCGATGATCTGCTACGTGGACATCGACAGTTTCAAGCCCTTCAACGACATCTACGGTTATGCCCGTGGCGACGAGGTGCTGCTGTGTCTGGCGCAATGCCTCAACGACCGCATCGATCCGGCCAGGGACTTTGTCGGGCACATCGGCGGAGATGATTTTCTGATGGTGCTGGGCTTTGATGACTGGGAACGACGCCTGAAAAGCCTGCTGGATGATTTTCAGAATCAATGCCGTCGTTTCTACCGCGCAGAACACCTGGAAGCCGGGTGCTTCATCGCCCTCAACCGGCAGGGCCAACGCCAGGAATTCCCACTGCTGTCGCTGTCGATCGGCGTGGTGCACTTGCATGAAGAAAGCTGCACGTTGGTCGATGCCAGCCAACTGGCCGACCTCGCTTCACAGGCCAAGCACTTCGCCAAGGATGTCGCCGGCGCAAGCATTCACGTCATAGATTCGACGCGGCTGGATTTGTTGATGCAGGCGTGAGGGCCGGTGCCACTCCCCTACTGCGCTTCAACTTCCGGATAACTGTATTCGAACACCCGAACCACTTCCGAGGCATGCCATGAGGCTGCCGCGACGCCGTCCGAAGGTCCGGAGAAACGGCCCAGGCGTTCGGCACACTCGAAAAAACCAGGACGCGGCAGGCGGCTTGCGCCCTGGCTGATGACCAGCGAACTGCGCAAGGGCTGTTCAGCGCGGGCATCCATGGCGGCGAGGTGCTCAAGAGCCGCCGTCAGGGTCTGCATGGCCGGACTGGGCAGTTGCAGGCGTTCCACCAGCGCGCGATAGGTCAGCAGATGCCGTTGGCGACGGGCCAGATCGAGCTCATTGAGCAGCCCGTCCCAATGCTGACGACTGATGCGCACGCTCACGACTCACCTCGCCAGCCCGGCACCCCAAGCTCCCACGCCAGGCTGCGCTTGATGGCGCCGTCCGGCTCACGAGTACCGTTCTCGATCAATTCCAGATAGGACGGGCTGATCCCGACGGTACGCGCCAGGCTCGCCGCTTCAAGGCCCTTGGCCTCGCGCAGTGCACGCAACTCATCGAACCCGGGAAGCTCATCGGCGGTAGTGCCGGAAGTCGATACAGCCGGCTCGCTGGAAGGTTTGCCGGCCAGTCCGGCAGCCTTGAGCAGCGCTTGATACTGCACCCAGGGCAGCACTGCATATTCAGGCTCCCCGTCTCGGGATATCACTTGAAGATCCATAGAGTCACCTTGTACTACACGACCGCATACTGATCAGGCCTGATCCATAGGCAGTCATCTTAACAGCGGAACGCCAGGGCTTGTGTTCAATCCGTGAGACTTACACCTTACCCCGCTCTTGCTCCAGCAGTGCCTGAGTCTTCGGCAGTTGCTCGACCACGATGAGTTTCTCGGGCGATTGCTGCGCCCGCCATGCACGAAAGGCATCCAGTTCATTGCTCAAGTGCTTGGTAACCCATGCAAGCACGGCGATGTCATCGAGCATGCCGAGGCCGGGTATCCAGTCGGGGATCGCATCCAGCGGGCTGAGGAAGTACATCAGACCGGCGACGATGGACAGAATCGCTTTGGGGCTGATGCTGCGGTATTCGCCCCGCCAGTAAGCCAGGCACAAGACCTGCAGCAAACGCAGGTCTTCCTTGAGCTTGCCGAGACGATTACCTTCACTGTTGCCCTTGCGCGCGACAGCGAACAATAGCCCTGGCAATCGCCCGGCTGCCAGCAGACGCCGGGCTCCGGGCAGATAACGGATAAAATTCCACGGTGCTTTCATACCCACTCCCGCTCAGCAAAATGTCGTTCGATAAAAGCAGATCCGCTGGACCTGTCTGGCCAAAGCCACAAGGTTATCCACAATAATTGTGGATAACCTTGTGAACAGTGGCTTTTTTCCAGCCTCAACCCCCCGTTTTCGGGGGGCCACAGTCAAATCGGGCGTTTTTTACTCACAAAAAAACTACAAACGTGTGAACCCGACACCCTCTATGAGACGAGTGCCTTGATCCTGCCGGACTGTCGGACAATGCTTTTGCATGCATCCATGGTAGTGGGACTGCCCGAATGGCCAAGCGTTCGGGAAATAAGCCGGACACAAAAACGCCCTGTCGAGACAGGGCGTTTTCTGTAGCCAGGTAGAGCGTTACTTCTTGGCCGGAGCCGAAGCGGCAGGGGCTGCCTCTTCTTCTTCGTCGGCATCAGCACCCGCAGTCGGTGCCGCTGCAGGGTCTTTGATACCCAGCAGTTCGAGATCGAACACCAGTACCGAGTTGGCCGGGATCGCCGGGCTCGGGCTCTGTGCGCCGTAAGCCAGATCACTCGGGATGAAGAGTTTGATCTTCTCGCCGACGTGCATCAGTTGCAGGCCTTCGACCCAACCCGGAATCACACCGCCAACAGGCAGGTCGATCGGGCTGCCGCGCTCAACGGAACTGTCGAAGACCTTGCCGTCGATAAGCTTGCCTTCGTAGTGAACAGTCACAACATCGGTAGGCTTGGGCTGAGGGCCATCGGCTTTCTTGATGATCTGATACTGCAGGCCGGAAGCGGTGGTGACCACGCCGTCCTTCTTACCGTTCTCTTCGAGGAATTTCTTGCCAGCGGCAGAAGCCTCTTCGCTCATCTTCGCCAGACGCTCTTCGGAACGCTTTTGCAGCGCAGAGAAGGCTTCAACCAGCTCTTCGTCCTTGAGTTTCTGATCTTTCTTGCCGACAGCGTCTTCGATACCCAGGGCTACAGCCTTGGAATCCAGATCATCCATACCTTCCTGAGCCAGGCTTTTGCCCATGTTCAGACCGATGCCATAAGACGCTTTTTGTGCTGGGGTTTTCAGCTCAACGGTGCTGGCTTGCTTGTCACAACCTGCGAGTACCAGACCGACCAAGGCAATCGCCGCTGCCAACCGATGCTGTTTCATGCTAATTCCTTGTTCATGCGCCAAAAGGGCAAACGAGTAAAGCCGCGAGCTTATCAGGCCGCCGCGATCAATGGCTACCGGCATGAGAGGGAGAAAACGCCGATAAGTTCAGGTATCCAAAGGTTTTCCCGGATCTGTACCGCATTGTTCAGTTGCAGTTCAGTTTGTGATTCGCGACGGCAAGGCGCCGGCACGCTGCACAGGGCTCAGGCCACGGGACTGATCACACCGGCATCGGGCCAGCGCTCACTGGTCTGCAGCACGCGCAGATGCCCGGCCCGCGCCACCCGAAGAACGAAATCCTGCACGCTGAGGGTACCGGCCGCGAGTTGCGCCTGAATGGACCCGGCCCCCGAATAGACACGCGATACGCTTTGCAACAGTTGAAACTCCTCGTCGGACTGGCTGGGTGTGTAACAAAGCAGTGCGCCGTCGGCTGCCGAGAAATAAACGGCGGACATTTCGAAACCATAGCGAATCGGCACGCCTTTGCGGCGCTGGGCCGGTTTGTGCCGATAGCTGAACATCCGATGCAGGTCATCCGGCTCGAAGAAATCGTTCATCACTTCACGCCCACCCTCGACGGCCAGATTGGCTGAACAGAAATACATACCGTCCACACGATAGCCGTCAGGCAATGCAGGCCGGTAATACGCATCGGGATGGAACGCCGAACACGGCGCATACACTGGCATGCCGTCATCGAGCATCGGCTCGGCAATCCGATAGGCTCGGGTGACCGGATTGAACAGAAGAAAACCGATGATCTGTGAATGAATACGACTGCCGATACGGCCATGTGCGTAGCGTGCAGCCTCATCGGCGCTGTCGAACGGCGCGCTGAGGCTCAAAGATCGGGGCGGCCATTGCACGTCGCAGCTTGCGGGCGATTTGACCGGCGCCGCGCGAACAGCGGTTGCGTCAGGATATGGGTGCCAGTCGGCCAACACTTTGCCCGCCCGCCCCCACAGGAGGCTGGGCACTATCACGCGCAGATCCCCGGCACCGGCCAGCAGACGAACCACATCACTGGGCATCATGCTGAGGTTCTGCAACGCCTGGTGGATCTGGCTGAGTTCACACAGGTGCGGCATGCTCGGCGGACCGGAGACGCGCGCAAACAAGGCGTCTTCGGCGGCAGAGCGAGACAGTGTGTATTTGATCAGGGAACCGTCAGGCCCGGAAAGATAGGTCGCCGAACACACCTTCTGATCATCGATCACTGCGTAAATGTCGCCGACTGAAAGGCTGTTCGGGTAAGTAACCTTTTCACTCTCCGGCCACTCGTCGAGCCCGGCCTGCAGTGACGGGTGAGAATGGTAGACCGCATAGTCGTCATGCCCATGCGGGTAGAGCACATAACCTTCCTGCTCGTTGCGCGGGAAGACTTCATTGGGATCGAAGCTGAACTGGCTGCCATTCATGGGTTCGGTCGCGATGTATTTGCCATCCCTGCGAACCAGAATGAAACCGCCGTATTCGCGATCACGCCGGTCGCCGATCCGCTCATGAGCATAACGCGCCGCATCATCAGGATGATCGAACGGCGCGCTGAGCGTCGGCATATCGGGGTGGTGATCGATGGATCGCTTGAAGAGTCTTTTTCTGGGGTGCATGCACGGTTCCTTGAAAGCCTGACTGATTGAGCCATGAGCGTAAGGAAACCCGAGACAGCGAGTGACATAGATGAATATGACGTTATGTAGATCGGCCAGCGCCGAACAACATGAAATTAAAGATAATTTTTAAGCGTTCCGGGATGTGCTTCGATCCGCGGCGTGGGTGAATCGGCCCAGACCCTGCGTCGACCATCGCGACTGGCGACCAGGGCTTACGCAGTTTGTCGTGCTCAGGAACATTTTTATGCAACCGACCACTCGTTTTCGCTCAACGCGCTCGACAGCTCGCCAATTGGCAAGCCTGGCCTTGATCGCCACAGCAGCCCTGTTGCCGGTCAGCGCAGCCTATGCCGCCAAGAAGCCGCCGTTGGTTGTCACTGAGGGCATCAAGGCCTACCGCCTGTGCACAGGCCCCGACAATCTGTCACACGTCATCGAGGGTTCGATCGATCAAAAAGCCATGACCGATGTCAGCACCCTGCACTTCAAGGAAACCCCGGCTCACTCCACCTATGACTGGCATCCGGCACCCGAAGAGCAGTACGTGATCACCCTGTCCGGCACTCTGGAATTTTCCACCACCGGCGGCGAGAACTTTGTCCTGCACCCCGGAGAAGTGTTGCTGGCGCAGGACACCACCGGCCCTGGCCATCGCTGGAAACTTATCGACGACCAGCCGTGGCGACGCGCGTACATCATCACCAAGCCAGGTGACAAAGGCGCGTTCGTGCCGAAAGACGGAGCGCCTGCGAAGGGCTGCTGATGCAGTGATGCAGCCGCCCTCATAGAGTGCGATTAAATCGACACATCCGCCGCTGGCTCGGAAATTTCGATCAGGTTCAGATCCGGGTCACGCACATACACCGACCAGATCGGCCCGGTAGCACCGGTGCGCTCGACCGGGCCTTCGACGATCGGCCAGTCCTGCTCCTGCAGGTGCACAATCACCTGCTCCAGCGGGATGGTGGCGATGAAACACAGATCCAGCGCACCCGGTACTGGCAAATGAGCCTTGGGCTCGAACTCCTTGCCGCGTTCATGGACGTTGATTTTCTGATTGCCGAAGCGGAATGCCAGACGCCCCTGACGAAAGCGTTCAGGGGTCATACCCAGAACGCGTACGTAAAAGTCCTTGCAGGCGTCGATATCGGCAGTGGTCAGTACCAGGTGGTCCAGATGATCAATCACGGGATCAGCTCCGTTTGAAATAGAGTTCTTTTTTACGACAACGGCCACGTTTCGGATCAGATAATGCCGAGCCGACGCCATTCGGCACGTGTGGCAGCGTCTATACCATGCGCTTCAAGCACGGCATCGGTGTGTTGACCGAGTGTTGGCGCAGACGATGTTACCTGACCCGGCGTGGCTTGAAGTTTAGGCACAATCCCCGGAAGGGTGACGGGTGTTCCGTCGTCCAGCGTGCCCTGCAACAGCATGTCCCGCGCCTGATAATGCGGGTCACTGGCAATGTCGGCAGCGTCGTAAATCTTGCCTGCCGGAATGCGTGCTTCGTTGAGCGCCGCAAGGACTTCGTCCATCGAGCGTTCGGCGGTCCAGGTCGAAATGGCCGCATCGATGCGCGCAACGTGCCTGACCCGCCCGTCGTTATGCTGAAGTTCGGGGTCGCTGGCCAGGTCCATGCGGCCGATCTTTTCCATCAGGCGCCGGAAGATGCTGTCGCCATTACCCGCGATCAGCGCGTACTTGCCGTCATTGCAGCGGTAGGCATTGCTCGGAGCGATGCCAGGCAGACTGCTGCCAGCCGGCTCGCGGACAGTATCGAATACCGAATACTCGGGAATCAGACTTTCCATCATGTTGAACACTGACTCGTACAACGCGACATCTATCTGCTGCCCCTCGCCACCGTTCTGCTCGCGGTGACGAAGCGCCAGCAGAACGCCGATCACACCGTGCAGCGCAGACAGCGAATCGCCAATCGATACGCCGACACGTACTGGTGTGCGCCCTGCCTCACCGGACAGATGACGCAAACCGCCCATCGCCTCGCCGATCACGCCAAAACCCGGCCGGTTGCGATACGGGCCGGTCTGCCCGTAGCCAGAGACACGCAGCATGATCAGTTTTGGATTGAGGGCGTGCAGCGCTTCCCAGCTCAACCCCCAGCCTTCAAGTGTGCCGGGGCGGAAGTTCTCGACCAGTACATCGGCATCCCGGATCAGCCGCCGTACCATTTCCTGCGCCTGAGGCTGGCGCAGATCGAGGGTCACGGACTGTTTGTTGCGGGACTGCACCGCCCACCAGACGGACGTGCCGTTATGCAGCAAACGCCATTTGCGCAGGGGGTCCCCGGTCAGCGGCGGCTCGACCTTGATGACCTCGGCACCGAACTCGGCGAGGATCTTCGCCGCGAACGGCCCGGCAATGAGCTGACCCAGCTCCACCACCTTGATGCCCTGAAGAGGCAGGCTCATGACACGTCCTTTCTTGTTGGGAGGTGGAGGAATGATCTGCGCAAATGCGCTGGATGGAAAGCCGGACGGTGCGCTGCCAGATCGGACCGCCGTAAAAAACCCCGCACCAGGCGGGGTTCATTGAATCAATTACTGCAGGCCAACTGGAAACTCATCGAGGCATCACCCGAGGCTCCCCGTTTGCCGACCATAAGCCCCAATACATTGACCTGCTCTGTTGTTGCAGCGCCGCCCAACTTGGCGTGCCCGTAGAACAGCCGCTCATGATCACTGGTATCGATGGAAGATACCGAGCAAAAACCTGGAGACTTTTCAAACTGCCCTTCCTTGAAGAGCACTTTATAAGTCGCGAAGTAGTCTTTCTGACTGCTGTAACTTACAGACTTGATCCACGGCGACGACTGAGCAACGACATTGCCGTGCTGGTCGATGGTTGCGGTGTGCAGTGCTGGCGTGGCCAGCGCGCCCGCAGAGAGGATCAAGGCTGTGGTGCCTGCAAGCAGTTTAAAACGATTTTTCATAGTTATCCCTTAACTCACTACCGTATCAGACCGCCTCGATTCGGCGGTCGGCTTGGATTAATTATTCTGGGTAATCAAGAGCACTCCTGATGCCTGAATACCCGATCAACCCATGCAGCTAATACCAGCAAAGAGGATAAATCAAGCGTTCACCGGAGCTAACTAACAAGCCTGGTTTTAACTTCAATATTTAAGGAAATTACTTACATTCGCGAAGAGTAATTCTTACAGAACTTCAATAGAACTGCCGCAGGGGCATTGCACGAGGAGGGTTGGGATTTCCAGACGACAAAAAGCAAAAAGCCCGCACTAGGCGGGCTTTCTGTTTGCTTCAAGGAGTTCAAGGGCCTTGAAGCGCAATATGGCGCAGCGGACGGGACTCGAACCCGCGACCCCCGGCGTGACAGGCCGGTATTCTAACCGACTGAACTACCGCTGCGCGTAACACTAAAAGCGAGTTTGGTGGGTGATGACGGGATCGAACCGCCGACCCGCTGCTTGTAAGGCAGCTGCTCTCCCAGCTGAGCTAATCACCCTTCACTCTCGGTGTGGCGCGCATTCTACGGAGCGATCTGTACTCTGGCAAGCACTTTTTCAAATAATTTTTATAATCCTTCCAAAGGCTTACAAACGCTCTGTACAGGGTTGGCCCCAGCGGCTGAGGAGCGAATAATGCCCGCCTTTGTATAGAAAGAGAGATTCACCTCATGTGGTTCAAAAACCTGCTTGTCTATCGCCTGACCCAGGACGTGCCTTTTGATGCCGAAGCGCTGGAGACAGCACTGGCGACCAAGCCGGCGCGCGCCTGCGCCAGCCAGGAGGTAGCCACCTATGGTTTCGTCGCTCCTTTCGGCAAGGGCGAAGACGCTCCATTGGTACACATCAGTCAGGACTTCATGCTGATCGCCGCACGCAAGGAAGAACGCATTCTGCCGGGCAGCGTCGTGCGTGACGCGCTCAAGGAAAAGGTCGACGAGATCGAAGCCGAGCAGATGCGCAAGGTCTACAAGAAGGAACGTGATCAGCTCAAGGATGAAATCATCCAGGCGTTCCTGCCGCGCGCCTTTATCCGCCGCTCCGCCACCTTCGCCGCCATCGCGCCGAAACAGGGCCTGATCCTGGTCAATGCCTCCAGCCCGAAACGCGCCGAAGACCTGTTGTCCACCCTGCGCGAAGTCATCGGCTCGCTGCCGGTACGTCCGCTGACGGTCAAGGTTTCACCGAGTGCGACCATGACCGACTGGGTCAAGACCCAGAAAGCAGCCGACAACTTCTTCGTGCTGGACGAGTGCGAGCTGCGCGACACCCATGAAGATGGCGGTATCGTGCGCTGCAAGCGTCAGGACCTGACCGGCGACGAAATCCAGCTGCACCTGAGCACAGGCAAGGTCGTGACCCAGCTGTCGCTGGCCTGGCAGGACAAATTGTCGTTCGTGCTGGACGATAAACTGGTGGTCAAGCGTCTGAAGTTCGAGGACCTGCTGCAGGATCAGGCCGAACAGGACGGTGGTGACGAAGCGTTGGGGCAACTGGACGCCAGCTTCACGCTGATGATGCTGACCTTCGGCGAGTTCCTGCCGGAGCTGTTCGAGGCACTGGGCGGCGAAGAGATTCCGCAAGGCATCTGATACGCGCTTTTGCAACATTGCCGCTCGAAACACCGCGCCGTCTCGTCAGACGGCGCATTCATTTCATCCCGGTTATTCAACAAGAAGGAGCAGGCCATGCGTGCGTTGGCAGCCTTGAGTCGTTTTGTCGGCAACACGTTTGCCTACTGGGTTTTGTTGTTCGCCATTCTGGCATTTCTGTTTCCGCAGGTTTTCATCGGCCTGAAAAGCTGGATCGTGCCGCTGCTGGGGCTGGTCATGTTCGGCATGGGCCTGACCCTGAAACTTGACGACTTCTCCGAAGTGGCGCGTAACCCGTGGCGAGTGGCGCTGGGTGTGATCGCGCACTTTGTAATCATGCCCGGTGTAGCCTGGTTGCTGTGCCAGGTGTTTCAACTGCCGCCGGAGATCGCCGTGGGCGTGATTCTGGTCGGTTGCTGCCCGAGCGGCACTTCATCCAACGTCATGGCCTGGCTGGCAAAGGGTGATCTGGCGCTGGCGGTGGCAATCGCTGCGGTCACTACCCTGCTCGCCCCGCTGCTGACCCCGACCCTGATCTGGTTCCTCGCTTCGGCGTGGCTGCCGGTGTCTTTCCTCGATATGTTCTGGTCGATCCTGCAACTGGTCATGCTGCCGATTGTGCTCGGTGTGGTTGCACAGCGCCTGTTGGGTGCGCGGGTCAGCTATGCCGTGGACGTGCTGCCGCTGGTCTCGGTGGTCAGTATTGTGATGATTGTCTGCGCCGTAGTCGCCGCCAGCCAGGCGAAAATCGCTGAATCCGGCCTGCTGATCATGGCAGTGGTGATTTTGCACAACACGTTCGGTTTTCTGTTGGGTTATTTCACTGGCAAGGTTTTCAAGCTGCCATTGGCGCAACGCAAGTCGCTGGCGTTGGAGGTCGGTATGCAGAACTCGGGGCTGGGCGCTGCGCTGGCGAGTGCTCATTTCTCGCCGCTGGCGGCGGTGCCAAGTGCGCTGTTCAGTGTCTGGCACAATATTTCCGGGGCGTTGCTGTCGACGTATTTCAGGAAGATGCCGGAGGAAGAGAATACGTCCAGGCCGCAGTGACGCTTTGCTTCATACAGCTGTTCTGTGACATCAGGCGGATTGGGGTTCAGGCTCGACTAGCGTTCCCACGCTCCGCGTGGGAATGCCGTTCGTGACGCTCCGCGTCACACGGCGGTTCTGTGACATCAGGTGGATGTGGGTTCCGGCTCAGGTCACCTTTGGCTATCGTGCCAACGCGAAGTGGTTGGCACGTCAGTCGTACGGAGCGCCGACGCTACTGCACTTTCCCTCTCAGTGCTTTCACTTCTTCGCGCACGTCCACGGGGGTTGCCACGTCTGCTGCAATGGGCGAGCCGGCAACCAGCACGACGCGAGACCACAGGCGGCGAAACAGGGTCTTGCTCGGGTCGCGGCTGAAGAAGCTTCCCCACAGGCCTTGCAGTGCCAGTGGAATGACCGGCACCGGGGTTTCCTGAATGATGCGGCTCATGCCGTTCTTGAAGCCGTTGATTTCGCCGTCGGTGGTCAGTTTGCCTTCCGGGAAGATGCACACCAGTTCGCCTTCTGCGAGGTACTGGGCGATGCGTTTGAACGATTTCTCGTAGATGTCCATGTCTTCGTTACGCCCGGCAATGGGAATGGTCCCTGCAGTGCGAAAGATGAAGTTAAGCACGGGCAGTTGGTAGATCTTGTAGTACATGACAAAGCGGATCGGGCGCCTCACTGCGCCGGCAATCAGCAATGCATCGACAAAGGACACATGGTTGCAGACCAGCAGCGCCGCGCCTTCGTCAGGGATACGGTCCAGATTGCGGTGTTCGACGCGGTACATGGAATGGCCAAGCAGCCAGATCATGAAGCGCATGGTGAACTCGGGGACGATCTTGAAGATGTAGATATTGACCGCGATGTTCATCACCGATACGGCCAGAAACAGCTGCGGGATCGACAGTTTGGCAACGCTCAGCAGCAGGATCGAGACAATCGCCGAGACCACCATGAACAGCGCGTTGAGGATGTTGTTGGCGGCGATGACGCGCGAGCGCTCTTTCACCGGCGTGCGCGACTGGATCAAGGCGTACAGCGGCACGATGTAAAAGCCGCCGAAGATGCCGATACCGAGAATGTCGAACAGCACCAGCCAGCCCTGCCCGGAAGACAGCACCGCCAGCCAGTCGTTGGCCTGCACGTTCTGCGGGAAACCGCCCGAATGCCACCACAGCAGCAGGCCGAAAATCGTCAGGCCCATCGAGCCGAACGGCACCAGCCCGATCTCGACCTTATGCCCGGACAAGCGCTCGCAGAGCAGCGAGCCCAGCGCGATGCCGATGGAGAACACGGTCAGAATCAGGGTAACGACCGTTTCGTCGCCGTACATCCATTCCTTGGCATAGGCCGGGATCTGCGTCAGGTAGATCGCCCCCACGAACCAGAACCACGAGTTGCCGACAATCGAGCGCGAAACCGCAGGCGTTTGCCCCAGCCCCATGCGCAAGGTCGCCCATGACTGGGTGAAGATGTTCCAGTTGAGCTTCATCTCCGGCGAGGCGGCATCGGCGCGCGGTATACCGAAGCTGGCCAGGAACCCCAGGCAGGCGACCAGCACGATGGCAGCCGCCACCACCCAGGCATAGTGCGAAGAAGACATCATCACACCCGCGCTGATGGTGCCGGCCAGAATCGCCAGAAAGGTGCCCATCTCGACCAGCGCGTTGCCGCCGACCAGTTCGCTCTCGCGCAGGTGCTGGGGCAGGATCGAATACTTGACCGGTCCGAACAGCGCCGAATGCGTGCCCATGGCGAACAGCGCGGCGAGCATCAACTCCAGATGATTGAACAGAAAACCTGCGGCACCGACCGCCATGATGACGATCTCACCGAACTTGATGATCCGGATCAACTGGTCCTTGGGGTACTTCTCACCGAACTGCCCGGCCAGCGCCGAGAACAGAAAGAACGGCAGGATGAACAGCAAAGCGCACAGATTGACGTAGATCGAACGATCCCCGTCGATGCTCAACTTGTAAAGGATGGCAAGGATCAATGACTGCTTGAAGATATTGTCATTGAACGCCCCAAGGGACTGCGTAATGAAAAACGGCAGGAAACGGCGTTTCCCGAGCAGGCTGAATTGTGACTGTTGGCTCATCGTCCGTGGTCCTGAGAGGCTGGGGTGAACTGACGCAGCGGCCAATCCGAGGCACATTGAAGACGTAACGCTGACGAATGTCGATAGGACATTTCTTTTTACAAAACCTGTGTCGCTTTTTTTATCACCTCGGGCTTGGTCGGGGCAGCTGCGACACCGCGCCACGCTCGACCTTGGTCGACAAAGACGAAGCGCAGCCATCGTGCGAGACTGCGCGTTATCGATACGGTGTGGAATTTGATATGTCGCTGTCCAGCGGGCTGATTGCGGCCGTTGCCTTGTCCTATATGGCCATCATGTTTGCTATCGCCTTTTACGGCGACCGCTACAGCGCGTCGCTGCGCCCGACCATGCGCGCCTGGGTCTACAGCCTGTCGCTGGCGGTCTACTGCACCAGCTGGACGTTTTTCGGCGCAGTGGGTCAGGCCGCCGAGCAGTTGTGGTCGTTCCTGCCGATCTACCTGGGGCCCATCGTGCTGATGGTACTGGCACCCTGGGTGCTGCAAAAAATGGTGCTGATCAGCAAACAGGAAAACATCACTTCGATCGCCGACTTCATCGCGGCGCGCTATGGCAAATCCCAATCCCTAGCAGTCATGGTGGCGCTGATTTGCCTGATCGGCATGCTGCCGTACATCGCGCTGCAGCTCAAAGGCATCGTGCTGGGGGTGAATATCCTGATCGGTGCCGTGGCCGATTCCACCGGTATTCGTGCTCAGGACACCGCGCTGGTGGTGTCGCTGATTCTCGCGCTGTTCACCATCGTCTTCGGTGCGCGCAATCTGGATGTCACCGAACACCATCGCGGCATGGTGCTGGCCATTGCTTTCGAGGCGCTGGTCAAGCTGTTCGCCTTCATGGCAGTCGGTGTGTTCGTCACGTTCGGCCTGTACGACGGATTCGACGACCTGTTCAATCAGGCCAAACTGGCGCCACGCCTCGAGGAATACTGGAAAGACACGATCAACTGGCCGTCGATGTTCGTGCAGACCGGCGTGGCGATGATGGCGATTGTCTGCCTGCCCCGTCAGTTCCACGTGACGGTGGTCGAGAACATCGAGCCTCAGGACCTGAATCTCGCCAAATGGGTGTTCCCGGCCTATCTGGCGCTGGCTGCGCTGTTCGTGGTGCCGATTGCGCTGGCCGGACAAATGCTCCTCCCCGGCTCCATGCTGCCCGACTCGTTCGTGATCAGCCTGCCGCTGGCGCACGCTCACCCGTCGCTGGCGCTGCTGGCCTTCATCGGCGGAGCATCGGCAGCAACCGGCATGGTGATCGTCGCCTGCGTGGCGCTGTCGACGATGATTTCCAACGACATGCTGCTGCCGTGGCTGTTGAGACGCAAAAACACCGAGCGGCCGTTCGAGGCGTTTCGTCACTGGATGCTTTCTGTAAGACGCATCAGCATCGTGATGATTCTCCTGCTGGCCTACGTCAGCTACCGGATGCTGGGGTCGACGGCCAGTCTGGCAACCATCGGCCAGATCGCCTTTGCCGCGATCACCCAGCTGGCGCCCGCGATGTTCGGTGCCTTGTACTGGAAGCAGGCCAATCGGCGTGGCGTATTTGCAGGGCTGGCGGCCGGTATCTTTATCTGGTTCTACACCCTCGTGCTGCCGGTGGCGGCGCATGGCATGGGCTGGTCGCTGAGCACTTTCCCACTGCTCTCCTGGCTGCACAGCAACCCGTTCGACCTGCCTATCTCGCCGATGACCCAGGGCGTGGTGCTGTCGATGGCCGGCAACTGTACGTTGTTCGCCTGGGTGTCGATGTTGTCGCGCACGCGAGTAGCCGAGCACTGGCAGGCGGGTCGTTTCATCGGCCAGGAAACCCAGGGACGCGACTTCAGCCGCCCCCTGCTCGCGGTGCAGATCGAGGACCTGCTGAGCCTGTCGGCACGCTTCGTTGGTGAGGACCGCGCGCGACAGAGTTTCATCCGCTTCGCCCACAGGCAGGGCAAGGGTTTCAACCCCGGCCTGAATGCCGATGGTGAATGGATCGCGCATACCGAGCGGCTGCTGGCCGGCGTGCTCGGCACCTCTTCGACCCGCGCCGTGGTCAAGGCCGCTATCGAAGGTCGCGACATGCAGTTGGAAGACGTTGTACGCATCGCCGACGAAGCCTCCGAAGTTCTGCAGTTCAACCGCGCGCTGCTGCAGGGTGCCATCGAAAACATTACCCAGGGCATCAGCGTGGTGGACCAGTCCTTGCGGCTGGTGGCCTGGAATCGTCGTTACCTTGAGCTGTTCAACTACCCCGAAGGCCTGATCGGCGTTGGCCGGCCGATTGCCGACATCATCCGTTACAACGCCGAGCGCGGACTCTGCGGACCGGGCGAGGCAGAGGTTCACGTTGCGCGGCGTCTGCACTGGATGCGCCAGGGCCGCGCTCATACCTCGGAGCGGTTGTTTCCCAATGGCCAGGTGATCGAACTGATTGGCAACCCGATGCCGGGCGGCGGATTCGTCATGAGTTTTACCGACATCACCGAGTTCCGCGCCGCCGAACACGCCCTCAAAGGCGTCAATGAAAGCCTTGAGCAGCGGGTAGCCGCACGTACCCACGAATTGTCCCAGCTCAACCAGGCGCTGACCGACGCCAAGGGCACCGCTGAAGCCGCCAACGAATCGAAAACCCGCTTCCTGGCCGCGGTGAGTCATGACCTGATGCAGCCGTTGAACGCTGCACGGCTGTTCTCCGCTGCGCTGTCACATCAGCAGGAGGGGATTTCCAGCGAAGCCCAGCAATTGGTTCGGCACCTGGACAGCTCGTTGCGCTCTGCCGAAGACCTGATCAGCGACCTGCTGGATATTTCCCGAATCGAAAACGGCAAGATCACCCCGGATCGTCAGCCGTTTCCGCTCAGCGCACTGTTTGACACCCTGGGTGCCGAATTCAAGGCGCTGGCCCAGGAACAGGGTCTGAGCTTTCGTGTGAGGGGCAGTTCACTGCGCGTCGACAGTGATATCAAACTGTTGCGCCGGGTGCTGCAGAACTTTTTGACCAACGCTTTCCGCTATGCCAAAGGCCCTATTCTGCTGGGTGTCAGGCGCTACGGTGACAGCCTGAGCCTGGAAGTCTGGGACCGGGGGCCGGGCATTCCCGAAGATAAACGCAAGGTAATCTTCGAAGAATTCAAACGCCTCGACAGCCACAAGACTCACGCGGCCAAGGGGCTGGGTCTGGGGCTGGCGATTGCCGATGGTTTGTGCCGCATTCTCGAGCATCCTTTGCAGGTGCGCTCATGGACCGGCAAAGGCAGCGTGTTCAGCGTCCGGGTACCGCTGGCCGCGCCTCAGGCGGCAGTCCCCGCAACACTGCCCGATGTCAGCCGCCCCGCGCTGAACGGCACACAGGTGCTGTGTGTCGACAACGAGGACAGCATCCTGATCGGTATGCACAGTCTGCTGTCACGCTGGGGCTGTCAGGTCTGGACCGCACGCAATCGCCAGGAATGCGAGGCGCTGTTGAACAATGGCATCCGGCCGCAGATTGCTCTGGTGGATTACCACCTGGATGAGGGCGAAACCGGTACTGAACTCATGGCCTGGCTGCGCACCCGACTGGGTCAACCGGTACCGGGCGTGCTTATCAGTGCCGATGGGCGTGCGGAGTTGATCGCTCAGGTGCACGCGGCGGGGCTCGATTACCTGCCCAAGCCGGTCAAGCCTGCAGCGCTGCGCGCGCTGTTGAGCCGTCATGTGAGCCTGGACGGGTAACGGAATGCCGGTTGTTCGCAGAGGCTGCGAACAACCGGATCAGAGGGGGAATAACCGGAAAGACTGTCGCTTAACCGAACAACCAGTAGCCCAGCAGCGTCAGTACCACGACTGCCAGAACAGGGCGCAGTACGCGGTAAGCCTTGGGGTTGGCGCGCTTGAACTGCTTGACCTTGCCACTGAAACCATCGCTGAAACGCTTGCTGAATGCATACGCCTGATTGATTCCGCCGACGCGCTCGTCGTCAAGGTTCTGCGGAGCGGTGGCGCGGCCCAGAAACGCGCTGACGCTGCGGTTCATACGGGTCATGAAGCGGTTGGTCAACGGACGCTCGACATCACAGAACAGAATTACACGGGTCTGGTCGGTCTCGTTCTTGACCCAGTGAACGTAGGTCTCATCGAACATGACGTCCTGACCGTCACGCCAGGCGTATTCCTTGCCATCGACGAAGATCCGGCAGTCATCGGAGTTGGGTGTCGACAGGCCCAGGTGATAACGCAGCGAGCCGGCGAACGGATCGCGGTGCGGATTGAGGTGACTGCCACCCGGCAGCAGCGCGAACATCGCGCCCTTGACGTTGGGAATGCTGTTGACCAGTTCAACGGTTTTCGGGCACAGCGCCTCGGCAGACGGCAGGGCCTTGTCGTACCACTTCAGGTAAAAGCGCTTCCAGCCCTTCTTGAAGAACGAGCCAAAACCGGCGTCGTTGTTTTTCTCCGCTGCACGAATATAGCCTTCGTCGAATAGGTGCATGGCTTCGTCGCGAATGGTTTCCCAGTTGTCCTTGAGGATGTCCAGCTCAGGGAATTTGCTGCGGTCCAGATAGGGCTCGGACGGGACGCGGGAAAACAGGTACATCAGTGCGTTGTACGGTGCGAACAATGCCGAATGGTTGACGAACTGCCGCAACAGAGGCAGTCGGGCCCGACCGCGCAAATGAACGTACAGCGTGCTGCCCAGAAACAGCATCAGGATCGATGCCTTGGCAACAAATGAAAGGGTCATGAAGCTCTCCTTGAAGCGGGCAGATAACGCCAAACGTCACGCGGGCAGTGCTGATGCATGATTCTGAATAATGACTGGAGCGCCGGGCGGACAGCGCTGATCGTCCGGCGAGTCGTAAGCTGGCCATCATAAACCCTTGCGTTGCCCGCATGAAGTACGCACTTGCGAAGATGTGTTACTGGGAAAGCTCCTGATCGGTAAACAGATCGCTGAACAGCATGCTCGACAGGTAACGTTCGCCGGAGTCCGGCAGGACCACCACGATCGTCTTGCCCTGCATCTCCGGTTTTTCAGCCAGACGAACGGCGGCCGCCATCGCCGCGCCGCAGGAAATACCACAGAGAATGCCCTCCTCCTGCATCAGACGCCGGGCCATGGCCTTGGACTCTTCATCGGTGACACGCTCTACCCGGTCGACAATCGACAGGTCGAGGTTTTTCGGGATGAAGCCGGCGCCAATGCCCTGAATCTTGTGTGAGCTGGGGGTGATCGTTTCACCGGCCATCGCCTGGGTGATAATCGGCGAACCGTCCGGCTCGACTGCGACCGACAGGATCGGCTTGCCTTCGGTGTGCTTGATATACCGGGAGATACCGGTGATAGTCCCGCCAGTCCCTACGCCTGCTACCAGGACGTCGATGGCACCGTCGGTGTCTGCCCAGATTTCCGGGCCGGTGGTTTTTTCATGGATGGCCGGGTTGGCCGGGTTCTCGAATTGCGCCGGCATGAAATATTTCTCGGGGTTGTCTGCCAGCAGTTCTTCGGCCTTGGCAATCGCACCTTTCATCCCCTTGGCCGCTTCGGTCAGCACCAGTTCTGCGCCCAGTGCCTTGAGTACCTTGCGACGTTCTATGCTCATGGAAGCGGGCATGGTGAGCATCAGTTTGTAGCCACGGGCAGCGGCAACGAAGGCCAGACCTATGCCGGTGTTGCCCGAGGTCGGTTCGACGATGGTCATGCCCGGCTTGAGCCTGCCGCTGCTTTCGGCGTCCCAGATCATATTGGCGCCGATACGGCATTTAACGGAATAACCCGGATTACGCCCTTCAATCTTGGCCAGAATGGTGACACCGCGCGGCGCGATACGGTTGATCTGCACCAACGGCGTATTACCGATGGAATGGGCGTTATCAGCGTAGATACGGCTCATGAGGGTGTCCTTGTGCACATCGGTTAAAGACCCAAAGCCTATGCCGCCAACTGTGGGGCGTCCAGTCTGACCGAACGGATGACGGCGCGAGCAGTCAATCCTTCATTGAAACAGGAGACTCATGTCATGAAACGTCGCTACAGCTGGCCGCTATGGACCCTGGCCGCTCTGGTAGTCCTGCTGATCGCTGTCAATATCGCCCTGCCGTATCTGGTGCGTGACTATCTGAACGACAAACTGGCCGACATGGGTGACTACCGGGGCGAGATCACCGATGTGGACCTGGCACTGTGGCGAGGGGCGTACCGGATCAAGGGGCTGAAGATCGTCAAGACCGACGGCAAGGTCCCGGTGCCCTTTTTCGACGCACCGATGATCGAACTGGCTGTCAGCTGGCATTCACTCTGGTATGACCATGCAGTGGTCGCGAAAGCACTCTTCACCGGCCCGCAGATCAATTTCGTGGACGGCGGCAGCAAGCAGGACTCGCAGACCGGTCAGGGCACCGACTGGCGTACCCAGATGGACAAGCTGCTGCCCATCACCCTCAACGAATTGCGCATCGATAACGGGCGCATCACCTTCAATAACTTCAACTCCACGCCCAAAGTAAAAATCGAGGCGGATCAGGTCAATGCCAGCATCTATAACCTGACCAACGTGGTCGACGTGGAAGGCAATCGAGATGCCGAGTTCAAGGGCAAGGCACGTCTGCTGGGCCATGCCGATCTGGAGAGCTCAGCCAGATTCGATCCGTTCAGCAACTTTGAAGACTTCGACTTCAAACTGCGCGCCACCGGCATCCAGCTCAAGAAACTCAACGATTTCTCGTCGGCCTACGGCAAGTTCGATTTCAACGCCGGCGATGGCGATGTGGTGATTGAAGCGCAGGCCGACAAAGGCCAGCTCAAGGGCTACATAAAGCCGCTGCTGCGCAACGTGGACGTGTTCAACTGGCAGCAGGATGTCGAAAACAAGGACAAGGGTGTTTTCCGCTCGATCTGGGAAGCGCTGGTCGGAACCAGCGAAACCGTGTTGAAAAACCAGCGGGAAAACCAGTTCGCCACACGCGTCGACCTCAGCGGCAGCGTTCATCAGCAGGACATCAGCGGCTTCCAGGCGTTTCTGCAGATCCTGCGCAATGCTTTCGTGCAGGCATTCAATGCGCGTTATGAGAGCAGCAAGGGGTCTTAGCGGTTTTTTCAGGCGCGCCAACGATGAAAAAGCGTACGTTTTCATCAGGGGCAGCGTTAACTTAACTGTCGGAAAACAAAGTATCCGCGCCTATCTGGATGTCCAGTTCAGGCCATTCGACGCTCCAGCCATGGTCGCCCAACTGTGCCTGGGAAGGCCTGCACATCGGAGCTCATGTCGAAGGTGTGTTGCTGATCATCTATCAACGTCAACGCCAGCCGGTGGCCGGCCAATACTTGAACATCCTTAAAGCAGCGTTACAATTTCGACCCGGTCACTGCGTGACGCCCCATTCAAGAACTGAATGAGGCGTCTTCGTTCACAGCCATCGGGCCGCCACGTTATAGTCAGGGCATTGCTTGCCCTATTACGGCGCGCGTGCCGACCGGTTACGCGCACCCACGCGAAAAGGATGGATCAATGAAGTTCGAAGGTACGCCGGCCTACGTTGCCACTGACGATCTCAAGCTGGCGGTCAACGCGGCCATCACGCTGGAGCGTCCACTGTTGGTCAAGGGCGAGCCCGGCACCGGCAAGACCATGCTCGCCGAACAACTGGCCGAGTCCTTCGGCGCGAAACTGATTACCTGGCATATCAAGTCCACGACCAAGGCCCATCAAGGCCTGTACGAGTACGATGCGGTGAGCCGTCTGCGCGATTCGCAACTGGGCGTCGACAAGGTCCACGACGTACGCAATTACCTGAAGAAGGGCAAGCTCTGGGAGGCCTTCGAGTCTGACGAGCGGGCGATTTTGCTGATCGACGAGATCGACAAGGCCGATATCGAATTCCCCAACGACCTGTTGCAGGAACTCGACAAGATGGAGTTCTACGTTTACGAGACGAATGAAACCATCAAAGCCAGGCATCGACCGATCATCATCATTACCTCCAACAACGAGAAGGAGCTGCCGGATGCCTTTCTGCGTCGCTGCTTCTTCCACTACATCGCCTTCCCGGATCGGGCCACGCTGCAACGCATCGTCGATGTGCATTACCCGGACATCAAGAAAGACCTGGTGAGCGAAGCGCTGGACGTATTCTTTGACGTGCGCAAGGTGCCGGGGCTGAAGAAGAAGCCCTCCACCTCCGAGCTGGTCGACTGGCTGAAGCTGCTGATGGCCGACAACATCGGTGAAGCCGTGCTGCGCGAACGCGACCCGACCAAGGCGATTCCGCCATTGGCCGGCGCGCTGGTCAAGAACGAGCAGGACGTGCATCTGCTGGAACGTCTGGCGTTCATGAGCCGTCGCGGCAATCGCTGATCGTGTCTATCCAACCTGCCATGTAAAAGGGCGACAGCCATGCTGCTCAACCTGTTCAACGAAATGCGCGCGGCCAAGGTGCCGGTGTCTCTGCGTGAACTGCTGGACCTGATCAATGCGCTGAAACAGCGGGTCGTGTTCGCCGACATCGATGAGTTCTACTTCCTGGCGCGCACGATTCTGGTCAAGGACGAGCGCCATTTCGACAAGTTCGACCGGGCCTTCGGTGCGTATTTCAACGGCCTGGAAAACCTCGACGAGCATTTGCAGGCGCTGATCCCGGAAGACTGGCTGCGCAAAGAGTTCGAGCGTTCGCTGACGGACGAGGAACGCGCGCAGATTCAATCGCTGGGCGGCCTCGACAAGCTGATCGAAGAGTTCAAGAAACGCCTGGAAGAACAGAAGGAACGCCATGCCGGTGGCAACAAATGGATCGGCACCGGTGGCACCAGCCCGTTCGGCTCGGGCGGCTACAACCCGGAAGGCATCCGCGTCGGCGATGCAGGCGAGCGCAAAGGCAAGGCCGTCAAAGTCTGGGACCAGCGCGAATATAAAAACCTGGACGATCAGGTTGAGCTGGGGACGCGCAATATCAAGGTGGCCCTGCGTCGCCTGCGCAAGTTCGCTCGTCAGGGCGCTGCGGATGAACTGGACATCGACAGCACCATCGATCACACCGCACGCGATGCGGGCCTGCTGAACATTCAGATGCGTCCGGAGCGGCGCAACACCATCAAGTTATTGCTGCTGTTCGACATCGGTGGCTCGATGGATTCACACATCAAGGTCTGTGAAGAGCTGTTCTCCGCATGCAAGACCGAGTTCAAGCACATGGAGTATTTCTACTTCCATAACTTTATTTACGAATCGGTGTGGAAGAACAACCAGCGCAGAAACTCGGAGCGGACCGCCACCCAGGACCTGCTGCACAAGTATGGCGAGGACTACAAAGTGATTTTCATCGGCGACGCCTCGATGGCGCCCTATGAAATCACCCAGCCCGGCGGCAGCGTCGAACACTGGAATGAAGAGCCAGGCTATGTGTGGATGCAGCGCTTCATGGCCAAATTCAAGAAGATCATCTGGATCAATCCCTATCCGAAAGATGCCTGGGACTACACCACCTCGACGCATGTTGTGCGTGATTTGATCGAGGGTCAGATGTATCCGCTGACCCTTAGCGGTCTGGAAGAAGGCATGCGCTACCTGGCGAAGTGAAGGCGGCGGGCGCGCGACCATAGCGACGCCCGCTCTGCTTGTCACAACGGCCTGCAGTCAACTCCTGTGGCGTTCGAACTGCGGCTTGCGTCGTCCGCCGTGGATCACCCAGCCGAGCAACAGCACGAAGCTTTCGATCACCAGCGCCAGCAGCAATGCACTGATAATGCCCCAGGCAATGACCTCGGGGGCCAGCAGAACCTGCCACGTATAACCGTTGAAGGTTTCGCGACGGATATCCGGATCGGAAGAAGTGGCCACGAACAAGGCTCTGGAATACCAAGGCCCCTGAAGCCCGAGCCACTGACGCTCAAGGATGTGGGTGCGGTTCATCAGGGTGTCGATAGTGTCCGCATCGCTGCGAAAAACCGGGTCCTCACTGCTGCGATAATGCTGGATCAGCGCCTGAATATCGCCCTTGAAGAACTGCTGCGCGGTGGCGGTATAGCCCTTGACGGATTGCTGCGCCTCGATCAGATGCGCTTCGACACGCTTGCTGTAGTCACTGATGAAACCGGGAATCTGTACCCCGAACAGCAGGCCCATGGTGAACAGGACCAATCGCAGATAACTTCGCAGCATCAATATCCCTCTTCTTTTTTATCCAGTAAGCCGATGGGCCGGTGTCTCAGGGCCTGGTCGTTTCAGTGACGGTGTCGACCGAGCCCTGCGCCACGCACTCACCCTTGCGCCACAGGCTCCACTGGCCCGGCTCATAGCGGTTCCAGTTTTCGTTCTCGGTCAAAGGTTCGGTCGCGATGACCGTGACCACGTCGTGCGGCGTCGTTTCAGCCTGAAAATCGACAATCACGTCGACATCTTTCAACCTCGCCGGACCGAATGGGGCACGGCGGGTGATCTGAACCAGTTTGGTACTGCAAAAGCAAAACAGCCAGTCACCGTCGCTCAACAAACAGTTGAACACGCCTTTGCTGCGATATTCGGCACACGCCTGGATCAGAGAAGGCAGCAATTCCTCGACTTCGACCGGTTCGGGAAAGGCTTCGCGGACGCGATTGAGCAGGTCGCAGAATGCCGCTTCGCTGTCGGTATCGCCCACCGGCCGATAAAAGGTAACGCCCGGGGTAAAATCCGCCAACTGACCATTATGGGCAAAGCACCAGTTACGGCCCCAGAGTTCACGCACGAAAGGATGGGTATTGGACAGGCAGACCTTGCCGACGTTGGCCTGACGAATATGGCCAATCACGACTTCGCTTTTGATGGGATAGCGCTGCACCAGTTGTGCGACTTCCGATTCGCTGCTGGCTGCCGGGTCCTGAAACAGGCGCAGGCCGCGGCCCTCGTAGAAGGCAATGCCCCAGCCATCGCGATGCGGACCAGTGCGGCCGCCCCGCTGCATCAGCCCGGTAAAGCTGAAGACTATGTCGGTCGGGACATTGGCGCTCATGCCCAGTAGTTCACACATGCTCAGGTTCTCGCTTCAAGACGTTTTGCAGCAGGTCACGCGCCGCTGCTAACGGTGCTTGCCAACGAAGCGGGAGCTACAGCCGCGGCTCGACCCGTGCAGCCCTGGTCGGCGGAAGGGGCGCAGCGTTTCTGCGAGCGTAGTGATCGTCTTCGGCAAACGGTTCGTCAGCAGGGTCGGTGTCCACAGGCTGGGCCGCAGGCTTGGGTTGGCGAGCCTTGCGGCTGCGTTCGATCGGCCAGCGGATCAGCACGAACAGCAGGTACGCGGCGAAGGCGAACATGCCGTACATGGCAAGGTCCGACACGGCGGTCCAGACATTGCTGCCGACCTTGAACATCAGGTCGAGCGCGGTGATCGCCACGGCTGGCGCCATCGCGTCCTTGGCAGGGTCGACCATGGTCGGCGTAAACAGCAGCACCGCGACCGCCACCAGCAACGGCTCCTTGAGATACCGCCACATCCAGCGGGTCATCAGAAACCATACCAGCAGGCAACCCAACGCGGCGAAGGCGTAGACGCTCCAGGCGATCAGATAGTCGTTTTCGGTCATGACGTCCGTGGTAAGCCAGGTAAGGAGGCGCTTATGATAACGGCTTTTGCCTGACGCGGCTTGCCTCGCTGCAGTATTCGGTTCAGCGTGTACCGATATTTTCCTGATTGATGCCTTAACAGAGAGCCTAGCATGTCCTTCTCGAATGCAACCTCCAGCGCCCCGATCGCTCGCAAGGCCGACGGTTCCGACCCCTACGCCTGGCTGCAGAACCGCGACACTGACGAAGTGCTCGACTACCTCAAGGCCGAAAACGCCTGGCAGGAGCAGCAACTGGCAGAGCAGGCCGGACTGCGCGATAGCCTGTTTGAAGAGATCAAGGGCCGTATCCTCGAAACCGACCTGTCGCTGCCCTCCCCCTGGGGGCCGTACCTTTATTACACCCGCACCACACAAGGCGACGAATACGCCCGGCACTACCGCTGCCCGCGCCCGGCCGACGACAGCAACACGGTGGATGAAAACGCTGAGGAGCTGTTGCTCGACCCCAACGAGATGGCCGATGGCGGCTTTTTCTCACTGGGCGCGTTCAGCATCAGCCCGGATCACCAGCGTCTGGCCTACAGCCTGGACACCAGTGGCGACGAGATATACGAGCTGTACGTCAAAGAGCTGAGCACCGGTCAGATCAGCAGCCTGCCTTTCGAAAACTGCGACGGCAGCATGACCTGGGCCAACGACAGTCAGACCCTGTTTTTCGGCGAGCTGGACGAAACCCATCGTCCGGGCAAGCTGCATCGCCATACTCTGGGCACGTCATCAGCCGAGCTGGTGTTCGACGAGCCGGACGGCAGATTCTTCCTGCATTGCTTCCGCAGCAGCTCAGAGCGCCAACTGATCATTCTGCTCAACAGCAAAACCACCAGCGAAGCCTGGGTACTGGACGCCGATCATCCGCAACAGGCCTTCACCTGCCTCGCGCCACGCAGCGAAGGCCACGAATACTATCCGGACCACGGGCTGCTCAATGGCGTCTGGACCTGGTTCATCCGCAGCAATCAGAGCGGCATCAACTTCGCGCTGTATCACGCTGCGCAACAAGCCAGTGATGTACCGGGGCGCGAGGACTGGCAGACACTGGTCGCGCACGACGACCAGGTCATGCTCGAAGGCGTCAGCCTCAACGCCAAAGGCATCAGTCTGAGCCTGCGCGAGGGCGGCCTGCCGATCATCGAAGTGCGTCCGCAGGCCCTGCCGACTTATCGCGTACAGCTGCCTGACACCGCGTACAGCCTGTACGTGCAGGACACGCTGGAATTCGACAGCGACAAGATTCGCTTGCGCTACCAGTCGCTGAACCGTCCGGCCCAGGTCCGCCAATTGACCTTGGCCAGCGGCGAGCAGGTAGTGCTCAAGGAAACCCCGGTACTGGGCACCTTCGACGCCGATGGCTACGTCAGCCAGCGTTTGTGGGCCACGGCCAGCGATGGCACCCAAGTGCCGATCAGCCTGGTGGTCAAGCGCGAACTGGCCGGACAGGCCACCCCGCTGTATCTGTACGGCTACGGCGCCTATGGCGAGAGCCTCGACCCGTGGTTTTCCCACGCCCGTCTGAGCCTGCTCGACCGTGGCGTGGCGTTCGCCATTGCTCATGTGCGCGGCGGCGGCGAGCTGGGCGAGGCCTGGTATCGCAACGGCAAGCAGGAACACAAACAGAACACCTTCGGTGATTTCATTGCCTGCGCCGAACACCTTGTTGCCCAGGGGCTGACCAGCGCCGAACAATTGGTGATCAGCGGTGGCAGCGCCGGTGGCCTGCTGATCGGTGCGGTGCTCAACCAGCGGCCAGAGCTGTTCAAGGCAGCGATTGCCGAAGTGCCGTTCGTCGATGTGCTGAACACCATGCTCGACCCGGACCTGCCGCTGACCGTCACCGAATACGACGAATGGGGCAACCCGCAGGAGCCCGAGGTCTACGCGCGTATCAAGGCTTACGCGCCCTACGAAAACGTCACGGCCCAGGCCTACCCGGCCATGCTGGTCATCGCCGGTTATAACGACAGCCGCGTGCAGTATTGGGAAGCCGCCAAATGGGTCGCGAAGTTGCGCGCCACCAAGACCGACGACAATCCGCTGCTGCTCAAGACCGAACTGGGTGCCGGGCACGGTGGCATGAGCGGTCGCTATCAGGGCTTGCGTGACGTGGCGCTGGAGTACGCGTTTATCTTCAAGGTATTGCAGATCGCTGAATGAACTTGGTGTGAAACACCTGTCTTACTAGGATCGGGGGCAGCGGAGTTGCCCCTTTGTCAGGATTACCAGACCTCACATGTCAGAACCACTGTCCAACCTGAACAACGCCATACGCGACATGCTGCTGGATTGCGGCCTGTTCGACACGCTGCTGCCGGGCGATTTCTCTACCGTAGCCGGCTATTTCAGCATTACCGATATCGATAAAGGCGAGACCATCTTCGCCGAGGGCGATGCCGGAACCTTCATGTGCATCATCCATCAGGGCACCGTGTCTGTGCAGAAGCTTGCTGCAGACGGTCAACAGGTGGAAATCGCCGTTCTGCGGCGCGGACGCGCCTTCGGAGAAATGGCGGTGCTGGATGGCGAGCGCCGCTCCGCCAGTTGTATCGCAGCCACCAGTTGCCAGCTATTGAACCTGGGCCGTGATTCGCTGGACAAGATGCTCGAGGACGCGCCGAAAATCGCCGCCAAGATCATTCGCGCCCTGGCCATCTCGTTGTCCAAGCGCCTGCGCATGGTCGATGGTCAATTACTCTCCCAGCAGGTGTGAGTTTGCCCATCTGGCGCTAAACTTGCCGACATTCCGCTTTCAATGCGCACACGCACAGGTGACACCATGAGCACGGCCAATCCTCCTTCCCATACTGCCAAGCTGGACCGCATCCTGGCCGACGCCCAGCGCGACCGCGAGATGGGCTACCGCGACAAGGCGCTGCGCATGTACCCGCACGTTTGCGGCCGCTGCGCGCGCGAGTTCGCAGGTAAACGCCTCAGCGAACTGACCGTACACCACCGCGACCACAACCATGACAACAACCCGCAGGACGGCTCCAACTGGGAGCTGCTGTGCCTGTATTGCCACGACAACGAGCACTCGCGCTACACCGATCAGCAGTACTTCGCCGATGGCTCCCTGGGCAGTCCGAAAACCGCCAAGGCGACCCACAACCCGTTCGCTGCACTGGCCGGGCTGATGAAAAAGGACGAGTGACCTCGGTACCTTCAACGCCCCGCGCTCCCACGCCCTACCCGCACTTCTCCTGGCCTGCGGCCACCCGACCGACCGGATATTTCGCCATGCCCACCCGAACCTCAAGACGAACCTTTGTGAAAGGGCTGGCCGCCAGTGGCCTGCTCGGCGGCCTCGGGCTATGGCGCAGTCCGGCGTGGGCGGTGACCAATCCGGGTCAGCCCAACGGGTTGTCCGGCACTGAGTTCGATCTGTATATCGGCGAAACCCAGGTCAACATCACCGGCAGCGCCAGGACCGCGCAGACCATCAACGGCGGCATTCCTGGCCCGCTGCTGCGCTGGCGCGAAGGCGACACCGTGACCCTGAGGGTCAAGAACCGGCTCGACGAAACCACGTCCATCCACTGGCACGGCATTATCCTGCCGGCCAACATGGACGGCGTGCCAGGGTTGAGCTTTGACGGCATCGCGCCGGATGGCCTGTATGTCTACCGCTTCAAGGTCAGGCAGCACGGCACCTACTGGTATCACAGCCACTCCGGCTTCCAGGAACAGTCGGGGGTCTACGGGCCACTGGTGATCGACGCGAAAGAGCCGGAGCCGTTCGAATATGACCGCGAACACGTGATCATGCTCAGCGACTGGACCGACGAAAAGCCGGTCCAGCTGATGAAAACGCTCAAGAAACAGTCCGATTACTACAACAATAACCAGCGCACCGTTGGCGACTTCATCAACGACGTGGGTGAAAAGGGCTGGAGCGAGACCACCAGGGATCGCTGGATGTGGGCGAAGATGAGAATGGACCCGACCGATCTCGCGGATGTCAGCGGCGCAACCTACACCTACCTGATGAACGGTCAGGCGCCGAACATGAACTGGACCGGGCTGTTCAAGCCTGGCGAGCGGATCCGACTGCGGCTGATCAACGGCTCGGCAATGACGTACTTCGACGTGCGTATTCCGGGCCTGAAGATGACCGTGGTGGCCAGCGACGGCCAGCACGTCAAGCCGGTGACCGTCGATGAGTTGCACATCGCAGTGGCGGAAACCTTCGACGTGATTGTCGAGCCGGCGGAAGGTGCCTATACCCTGTTCGCCCAGTCGATGGACCGCACCGGTTATGCCCGTGGCACCCTGGCCAGCAGGCCCGGCCTGCTGGCTGTCGTTCCGCCCCTCGATCCACGCCCGCTGTTGAGCATGGATGATATGGGCATGGCGGGCATGGATCATGGCAGCATGAACCACGCCGCAGCCCCGACAACGCACGACATGTCAGGCATGGACCACAGCAAGATGGGTCACGACGCGATGCCCGCAATGGACCACACGCAGATGCCGGCCCCGAAAACGCCGAACCCGCAATCGCACCCCGCGAGCGAAAACAATAACCCGCTGCTCGACATGCAAGCCATGAGCACCTCGCCCAAGCTCGACGATCCGGGCATCGGCCTGAGGGGCAATGGCCGTAGAGTCCTGACCTACGCTGATCTGCGCAGCACCTTCGAAGACCCGGACGGTCGTGAGCCAAGCCGCACGATCGAGCTGCACCTGACCGGGCATATGGAAAAATACGCCTGGTCGTTCGACGGTGTGAAGTTCTCGGACGCCAAACCGCTGATGCTCAAATACGGTGAGCGGGTGCGTGTCGTGCTGGTCAACGACACGATGATGACCCACCCCATCCATCTGCATGGCATGTGGAGCGACCTCGAAGACGAAAACGGCCGGTTCATGGTGCGTAAACACACCATCGACATGCCACCAGGATCACGCCGCAGCTATCGGGTGACCGCCGATGCGCTGGGCCGTTGGGCTTATCACTGTCACATGCTGTACCACATGGAAATGGGCATGTTCCGCGAAGTGCGGGTGGAAGAATGAGGACCTTGATGTTGAGCAGAACGCTGAATTCGCCCCGCCTGCCGATGCTGTTGCTGGCTGCCGGGCTGACCGCTGCACCGTGGACCTTGAGCATGGCCGCCGGTATGGAAGGCATGGACCACGGCAGCCATGCGATGCATATGGATGCCAGCGACAGCGAGGACGCGTCCTCGACGCAGTCTGCGCCCGCCCAGAGCCGAACCCCGATCCCGCCGATCACCGATGCGGACCGGGCTGCGGTGTACACCAGCCACGCCGGCCATCAGGTCCATGACAGCGCCATCAACAGTTACTTTCTGGCCGACAAGCTGGAATGGCAGGACGCCAATGACGGCAGCGCGCTGGCCTGGGACCTGTCCGGCTGGATCGGCGGTGATATCGACCGCCTGCTGCTGCGCTCCGAAGGCGAGCGAACCAACGGCAAGACCGAAGAAGCGGAAATCCAGGCGTTGTGGGGCCACTCGATCAGCCCTTGGTGGGACGTGGTCGCCGGAGCACGTCAGGATTTCAAACCGGGCGCGCCGCAAACCTGGGCCGCCTTTGGCCTGCAGGGCCAAGCCATTTCGGATCTGGACATCGAGGCCACTGCGTTCATCGGTGAAGCCGGACAGACCGCCGCTCGCCTGGAGGCCGACTACGACCTCCAGTTGACCAACAACCTGGTGCTGCAGCCCACCGCGGAGCTGAACTTCTATGGCAAGAACGACCCGCAACGCGGCAACGGTTCGGGCCTGTCGACCAGTGAGTTCGGCCTCAGGCTGCGCTACGAGATCACCCCGCAATTCGCCCCTTATGTCGGCGTGAGCTGGGACCGCTCCTACGGCAAGACGGCTGAGTACGCGCGCGAGGACGACGAAGACACCCAGGACGCGCGACTGGTGGTCGGCGTGCGCATGTGGTTCTGAACACAGTCAATGGCATTGCTCTGAGGCTGCCGTATAATCCCCGGTTTTCTTCAGAGCACCCTCCCCGTGGCCAACAAACGGTACGCCTGCATCGGTCTTTACAACCCCAAGTCCCCGGAAAACGTCGGCTCCGTGATGCGTGCGGCCGGCTGTTACGGCGTGGCGTCGGTGTTCTATACCGGTAAACGCTATGAGCGCGCGCGGGACTTCATCACCGACACCAAGAAAATCCATCAGGACATCCCGCTGATCGGCATCGAAGACCTCAAAAGCATTCTGCCGCTGGGTTGCATCCCGGTGGCCGTCGAATTGGTCGACGGCGCCCGCGCACTGCCCGAATACACCCACCCTGATCGCGCGCTGTATATCTTCGGCCCGGAAGATGGCTCGCTGGATCAGGAGATTCGCGACTGGTGTGAAGACGTGGTCTATATCCCGACCGAGGGCTGCATGAATCTGGCGGCGACCGTCAACGTCGTCCTCTACGACCGCATGGCCAAAGGTATCAATACCCGTTCGGGCCCGCAGTTCGGTCGCGAGAAAATTGATCCGGCCAGTGACCGCTGACGGAAAAGCATTGAACCTGTGTCGCGCGCGGGCAGTCAGTTTCTCTGAATCGAGCAACTGCTTCCAATTTGCCAACTCCGACCTACTACCTCATGGAGAGCCATCATGCGCGACACCCCGATCATCGAACGCATCGACACACCTGAACTGCTTCAACGCAACCCCGAGCAGAATGTACAGGGCTGGGAGCGCATCGGCTCACTGGCTGGCGGCGTACTGCTGATGGGTAAAGGCGTCCGTCGTGGCGGCTTTCTGGGCCTGATTCAACTGGCCATCGGCGGCGCGGCACTGGCTCGCGGCATCAGTGGTCACAGCTCGGCGAAAAGCCTGATGGAAAAAGGCCGCAGCGATCTGCAAAGCGCACGCTCGACCATCGAACGTGCTGGTGCAGAACTGAACACCCTCAAGGACGACGCTGAAAATGCCGTGAAGACGGCGGCTGTCAAAGGCGTGGAAGCGTTGACCGAGCCAAAGCCGGTCATTTAAGCGTTCAACCTGCGCGAAAAATCAGGTAATCCTCCCAGTCGTCTTCGGCCACATTGTTCTCGCTGAGCATGCGGCCTGACTGGGAGATGCGTTCGTGATGCACGGCCGTGCGATCACCACACACCAGATGGTGCCAGAGCGGCAAATCCTTGCCCTCGCTGACCAGACGATAGCCGCAGGTCGGTGGCAGCCATTTGAATTCATCTGCCTGACCAGGCGTTAGCTGAATGCAATCGGGCACCGAGGCACGACGGTTTGCGTAGTCGGAGCACTGGCAGGTTTTCAGATCCAGCAGCTTGCAGGCAATTCGCGTGTAATAAACCGCGTTGTCTTCCTCATCCTCAAGCTTCTGCAGGCAGCACAGACCACAGCCATCGCACAACGACTCCCACTCCTGGGTATCGAGCTGGTCAAGGGTCTTGCGAATCCAGAAGGGTTCAACTTTAGCGGCCATGGTTCGGACAACGGTATCGATAATGAAAAGGCCGCCAGTCTAGAGGTACACGCGGTGCGGGCCAAGCACTTGCGACTGCCGGTAGCCGGGACTTGTCAGCGACGGGGCAAAACAGTAGCGTTAACGGGTTTTCAGTGCGTTCAAGCGATGCCTGCCGACCACGGCCCATCAAGCCACGCTCGTTTTCAACCTTCGCTATCAAGGACTTCCATGAGCACGAACCCTCGCATCGCCGATCACCCTATCGACCCGCAATTCACCGAGCGCTGGTCGCCACGTGCCTTCAGTGGCGAAAGCATCGACCAGGAAATCCTGCTGAGCTTTTTCGAAGCCGCACGCTGGGCACCCTCAGCGTATAACTCGCAGCCCTGGCGCTTTCTCTATGCACGTCGCGATACGCCAAACTGGGAGCGTTATCTGGGCCTGCTGAACGAGTTCAACCGCAGCTGGGCGCAACACGCGGCGGCCTTGGTGATCGTCATTTCCAAGACCACCTTCGTCGCCCCCGGCGCAAGCGAAGAGAGCCCGGCGCTATGGCACACCTTCGACACGGGTTCGGCATGGGGTTACCTGGCACTGCAGGCCAGCCTGAGCGGCTGGCACACCCACGGCATGGCCGGTTTCGATCAGGATCTGACCCGCAAGGAACTGAATATTCCCGAGGGCTACGCTGTGCACGCGGCCATCGCGATCGGCAAGCTGGGTGACAAGTCGACCCTGCCGGACTACCTGCAAGGCCGCGAAGTGCCAAGCCCGCGCAAGCCGCTGGCAGAACTGGCCGCCGAAGGTGATTTTTCGCTGTAACTGACTGGTTGCAGTAATCGATGCGTGCGAGCCGGCGCCTGAAACGTCGGCTCGTTGGCAAGGGCGTCAGTAACCTCGCGAAAAATCGACCTCGCCGCGCAGCGCTTCTCCTGCCTGGAAAGCTTGCAGGTTATGGACGAAAAGCTCGGTCATGGCCACGGGCGAGGTAGGCGCCGAGCTGTGTCCGGTCAACAGCAGACCGTAGGCAGTCCAGAACGGATGCCGCTGCGGCAAAGGCTCCTGACGGCAGACGTCAATCACCGCGCCAGCCAGATGCCCTTCCTTCAACGCCTCTACCAGATCCGCATCGACAACCGCCACGCCGCGCCCGACGTTGATGAACAACGCCGTGGGCTTGAAGCTGGCGAACAGCTTGGCATCGTACAGGTCGTGCGTCTCGGGCGTGTTGGGCAGCAGGTTGATGACGTAATCCATCTCGCCGAGCAGACGCGTCATGTCTGACAACGCCGTCACTTCGATGAACGGTTCCTGTGTGCGCGCACTGGAAGCCACACCGTACACCTGCACACCGAACGGCAAGAGGAACTCGGCAACCCGCTGACCGATATCACCGGCACCGACGATCAATGCCTTGCGGCCCGACAGACTCTGCCCGGTCCGGTTGTCCCACTTGCGTTCGACCTGGCTCATCAGGCGCGCCAGCACCTCGCGCTCATGGCCAAGCATGTAGGTCAAAACGAATTCGGCCATGACCTGACCGAAAATCCCGACTGCACGGGTCAGGCGATATTCCCGCGACAGGCTGTCAGCCAGCAGCGGTGTGATGCCCGCCCAGGTGGATTGCAGCCACTGCGGCTTGTGCCCCTGCCGCAACAGGTTGGCCATCAGGTCCGGCTGTCCCAGCCAGACCGGGCAGTCGCTGGCCATGCGCGACAGCTCGGCAGAATCGCCAGTGCTGAAAACTTCCAGATCAGGCGCAGCCTTGCGCAACAATTGGGTGTAAACGTGGTAATCGTGCTCGGCAATCAGAACGCGCATGTTTCAAAAACCTTAAAAACAGGACAGGCAACCCACGTCGATGTGGGCTGCTTTACAACGTGGGCAACGATTACATGGGATCGTTGCGGCGCAGCAGCTCTTCGGGCAGGTGCTCGATGTAATCGTCTTCAGCCGGCGGCATCTGCAAGTGATAGCCCTGGCTGTCAAGGTTCTCAAGCACCACATTGATATCTTCACGCGACAGCGCCCGCTCGGGGCTCAGCACCAGATCGAATGCATGAACCGGCTTGCCGAACGCCACCATCAGCTCTGGAGGCACACGCTTGAGAACGTCGCTCTTCAGGACGTAAAGGTACATCTCGTTTCTTTTCGGGCTGCGATAAATCGAGCAGATGCGCTTCAAGACGGTTCTCCGGGGGTGGCCAGGCTGTCCAGCAGCGCCTGACCCATCAACTCGAGACGCCAGCCACGCAGCGAGTCGGGTAATTGGTAAGGACCATCGGGGTAGCCGCTCTTGAGCAGGGCTTCGAGGGTCTTCTTGCGCAGCATCAGTTCCGGGGCCATGTCCAGTTGCTCGGCATACTGCTGACCGATTGCACGCAGACGCTTGATCGACCCGGCGGCATCGATGGGCAATGGCTCGGGCAACGCAGGTGGCCACTCTTCTGGAGGCAGCACGCTCGCGGTCTTGATCAGCTCGAGCAGAAACTCGCCGTCATGGCGAACCGTACGCGGGTGCATGTCTTCGATCCGCGCCAGCGCGCCGAGGTTGTCCGGCTGGGTCTTGGCCAATGGCCAGAGCGAGTGTTCGCGCACGATACGGTTGCGCGGCAGGTTGCGGGCACGCGCCTCGCGCTCACGCCAGGCACACAGCTCGCGCAGCACCGCCAGCTGGGCACGGGACAACTTCCAGGCCAGCTTGGCGTCGCGATACACCTCGTATGGGTCCACCTCACGGCGCAGGTTGGCGACCAGTTCAGCGCCATCATCCAGCAGCCAGGCGTATTTGTCGTCGGACAAGCGCGGGCGCAGGATGGTGAACAGCTCGGCCAGGTGCACGGCATCTTCGGCCGCGTAGCTGATCTGCGTTTCCGACAGCGGACGCTGCAGCCAGTCGGAGCGGGTTTCGCCCTTGGGCAGGTCGATGTCGAGGACCTCCTGCACCAGACGCGAGTAACCCATGGAAAAACCGAGGTTCAGGTAGGCAGCTGCCAATTGGGTATCGAACAGCGGAACCGGCAGGCTGCCGGTCAGGCGCAGCAATACCTCAAGGTCTTCGCTGCACGCGTGCACCACTTTGATGACGTCGGGGTTTTCGAGCAACGCAGACAGCGGCCGCCAGTCGTTGATCAGCAATGGATCAATCAGCCAGGCGCTCTGCCCGTCGCCGATCTGCAGCAGCGCAGCGATCGGATAAAAAGTGTCGACCCGCATGAACTCGGTGTCGAGCGCCACGAAAGGCAGTGACTGCCATTGTGCGCAATGCCGGGCGAGGCTGTCGTCGTCGCGAATCCAGTGAATATCGATGGCCACACGGCTCTCCCTTCAACAATGGCGCGCAGTATATATCGTCATGGGAGATTATCGCGCGTCTGTCGTCCGGGTCTGGCGCATCTTCATGCAAATGAAGGACAGGAGGAGCTATTGCCTCACAGACACGCTGCCAATGATCGCCCCCACGGCTTGAGAGGACGATCAATACCCGGCACGCCGCGCATGTCGTTACTTGTCGGTGGTCGCCAACTCGCTGCGGCATGCGGCAAACATATCGAGACTGGGGTCATAGACCTTGGTATCGACTTTCAGCAGACCGAGCATGGAATGGAAAAGATTGTCCTGGCTCAACGGTGCATTGCGCTGTTTGGCCAGACACTCCGGCGTAACGGCAAAGGACTTCTGATAGGTATCGGACAACCAGACCATCATCGGCACATGCTTTTGCTGATCAGGCGCCAGCACATAAGGCGTGCCATGCAGGAACAGATTATATTCGCCCAGAGATTCGCCATGATCCGACAGGTACACCATGGCGGTATCGACCTTGTTTTGATTGGTGCGCAGAAGATCAATCAGCGTGGACAATACATGGTCGGTGTACAGCAACGTATTGTCGTACCCATTGACGATGCTGTCCCGGCTGCAATTGTTCAGCGCATTGCTTTCACACACCGGGGTAAACGTTTCAAAGTCTTTCGGGTAACGTTTGTAGTATTCAGGACCGTGGCTGCCCATCTGATGCAGAACAAGCACCGTGTCCTTGTCGAGGCCGTCGATAAAGGCCTGCAGGTTTTGCAAGAGTATCTCGTCCCGGCATTCATGGTTGTTGCACAACAGCGGGTCCTTGAGATTGCTCACGTCCTGGAAGGTCACTCGATCACAGGTGCCCTTGCAGCCCGCTTGATTGTCACGCCATATCACGTCTATACCCGCGCGCTTCAGTACGTCCAGCAAGCCTTCCTGATTACGCGCCTGGGTAGCGTTGTAGTTCTTGCGTCCCATATTGGAAAACATGCAAGGCACCGATACTGCGGTTTCGGTACCGCAGGAATACACATCGGTAAACGCCACCAGCCCGCTTTCCTTGTTCAGGTTGGGCGTGGTGTTACGACCGTAGCCAAGGATTCCGAAGTTCTCGGCCCGGGCACTTTCGCCGACCACCAGGACGGTCAATGATTTGCGGGCGTGCGTGGCCCAGTCCGCAGAACGCTTGGCGTCCTCGCCGATCTTGACGAAGGGACGCCTGGCGGAGATCACCTGCTCACTCAGGTAGCCCAGCGACGCACCAATGTAATTGCTTGGCACGACCATCAGGCGCAATTCATGGTGGTTGCGGAACAACGACGACAAGCCCTGGTAATTGGCCAGTGCAACGGCGCCGATTGCCACGCAGCACGCCACCGTCACCAACAGTTTGCTGAACAATTCGAGGTGCCAGCGACGGTAGCTGATCGGCAGTTTCCAGAGTATCAGCGAAGGCACTATGCCCAGCAGAAGGATATACAAAGCCAGTTTTAAAGACAGCAGCCCCTGCACTTCCGTGACGTTGGTTTCGGCGAAGTTTCGAAACATGCCCGCGTCGATCATGACCCCGTATTCGGTCATGAAATAAACCACCCCCGCGCTGATCATAAACAGACTGATCAACACCGGTTTAAGCACACGACGAAATGCCAACAGCGTCAACACGATATTGAACACGCAGAAAATCATCAAGCCAAACGCAAAGCGCATGGCCAACCCTTTGCTATCGGCGCTGGTAATCGAGAAAAGATGCTGCCAAAGATTGATATTGAAACCCAGTAACAGAAACGCACTGGCAAGTAGGGTTACAACCTCTGGACGAACAGTTCTGGGTGTCGGCATCGTGGTCTGCTTATCGAATTAATATGCATCGGGCATTCAGGAGCCAGTGAACACTCCGATGGCGCGCACTGTAGGCAGCGCATCATCAATTTTATGTGAAAAAGGTGAGAGGATTGGGTTGAATGAAGCTTATTTCACTGTAAAGAAACTCATTGCAGCGTTACTGCATTTGCAGAGCAGCGTGTCTCCGCAAGCAAGCTTGCGGAGACGTCATCCTCGCAGATACGCCCGATCAGACCGAGCGGCGGCGATAGGCCCGGTAGCCCGGCAACCAGAAATTACGCTCGATGGCCTCAAGCAGCGCCTCTTCGGTGGTTTCCAGCGCCAGCCCTTCAGCTTGCGCTTCCTTGGCCACAGCCAGGGCGATCTTGCGGCTGACCTGCTGGATTTCCTTGAGCGGCGGCAACACCGCATCGCCCTTCCCTGTCACCATCGGCGAGCACTCGGCCAGCGCATTGGACGCCGCCATGAGCATCCGGTCGGTGATGCGCGATGCCTTGCAGGCCACCACGCCGAGGCCGATGCCCGGAAAGATGTAGGAGTTGTTGCACTGCGCGATGTGTACCGTGCGGCCGTTGATCTCCACTGGCGCAAACGGACTGCCGGTGGCCACCAGCGCATTACCGTCGGTCCAGCGCAGGATTTCTTCCGGAGTGGCTTCTACCTTGGAAGTCGGATTGGACAGCGGCATTACCAAGGGTTTGGCGCAATGCTTGTGTAATTCGCGAATCACCTGCTCGGTGAACAGACCCCGTTGCCCGGACACACCGATCATTACGGTGGCCCCGGCGTGGGTGACCACGTCGAGCAACTGCGGGAAGGCTTCGGAGCCGGCAGTCCAGCCAGATACGTCGGCAGTCTTTTGCGCCAGTCGCTTCTGGAAGTCGAGCAGGTTATCCATGCCTTCGGTCAACAGGCCGAAACGATCGACCATGAAGATACGTTTGCGCGCTTCGCTTTCGCTCAGGCCTTCGATGCGCATCGCTGCGATGATGTGCTCGGCGATCCCGCAGCCTGCCGAACCGGCACCGACAAACACCACCTTCTGCTGGCCGAGGGTTTCATTCTTGGCCTTGCAGGCCGCCAGCAACGTACCCACGGCAACCGACGCGGTGCCCTGGATGTCATCGTTGAAGCAGCACAGCTCGTCCCGATACTTTTCGAGCAGCGGCATGGCGTTGGACTGGGCGAAATCTTCGAACTGCAACAGCACGTCCGGCCAGCGACGCTGCACCGCGTCGATGAACAGCGCGATGAAGTCTTCGTATTCCTTGCCCGATACCCGCTCGTGACGCCAGCCCATGTACATCGGGTCGTCCAGCAGCTCACGGTTGTTGGTGCCGACATCCAGCACGATCGGCAGCGTGTACGCCGGGCTGATCCCGCCACAAGCGGTGTACAGCGACAGTTTGCCGATCGGAATGCCCATGCCGCCGATGCCTTGATCACCCAGACCGAGAATTCGCTCGCTGTCGGTCACGACAATGATCTTGATCCGGTCCTTGGTCGCGCTGCGCAAAATATCATCGATGCGGTCGCGCTCGGGGTAGGAAATGAACAGGCCGCGATGCGTGCGGTAGATCTTGGAAAACTCCTGACAGGCCTGCCCCACCGTCGGCGTGTAGATGATCGGCAGCATCTCGTCCAGGTGGGAGTCGAGCAGACGGAAAAACAGAGTTTCGTTGTTGTCCTGGATCGAGCGCAGGTAGATATGCTTGTCCAGGTCGCTCGCACACTGTTTGTACTGGCTGTAGACCCGGGTGACTTGCTCTTCGATCGTCTCCACGTTCTGCGGCAGGAGCCCGATCAGATTGAATTCGACCCGCTCTTGCGGGGTAAAGGCACTGCCTTTGTTCAGCAGGGGCATTTCCAGCAGTGAAGGTCCTGCGTAGGAAATGTACAAAGGTCGCGAAGTTTTGGTCATTTTCTCTAATCGCCTTTTTCGTCTACTCATTAATTCTTTACGTCGACCGGGGCGGGCAGCCTGGCTCAGTTCTTGTTGTTTTTTCTTGTCGCCAGCTCTCTA
Source organism: Plantibacter cousiniae (nom. nud.) (assembly GCF_977070315.1). Classification (NCBI taxonomy): domain Bacteria; kingdom Bacillati; phylum Actinomycetota; class Actinomycetes; order Micrococcales; family Microbacteriaceae; genus Plantibacter; species Plantibacter cousiniae (nom. nud.). Next base: position 706,380 of record NZ_CDRVEU010000001.1, on the reverse strand, counting down.
TCAGGCCATGCCGAAAACCATTCGGCAGATAAGGTCAGGGCGAACATATTACTCGCCTGACAGCGGCTTGCGACATTTTGTCGCGCAAAGAGTGGCTAAGTGACGCTACTGCAGGTGCAGCATTCCGTGACCAACCAGTGCATTCTGCAAGCTGGAAGCCATCATGGTCTCGGGTTGAAAAAGCCCCGACGGACGTCGAGGCTCCATGGGGTCAGGCTGCGTCAGGCTTTTCGGCGATAAGCCCGATGGTGAACCCATCGACGGCCGAGATTCGGCCCCGCCACAGCACACCGGCATCACAAATCGGGTTGCCGTCAGTGGAATAGGTGCGGCAGTCCTTCAAGTGAATGAAATGGAAGGCCGGGGTGTCTTCAGATGACTCACCGGGCTTGAAGGACAGGATCATCTCTTTCATGGTCGCGTCAGTGCCGTTGGCGAACGAGCTGAACGGTGCCGAGATATCGTCGGCCAACTGCTCGAAATACGCATCGTGAGAAATCAGATGCCCGGAAACCAGATTTCCACCCACCGACAGCGTCACGCCCATCTCAACCTTGGTGTTGGCAACAAACTTGACCAACCATTGCAGCAACCAGTCGATCTGCTTGCCCTGCCATTTGAACTGAGCAATCACGTCATCGTGGCTCTGGCTGGGAGAAGGTTGCGACTTTTGTACCTGATCTACGTCTGACATCTGAAAGCTCCTCGCCTCACAAAACGTTGAACCCAAGGTATAGATCAGAAAGGACGAAAGCGAAACCGGGAGGCAGGATTAGTTTGCGAATGGCCGAATGGGACGAGTGAGACCAGGCGATTTCGCAGGAGGATGGTGACAGTGTTTCTACCCTGCACGGGATGCCAGTGGTTCGGTTAGGTGCTGCAGACCGACTATTCGTGATTTTTTTTCACCATGACTGATCCAAAAGGTCTGAGATCAGCCTGAAGGTCATCTATAGAATCAAATGATCGATTTCCGAAACGGAGTAAAACGATGACTCAGAACAATCAATCGCTCGGCCTGGAGAACCATACGGCGTTCAGCGGTACATTCCAGCGTGATCAGTTGACCATCGGGTTCATCTCGCCCGCGCGAGGCTATCCTGACGGCCCTTTTCCCAGCCTGGAGGACCAGGCCGAGATCGTGCAGCGCCTCGATCAGAGCGATGCTGCGGCGCTGTGGCTGCGCGATGTGCCGTTTTACGATCCGTCATTTGGTGATACCGGCCAGGTCCTTGATCCGATGGTGTACGCGGGCTGGCTGGCAGCGCTCACGACCAGAATCGCCATCGGCACCGCAGGCATCGTCAGCCCGTTGCGGGAGCCGGTTATCACCGCCAAGCAGATTGCGACGGCGGACCAACTCCTCGGAGGCCGCTTTCTCGCGGGCATGGCTTCGGGTGATCGGGCAACAGAATATCCGACTTTCGGAGTCGACTTTGCCAGCCGGGCTGAACGCTATCGGGAAGCGGTAACGCTGATCAAAACGCTGCTTTCAGAGTCGTTTCCGCGGCTGAAGACACAGCATTTCGGCCAGTTGCGGGGCGACATCGATCTGGTACCCAAACCCGTTGCTCAACCGGTCCCTGTCATCGCCATCGGTCGTGCTGGACAGAGCCTGGAGTGGCTTGCGGCCAATGTCGATGCCTGGTTCTGGCATGGCGATGCGCTGCGCATGCCGGAGGCTGTACCGCATTGGCGTGAGGCAACCGCTTCCAGGGGATTCATCCCTTTCGGCTACGGCGCGATGTTCGACCTCGACGCCAATCCTGACGCGCCGCTACAAACGGGGCGGATGCTACGGGGTGGTCGAAAGGCGCTGAAGGACTTCTTCTCCCGGCAACGCGAAGCCGGGATCAATCATGTCGCATTGAACCTCAAGCCGACGCGGCGTCCCTCTCTGGAGGTGATCGATGAACTTCAGGAGCACATTCTCCCCGAGTTTTCCATCACGTCCCAACACGCCCGGCAGGCGTGAGATTGGCTCTCAGGCAGGCACTTAACGCGCTGACTTTTGGCAGCGCCTCGCGACTTCGCAGCCAGACAAGACTCAGCGGCAGGCCTTCGGTAGCAAGATCCAGTAGCACCGCCACCAGCCTGCCGCTATTCAGATGCCGCTGGCCAATCAATACGCGCCTTGCCCTGTGGCTCGGTCTGGGTTGAAGTCAGCGCAATCTCGACTTCCTGCAGATCTGAAACGACCGTCGTGCAGGTACGGTAGAAGGTTTCCCCCGCCTCGGTGAGCGGCAACCGACGCGTGGTTCGCTGAAACAACCGGGTGCGCACACGCCCTTCCAATCATGCTACTGGTGAGGCACCGCGTTCGAGCGGTGGCTCGGCTGGTCTCACGGTAAAAGCAGCCTTTCAGGATAGAAGTGAGGGGCTGGGCTGAGGATCATCAAATCCCGGAAACCAAAAAGCCCCGCATTGCGGGGCTTTTTGGATAAATAATGGCGGAGAGATAGGGATTCGAACCCTAGGTACCGGTGAAGGTACAACGGATTTCGAATCCGTCCCATTCGGCCACTCTGGCATCTCTCCAACGGCGCGCATCATAACAGCATCAACGCAGAAGGCGAAGCCCTTCTGCTGTTTTTTTTCGTGCTATCAAGCGCTTGCGTGCTTTTTCCGCTTACAGCGGCACGCCTAGACGGTTTGCGACTTCTTCATAAGCTTCGATAACGTCGCCCAGACCCTGACGGAAGCGGTCCTTGTCCATTTTCTTGCGGGTGTCCTTGTCCCAGAGACGGCAGCCGTCAGGGCTGAATTCGTCGCCAAGGACGATTTCACCGTGGAATACGCCGAACTCGAGTTTGAAGTCGACCAGCAGCAGGCCAGCGTCGTCAAACAGCTTGGTCAACACGTCGTTGACCTTGATCGACAGCTCTTTCATGCGAACCAGTTGCTCGGCGGTACCCCAGCCGAATGCCACAACGTGGGATTCGTTGATGAACGGGTCGCCCTTGGCGTCGTCCTTGAGGAACAGTTCGAAGGTGTACGGATTGAGCCTGGTGCCCTCTTCGATGCCCAGACGCTTGACCAGGCTGCCAGCGGCGTAGTTACGCACGACGCATTCGACCGGGATCATGTCGAGCTTCTTGACCAGGCACTCGTTGTCGCCCAGCAGCTTGTCGAATTGGGTGGGGATACCCGCCTCTTCAAGCTTCTGCATGATGAAGGCGTTGAACTTGTTGTTCACCATGCCTTTACGGTCCAGCTGCTCGATGCGCTTGCCGTCGAACGCCGAGGTGTCGTTGCGGAACAGCAGGATCAAGCGGTCAGCGTCGTCGGTCTTGTAAACCGATTTGGCTTTGCCGCGGTAGAGTTCTTCACGTTTTTCCATGATGGGCTCCGCTTGCTAAGTAGTTGGGCTAGGCGATATGTCGCCAGTCGAGCCCTGAATCTTGATCGGCCAGTTGCAGCCAGTCCGGATCGCACCCGAGAGTGTCGACGAAACATTGCCGGGCCAGATGCGGCAGGTTGTTCTTGCTGCTGAGATGCGCCAGCACCAGGTGCTGAAGGTCCTGCCATCCCAGCTCGCTCACCAGGCTGGCGGCCTGATGATTGTTCAAATGACCTGTTTCACAGCCCACGCGCTGCTTGAGAAAGACCGGATACTGGCCTCGGGCAAGCATGTCGCGACAGTGATTGGCCTCGATCATCAAGGCATCCAGGCCTTGATAACGCTGTAATACGTTGGAGCAGTAAGACCCAAGGTCGGTCAGCAGGCCGAAGCGGCGCTTGCCGTCACTGAAGACGAACTGCGTCGGCTCGAGCGCATCGTGAGCGACCGACACCACGTCGATGTCCAGTGCGCCGATCCGCAAACTCTCCCCACCTGCCAGGAGGCCGGCAATTTCCACCGGCTTGCGCATTCCGCGCAAGGTCCCGTTGCTGAGGTAGACCGGCACATTGTAGCGCCGCGACAGCAAACCCACGCCATGCACGTGATCGGCATGTTCGTGGGTTACCAGAATAGCGCTCAGCTGGCTTGCCGAGACGCCCAGACGAGCCAGGCGCCGCTCGGTTTCCCGCAAGGAGAAACCGCAATCGACCAGTACGTACGTATCGTTGCTTGCGACCAGCGTGCCGTTGCCACGACTACCGCTGCCGAGAACCGCGAAACGCACTTAACCCAGGTTGTCTTGAATAACGCTCAACACCCGGCGCGCGATATCCGCTGGCGCAACGGTGTTGATGTTCTTCTCGACGGTCACTTGAACGTTGTCACCGACCTTGCTCAGGCGGACCTGATAGCGCTCGGCACGGGCATCGATCTCTTCCTTGGTCGACTTGCTGCCAAACATCCTGCCGAAGAAACCAGGCTCGTTTTCAGGCGTTTTGGCCTTTTCAGCCAGGTTGATGTAGTACAGACCCAGGCTGCGGTTGATGTCCTCGACACGCCAGTCGCCCTGATCCAGGGCGCGGCCAACACTCGACCATGCGCGGTCCAGATCGGCACCGAGGTTCAATACCGGGTTGCCGCTGCCGTCTTCGCTCAAGGCAACACGGCTCGGGGTGTCGTAGTCACGTGCCGCCAACAGGGAAATAGAGCCGCCCTTCTCGGCGTTGCGGCCCATGCTGGCCAGCAGATCGTCGGTCAGTGCGGCATCGAGGCCCAGGTTGGTGGTGCGCGTCGGGAAGGCCACGTCGGCAGTGCTGCCGGCAGGACGCTCGACGCTGACCACGTAGACTTCACTGGTATTGCGCTGCACGCCCGGCTCGATACGCACCCGCACGCGGGTTTCTGCATCGGCGGCGACGCCAGCGGCGCTCAGACGCTTGGCCACCGAAGCGGACAACTCATCGAGGCGCTGCCACGAGGAGCTGAACTCGCCTGTCTGCGGACGCTCTTCGGCGATACGGAAACCGTTGTCTTCGAAATACTGATGAGCCACCGGCCAGACTTCGGCAGGCTGGCGCTGAGCCAGGATCCAGCGCGCATCGCCACTCTTCTGCAGGCTGAAGTCGCTTGACTCGGAAGTCGTGCCCAGCGGCTGAGGACGCGGCACGATGTACTCGCCGTCTTTCTGGGTGCTGTCAGCCACGTTACGCGGGATCGGCAGCAAAGGATCCAGGCGTTTGACGCCGCTAACATCGGCGGGCAACTGCATGGGCGGGGTCTGGGTCGCCTGGAGGTAATCGCTGCCGCGATCACGGAAGTAACCATCTTCGCCCCAGAGCCAACCGCAACCGCTGGTGCTGGAGATAATAAGAGCAAGTGCGGAAAGTCCGGCCAATCGCTTCATTGCGTGATACTTCCTCAATTAAACCAGGACGCCGGACTGGCGCATGGCCTGACGCAGCGGTTCATGACAGGCTTCGCTGAGCCAGGTAAGCGGCAGACGGATACCGTCTGGCATCAAACCCATTTCATGCAAGGCCCACTTCACGGGGATAGGGTTGGATTCGATGAACAGGGTGTTGTTGAGCGGCATGAGCTTTTCGTGAATCGCCCGGGCCGTTTGCGCATCGCCACGCATGGCCGCTGCGCACAGATCGCTCATGGCGCGCGGTGCAACGTTGGCGGTGACGGAAATATTGCCCTTGCCACCCAGCAGCATTAACTCGACTGCTGTAGCGTCGTCGCCGGAGTACACCAGAAAATCGCTGCTGACGCTGGCCAGGATGTCCTTGGCGCGTTGCAGGTTGCCGGTGGCTTCCTTGATGCCGACGATGTTTTTTACCGTCGACAGACGCGCAACGGTCTCTGGCAGCATGTCGCAGGCCGTACGGCCCGGCACGTTGTAGAGGATCTGCGGGATGTCGACGGCATTGGCGATGTGGCTGAAATGCTGGAACAGGCCTTCCTGAGTCGGCTTGTTGTAGTAAGGCGTCACCAGCAGGCACGCGTCGGCACCCGCATTTTTGGCGTTGGTGGTCAGTTCGACGGCTTCACGCGTCGAATTGGCGCCTGTACCGGCGATGACCGGAATGCGACCTGCAACCTGAGTGACCACCCGGCGGATGACTTCGATGTGTTCGTTCACATCCAGCGTCGCCGATTCACCGGTGGTGCCTACGGCAACAATGGCGTTGGTGCCCTCTTGCAAGTGGAAGTCAACCAGTTTGCTCAGGCTGTCCCAGTCCAGACGACCTTGTGCATCCATTGGTGTGACCAGTGCCACCATACTGCCCGCAATCATGCAACCGCTCCTGCCGGAAAAAGAGAGCCGTAATGGTACTGGCGCTATCAGCCTTGTACAAGCGAAGTACCGCGCTCTGAGCATTCCCCTGAGCGATGGTTTTCGCTACCCTTCGTCCTTTGATCGGTACTGGTCACCTGCGCACCTCGCTCAATCGGTCGAATTTGTCGCCAGAAGCCCTGCCCCAGCGCACTCCAGCCCAGTCATGGTATATCCATGCAGGCCAGGCGCCGAGGGACCCGGCAAGTTATCTTGCGCCATCGATTGTCGAAACAGCCCCGCAAGTCCGAAAAAGTACCGACCGCTCATCGTCTAGGAATGCTGCATGTCGTCCACCCCCACAGTTCGCGAACAATTCCTTGTCATCAGTGCCCTTGGCGCAAACCCCATGGAGCTGACCAACGTCCTGTGCCGCGCCAGCCATGAAAACCGCTGCTCGGTCGTCACCTCGCGCCTCACCCGCCACGGCGAGTGCAGTGCGCTGATTCTTCAGGTGTCGGGCAGCTGGGACGCTCTGGCGCGCCTTGAAACCGGCCTGGCGAGTCTCTCCAAGAAGCATGCGTTCACGACCAGCGTCGTGCGCAGCGCCACGCTGGAGAACCGTCCGGAAGCCCTGCCCTACGTGGCCTACGTCAGCTCGGCGTACCGCCCGGACATCATCAATGAGCTGTGCCAGTTCTTCATCGACCACAATGTCGAGCTGGAGAACCTGATCTGCGACACCTATCAGGCTCCGCAGACCGGCGGCACCATGCTCAACGCCACGTTCACGGTGACACTGCCTGCCGGGACGCAGATCAGCTGGCTGCGCGATCAATTCCTCGATTTCGCCGACGCGTTGAATCTGGACGCACTGATCGAACCCTGGCGCCCACAAGCCCCAATGTAAGGAGTCCTCATGACTGTCACAGTAGATCATCCGGTTCCCGATTTTCAGGCACCCGCTACCAGCGGACAGACTGTCGAGCTGTCTGCGCTCAAGAGTCAGCAGGTCGTGATTTATTTTTACCCGAAAGACAACACGCCCGGCTGCACCACACAGGGCCAGGACTTTCGTGACCATATCGCGCAGTTTCAGGCAGCCAACACGGTTGTGCTCGGTGTTTCGCGGGACAGCCTGAAGACCCACGAAAACTTCAAGGCCAAGCAGTCTTTCCCGTTCGAGCTGATTTCGGACAAGGACGAAGCCGTCTGCCAACTGTTCGACGTCATCAAGCTCAAGAAGCTCTACGGCAAGGAATACCTGGGCGTCGACCGCAGCACCTTCCTGATCGACAAGGAAGGCGTACTGCGTCAGGAATGGCGCGGTGTGAAAGTGCCAGGCCATGTGGCTGAAGTATTGGCGCAGGCCGAAGCCCTGAACAAAGGCTGATCAACATGCCCCGCTGCGGCGCGCAAGGTGCCGCAGCGATTCAGTTCTGCTGTCGCAATAATCGCGTCAAAGCAACGGGGCTACCGTCGGCTCATTGCGTGGCCAGGCGTCGAGCACGGCCTTGAACAGCGTGGCCAGCGGAATCGCAAAGAAGATCCCCCAGAACCCCCACAGCCCACCGAACAACAGCACGGCGCAGATGATTGCGACCGGGTGCAGATTGACGGCCTCGGAAAACAACAGAGGCACCAGCACGTTGCCATCCAGCGCCTGAATGATCCCGTGAGCGATCATCAGGTAGATGAACTGATCACCCCAACCCCACTGAAACAGACCGATCAACGCCACCGGCACGGTGACCACCACTGCGCCGACATAAGGCACGACCACCGATATGCCGACCAGCATTGCCAGCAGCGCCGCGTAATTGAGCCCGAGCGCGGCGAAAGCGATGTAGGTCACGCCACCACAGATGAAAATCTCGATGACCTTGCCACGAATGTAATTGGCAATCTGGCGCTTCATCTCATCCGCCACCCGGTTGATCAAGGCACGCTCACGGGGCAGATAACCACGCGCCCAGCGGCCGATCATGTGCCGATCCTTGAGGAAGAAGAACACCAGAATCGGTACCAGCACCAGATAGATCATCAGGTTGACCAGCAGAGGCAGACTGGAGATCGAGAACGTCAGCGCCAACTGACCGATCTTGCCCACTTCACCACGGGCGACTTCAATGGCCAGCAGCACTTGCTCGTCGGACACCAGATGCGGATAACGCTCGGGCAGCAACAGCAGTACTGACTGCCACTTGGCAAGCATGCCCGGTGCTTCGTTGAACAAGGTGATCAACTGATGCCAGAGCAGAGGCACCAACACCAGCAGGAACACCAGCAATACGCCGATGAACAGGGTGAAGACCAGACCGACCGCGGCCATTTCAGGCATGCGCAGGCGTTCCAGAGCGCTGACCAGACCATGCATCAGAAACGCCAGCACCAGACCGGCGAGAACCGGCGCCAGCATGCCGCCCAGCGTCAGGACAAGGGTAAACGCCAGAAACAACAAAACTGCCAGGACCACCGCTTCCTCGTCAGAGAAATAGCGTTGCACCCAATTGCGAAGCACATTGAACATCAAACATCCTTTTCGAAAAAAACCGCAGCAATGGATCAGGCCTTGCGCAGCCAGTAACGATAAATGCCAGCATCGACCTCTTCATACAGCAACTCATGCCCGGCAAGCCTGGCAAAGGTTCGAAAATCGCGCTGCGAACCGGCATCGGTGGCAATGACTTTAAGCACCGCGCCGCTGGCCAGGCGGTTGAGTTCCATCTTGGCTTTCAGCAGGGGCAGCGGACAGTTGAGACCACTGGCATCCAGTTCGGCATCACAGGCCTCGGGGCGCACTACAGCGTCAGACATCGTTTCTCTCCAGGCGGACACATCGAATTACAAAGCGGGGCCGAAAAGGCAGCACGAACAAGGCGGCAAGAATACCTCACTCTGGTCAGCACGCCATTGAGCCAGCTACAGTACAGGTTCTTCTGACCAGAGCTTCGTGCATGAATTTTTTGCGTCCTACACTGCTCACTCTCGCCTGCCTGTTCGCTACACACGGCATGGCGGATGACCTCCCCTCACTGGGTGACGCCAGCTCCTCGATTGTCTCTCCCGAACAGGAGCACCGTCTGGGCCGTGCGTGGCTGGGGTTGCTGCGCGGCCAGGTGGCGCAGCTGTCGGACCCGCAACTCAAGGACTACGTCGAAACCTCGGTCTACAGCCTTGCCGAGACCAGTCAGGTTCAGGACCGGCGGCTTGAATTCATCCTGATCAACAGCCCGCAACTCAACGCCTTTGCCGCACCCGGCGGGATCATCGGCGTCAACGGCGGTCTGTTTCTCAATGCTCAGACCGAGGGCGAGTACGCTTCGGTACTGGCTCACGAGCTGGCTCACTTGTCGCAGCGCCACTTCGCCAGAGGCATAGAAGCCCAGCAACGCATGCAGGTGCCAGTCATGGCCGCGATGCTGGCAGGTATCGTCATGGCAGCCGCAGGCGCCGGTGATGCGGGTATCGCCACCATCGCCGGCTCACAGGCCGCCGCGATCCAGGAGCAACGGCGCTTTTCACGCCAGAACGAGCAGGAGGCCGACCGCATCGGCATTCTCAACCTGGAGAAGGCCGGTTATGACCCGCGTAACATGCCGACCATGTTCGAGCGCCTCATGCGCCAATATCGATTCGACGCCAGACCTCCGGAGTTTCTGCTGACTCACCCGGTCAGCGAATCGCGGATCGCCGACACACGCAACCGTGCCGAACAGGCCAAACCGGGCGGTAAGGAAGACAGCGTGCTGTATCAACTGATGCGCGCCCGCGTGGCACTGATCTATGAAGAAACGCCTGGCATCGCCGCCAAGCGCTTCCGTGCGCAACTGGTTGAAAACCCGAAATCCGATCCGGCGCGCTATGGCCTGGCCATCGCACAGATCAAGGGCGGACAGTTGAACGAGGCCAGGGAAACCCTCAAGCCATTGCTCGAAAAAGCGCCGAACGACATTACCTACAACCTGACGCAGATCGATCTGGACATCACCAATAACCGGCTGGCCGATGCGCAGCAGCGTGTCGATCGCATGCTGACGCTGTACCCCGGCAATTATCCGCTCAACGACGTGCGTATCGACGTGCTGCTCAAGCAGAACCGCACGGCCGAAGCCGAGAAAAGCCTTGAAGCGCTGCTCAAGACCCGCCCGGATGATCCGGACATCTGGTACGTCGTGGCGGAAACCCGTGGCCTGAATGGCAACACCATCGGACTGCATCAGGCGCGCGCCGAGTACTTTGCGCTGGTCGGTGATTTCCGTCAGGCGATCCAGCAGCTGGACTTCGCCAAACGCCGTGCGGCCAATAATTTTCAGCTGGCATCACGGATCGATGCGCGGCAAAAGGATCTGATCGAGCAGGAGCGGATGGTCAAGGACATGATGAACTGATCGTCCGGCGCAAGGCGCCCGATACGACCACAAATGAAAAGCCCGACGCTTCAGTCGGGCTTTTTCATCACAGCGGTCAGGCGTTGCCTGCCTGTCGCAAGCGCGCTGCCTGCGTGAAGTCCAGCATGCGTTGCAATGGGCGCACGGCATTGGGGATCAGCGCCGGGTCGACGAATATCTCGTTACCACCCTCACGCAGGCACTGCAAGGTGCGCTCAAGCGTATTCATCGCCATCCACGGGCAATGTGCGCAACTCCGGCACGCCGCGCCGTTACCGGCCGTAGGCGCCTCGATAAAGACCTTGTCCGGACACAGCTGCTGCATCTTGTAGAAGATGCCGCGGTCAGTGGCGACGATGAACGTCTTGTTGGGCAAGCGTTGCGCTGCAGCAATCATCTGGCTAGTGGAGCCGACCACATCAGCCAGCTCGATGACCGCTTCCGGCGACTCCGGGTGAACCAGGATCGCAGCCTCGGGGTACAAGGCTTTCATGTCTTCGAGCTGCTTGGATTTGAACTCTTCGTGGACGATGCAGGCACCGTCCCACAACAGCATGTCGGCACCGGTTTCACGCTGAATGTAGCGGCCCAGGTGCTTGTCTGGCGCCCAGATGATTTTCTCACCGTTGTCCATCAGGCTCTCGACGATCTCCAGCGCACAGCCTGAGGTCACTACCCAGTCCGCACGGGCTTTGACCGCTGCCGAGGTGTTGGCATACACCACCACCGTACGCTCCGGATGCTGGTCGCAAAAAGCGGAAAACTCGTCGACCGGGCACCCCACATCGAGCGAGCAGGTGGCCTCGAGCGTCGGCATGAACACGCGTTTTTCCGGGTTGAGGATCTTCGCGGTTTCGCCCATGAAACGTACACCCGCCACCAGCACAGTACTGGCCGCGTGGTTATTGCTGAAGCGCGCCATTTCCAGAGAGTCGGCCACGCAGCCACCGGTTTCCTCGGCCAGCGCCTGGATAACCGGATCGCAGTAATAGTGAGCGACCAGCACGGCGTCCTGCTTCTTGAGTTCCTCAGCGATGTCGGCACGGTAACGCGCCTGCTCTGCCGGGCTCAACGTCCTGGGCTGTTTGGCATCAAGATGCGCCTGCACCAGGAAACGTTCGGAGATCTGTGTCATGTTCACGGGACCTGAAAGCGCCAGTGCGCGAAAGGCAAGTTTACACCCGAAATACAGGCAATAAAAAAAGCCTGACAGAGGCTGCACCATCTGTACAAAGGCTTATGGCTGATACCCGGTGGATATCGGCCAGACTTCTTGAGGCGCGCCGATTCTAGCGCCAAAAAACTGATTTAACAGCTGTTTCTGGCTCATCAGGCAGCGATGAGAAGCGTTCCTGAAGACCCGCTTGCCGAGGCGTGATTCCGACCGGCGACTCAATGAAACGACGCACGTTATGCCCTGTCTACAGCCATTAGCCCCCTTGTGACGGAGAAAATGACATGGCAAGCGAATCGACCAATACCCCGGTGTGGTTCATCACCGGCTGTTCCACCGGCTTCGGCCGCGAACTGGCCAAACTTGTCATCGCGCGCGGCTGGCGCCTCGTGGCAACGGCCAGGGACAAGTCGCGAGTCGCAGACCTGGCCGAGGGTGCAAAAGGCCAGGTACTGGTGGTCGACCTCGACGTCGGCAAGGCAGACCAGATAGAAGCCGCCGTGGCTGCCGCAAAGGAGCAGTTCGGCAGAATCGACGTACTGGTCAACAATGCGGGTTACGGTTATCAGAGCTCGATCGAAGAAGGCGAAGACGCTGAAATCCGTGCCCAGTTCGATGCCAACGTGTTTGGTCTGTTCGCCGTCACCCGCGCCGTGCTGCCGATCATGCGCGAACAACGCAGCGGCCACATCATCAATATCACTTCGGTTGCCGGCCTTATCGGCTTTCCGGGCTCGGGCTACTACGCAGCCTCCAAGCACGCCGTCGAAGGTTTTTCCGACGCGCTGCTCGCGGAGGTCAAGCCATTGGGGATTTCCGTCACGTGCGTAGAGCCGGGGCCGTTTCGAACCGACTGGGCAGGACGCTCATTGCGCCAGACGCCATCGCGCATCGACGACTACAAGGACACTGCCACCAAGCGTCTGGAGTCGACCAGACAATCGAGTGGCAATCAGGCTGGGGACCCGGTACGCGCCGCAGAGGCGATGGTCGCCCTGACCCAAAAACCCGACGCGCCGCGTCATCTTGTATTGGGTAGCTGGGGATATGACGCCGTGGTGGCTGATCGTCAGGCACGCTTGAAGCAGATCGAGCAGGTTCGTGACATCAGCACCGGCGCGGACTTTCCGAAAGAGTGAGGTGCTGAGCACTGCACAGCTGCCAGGCAGGGACGATGAATGCTGTCAGGCACGCATCGCCCACCCGTTCTCAAACGTTGGACCAGTCACTTAAATCGCCAGCCCGCAGTCGAGAATTGATCTCCTGCAACTGATGCAAAGGGAGTGCTCCCAGAGGCTTCCCCTTTGCCTGCTCGGCCACTTGAGCTGCCAGGTTTTGCCGAAATGCCTGTATTTGTTGCGCGTCCAGATACTGAGCTTTTTCGCTTTTTTGGCCTTTAACACGCACGACTATGTCGGTAGGCAATTCAAAGCCCTTGACCGCGCACCCCAGGCACAATGTGGCGAAATCACCCAAGCTACGCACCTCCACTTCTTTCAGCTTCCCACCATTCTCCGGACTTCCGGCAAGTGGGTGCTCGGTATCCTGATAAGAGTGCTGTGTGGTTTTCGAGCGTAATTTGATTTCATGCGTAGACAGGTTGTTGATTTTCTCGAAACCGAACACCAGTGGAACAATGGCTCCCTTGTTCAACAAACCCAGGTAAGGGGCCTTGCCATTTTCCAGAGAACGCTGCAGTTCACTCGCCGCCTGATGATAAAAGCGATTCAGCTCTTCACCCTGTAACTTCTTTACCTGCCCATCGACTCTCAACTCAATCGAGCCAGGTAACTTCAGTGAGTCCAGATGCTCGCCCAGTGGGGCATTGATGAATGGGAGTCCGCCTAATTTATTGATGTACCCGCCATGCAGTAAACGTTGCAGCCACGCAGCACCTTCGATATGCAGCGTCTCTGGGCTGCTCACTTCGATCGATGGCGCGAGTTCATTGGTGGAGAGCGATCTGCCGTTGTCCAGCGCATGCAGGATCACTTGCGCCATTCGGTGTTGCTGAGCGCGCGAGTAAGCATTGCTGGGATGCATCCCCTCACCTTTCGCATAGATTCTGGGCTTGCTGCGCAAGTCTGCACGAGTGGTTTCAGCGCTCGCACTCTCCCGCGTTCGATCAGAGAAAAACACCTTGCCTTCAAGAGACTGGGTTCCACCCTTTGCATCATTGACACCGCCCCGGAGCGCTCCCGACTGCAGGATTTCCAGCCCCCAGGGCGTTCCGTGCAGAGCCTCGGGCTTGGTATAGCCCAGTGGCGCAGTCGGGTTGAGTGACTGCAGTAATGCCATGCGCAGACTGGAACGGCTGCGCTCGTCGATATCACGCATAGTGTCGAGGACGTCCAGAGGCGAGTGCCCTTGTGCATCCAGTTTATTGGCGCGCGCGCCCTCATTGCGCAGCTGCGCTACGGCCTTGCTGTCGCGACTGACCACTGCAGCATGCAGCGCAGTGCCAGGCGATGGCGCTTGAGTTGCCGGCGAATGAGCGGGCGGGATGAAAGACGGAGAATTACGAATGGGGTTCATGGCGGGTCTCATGGCCTAAACCCCCTTGGTGGACCCGACGCAGACAGCGGTTCCAATACAGACAGGTCTCTGTCCGTCACTGAAGGGCGTCTTGCCGTTACGCCGACTCCACCGCCACCTCAATCATGCGTTGCCTTGGATCGGCGACGCATATACCGCACCAACGCCGCGAGAGTCACCAGTGCTACCACCGAAAGGAAGATTGGCAGGCGATACGGCTTCAGGTCACCAAGTAAATGCTGTAACGCCTCTCCGGCCCAATAGCCGGCGCAGACGAACAAGGTTGCCCAGACTGCCGCACTCAGCACATTGATAAGCGCGAAACGCCAAGGCGACAGGCCACTTGCACCTATTACCATGGGCCCTACCAGGCGCATGCCGTAGAGAAAGCGAACAGCGAATACCGAGGTCGTGGGGTAGCGCTGGATGAGCCCCTCGACCCGCCTAATGGCAGACTGGTGACGCTTGAGTCTGGGCAGCAGGCGCTCCCCGGAATAACGTCCGGTCCAGAATAACAACTGATCGCCGAGCATACCGCCCAACGTGGCCAAGCCGATTACTTGCAGCAATTGCAAAGTGCCCTGATGCGCAGCGATACCGCCAAGGATCAACACTGTTTCACCTTCCAACAGGCAGCCCAGGAAGATGACCCAATAGCCGTAGGCGGCGATCAGCGCGTTAAGGTCGAGATGTTCGAACATGGTCTTTCCTGTACGTCTGACATCACTTGAATCCAGGCTGAAAGGCCAGCGTCGTCACTTTCTTCCCACGAGGTACCGTACGCCATGCTCACCAAACACTTCCGAATGGGGCTCGTTACATTCCAGGTGAAAAATATCTCCTGAGCTGTAGGTGAAATCACCATCAGATTTATGGATGACGAGGCTACCGTGCAGAACCAGCGCCATCGCCTCAAAGTTGTGGGCATGCGAGTTCAGCGTTCCAAACGCTTCGCGCTCAACTTCAACAACGGTTCCAAACCCTTCGGCAGCCAGCAGTTGCAAAAAAGCCTCTTTTTCCATTTTTCACTTTTCCTGAATCTTTTGGATGGAGTAGCGAACCTGATCGACGGCTGGAATGGCGGCGCCGGGACAGCTAATCACAGCGTTATAGATCACCTTGAGGGAGCAACATTCAATAAGTTTGCCAGCGCTTCCGGCCCTGCCTGCCGAGCACATTGGAGACCATCGCCTGGTGGCAGGGAGTTCCCGAAAAGCGCACACGCAAGCCCCGACTTCCGGCTGGTGAAAGGCCGATGGTCTGACAATCAAGGGGGCGTGTGACCGCTTACCGACTCAGTTGCCTAGGCTCGCTTCGTATCCGGCTCGTTGAGGCACTGACTAATGACATCTCTTACGACGATGAATCTGAGGTCGAGGATCGGCTACCCGATGCCTTCGGCCAGGATGTGTTCGTACTGCGCAGATCAAATGCGCAGGTGCGTCAGTTCGACCAGTTGGGATTTCCGGAAGACACCTGCAACACGCCAACTGCCGTAAAGCGCGCTTTCTCCAAGCTGATCGCGCTTTGGAGGATCCATACTGACTGCGCATCCTGTCAGCGACAACATAATCAGAAAGGATGAGCTGAAAGAAAATCGAGATCTCATAAATGGGATCCGTGATTTTGGTGAATGCGAATATCGAATCCTCGTGCTGAGCAACCCTTGGATCGACATCAGGCCGTGGCGGGCATTAGAACGACTTTTATGAGTTCGTGGAGTGGCTGTTGTCCAGAATAGCGTCGCCCTGGATAACGGCAGCCAGCAAGCCCAAAGGCGCGCTAGCCACCCTCACCACTGCTCAGAACCCCATCAATGTTCTGCCCAGCTACACCATATCTGGTGATTGGGTGAACGCGCTAGCCACACCCACCAGCGACACCTGCGCGGTTGGCGCAAAGATCATATCGTTGTTGCCCAGATCCTGGGTCCAGTCGTCGGTGAGGGCAATCTCAAACCGATGGCCCTGAGCGTCAGGTTCCACATCCTTGAGGTAGGTGCGGTCCAGATCCGCATTATAGGCCATCTTCAGTGTAGTGCCGGTACCGTCACCGAACCCTGTGTAACCCAGCGCCGACACATCTATCTTGTCGTTGTTGTTTGCGAAGCGGACAATCAGGTCCACGAAACTCTGGCTGTCCGTGCGGTAGCTGTCAGTGGCTGCCGTGTAGCGGAATACGTCAGCGTCATTGATGCCATTACGGCCAGAGACCGAAAGGTTCGGGTCGTCGCCGCCGATCAGCAAGTCGGCGCCCGCGCCTCCGATGATCACATCCGAGCCTCTGCCGCCGTCGATACGGTCGTTGCCGGCCAGGCCATAGATGACTTCCGACATTGCGCTTCCCGTGATTACGTCCTTGCCAGCCGTTCCTTCGACGGTGGGGGTCGTGAACACCAGATTGGTGCTGTTAAACTGCCCCGTCAGGTTGCCTTCGAACGCCAGTTCGAAGCGCTGTCCGTTGGCGTCGGCATCGAAGCTTTTCAGGTATGTGCGCGTGCCCTCGGCGTTGGCCTGGATGGCCAGCGTGCCATTATGGCCATCGCCAATGCCGGTAAAGCCCAACGAAATCAGATCGACACGGTCCTGAGAGGCGTCGAAGTCCAGAATCCGGTCGCTGCCTGTTTCGGTAGCGGTACAGTAGCTGTCGCTGATCTGGGTGAAGCGGAAAATATCTGAGCCCGTCCCGCCTGCCAGCACGTCACGGCCACCCGCGCCTTGCAGCACATCGTCTCCGCCCAGGCCACGGATAATCTCGGCTGTGTCGTTGCCAATCAGGTGGTTGGCCTGGCTGGATCCGTCCACGTGGTATTGGCCGTCCTGGCTGCCGAAGGTGGTGTCCAAGCTGCCATCGGCGTTCAGTCGGGTGATCACGTCGCCGGCGATAAGGATTTTGCCATCCGGCTGAACGATTGCCGAGTGGGCATAGTTCTTCGCGCCTTGGGGCACCTGGATCGTCAGCTTGCCATCGTCACTAAAGGAGGTGTCGAACGAGCCATCCGCATTCAGCCGCAGTACGTTGAAGGCGTTATTGTCGTTACTCTCACCGGCCACGATGATCTTGCCATCGGCTTGCACGGTTATCGCAGCCCGGTAGTCCAGCCCCAGCGCAGTATCAAAATACACCACACCGTCCACACCGAACGCGGTATCCAGGTTGCCGTCGGCTGCAAGTCGCTGAACGGCATAAACCGGATCGCCCGGGTCGTGGGGGCCGTCGGCGCCCACATACAGCCAACTGCCGAGCAATAAGCTGCCGTCGGTCTGCACAACGGTGGCGATATTACCGGTGCCGTAATGCCCCGTCGGGTTGAGGAGAAGTGCGCCGTTGGCACCGAAATCCTCGACCGGCGCCCCGGTGCTGTCCAGCTTGAACACGATCGCTTGGGACGTGCCGCGAAGGCTGACGTACACCGAGCCATCTGCTGTGGCGTAAATAGCCATTCCATCAGCGCCGATCGGTACATCAAGGCCAGCCGCGCCGCCTTTGCCGAAAGTGGTGTCCAGAGTGCCATCTACGTTGAAGCGTTCTACCTTCAAACCGCCAAGCCCTGGCTGTGCTGATAGCACTTTACCGTCGGCCTGCACCGCCATTACGTAGTAAGCATAATCTTCCGGGTCCAGGTTGCCGGGCACGAGGGCAATTCCCTCTTGGCCGAAGCTGTTGTCCAGGCTGCCGTCAGCGTTGAGGCGCACCGCCGTGTAGCTGCCGCGCGTACCATAGCTTTCATCGCCCGGCGAGCCAGGATAGCCAATGGCAGTCTGGAAGCTTTCGCCACCGACAAGGATTTTGCCGTCAGGCTGAAGGATGATGCTCCAGTTTGAATCGCCACCCAAGGATGGGTCGACCTGCACTGTTCCCGGGCCTGTTCGCACGGTGTAGTTGATGGTGGCCTTGCTATCGATTGACGCCATGACATTGTCCTTTAGGCATGGAACCCGAACGGATTGGGAAGGGGCTTGCACGGATCCTGTGGATCTGACCTTGGCAAGATGAATAAATGCGAACGGTTTAAGCTTTGCCGACAATCGCAGTTCGAGCATCGCTCAGTGCATATTTTAGAGAAGATTTGTCCATCTGATTGTTCCGCGCTATACGGCGGCCCACGATAAACCCTTGAGCCTGCGAACCGCTTTTTAGAAACAGTGCGTAAATCTGTAAATACCCCAGACTCTAAACAACTTGATCCGGCAGCCGTTATGTAGTGGTCTAATGATTCCGGACACTCATTTAGGCGAGAATATCGCCAGATAGAGGTGTCTGATGACCAAGCAACGCCGTACCTTTTCCGCTGAATTCAAACGCGAGGCCGCAGGCCTCGTGCTCGACCAAGGCTATAGCCATATCGAAGCCGCCCGTTTGCTTGGGGTGGTGGAATCTGCGCTGCGTCGCTGGGCGAGCCAGCTCCAGCAGGAGCGCAATGGCGTAATGCCTCAGAGCAAAGCCCTGACGCCCGAGCAGCAGAAAATTCAGGAGCTGGAAGCCAGGAACACTGTATTGGCTGCCATTGGAAGCAAAACCTATAGTATCTCCCTAGATGGCTCATTATCTACCCCCACCAGTATCATAGAAACAATTGGCAAGATTGGTGAGAATTCAAATATCTCCCTCTCCAATTCACGATTCATTAATGCCGATGCAATGTCACAGACTCTAGCCTCGGTTGGAGCGAAGAAATTTGCTATTACGTTTGATGCCCCCGACTTCACAGTCCCTTACCTTAAAAGCTTTGTCGCTAGCGCAGGACCTAACACATCTTTAACTCTGACAACGTCTCAAGTCCTAACGACCTCCGACCTACTCGAAATATTGACGCTCAACGGGGATAGAAAACTTACTCTTGAGTTCAATGGCCGACAGCTATCGGTGGACCCGGTCAATGGCGACAAGCTCCAGCAAGTAGTAGCAGCCGCCAACACTTCGCATACTATCTCAGTGAACACCATGCAATATCCACCCCTATCTTACATATTACCAATTATACAATCCTCAGCCAATAACAACATGGTGCTGTCTTATAACGGATCTCAATTAACCGATACAGAAGCCCAGGGAAATGTCGTCGTTCGAGGTATCGAAGTGGCTCAACCCACAACATCAATTATCGTCACGTCTGTGGGGGTGACCAATTATAGTGTTGAAAATTATCTGGACATAGTCAGAGCAGCTGGCTAATAGTAGAAAGTGGCGCGCCTGGGGTGCGCCAACTCGAAGGAGCGAATTTTCATGCTGACTAAACACATGCTCTTATTGAGCGCAGGTGTTGTTTTAACCACATTTATGAGTACCACTAATGCGACCATGAGGTGTGGCACGTCGCTGATCAGCGAGGGCGACTCGATGTCAACTGTCCTAGAGAAATGTGGCCCCCCACTCAGAAAGAGCAGCGAGGGTCCTGCGAGACGCCCCAACGGAGTTCCTAAACTTAATGCTGCGACTATAACTATATTTGTTTATGGTCCTAATGGCGGTTCATATCAATATCTTAGGTTTATAGACGATAAATTAATTGAGATTGATATGAAACGCGAATGAGCGACAACAGCAGTTTCTCATACGAATACAAGCGTATTTGAGAGCATATTTTGTCATACCCCATCGTCAACCTGCCTCGTTAGGAAGACAAAACCGGAGACCGAGCAGGTTTCGTTCATGACTCCTGCTCATTGTTCAATTAAACAACCCCAATGGATTAATTTAGGGTTTTTAAGGCGCCTGCATCTAATCAATGGCACCTTTTCTCCTTTGAGCCACAAATCCTCATCGGAGTCATTATGCGTTTGTATCTGTGCGAGAAGCCCAGCCAGGGTAAAGTGAATCGCCCCGGGTTTCGTAGACACCTCCATGCCTTAAACTGAGGCCAATCAGGAGGTGCCATGAGCAACCCACGTTATCCCGAAGAATTCAAAATCCAAGCGGTCAATCAAGTGACCGAAAAGAAGCTGCCTGTCGCTGATGTGGCGGCGCGTATTGGCGTGTCGACGCATAGCCTCTATGCCTGGATAAAGCGCTACAGCAAACCTCAGGCAGAACGGCAGCAAGACGATGATCAGCACGCTGACCAGCACCGATTAGCAAGGCTGGGCGCACTGCGTCAACTGCTCGAACACGTGAAGGTACGGATCCTGGCGGATCTGATGGCCGAGCTGGACGTCGACGACAAGGTTATCCTCTTCTGCGAGTATCAGGAATCCGTGGCCACGTTGCGTGAGCACTGCATCAAGATGGGCGTCGGGTGCGTGACGTTGGTAGGCAGTGACTCGCCCAAGAAACGACAGAAGGCGATTGATGCTTTCCAGCAGGATCCGGACTGCAGGGTGTTCATCGGGACCAGGTCGGCCGCCGGAACAGGTTACAACCTGACTGCTGCGAACTATGTCTTTTTTCTGGGGCTTCCATGGACACCGGGGCTGCAGGACCAAGCTGAGGATCGAGCCTATCGCAATGGGCAGTTGCGCGTGGTTGTCGTCAAAATCCCCCTAGCTGAGGACACTATCGACCAGCAGCTTTGGCAGATGCTCATGGACAAGCGTGCCCTCGCCAGCGATCTGATCGATCCGGAAGCGGAAGAGTCGAGTAAAAAGGCTCTTGCCGAGATTCTCTGAGTGATGCGTGCGGCACCATGGCGGGCGATTCCAAAGCAGCTACATGCGTAATTGCATGGATTTGACCACCCATTTGCACTCGACTTGACCAGTTGTTTGCATCGAATTTGACCAGCCCACGGGTTCAGCTTTGATTGTATGGTGCTAATCCCGAACCGCACTGCTCACCATTGCCGAGTATGAATACTTTTACGTGCGAGCCAAGGACATTCTGGTACGCAGCGATATTCTTCACGCTTATCGAAAAGAGGGATTTCAGCGATTCCTCACAGCAACGCAGCTGGAACGCCAGATTGAGAATTCATCATCGCCCTTGGCCCCACCCCGTCGCGGGATCATGAGCGCGGCTAATATTTTATTGAAATCAATTCGTTTTTATTCATACAGGCTCCCCGCATAAAATGCGCCCAGCTCTTCACGACCGGCAATCTAAAAGCCGTTGCGTGAGAAAACGGAACGATAGCCGCATCTGAAAAGCAATCAGCAGATTCAGATCTGGCGCGACGAACAGGGTGCTAGGCACGATGAACAAAGAATTCACTTTTTCCATCAACAGCATCAGCTTTGATGAACACTACACTCCTTCCGACAATACTCGGATCACGACCAACTTCGCCAATCTGGCCAGAGGTGCGAGCCGTGAGGAGAACTTGCGCAACACGCTCAAGATGATAGATAACCGCTTCAACGCTCTGGCGCATTGGGACAACCCGACGGGGGATCGTTACACGGTCAAGCTAGATATCATTTCCGCTGAAATGAACATCGATGCGCAAAGCCGTGACCATGTCATTCCGTTGATTGAAGTGCTGAAAACGACGATTGTCGATCAAAAAACTGGCGAGCGAATCAACGGCATCGTCGGTAACAATTTCTCCTCTTACGTGCGGGACTACGATTTCAGTGTGCGGTTGCTGGAGCACAACAAGAACCAGTCCGAGTTCAGTACGCCAGAAGATTTTGGCGATTTGCACGGCAAGCTGTTCAAGTCGTTCGTCAACTCAAGTGCCTACAAAGAGCATTTTGACAAGCCGCCTGTGATCTGCCTGAGCGTGTCGAGCACCCGAACCTACCATCGCACAGAGAATCAGCATCCTGCGCTGGGCTTCGAGTACGAGCAAGACGCGTACTCGTTGACCGATGAGTATTTCAAGAAGATGGGCTTGCAGGTTCGCTACTTCATGCCGCCCAACAGCGCTGCACCGTTGGCCTTTTACTTCTCGGGCGATTTGCTGGGTGACTACACCAACCTTGAGCTGATTGGCACCATCAGCACCATGGACACCTTCCAAAAGATTTACCGGCCTGAGATCTACAACGCTAACTCGGCGGCTGGAAAATCCTATCAGCCGAGCTTGCAGAACCAAGACTTCTCGTTGACTCGAATTGTGTATGACCGAGAGGAACGTAGTCGGCTGGCTGCCGAGCAAGGAAAGTTTGCGGAAGAACAATTCATCAAGCCTTATCAAGCCGTGCTTGAGCAGTGGTCGCTTAGCTGCGCTCTTTGATTATTTAGAAATTAAGGACTTTACGCATGAAAAAACTGTTGCCCACTTCGACAGCTGGCAGCTTGCCTAAACCTTCCTGGCTTGCTCAACCCGAGACACTCTGGTCACCCTGGAAATTACAAGACGATGAGCTGATTGAGGGCAAGCAAGATGCGCTGCGCCTGTCGCTGCATGAACAACAGCTGGCCGGAATCGATATCGTCAGCGACGGTGAGCAGACTCGTCAGCATTTCGTAACGACCTTCATTGAGCACCTTTGCGGCGTTGATTTCGAAAACCGCGAGACGGTCAGGATTCGTGATCGTTACGACGCCAGCGTGCCGACTGTGGTGGGCGCCGTCGCTCGGAAAAAGCCGGTCTTCGTTGAAGACGCCAAATTCCTCCGTCAGCAAACCTCACAGCCTATCAAGTGGGCTCTGCCTGGCCCGATGACGATGATCGACACCCTTTACGATGCTCATTACAAAAGCCGTGAAAAACTGGCTTGGGAATTTGCCAAGATCCTCAACCAGGAGGCCAAAGAACTGGAGGCTGCTGGCGTCGATATTATTCAATTCGATGAACCGGCCTTCAACGTGTTCTTCGATGAAGTGAACGAGTGGGGCGTTGCCACGCTGGAAAGGGCAATCGAAGGGCTGAAATGCGAGACAGCCGTGCACATCTGCTATGGCTACGGCATCAAGGCGAATACTGACTGGAAAAAGACCCTGGGCTCAGAGTGGCGGCAGTACGAAGAAGCCTTCCCCAAGCTACAAAAATCCAGCATCGATATCGTCTCGCTGGAGTGTCACAACTCCCACGTGCCCATGGATCTGATCGAACTGATCCGAGGCAAGAAGGTAATGGTCGGCGCCATTGACGTGGCCAACCATACCATTGAAACGCCCGAAGATGTCGCCAATACCTTGCGAAAGGCACTGCAATTCGTCGATGCCGACAAGCTTTATCCATGCACCAACTGCGGTATGGCGCCCCTGCCTCGTCGAGTCGCCAGCGGCAAGCTGCACGCGCTGAGTGCCGGCGCAGAGATCGTCCGTAGAGAGCTTTTGAACGGACGCTAATCCGCACTGCGCGGTGTCGTACACAGCTTGTGTGAGCGTGAGGCCTCTTTTGATCAACGGTTCACTTTCCCGAAGATGCCAGCCGCTCGTTTTATTTAAGATCTGTCATGTCACTTCTTGGTAATGCCATTGACCCTCTGACGGCGAGCCTCAGAAGGTGCCACCCACATCGCTTTTTTAGCTTAACAACACTGCGTGCTTCGGGTGGTCAAATCCGATGCAAACAGGTGGTCAAGTGCAATGCGAACGCTTGGTCAAGAGAGGTGCAATTTCCCAGCTGAAGCCTGGACCTCGTTGAAGAGCGTTGTGCTCTGATCAACTGACGGCCTGACTGATCAGGAGGGTTGCTACTGCTGCCCTCCCCACCCTCCCTTATCCCCACGCCTGCTCGAATAACCTGAATCGATCCGTTAAGGGTTTAGCAGTGCTTTGCAACCTAAGCGCTGGCACCTTGGCCACCATCAAGAAATGGGGTCAAGGCACACATGATCAGGCAGCTTTCCACACTTTCCATACTCGCGCTGTTCGCCGGATGCACGTCTGTAGCGGACAAACCGGTTGGACCTGCTTTCGACAGCAGCCAGAATCCTGAGCTGCTCTCGCCAGACCTGTATTCAAGTGGCGCCAAGTCAGGTCAGGAGCCGATGGTTCGCTATGGTCGATACGCTCTGGTGAATACCGCTCCAGAGGCCGGGCAGCGTGACCTGATGGCTCAGATCATCGATGTCAGCATTCCGGCCAATATGCACCCTTCCGTCCAGGATGCGATGCAGTATGTGGTCAGCCGCTCAGGCTACACCTTGTGCCCACCGAGCACCGGTCACGTAAACATCTTGTTCACACGCCCTCTTCCTGCTGCCCAGTACAAGCTAGGGCCAATGAGCCTGCGCAACACGCTGCAGGTACTGGCCGGTCCGGCATGGCAGGTCAAAGTCAACGAAGTCAGCCTGCTCAGTCCAACGGGTGGATGAAGCTGCTGCACGGGCGGAGGCTACCGCGGACTCTGCCGGCCGTTATGCGGCTATCCAGCGTAACAATCAGCAGCAAGAACGCCGGGACACAGTGATATTCAGCGACAAACCCTGGGTTTCAACGCAGCCAGTTGTTATGAGACGAGGCATCCCCTCCAAGTATGACTGTGAGGTCGCATACCGGCCTGCTGGCAGTGTCGGAATTGCTGAAATTGCCCAGTACATTTCCAGACAGTGCGAGATCCCTGTACTGGTCTCGCCCGATGCCCTCAATCCAGGTCTGCTGAACGCTAATGCACCCGCTCCGGGGAACAATGCGCCTCCAATCAGCACGGCACCCAACCCTGACAGCCTTGCCGGGTTGCTGCCTGCAGGCATTACGGGCAGCTCCAACCTCGCGCAGGCGTCTCAGGGCAGAAGCTCTGACTTCGCATCGATGCTGACACCGAATCTCGTCAGCGGATTGCGCTACACAGGGAAAGCTTCGGGTCTGCTGGATGATGTCACCTCGCGGCTGGGACTCACCTATCGATTCAATCCCAGCTCACGGTCAGTGCAGGTCAGCTATTTCGATACCAAGGTGTTCGACGTCTACGCATTTGGAGACGTGCAGGAGATCAAAAGCACCGTGAGATCCGGTATGACCACCTCCTCAGGTTCGGGAAGTGGTTCGTCGAGCGGTTCGTCGTCAGGGAGCAGCTCTTCGGGCGTTTCGGGTGACTCGGGCAACCACGCCTGCGACGATTACCCCTCAGATGCTACGCAACACCAACTATCTGCCAGCCAGCTTCAGTGACACAAATGCATTCGGTCAGAGCTTCGTGGTGCTTGCTCGAAGGGTCAACGTCAACCAGCTCGAATCCATCGTGATCACTACCGGTGGACAGGCTATCGATGAGATCGGTACCCGGACGATTGCGGAAAATATGGGTGCGCCGGGTGGCTTCATCCCGTTCAACAACACCGGCGTTATCCAAGGAGTACGAGGCGGCTGGCAACTTGCGCTGAGCAACTATGGGATCAACCCAGGCGTTGGCCACACTGCGAGTGCCTTGTTTCTCCAGGATGGCACGCTCTCCAACGACTACCTGTACCGCAACGCCATCCCAGGAAAGCCTGAACTCAATCGCATGAACACGGCGCTCAGTATGGGAGGAAACAATGTCAACGATGTGGCTGCATTGAACGCCTCTGGAACAGTGACGGTTGGAGGTAATGTCGACACTGCTGGGTCAGTGAACGCCGTTGGCAATGTGAGTGCCTCGGGATCTGTCACAGCCCAGGGGAATGTGAGTGCGTCGGGGAGCGTCACAGCCCAGAGCAACGTTGTCGCTGCAGGCGATGTATACGCACAGTCGGTGAATGCCTCGGCGAACCTCACGGGCGCCGCTGCCCGAATATCAG
This sequence comes from Plantibacter cousiniae (nom. nud.), assembly GCF_977070315.1. NCBI lineage: Bacteria > Bacillati > Actinomycetota > Actinomycetes > Micrococcales > Microbacteriaceae > Plantibacter > Plantibacter cousiniae (nom. nud.). Next base: position 680,609 of record NZ_CDRVEU010000001.1, on the reverse strand, counting down.
GAGAGACTGTCACAGGAGGTTGGTTTCGCACTCAGGGCGACACCGGCTGGTACAGCGAAAAATGGGGTGGCGGCTGGTACATGAGTGACTCGGACTGGGTTCGGGTCTACGGCGACAAGAACCTCTATACAGCCGGAAACATCCGGGGTGGGACAGTGACTTCGGAAGGTCGCGCGACCGTCGGTGAATACCTGCAGCTCAATGGCGTTGCAACTGCCGGCACTGCCTGTGCTGCAAACGGCATGGTTGGACGTACCAGCACGGGGCGATCGCTTTCCTGTGATAACCAGGTCTGGGTAGTGAACGGTTCAAGTGCCCCTACCTGTACGGCACAGACAATCAATGGTTACGACGCAAATGACGCGACTACCTACTCCTGCCCAGTCGGATACACCAAAGTCGGGTGGGACACCACTGGCTCCGGCCAACGAAACAGCAGCACTCCGGGAATTGTGATCGGCCAGAACGACTTCGCCACCATTTTCTGTTGCCAGTTTTGAGCAGACTCATAGCAGTCATCGAGGACGTAGAGTGAACATTTACTGGCTTGCAATGGTGGTGATTACAGCAGTGCTCGGAATGCTTTATGACAAGGCCCGCCAGGCAGAAGTGAGCTCCCAAACCGTGGAAGTATCGCTCATTGCTCATAACGTCCTTGTCTACAGAAATGCCCTGGCCGAGTATGCATACGCTCACAAAGCTGCGTCAGGATCGGTGGCCGATAACCAGTTGAATCTGCCCACCTGGTACGCGCGTTACCCTGGCGTGGAGGGAGTGATCGATGCCGGACGAAGTTACGCGTTTTTCGGGTCCCCTCTTCCCGGTCTTGTTTCAGAGATGATCAATTTGACTGGGGGGTCACTGGCCATCGGCACTGCGTCCTCGGGTAGCTTGCTTACACCAAGCTCAAGCTACGTAGGTGTCGCGCTGCCTGCGGCAGTTCCAAATGGAGCAACTGTCGCATACCAGTGAGGAGAGGGTGAAATTTCGCCTTGGCTGTCATCTGCTACAAGCTGCAGGCGCGCTAGCAAATTCATTGATGCCATTGCGAGCAAAAGTGGCCATGAAGAAAAGAACGCCCGAGGAGCGATTAAAAAATGGGAGAGATTCGCTGGTCGACACCATTGAGATTCCATCGGTTCAACTTACCTCGTAAAAAGCGGCTTACCTCTCGGTAAGCCGCTTTTTAGTCAATGGTGTGCATCTGGTCACCAGGAGTATTTAACGCTGGTTAGCAGCGTACGCCGCATCCCTGGGTAGCACTCATAAGAATCGTCACAGGTGGCCACATACTCGGTGTCCAACAGGTTTTGTGCATTGACCGAGACGGTCACGTGTTTGTTGATCGGGTAGCTGGCGCCCGCATCGAACAGCGTGTAGTTGTCGATGTGGTAGGTATTGCCGTTGTCGCCATATAGCACACCGGTGTAACGGGCACCGCCGCCCAGGCTCAAGCCTTTGAGGAGGCTGTCGTTGAAGGTGTAGTTCAACCAGGTGGACGCCATGTGCCTGGGCACGTTGGCCGGGCGTTTGCCTTCGTCACCGCGATTGCTCTTAGTGATTTCGGCGTGGGTGTAGGTGTAGGACGCGATCAGATCCCAGTGCTGATCCAGCCGTGCCTTGATCTCGGCTTCGATACCGCGCGATTGTTGTTCGCCCGACGCAACGGTGAAACCGGTATTCACGCCGCCGAGGATTTCCGTCGTCAGCACATTGGTCTTGGTCAGGTCGTAAGCGGCCAGCGTCATCAGGATGGCGTCGGTGGGCTGGTACTTCACACCCACTTCCCATTGATGCGCCATGCTTGGGTCGAACGCACTGCCGTTGCGGTCCGTGCCGGTGTTGGGGGTGAACGACTCGGCGTAGCTGACGTAGGGGGCCAGGCCGAACTCGGTGAGATAGGTCAGGCCTAAGCGACCGGTGAAGGCATTGTCTTTCTGGTTTGAGGAGGCGCCGACATGGTTGTCCAGGGCGTTGCGAACATAGTCATAGCGCCCGCCGGCCGTGACGATCCAGTGGTCGTCGAACTTGATCTGATCTTGAATATAACCGCCGATCTGTTCGATGGTCTGGTCGTAATCAATCGAGCTCAGGCTGTTGGCGGCGTTGGGACGAGCGATCGCCAGGCCATACTGTGGCGCGTTCTGGTTCAGGCCTGGCGCTTGGGTGCGCCAACGGGAGATAGCGGCATCTTGCCAGGTGTAGTCGACGCCCATCAACAGAGTGTGGCTGAGCGGGCCGGTGGTGAAATCGGCCTGCAATTGGTTGTCCAGGTTGAACGTGTCCATGTGCTGGTCGAAGCGGTCGGCGATCCGCGTCACGTTGCCAGTGTTGGTGTCGACGGCGGTGGGCAGCAGATTCTGGAAGATCAGGTCGACCTGCCCGTAGCGGGCGTTCTGGCGGAACTCCCAGGTGTCGTTCAGCCGATGGCGGAACTCGTAGCCCAGGCTGAATTGTTCCTGGTCCAGATGGTTGAAGCTGTGATCGCCCATCAGTGTGTTGGTGGTGTGGCCATTCGGCGTGCTGTATGCGAACAGCGAACCGCCGTTCGAATCGCGCATGAAGTCACTGAGGAGGGTCAGGCTGGTGTCTTCATCCGGCGCCCAGGTGAGGGACGGCGCAATATACAAGCGGTCGTCTTTCAGCGCGTGGCCGTCCGCATAGTCCACTTGGGTATCTACTTCTCGGGCCAAGCCGACCACTCGGTAGAGCAGGTGTTGATCGTCACTCAGCACACCGCCGATATCAAACTGGCCTTGCAGGCGATCATGGTTGCCGCCGGTCAACTGCACTTCGTTGACGTGATTGGCCTCGGGTTTCTTGCTGGCCCGGTTGACGATGCCGCCCGCATCCCCTTGGCCGAACAGGCTGGAGGCCGGGCCACGTACGACGTCTATGCGGTCCAGTGAGTAGGGTTCGCTGCGGAAAAATGCGTAGCTGTTGTTTTGCTGACGCAGCCCATTGAGGTAGTCACTGCTGGCCTGGCCGTTGAAACCGCGAAGGTACAACCAGTCAAAACCCTTGGGGTCCAGGCCGTAGGCCTCCACCTTGACACCGGGTACGTAGCGCAACGCGTCGGTGACGGTCTGCGCGCCCTGGGCCTGCATTTGCTGGCGAGTTATAACCGAGATCGATTGTGGGATTTCGATGATCGGTGTATCGGTCTTGGTGCCTGCACTGCTGCGGGTGGCCATGTAACCTTCCATCGGGCCAGCGGCCGACTCGACTGCTTTGCCGGTGATGCTGGTGGGGTCTAGCTGCAGGGTTGCGTCCACGACTGGGATCAGCGAGTAGCTGCCGTTACTCAGCAGCACCGCCTGCAATTTGCTGCCGGCCAGCAGTTGGCGCAGGCCTGAGTCCACCGTATAGGCACCGTGTAATCCACGCGAGCGCTGCCCTTGCGCCAGGGAGGGGTCGAACGAAATGTTGACCCCGGCCGTCGCTGAAAACTGCGCCAGTGCGCTGTCGACAGAGCCGGAGGGGATATCGAACAGGCGGGTTTCGGCCGTCTGCGCCCAGGCGGGCGCAGCCACGATGACTGATGTGAGCGGCGCGCTCAGGGCCATGCCGAGAAACGTGCGGCGAACGATGCGGGTGAGTGAAGCGGGTTGTTGAGTGGCTGGCTTGTGTACGGACATACCGTTTCCTTTCGCCCAGTGGCAGTAGAGTAAGAGCGGCGTCTGATGCGCCTCTATCTACCAAGTCGAATGAGAATTTGAATCAACAACCCCCCGTGGGTATTTATTATCTGGCACGTATTCAGACCGACTCCACGCGCGTCCAGTAGCGACTGAAGTAGCGGATGCGCACAGGCAGGGTCGAGGACAGGTTTTCCAGGATGGTATCGATACTGCTCAAGTGAAACGCCCCCGAGATAAGCAGCGCCGCGACCTGCGCTTGGCAGCCCAAATATCCGTGACGGTAGCGCTGGAGTTCAAGGATCAAATCCTCCAGGCGCCAGTTGTTGACGACCAACATGCCGTGGGTCCAGGCTCCGGCATCGGGGCTCGCCGGCTCCACACTACCCACTTGGCCCTGGCTGAACCACACCTGCTGGCCCGCTTCCACCCGCACTGTCGACGTACGGGTTTCGCTGCGCACTTCGACGGCATGTTCAAGCACACAGACCCGAGTTTGAGCGTCTTCGCAACGCACGATAAAGCGTGTACCGAGTGCGCGGATACTGCCTTCGCGGGAGTGCACCACAAAGGGCCGGGCCTGGGCATCGCGCGCGGTTTCGATGAGGATTTCCCCGCTAAGCAATTGCAACTCGCGAAGGCTTGGGCTGAAGTAAATATTCATTGCGGTGGCGGTATTGAGGCGTACCTGACTACCATCTTCCAGGCGCAGGCTTTTGCTTTCACCTATGACAGTGCGCTGGTCTGCCACCAGTGACGGCAGTGCAGTGTTGCGCCAGGCCAACGTGCCGGCACCACCGGCCGCAAGCAATAACGACAGTACCTTGAGCACTTCGCGGCGCTTGACCCGCACGCTGTTGAGCGTTGGCCGAGCGAAACCGGGGCCGACCCGATCAAAGCGTTCCTGCAGTTGGATCAGCCGTTCCCAGGCCTGACGATGCGCGGGCGCACCCTCAAGCCAGCGCCGATGCGCTTCCTGCGTGGCCTCATCGGCGTCATCACATCGCAAGTCGACGTACCAGCGCGCGGCGGCTTCAAGGGTCGCGTGATCCAGTGCCACGCCTTACTCCTCAGTGGCCAGCAGGCAGTGCATCAACGCGCGCACTGCGTGTTTCTTGACGGTGTTGACCGATACGTGCAGCTGTCGGCCGATCTCCACATAGCTCAAGCCGTCCAACTGGGCCATCAGAAAAATCTCCCGAGTGCGAGCGCCCAGACCATTCAAGATCCGGTCGATTTCCAGCAAGGTTTCAATAATCAAAAAGCGTGTTTCCGGCGAGATATCCAGCGCTTCGGGTCGGGAAGCCAGCGTTTCCAAATACGCCTGTTCCACCGTCCGGCGCCGGAACATATCGATCATCAGGCTGCGCGCGATGGTGCTCAAATACGCACGCGGCTCACGCAGTTCAGGCGCCTTGCGTTGGGTCAGAACCCGCATGAAGGTATCTTGAGCCATGTCCGAAGCGTGATCGACACAGTCCAGGCGTTTGCGCAGCCAGCCACACAGCCAGCGATGATGATCGGCGTAAAGGGTATGTACGGTCTGTTGATGCAGGCGGTCGACGGAGGACATGGCTCAAACCTGGAAAGGCTTATATGATAATGAATCTCATTTTCGTGTTTGCTGGATGATTTTGCAAGGCTGTAAATGGGGCCGGCTTCGTCGTTGCGACTGTGAGCCCGTTACGGTAGTGGCTTGGGCCAGTTGCCTAAACGTCAGCTTCTGTCCACCACGAGCGCCACAAACAACAAAAACGTGAAATGCGGATTTTCGACTATTTGAAAGTCGTGTACTTCTAGCACGGATTGCTGCTGAGCTAAAAGCTCAGTGCCATGAGGAAATCTAGTCGGCGAGGTGTGCGACAGCATACTAGGTGCTCACATTACTGCAGAATTGGCCGACGGCCGATTTCGGGTTAAGTATCGCCCGCGTGAATTCATGATCGTCACTTTCTTCTTGCCGAAACCATGTGTGTGATCGGTGTCCCTATCACTATCACTATCACTATCACTATCAAGGCGACCTGTTTTGAGCTGTTCATTCAGCGCCAGGCAAGGATCTAATCGCTGATTCACACCGGTGCTGGTAACGGGGGAGCTCAATGAAACTGAGATTGTTGACCTAGATCAGATCAGCGATTTAGGTGTGCAATTTTTTAGTCTGAGCGCAAGGTGCATTTTGCAAGTTCATTCAGGCAACCGTAGATAAGGAGAGTCCCACTGAGTCGCTCGCTGTGGCGGTGGGTCACAGCCCTTGGATATTTATTGTTGCTATTATTTGCCAGCACCTATTGAAACTCGCTGGGGCGGATGTGATGGGCTACGCTTGCTTCGAAATACGTAACCGTCGTATCGGGAGCCTGGCGCATGACATAACAAGACAAGGACTTGCTAAAGGAAATCGGTCGTGACGCGAGCTCAACAATGAACACAAGGAGATTATCATGAAAGCTGCTGTTGTTACTGAAGGGCATGGTGTTAGCGTGGTCGAAAAAACTCTGCGGCCTTTGAAGCACGGGGAGGCTCTACTAAAAATGCAATGTTGTGGCGTCTGCCACACCGACCTACACGTCAAGAACGGTGATTTCGGCGATAAAACCGGAGTGATTCTAGGTCATGAAGGTATAGGTATTGTCCATGAAGTCGGGCCAGGCGTAACCTCTCTAAAGCCCGGTGATCGAGCCAGCGTGGCGTGGTTTTTCCAAGGGTGCGGGCATTGTGAATACTGTAACAGCGGTAACGAGACCCTCTGCCGCGCCGTCAAGAACTCCGGCTATACCGTGGATGGCGGAATGGCCGAAGAGTGCATTGTAATCGCCGACTACTCAGTGAAAGTGCCCGATGGTCTCGACTCTGCTGCTGCAAGCAGCGTGACCTGCGCCGGGGTCACTACATACAAGGCTGTGAAAGTTTCCAACATTCGCCCCGGGCAGTGGATTGCGATCTTTGGGTTGGGCGGCCTGGGAAATCTAGCGTTGCAGTATGCAAAAAATGTTTTCAACGCGAGAGTTATTGCCGTGGACATTAACGAAGACCAACTGCAATTCGCCAGCGAGATGGGGGCAGATCTGGTCATCAATTCACGTACCGATGATGCCGCGAAAGTTATCCAGGAGATGGTCGGCGGAGCTCACGCGGCTGTCGTAACAGCCGTAGCAAAGACCGCATTCAATTCTGGGGTGCATGCCCTGCGCGCCGGCGGACGCCTGGTTGCAGTTGGGCTTCCGCCTGAAGCCATGAGCCTCGATATTCCTCGGTTGGTGCTTGACGGGATTGAGGTGGTTGGCTCGTTGGTCGGCACGAGACAAGACCTCATTGAGGCCTTTGAGTTTGCTGCACAAGGTAAGGTGGTACCCAAGGTAACATTGCGCCCGATCGAGGATATCAACGAGATTTTCGACGAAATGCAGCAAGGTAAAATCAAAGGTCGTATGGTTATTAATCTAAGCAGCTAAAAGGCGAATGGCAGCCGCATCCCCCCCGGTGTCAGCTAGATAATTTCACTCACGCCAACGCTGTACTTATGCGGATTCTCGAGCGGTATGGACGACCCTGACACCGTTACCAGCACATAGGAAAGAGAATGACCGAAGAAGAAATGCGTCAAGCACTGTTTGGCTCGGTCGAGTCAACAGTGCGCTTAGCCGCTCCACAGGCCCAGCCAAATGGAGTCAACAACCAATCTGCGAAAGCAGCTTCGAAGCGAAAGATGGCCAAGAATTTTGTACCAAAGCTCGTGGTAACGTTGCGTGTAGGTAGCGAGTATGAAGGCACGACGGAGTTGATAACACACGAAGCCGATACGCTCAGCCACCTTCAGGCTGAGGTAGATGCTATGAAGATTGCACGCAAGAAATACAGGTACGTGGAGCTCGTATCGGTCAAGCCCGCTAGGTAGATCTGCTAATTACAGGCAGGGGATCAGTGTTTCACTTTGAAGGTCGGTGAATCCTCAGGCCGCTGGCCGCGCCGGTCGTAAAGGCGGATGGTGCTGAGATTTACCAGGATCAACTCTAGTGGTGACTAAGACCAGCTCCGCGTGCGGTGCTGAAGTTCTCGCCGAGAGGGATGGCGACGTAGAGCTGGCCATCAATCAGGCCAAGTAACGCAAAATTGATTAACTCGCTTATTCTGCAGGAACCTAAAGACCAGTAGGGCATAGAACGCGTTGTCGCGGGGCGGCTATGTCGTTAGCTGCCTTAGGCCTCCCATAAAGGTACCCCTGAGCATAATGACAACCATTCTGCGCTAGCCATTCCGGCAGGTCGGGCAGGTGAAAATCCTCAATACCTTCAGCAGTCACTCTCATCTGGAGGCTTTTAGCCATTCCCAAGATTGCCTCGACCATAGGTAAATGCTCAAGCTTGCCGGCTTCAAAAAAAGACCGGTCAATCTTGATCTTGTCGATGGACAGCCGCGTCAAATGATACAGGCCTGAATAGCCCATTCCAAAGTCATCGAGGGCTACGACAATGCCGTACGCGTGGAGCGTACTAAGGTTTCGTTGTGCGGCTTCGAGATTTCCCACAAGAGCCTCCTCAGTGATTTCCACCTCAAAACGTTCGAATGGAAATTTCTCCTGCCTAAGCTGATCCAGAAGGCAATCAGGAAACGACTCATCGGTAACCATGGCAGCGCTGACGTTAAGCGATAAATGCAGTGAGCCATCCCACGCCCTTGCCGCTTGGCAGGCTTGCTTGACCAGCGAGCGCGTCATGACCGGAATGAGCCCCAGACGCTCGAGTTGCGGTATAAAGTCCGCGGGCATTCCTGTGGTGCCATCAGCCTTGATCCAGCGAGCAAGAATTTCGTAACCCACAACCTTTTGCGAGGGCAGGGCCACGATTGGCTGATAGAAAGGAACAATTTCCTCTTTTTCCACCGCCATGATCAGTGCAGCCTCAAGATCTTGTTGAGCCAACCTCTCTTGTTCGTACGCGCAGTCGTAAAAATTGAAGGAAGAACGGCCACTATGTTTGCCCCTGTACATTGCGGCATCCGCAAAATGCAGCAGCATTGAAGATTCCTGTGAGTCTGTCCATGAGCGTGCCACACCGACGGTCGCCCCAAGCGGAGCTGGTATGGACACCTCTGGCATAGGCGCGCCTAACAGAGCGATCGTCATCTGCGCGATCTGAGTCAGCTCGCTTTGATCTTTTTGCCCCATGAGCAGGAGGCAGAACTCATCGCCGCCCAGCCGTACGGCCATGCCTTCGTGTTGATTGGCAATGCCCTGTAGCCTTCTAGCTGCTTCAACCAAGGTTGCATCACCGACTGAATGCCCGTGCTCGTCGTTTATAGCCTTGAAGTGATCGAGGTCAATCAGCATTATCGTCAGAGGTGTGTGCCGAGCGAGTTGCTCGCGCAATGCTTCCATGAAAACTCGGCGATTGGTCAGACCGGTCAAAGAATCGTTATTGGCAAGATGTTCAGTTTGAGCTTGGAGTCGCAGCAAACGGCGATGAGTTTTTTGGGTGTTGGAGACCATACGCTTGAGCACAACACTTGGTACGATCATCGCAATCAGCGAAAAGCTTGATGAAGTCAGAACAAACCGCAATCGCTCGCCATCTTCAAAATTGCTATCGTATGGTAGCCCCAGCCAAAGCATGGCATAGGCCTCAAGTTCGAACTCCCAGAGGGTGGCTAGACAGACCACTGTCAGCAGGGTTGCGAACAACAGCAAAGGTAATTGATAGCGGTTGGTACGCAGCAGGTCGGTCATAAGAGGCCTCGCAGGGCCAGGGTGGCTAGAGTGATATCATACAGCCATCAAGCATAAATACATGTACCACTGATCGCATCCCTGGATGCATTTGGTCGACAATTCTTTAGAGGCCTGTTCCCAATCCGGGGGGCAGAGAGAAATCCGAATACAAAAATCCTGACAGTTCCAAAAGCCCTTTTCGGCCGCAGACTGAGCTTTCGTTTTTGAATCGCCCCGGATTCTCTAGACACCTTGCAAGCTCATTGCGTAACGTTTTTCAAACTCTACCGGTGACAGCTGATTGTTGAAACCATGGCGGCGTTTTGGGTTGTAGAACATCTCGATGTAATCGAACACATCACTACGAGCCTCTTGCCGTGAGGTGTAGATTTTCCGCTTGATTCGTTCCCGTTTCAGAAGCTGGAAAAAGCTCTCAGCCACGGCGTTGTCATGACAATTGCCTCGGCGGCTCATGCTGGCAACCAAATTGTTTGCCTTCAAAAAACTGCGCCAATCGGAGCTGCTGTACTGGCTGCCCTGGTCGGAGTGAACCATCACCTCTTGTTTCGGTTTTCGCCTCCAAACCGCCATCAATAACGCATCAATGGCCAAATCACTGGTCATCTGCGACTTCATTGACCAGCCAACGACCTGACGAGAAAACAGATCCAGCACCACCGCCAAATACAGCCAGCCTTCATACGTACGAATGTAGGTGATGTCGGTGACCCAAACCTTGTTGGGTTCCACGACATCGAACTCGCGCTTCAGTAAATTGGGTGAGGCGACCGCTGGCTTACCGCCGTACTTTCCAGGGCGACGTCGATACCCTGTCTGAGAGCGCAGACCTTCAAGACGCATCAACCTCGCCACACGATGCCGACCACAATCTTCACCGACCTCGCGCAGGTCGTCATGGATTTTGCGATAGCCATAAACTCCGCCGCTCTCCAGCCACGAGTGCTTGATCAAGACGCGCCGCCACATCAGCGACAGGCAGCTTCTTTTCGGTCACTTGATTGACCGCTTGGATTTTGAATTCTTCGGGATAACGTGGGTTGCTCATGGCACCTCCTGATGGGCCTCAGTTTAAGGCATGGAGGTGTCTACGAAACCCGGGGCGATTCAAGATGATCAAAGCGCTCGTGGAAAAGTCCTATTCGCGATTGATAACTCCTCAAACTTCATAGCTCTGCTAAAGAACCACCCCTGAGCCAATGCTTCTGGACAGAAAGAAAGGATAGCCTGTCGCTGCGCTTCGGTTTCGATACCTTCGAAAATAATTGGCGCTTTTATAGTTATGGATATCTCATAGATTTTTACTAAAATCATAGCCGCGGCAGAGTCCGTCCCTGCAGATTGAGTGAACGTCCTGTCTATTTTAATCTTGTCTATTTTCAAATTGCTCAGATACGAGAGGCTCGAGTAACCTGTACCAAAATCATCTATGAATACCTGATAACCGCACATTCGAAGGCGGGTTATGCCATCGAAAATCTGATCCATGTTTGCAGTATGACTTTCAAGAATCTCAATTGCAATCTGAGACGGAGCTATTGCATTTTTTTTAGTTTCCTCGATTAACACATCTACTAGATCAGACTTTAGAAGGCTCTCGGTGTCCAGGTTTATGCTTAGGTAAATTTTCTTTGAGCTACGCAACAAGTCTCCGCACTCACCTAAGCACTTCCTAATTATATTTCTGTTTAATTTGAATGCAAGATTGAGCTGGCCGGCTTCTTTAAAAAATACATCAGGCGGCACATTGCCTAGGTCTTTGTCATACCAGCGTGCAAGGGCTTCAAACCCCACCATTTCACCTGTCGCGGCTAATACTATCGGTTGATAGGCAACTTCAATCATGTTTGAATTAATGCCGGCAATGAGTTTCGCTCTCATTGAATGGTGTCGCGCGATATACTGCTCCATGACATACCAGATCAATACGCCTATCAAACTGCCCAAGAAGCTCACAAATAAAATTAGCCCTCTGCGCTCAAAAGAAAAGATACTGTTGTTCAATTGGGCGGTTACACATATATCAAAATGCTCTGAACATTTCTTTATGGTTTGTGTAGTAACGGATTTTTCTGCAAAAATAGTAGATCCAATTTTAAGCATAACAACATGGCCGTCTGGGGAGGTGAGAGCAGCACTCATTCCAGCAGGCGGCGAATCAAAAGCAGCAAAAGCGGTCGGAGACGTGACGACAAAGACATTATTACGCGCTGAGATGTCCATTTTACCTCCAGCTATTGCATAGCTGGGCACCTCTCGCCAAAGGGTAAAATGATTACGCGTTGTAGTACTATTGGCAGGAAGGGTATAGGGTTGCTTTAGTATTCCCCACATAGCAGAACACGTAATATTACTACCCTCGATTCTACCTTCATCTTTGATGAAGCGGTGTTCAAATGCATTCTTCCTAAGGACTGCCAGATCTAGGTTGCTGCAGGGAGATAGCTGTAACGCCTCAAGCTCCACCAGAGCCTCCGTCAAATTAAGCGCTACGCTTTCTGCATGGCTGAGCAATATATTGGCGTAGGCTTCCACCCTGTATTTGTTGTTTTCGAGCCAAAGGAATTGCGCAAACCAAAGCGCTCCGGCAATGCCTGCAAAAGCAAGCATAGTAAATGCAATTAAAGTCCTCCGGTGAAATTTGAAAGGAAGCATCTTACGCTCGCTAGTTTGAAGACACAGGTTAAGATTGAATGGGTGATATCATTTAGGTATTACTTTTTCTGTGCAGTGATACGGTAGTGGGAGCGCTTTTCTCAAGACGTTTTGATACCTGATTTATTTTGTGAAAATTTGCATACTTGTCCTGTATCGACCTGACATGTATGACCTTTAGGCCATTTCGTGGTTCCCACTAGCCTGCGTCATTGCGGCTCAGCTCGTAGGAAAGGCCATGGCTATTATCAAGATCGAGCAGGACACCCCCCAAACCGTGATGCGCATTCGTGACAGGATTGCCGCCGTCACAGACGCGCCCAGCGATCTCTTGGTGAGTTACTACCATACTTTGGCCCTAGGCTGGCTTATGGCCTTGGGCCTAGAAAACGTGATCAGCCCAAGCATGAGCAACACCTTGGAGGCCGAGCTGAAACAGACACATCAGTCTAGGCAGACTCAGGTCCAGCCGATCAGGCCGAGTACCTAGGAATAGATCGATGAGTAAAGTCCACTTGGTGCGCTCCGGATCGACTTCGCCGTACTCCGACATGAGTCCGCGTACTGGTCACGAACTGCGGTCGACCGACGACGAAGAGACGTTCGTCCGCATAAGCACAAACCCGGAGGCTACCTTTCCAGCTTGCATGCGCTGCGCGGCAAAGCTGGGAAGCGGTACCGAGCAAGTCGCTATTTAAGGGAAAACGGCATGGACAAATATACAAGCAAGACCTCGATTCGGAAACCCGTGGCTGCGCGAACGCCTGGAAGCTGCCCACTATGGGGTCCGGATGGGCAAGAACTTTGGCGAGGCTTTGGATCTTTCAGGGCATGAGTTTCCAGACCACGAAGCCATTCAATTCCTGATTGTTCTCTCCACCACGCAGAGCTTCTCTGCTGCAGTGCATCGCTACAGCCTTCGCTGGTTGGAGATATCACTGAAACAGGTCGAGCGTTACGCAAAGACGCTGTCCCTCGTATCCATGGTTCTGATCGGCCTGTTGATGATTCTGGTCACGTGCGATCGGTTCACCACGCGAAACTCATCCGCCGAAGCCAACCCGACAAACCCACAGAAGTCTTCTAGGTCATTTTTATAGGCACGTCGGGTGCGCGGGTTGTCCAGGTTGGCAAACCACTCGACCGCGGCCGGAACCTGGGCCAGCGTCTGAAATTCGACCGCCGTGAGCCGACGCTGGTCGCTGTGATGGGCTTTGGTCAGTTCTTGCATAATGCTCTCACAATTGGATCAGTAACGATCACAGGCATTAACTTCAGTCACAAAAGCAACTCTTAATGCTGCCAATGCTTCCAAAACCGATAAACGGTAATAATTGGTGATAACGTATTTTATCACCCCTTTTTTAGCTTTGCTGACAACTCGATTGACCCGGATGAGCGAACTGCTCAAAATGCTGCAGATCAACCTACAAGGAAGGCTTAAACATGGCATTTGATGCATTTTTGAAAATCGAAGGAATTCCTGGCGAAGCTCTGGACGCCCAGTTCAAAGACTGGATCGAAATGGAAAATTTCCATAATATAGGTGCAAGCCAATCCGCCTCAGCCACGGCGAGCAGTGCAGGCGGGGCAACGAGTGGTCGTGCTCGCATGAGCGACCTCTTCTTCCGCAAAACCGTGGACAAAGCCACGCCAAAGCTGCACGAAGCCTGCTGCAGCGGAAAGCACTTCAAAGAGGTCACCCTCGCGGTAAATCGTGCAGGCACTGACAAACTCAAATACTTGGAAATCGTACTTGAAGAGGTCATTATTTCGTCCGTATCACTTAACGGTAACGGAGATGTAGAGGGCGGCTTTCCCACTGAAACGGTACGTCTGAATTATGGCCGTATAAAAATGACCTATACACAACAAAAACGTGCAGATGGGCAAGGTGGCGGTCAGGTCGTGGGCGGTTGGGATGGTATTTCCAACAAGGTATACGCCTGATAACACACAAGGAGATGTATGCCCATGGACACCCAATCAATTGATACCAATAAAGTAGCGCACTGCACTTTTGAATTGACAGGCCAGCCCATGAGCCTTCTGAAGTGCAGTAATAATGAGAGCTACGAAGCTTTTTCTGGAATAACTGGCTATGCCAATGATCCTGCCGAAGTGAGCAACGCGAAAAACGGGCCGCTCCCGCCGGGCCGCTACTATATTCTGAATAGGGAAAGTGGGGGGAGACTGGGCTGGCTGAGAGACCCCATAACTGACATGATTGCAAGAACCGATCGCAGCGATTGGTTCTCACTGTACAGGGACGATGGAAAAATTGATGATCGTACAATAATTGACAACGTTGAAAGAGAAAACTTCAGGCTGCATCCTGTAGGCCCGTTAGGCTTGAGCGAGGGGTGTGTGACAATGACATCTAAACTCGGTTTTGAACAACTAAGTATTTACCTACACAATATGGATGGGGATAGGCTTCCAGGTTCCGGACAAAAATATTTCGGAATACTAGACGTTATCGACCCGAGGAATACTAAGTGATACGTGCTGTAAAAACCCTCATGAAATTTGTCGCGATCTTCATAGCTGCAGTTTTTTTAGCTCGTTATTTAGTTGGCAGTGGATTGATTCGAGCCGGACTAGATACATCTCTCGGGGATACAATATATACAGAGCTTCGTAATTTTTTCAGTATAAATGGTAGTGAAGATGCAGAAACGTTAGTAGTGAGCGTGGTCCTAGGGGGCTCTCTACTCCTTGTGGCTGTTTCAGCATGGCTGTTTGCTAAGCTGCTAACCAAGTACTCTTCAAAAATAAAGAATAAAGAATAAATTTTATGGCTTCTCATTAGCTACCTTCTGGCCACTTGGATTTTGCTCACAACGATTTGCGAAACCTGTTCTCCAGGGCCGCTTGCGGAGTTTTGGTTAAAGAGTTTTTCCTCTATAGGGGTTTTGACGCGACATATCGGCGATAGTCCCAGAAAATCTTTCCACATGCGGCGATACTTTCATCCAATCATAAATTATATCGGTATGACCATTTCTTGCAATATAGTCTTGCCACTCCGAAAAATAGCCTTTAGATGATCGATCATTACATCCTTTGTGAGCCTTTTCACATGCAACTGCAGTTTTGATAAGCAATTCACGACGTACTTGAGTTTCGGGTCGAAGGCAATCAGGATCATATATCTCTGACCCATCAGTTACCACGGTCACCAATTTCAATAGAATCTGAAAAAAACGCTCAGAGAAAGGGGGGTGGACTCCAGTCCGATCATGCGTATCAGGTAAAGTACGTACTATCCAATAGATCGAGCTTAACGTACATTGTCGAACTTGGATGTCGGAAAACAGAAAGCCTACTATAGATTGAAGCTGTCTGAAGACGGCCGCTGCGGCTACAAGATCCGCATCATGTTCGAAGGCTCGCAGTACATAAACCTCACTTCCAAGAAAAGCCTCTACAGCATGATGAGCCCGATACAGGTGAGCATACTCGTGGCTCACTATCCAAGCCATACCCAACATTGCTGCAAGATCAGGATCCAGAGCAAAAAGTGCAGGATCCTCAGGACGCTCTTGAAAAGCCGGAGTTTTCAGGTTCAAACAGTGATCTATTATTCCTCTGGTGAGTACGATAGAACCTAACGGGTTAGCTTCAGCAGTTTTTTTGTCAGATAGTTTTACGCGGATATCCGGCACACCTACAGTACTACCTGCGCGACGGCTCAACCTATCTAAACACTCTCTGACATTATTGAAAACATCAAGCACCCTACCCCTGTACGATGAGTCTGAAATAGAATCAACGTATTCATCCAGCGAAACGATTATTGCATCATCAATATCGATAAAATCCTGCATTAAAATCTCCACAACTATCAGTCCATGAGAAATAAAAAGTGAAGCAAAAATCTAAGCCCCTCGACCTCTTCAATGCTCAGCGCACACTCCAAATCAAAAGTAATTACAAACAGTTTTGCCACTGACTACGCCCAAGGTAATATTTGGCCTCAATCTTTTAGGTGCCATAGCTTTTTCTCTGCCTGTCAAACCTACCCTTGTTGCAGGCAGATTTAAACAATACCGGCGTAGGGTAAAAGACGTAGCTCATAAAACTTTCCAGAAAGCTTGGAATACGGTTACAACACATCCTGCTGCCGCGAGCAACCCCTCCGGGACCAATGTACGGTTTGATAAGGCGCATCGCCTCTCAAGCAGGCAATGTTTCTCCTTTGAGTAAAACGACCTCATCGGAGTCCTTATGCGTTTGTATCTGTGCGAGAAGCCCAGCCAGGGTAAAGACATCGCCGCCGTACTCGGGGCCAAGACACGAGGTGACGGCTGTATCAAGGGCAATGGTGTGGCGGTGACTTGGGGGATCGGACACCTTCTGGAAACAGCTCCTCCCGATGCCTATGGAGAGAACCTGAAAAACTGGAGCCTGGACACACTTCCAATCCTGCCTGCGGAATGGAAAGTGCTAGTCAAGCCGAAAACCGCCAGTCAGTTCAAGATCGTCAAGCAGCTACTCAAGCAGGCCACCGAGCTCGTCATTGCGACAGACGCTGACCGCGAGGGGGAGATGATCGCTCGCGAACTGATCGAGTATTGTGGGTACCGGGGACCGATTCAAAGGCTATGGCTGTCTGCGCTCAATGAAGCATCCATCCGCCAGGCGCTCAACACCGTAAAACAAGGCTCTGAAACCTACCCGTTGTATCTCTCGGCGCTCGCTCGCTCCAGAGCGGACTGGCTCATCGGTATGAATTTTTCGCGGCTATTCACCTTGCTCGGCCGACAGGCAGGGTACAACGGTGTGCTCTCGGTGGGCCGCGTTCAAACGCCGACCCTTCGCCTGGTGGTCGACCGCGACCGGGAGATCTCAAACTTCATACCCAAACCGTTCTGGAGTGTCGAGGTTCAGCTCTGGACGGCAGGACAATCGTTCCTGGCGAAATGGGTCGCAGACGAGTACGTGGTAGATGAGGAAGGCCGTTGCCTTGATCAAGCCGCTGCAGCTGCAGCACTGGCCGCGCTGAAAAATAGTCAGGCTGCAACGACTGTTTCTGTTGATACAAAGCGTGGCAAGGATCCAGCTCCGCTCCCGTTCGATCTGAGCACCCTGCAGGAGGTGTGCTCTGCAAAGTTTGGGATGGGTGTGCAAGAGACGCTGGACGTAGCACAGTCACTTTACGAAACTCACAAGGCGACGACCTACCCAAGGACCGATTGCGGGTAACTGCGCTGCGAGAAACCCGTCTGTGCAACAGGCCGTCATTAGCCAGGCTCACAAGGCGAGCCAGGACGGCATCACAGCCACCCCTACGCTGGTCATCAAGGACAAACAATCTGGCCGCTCGATCAAGCTGCAGGGAGCACCTGACGGTGACGTGCTGCTCTCCGCAATGGACTGGCTGGCTTCGAGGCCGGCCGCTGGTGATCACCAGTGAACGCAAACGTCTTCATGAGCGAAGTATTGGTCCTCTCACACCAACCTAGCTGCACCAGCGCCTGATTGTCACTGCGCGCACCGATGCGCAGGGTCAAGACTTTGAGGCCGCCTTCGCCGGGATAGGCAAGGACTTTTTCCGCGACCTCCGGGCGGTTGTCAGCATGGGCGAATCCCGCGATAACGGCCAGAACCAAGCCCAGCAACGATGTCCATTTGCGATACATCAACATTTGTGGCCTCCTCGACAGTTCAATCCCGACCATTGAACTCAATGCTTCCGCCCCAGCCAAACGGCCCGGCCGTGGCCGCACAACAGTAAGGCCTTGATTCACAACAACTGATCGAGGTGGCCAATGTCGATATCATGTAACGCTGCCCACCAGCTCTGACGAACGCCCTAGCCAAACACGGCAATCGTTTGACGCCCGAGAGCCATCAGTTGCCCGTCGGCTGACCACACGCTTGCAGAGGAGGCGCAGTATCCCTGTTCCGCATATTCGCTGGAAAGCTGAATGGCAAACCAGGTGTCGGTGGGCTGATGCCGAAAGGGCTGGGCTAACTCGATGCTCCAAGTAAGAGTGCTAGTTGGGACCGGCCCATCGAAAAGTGACAAGGCTGAGGGTGGCCAGGCATCCATCACCGCCAGCAAATATGACTCGCTCGGCCTTGCTGTTTCGGACCCGTCTTTAAACCGAATCCACCCTCCCGTACGCCTGGATGTAGCTCCTGTGAAAGGCATTTCACCAATCCCCCAGCGGACATCAAAATTCTGCAGGTATAACGGTGTCACCTCGTGCAGGAAAGGCAACGGCTCGCACGCTTCGATCAAAGGCACCTCGAACCGGGCATCAGCCGCTAAGGCGAATGCCTGCTGCCGCGCTGCACCAAAGCAGGCCATTACAGTAGTGACGGTCTGGCCGTGCTGAATGATCCGGCATTGCAGATAGGTGATGCCGCGTCCCTCGCGCAATACCTCTGTGCTGAAGATCAGGGGCTCACCAATAATCACTGGCGCAACGAACGCAACTGAAAGTGATCGCAGAGCCCGTTCTGAAGGAACGTACGTAAGCATGGCTTCATGAGCCAAAGCAACCAAGACCCCTCCAAATACTGTTCGACCCTGCGACCATTCGCTCTCGATAACAAGTGGGCAAGAACGCAGGCGAACAGCTTCAATAAGGCTGTGAAGTTTCATAGTGGTCTACCGTGGAAGGAATAGTAGAGTTCATAACAAACCTGTTTTCTGAATAAAATGAAACGCCCACTAGCAAAAGCAATAGTCGGCGATCATCCTGCTAAAAAAAATGTAGCGTCTTTGCTTAGGTAGCGCAACTAGCAGTTTAGCTAGTTAATATATCTTTGTGCAAACTTCATAATTACCGCTTTGCGAGGAAGCTATATGATTATCGAAGTTGGCACACGCACCACCCTTGACAAAGATTGCCTTATGCGCATGCATAAACTCCGTGCACAGGTGTTTAAAGACAGAAAGCGCTGGGATGTTTCGATCATAGCCGATATGGAAATCGACGGGTATGACGCACTTGATCCCTATTATCTTATACTTGAAGACAAGGACGCGCCGCAACAGCAATTCGGTTGCTGGCGGATCCTGCCAACGACCGGCCCTTACATGCTCAAGAACACTTTTCCGGAACTATTGCATGGGGTTGATGCCCCGCACTCAACCCATATTTGGGAGCTAAGCCGCTTTGCCATCCTTGCACGCGATAAGCAATGCCATGATTTGTCACGCGACTCGCTTCTGGCAATCAGGGCGGTGATTAAATTCGCAATCGCACATGACGTAGATGAGTTTGTGACTGTGACTACTTTGGGCGTCGAAAAACTCCTGAGAAAAAAAGGGCTAGACATCAGCCGTTTCGGCCCAGCTATACGCATTGGCGTGGAAAACGCTATTGCCCTACGCATCCAGCTTAACCGCACGACATGCGAAAATTTGGGCATCCCGACTGGCAGCGATCACCAGTGCTTGCACCGCCC
Source organism: Plantibacter cousiniae (nom. nud.) (assembly GCF_977070315.1). Classification (NCBI taxonomy): domain Bacteria; kingdom Bacillati; phylum Actinomycetota; class Actinomycetes; order Micrococcales; family Microbacteriaceae; genus Plantibacter; species Plantibacter cousiniae (nom. nud.). Next base: position 661,166 of record NZ_CDRVEU010000001.1, on the reverse strand, counting down.
GAATAGGTATAGCTTGGAGCACGGTGACCGGGCAACCTTTAACCTACTGTGATGAGCTTAAACGCTTAAACGTGAACTGCCATGCGGAGGCCAACGTCGCTAATGCGACCTAAGTTGATAAGTCAGAACATCGCGACGAGGAACGTGTGGAGGGTGCGCCGACGAATATTAGCTGGCTCCATATTACAGCGCACAATCGACGAGAAACTCAATGCCTCGAAGTGCTCACTCGAGCCGTATGGATGAGACAAGAACTAAATCTGAACGTAATTGTGGGTGTCGACGTGTGTGAATCGCAGCTGGGAGCGACTTGAGGAAAGTCGGGCTTTTCCAAAACGTCTCGAGGTCGACTATCAGATTTGATAGTCGACGCTCCGAATGGTTGACCCAAGGTGGAGGTAACTATCAAATACCCGATTTGATCACGCCACGGTAGGCCTGACAAAAGCTCTCCAAAGGTCAGACATCGAGAATAGAGGAAATAACTTATGGCAAAGCGAATTGTAATCACAGGAATGGGTGCGGTTTCGCCGCTGGGCGTGGGTGTCGAGCGGAGCTGGGAGCGCCTACTGCAGGGTAAGTCCGGTGTCCGCGCCATTGAACCGTTCGGCGAACTTCCCGTGCGCATCGCGGGTACCGTACAGGACAAGAAGAACGACTCCGAAGCCGGATTCGACGCGCATCAATTCGTCGAGCCTAAAGAGGCGCGACGCATGGACCGATTCATTATTTTCGCCCTTGCGGCCGCCAGCGAGGCGATCGAGCAAGCGGGATGGAGCCCAACTGAGGAGCAGAAGAAACGCACCGCGACCGTTATTGCGTCGGGAATCGGCGGATTGCATTTTGTCCGGGACACCGTCAACACTATCAACGCCAGTGGTCACCGACGTATTTCTCCCTTCACTGTTCCCGGCTTTTTGGTGAACATGGCAGCAGGGCAGGTTTCTATCAAATATGGCTTCAAGGGACCGCTAGGGGCACCGGCTACCGCTTGTGCTGCTGGCGTCCAGGCCATCGGCGATGCAGTGCGCATGATTCAGAACGGCGAAGCCGATGTCGCGATTTGCGGTGGTAGCGAAGCCTGCATCAACGAAGTCAGCATTGGTGGCTTTGTAGCAGCGAAGGCCATGGCCACATCCTTCAACGACCGTCCTGCTGAAGCTTCCCGCCCATTCGATGCCGATCGGGATGGGTTTGTGATCGCAGAGGGTGCCGGGTTAATGGTGATCGAGACGCTAGAACACGCCTTAGCCCGCAACGCAACGCCGCTTGCGGAGATAGTTGGCTACGGCACCAGTGCGGATGCCTACCATGTCACCGCCGCTCCTCCTGATGGCGAAGGCGCTCAACAGTGCATGCGCGCCGCACTTGCTCAGGGAGGCATTGAACCCAGCAAGGTTGGGTACATCAATGCCCACTCGACGTCGACACCAGTTGGTGACAAAGGTGAACTGGCGGCGATTAAAGCGGTGTTCGGCGCTAATAACGTTGCCGTCTCATCCACTAAGTCTTCAACCGGCCATCTACTAGGTGCCGCTGGCGGATTGGCAAGTATCTTCACCGTCAAGTCGCTCGGCGATCAGGTAGCGCCATTCAATCTAAACTGCCACAAGCCGGACGACGACGCTGAGCACATCGATCTTGTGCTGGGTGAGCCGCGCTTCATGCCAATTCACTATGCACTCTGCAACGGCTTTGGTTTTGGCGGCGTGAATGCCAGTTTGCTGCTCAAGGTCTGGCGCCGCTGATTGCGGATTTCCCACCGTGAAACGTGAACTATCCACCTAGACACTGGCGGGACCAGGGCGTACATCGCGCCTAAACCCGCTGCCGGCTTGAAGATACATCCGGACTTGGTGAATTTTGCCAATATAAAGTCAGTCTTCCTACCGCGACGACGCCTGACGCTTCGTCGTGTCTGCCCAAGCTTTGATTAGCCGAGCAAGCTTAGGCTAGGGATCACGCGCGAAGGATCACCGAGCAGCGGCTGTTTCAAGGGAGCTTAGGTTCAGGTGTTCTAGATCCTCGTTTATCCCGTCTAGTCAAATGGCTTGCCCAACCCTCTCCATCAGTTTGAATATTAAAGCCCAGCGGTATCCCAAACGGATGCACGTAAAAAAAAACAGTCAGGTGTCAATTAGACAATCTATTCATATAAAATAACGAACATACTAGCAGTTATATTAGCGCATGCAGCGTGGACACGGACCCTGCGCCCCTATTTAATATTACCATCAATAGCGACAGATATATGAGGCAGCGAGTATCGCACCTGTCATTCTAGCTACCATTTCAGATAGGCAAGGAAATTGATAGTTGACGCAAATCTTAACGACTGGAAATATACACACCGACATTTCGGAGACATCATATGAAGTATGACCCACAGGACAAAAACTGCCCTTTACCCTTTACACCGTTTCGAAGCTGCGTGGTACCGAGACCCATTGCTTGGATCTCTTCTATTGACGAAAAAGGTAACGAGAATCTCGCTCCCTTTAGTCAGTGTGGGATAATTACATTCGATCCGCCCATGGTCATGTTTTCCGCCAACCACTATCCCACCGGTCAACGAAAAGATTCAGCGGTTAATGCGGAAAAAACTGGATGGTTCGTATGGAACATGGCCACCGAAGCACTGAAAGAAGCCGTCAACATCTCAGCAATGATCGTGCCTTCAGATCAAAGCGAGTTCGAATTGGCCGGCTTGGAAAAGGTGAAAGCCGACCTTTCCAATGTTCCCATGGTGAAAGCCAGTCCATGCCACTTGGAGTGCCGCTACGTATCAACTACCGTCGTTCAGGGTAACGGTGAGCTAGGCACTGTGGACGTGATCATTGGAGAAGTGATCCGTGTACACATTAATGACAACTACATAACACCCGACGGACGCATGGATATCGAGAGCGTCCGCCCCATCGCGCGCATGGGCTATATAGACTACACCGTTATCAACAATACCTTCTCTATGGAGGTACCAATGACCGACGACGTTCGCAAGATTATGAATGAAATCATGGCCGGCAGCAGCAAGCAACCCATTAGTACAGGAAAAGACAAATGAACATCGCAACTGTCGTAAACAGTGTCATCGGAGAACTTACCGACTTTGAGATCGACCGCATCACCGAGCAAACCCTGATCAGTGATATTCACTTGGTTAGCCTCGATTACGTGAGCATCCAGGTCGCTCTGAAAAAAGAACTCGGCATTAGCATTGACGTTAACAAGCTACCGACTGCCAACCTTAATACCATTGGTGAATTCTACCAGTTCTGCCGCGAAGCTAGCGTTTAGTCCTGTTAACAACACCGCACGGAACTGATGTTTGAAGGAGGTCGATGTGCAACGGAAGAAACGAGTCGTGGTAACTGGCTTTGGCTCGATATGTGCTCTGGGAGGAAACACTAATGAGATCTGGGAAGCGATCAAGGACTATCAACTTGGCTACGCGCTGCACCCGATGGCCGACCCATCAGTCACTGCGAAGTTCTACGGCAAGATCAAATTCCCGATAACGCTTAACAGCGTCCCTAAGCGTATCGCGAAGAACCTGCCGCGTTACGCAAGGATTGGTATGGTAGCTGCGGAGCAGGCAATTCAGATGGCATTCGGCGACAACCCGGTCGATACCATGGATAAATACTACTCACCGTTCGAAAGGGGGGTGGTCTTCGGTACCGGTTGGGGGGGCGTCGACTCCACGATCGAAAACAACGATATCTACGTGGATACGGGGCTAGCATCGCCGCTTAGCACGATTTTCTCGATGCACAGTGTGTGGACCGGGTCCGCCTCGATGGCCTGGAATATGCGTGGATATCAGAACACCCTAGTTGCCGCCTGTGCCACAGGCAACATCGCCATCGGGGATGCCTGCGAGCTGATTCGCAACGGCCGCGCGAAATGCATGCTGGCCGGTGGGAGCGAAAGCATCACTGGGGCATACAACGTCTGGTCAGTTGACATTTTGGGGGCCTTGAGCAAAGAACAACTGGACCCCGTGAAAGCATGCTGCCCGTTCAGCCTGGGCCGTAGCGGCTTTGTGCTTTCGGAAGGTAGCGCGGTATTGGTGCTTGAGGAGTTGGACGAGGCTCTCAAGCGAGGCGCCACTATCTACGCCGAGATTGGCGGCTACGCAAACTATTCAGATGCATACGATATCACTGCGCCTGCCGAAGACCTGCTGGGCCGCTCAATGTCGATCCAAGGAGCTATCCAGGATGCCGGCCTCGGTCTGGCGGATATTGATTACATAAATGCCCATGGCACGTCGACCCAACTTAATGATCTGAACGAGACTAACACTATTAAGAAAGTGTTTGGCGAACAAGCCCACAGCATTCCCGTTTCCAGCACCAAGTCCTACACCGGTCACTTAATCGCCGCGGCTGGAGCAATCGAAACCGTCTTCTGCATCAAGACGATTCTCACAAAAATGGCACCCGCCACCATTAATCTGAACCAAGCCGACCCTGACTGTGACCTGGACTACATCCCCAATACACACCGGTACTTGGACGACGTCAACCACGTCTTGAACATCAACTACGGCTTCGGCGGCGCGAACAGTTGCCTTGTCGTGAGTAGGTATCACTGATATGCACCGCCAATTCAATGAAACGGATTTAGAAAACTGGGCACGGTTCTCCGCAGATCGAAACCCGGTGCACTTCGATACGGACTTCGCCATCGCAAACGGACATTCAGGACGAATCGTGCATGGCATGCTGGCGATGATGCCGCTGAAGAACCATCTGGCCAACGAAGCTACCGAATGGGACCAGCCTAGAGAAATCAAACTGCATCTTAAGCATGCTATCGGGCTCAATCAGCAGGTCAGCTACACCTCAGCGCCACCTCAGCGCCTGAAGGTCTCATCTGAGGGCAAGACGCTTTACAGCGGTTGCGCCAAGCCTGGTATCAATCCCGACATTCTGGCTGTTGCCGCGCAGGCTAGGAAACGTCCGATACTTGAGCGTTTCAGCGCTCAAGCTCTGCATGAACAGCATGCATTACTGCAACGCACCATCGACAGCGAAGTTCATCCCGCAGTGTACTGGGATGCAATCCTGTTCTCGATCTACATTGAGGACAACCGTAAAACGGCTTTGGCAAGTGACGTACAGCGTTTTCTGGCCGGCGAAGGCATCTCGGAACTACAGCCCTACATCGTCTATCAGGTATCACACACGCTTTCGTTGATACAAGTGCAATGGCAGGGGCTGGATAGTCAAGATTTTGAATCGATCCACTACAGCGTCACCGGCAAGGACTTGATCCGCGTGAATAACTCCATCTTTGGATCCGTTGTCTTCATGCTCTACCACCACGACCAGCCGCTGGTGGCGGTTGAGATGGGATTGATCGCCAACTTGCTGGAGCAGCAGACATGAAGCGTAAATGGATTTTTGTAACGGGCGGCTCGCGCGGCATCGGCGCGCAAATCGTGCGTGAAATGAGTGCCGACTATGACGTGGTGTTCACCTTCAAGTCGAGCGCAGATGAGTCAGCGCTCTTGGTCGCGCAGATTAAGAACGAACCAGGCAGGCACGCACAGGCAGTACACTGCGATGTTGCAGACTCCAACCAAGTATGCGACGTAACGCAGGAGCTGGTTAACCGTTTCGGCCCGCCCTACGCAGTCATCAACAACGCCGGCATCGCTGAAGACACGCTGTTCTCCAGTGTGAGTGAAGCGCAGCTCACCCGGATGTTCGGCAGTAATGTTTTCTCTGCCTTTAGCGTCTCGCAGGGCTTCCTTGCTGCCATGATGGGCGAAGGCAACGGCTGTCTGATAACGATCAGCTCTGTTTCCGGATTGAAGGGCAATGTCGGACAGACCGTCTATTCGGCAACGAAGGCGGCGCTGATCGGGATGACGCGCTCGCTCGCACTGGAAGTCTCGCGGTTCAACCTTCGTGTCAACAGCATAGCACCGGGCTACATCGAAACCGATATGACCAGCCAGCTAAAGGAGGCTCTGCCGGGATTGCGCAAGCGCATCCCGCTCAGGCGACTTGGGACTACTGGCGAAGTCTCCTCGTTGGTTAGGTACCTGCTGAGTGATGGCGCGGCCTACATCACGGGACAAACGCTGGTCGTCGATGGCGGCATGAGCTGCTGAAAAAATGCCCCCACCCTTTCCATCCGTTTTATAGAGAGCATCTGTATGTCTGGAATCAGTACCATTGTCCACTTTGGCTGCCTGTCGGACGAGCAGCGCTGGGATGCCAAGCGCTACGACTGGGCCTGGCTTAAAGAGCTAGACGACCATGATAGGGATTTGGTCAAACTGCTCGACTGCCTATCGGACGGAGAATACTCAGGCCAAGCTTCCGCAACCCAGTTTCACGATCTTCTGCTGACCGAGATCCGCAACGGCTATCCTAAGAGACTTGCCAACGACTGGGGTCAGATTCTGGCCTACGTAAACATCATTTCATATGAGGAGATGCGCCATGGTATTGCACTCTCTACGGCCTATCACTATGTGACCACCGGTGAGTTGGACTACGTGAGTACGCTGTCTACTCGCGACTACACGGAGAAGTACGTCTGGTGCTACGAGGATCGGAAATTCTGGGGCCTCTATGGCTACACCTTTGCTCACCTTTTCGGCGAGGTTGTTAACACCGAATTGTACCGGGACCTGCGAAGCCAAGTGCATCACCCGGCGCTGCAGGAGGTGATCACCAACATCATGAAGGACGAAGCAAGACATACCCAGGCTTGGGCCGCTGTAATTGAGGAGCTCGTCAAGTCAGATCCGGATCATTTAAGACGAGCCCTTGCAGAGATTGACACGGGTTTAACCTATCACAACGCAATGGTTCACGAGACTTACTTCGAGGGCCAGAATAAACTCATGCAACTTTTCTTGCCGGCCAAACGAGGCGAAGGCGCGATAGACCGTATAGTAAGAAAGAAATCCCATCTAATGGAGCTAATCTTCGGGGAAGATAATCCCTACACAATGGAAGAAATCCGTGCCCAGCACGTTTCGTTCCTAGTTAAGGGTATGGGTAAGACAAGGGCCGTTTACTCCGCAGAGACGGAAGACAACATCCTATTTTTGTAGAGCACATTTCATGAAGGCAACTGCTGGCAGTAGCTGCCTTCCGCCGAAGCGTAATAAGGAAACAGTATGAGAATACGAAGAATACCTTTCGACCTCAGGCAGGCGATGGGCATTGGTGCAGATTTCGACTTCCGCTGGGCCTATGACGATCAGACGTCGCTGGTAGGACTAGGGTATTCATTCTACTTAGAGTACATCGAGTACTTCTGCAACTTTGTCAGCAGGTTCGCGCGACCGCACATGCGCGATCAGGCGCTGCTAGCCAATGAGCAGACTTTCTTAGCCCAAGAAATGCATCACGCCAAGGCTCACAAGCATTTGAATTCGTTCTTGAGCGCGGCTCCCGCCGTCAGTGACCGTTTTCATCCACGAATCTATCCCTGTCTAAAACTTTTTCATGAGGCCCATTACAAATCGATAATGCAAGAGATAGGGGAAGGAACACTCAGTGCCCTTAAAGAGGCTTTATTGAAAATAGCCGTATTCGAAAGCAAAAACTGTGTTTCTAGCTTCATATTCTTCGAACAACTATTTTCTGGTTCCAATTTCGCACGCACTTGTGCCTCATCGCGAAATACTGGGATTCTTTACCTACTCGCGTACCATTTCGCCGAAGAAATCGAGCATTGTGATATTGCTGTGGACGTTTATCAGCACATCTTCCAGGAATCGGTTTGGAGCGTTCCGCGGGTGCAGTCCCAGATAATCGATCCTCATCACGCCGAACAGGAGTCTCTTGCAGCGGCGCTGCACTGCGCACATCAACTTGGCGTAAGAACCGACATTGAACGCCTTTCCAACTCCCCGTTCATGACATTCACAAAGGCTAGGCAACTTGAGTTGATTAATGAAAACTTTGATCTCAACACTGGCACTGTCTTGGAGCAGCGCCGATCCTATGTACGTCAATGGGACGAGGTCTGGGAACCGGCGCTCCGCCAGCAGGTGCTAAAGCAGATCGAGCTGAGAACGACCGCTGCTGGCTAGGCGTGGTTAGAATTCTAACAGGCCAGTCTGCAGGGCTTTGACGATTGCCATACGCCTGGACCCTACATTGAATTTTTTCCTAACCTTGGCAAAGTGATAATTGATATTGGCTTCGGAGCAGCTTAGTATCCGTGCGATCTCCCACGTCGTTTTGCCGAACGCGCTCCACTTGAGGACTTCCAACTCACGGTGCGAAAGTTGGACGATATTATTGGGCTCACGCTCGTCGGCCAGTGACAGAAACGTATCGACCGCATAATCTCTGATCAGCGCCAGCCCTGGGAGAATACGCGCTATATGGTATTTCAATTGATGCTGAGGGATCGAGTCCAGCCTTACACTTAGCACCCCTACCTGTCCTGCCATACCATGCAGCGGCAGGCTAACACCCTGAACAACCCCGTGCCCCTTTGACTCCTCTCGAAACTCCAATTGGAGGGGGGTCTTGAAGATGCTGTCGTTCCAGACAATAGGACTCGTCGAGGACATGCAATGCGAGACAACTGGGTCAATTCGAGAATAATCGTTGGCGTCGTAGATTGCTCTCCAAGCCTGCGAGTAATCGCTCAATAGTGCAGCCTGAGAATTGTCAGCATTACCGTCCGATTTCAAAGCGAAAAGGAGGCCGTCACAACCTAAGGCGCAGGTATTGGCCTTGAGTGCTTCAAACCAGCTCCGACGACATCCCAGCCCGGACATGGTCAAAAGCTCATCTATTGAGATCATTAAAACTCCTTTCTTTTCGTGTCAACGTGCTCTGCAGGGACCAGCGTATTGGGGCTGGTAGACCTGGTGGATTCTCTCAAAGCCCGAATCTCGGCCTGAATATACCTCGGGCGATTTGTGATTCTTGGGCCAATCGTGCTCACCTTACGAAGCTCGAATTATCGCTAACTACCCAGGTAACCACACATTGCTAGCAGGCCTCAGTGCGCTTGAAATTCGTGAGTCTAGAAGCTTTGTCCTTTGGGATCCCACGCGTAGCGTCAAAAAAGCCTGTGCATTGCCTCGGCCGGACAGAGATTCGTCATAGTCGATATTCAGCGCATGCGATCCTCCAGGCAGGTACAGCTCGCCCCAACCTTTTTGCAGCACAAGCACCACGACTTTTTGGCCGTCATCAGTGGTTGAATAGCGGGTGTCCGTGCTGGTCCTTTCCACGGCCATCTTCTGGTTCTTCATGTTCCCGTCATGGTCCACTCCCTTTACCTGCATCAGCGCCCGATTGTCAGTGCGCGCACCGATGCGCAGTGTCCAGACTTTCACGCCGCCTTCGCCGGCATAGGCCAGGACTTTTTCCGCGACCTCCGGGCGGTTGTCAGAATGGGCGCCCCCCCCCCCGCGATCACTGCCAGGACCACTTCCAGCAGCGATGCTCATTTGCGATACAGCAACATTTACGGTTTTCTCGACTTTTCAAAGCCGAACATTGAAATCTATACTCAGGCGCCTGCCAAGCAGTCCGGCTGTGGCGCACAACAATGAGGCCATGACTCACAACAACTGATTGGGCTGCCAAATGTCGATATTATGCAACGCTGCCCACCAGCTCTGACGGAAGCTTTTGCCAATGGACCGCCGCAATCCCTATCTGGACACCCACTTTTGCTTCGATCACCCAGAGGCACTAGACCAAGCCGGCGTATTCGATGCCAGCGCGCGGCAGGTCATGGGCAGCGCGATCGGCCATTACCGCGCGCATACGGTGCGGTCGCACCTGCAGTATTTCGACTGCGATTTGCAGTTTCCCGAACCGTTACGCATCCACAAGGTGCTGCCCGACAGTGTGTGCATCGTGCATGTACTAGGCGGGCAATGGGAGCATCGTATAGACAGTCGGCTAAATAAATACACTCCCGGCGCGCCCCAAGTTCTGGGCTTGAGCGAAAGCATGGAAGCCATGGACCAGATGCCTGCCGGCGGCCGTGCGCGCATGGCCGGGCTGCGTATCGGGGGCGACTATCTACGCGAATTGGCCGAAGAAGACCCGGCACTACAATCGCTGGCCAGGCTGCTCGACGATGGCATGCACTTCTCAAAACTGCACGGGTGTCGCGTCGTCGGGAGTTTGTTCGAGCGCCTTTATCACTCACCCTACCAAGGGGCGTTGGAACGGCTGAATCAGGAAAGTCTGAGCGTGGCCGTACTGGTCGAGCTGGCGACGCATCTTGCGCCACAGTCGGTCAAGCCTGTGGCCGCGTTGCGCAGCCATTCGGACCTGGCACACGAAGCACGCTTTAAGCTCGATGCCAACCTGATTGCCCCACCCAGCACTCTAGCGCTGGCACGGGAACTGGGTGTGGGTGAAACCACCCTAAGACGTGCCTTCAACCAAGTGTACGGCCAGTCGATGCTCGATTACGTCCGTCAACATCGCTTGGAACTGGCGCGCAACCTGCTGCGCCAGCGCAAATGGCACGTGGCGCAGATTGCCCACCATCTGGGCTATGCCAACCCTGCAAACTTCAACCATGCCTACAAGGCTTATTTCGGCCATCCGCCTGGGGCTGAATCCTGACGGTCGTTACGCCTACTATGCCGCCTTACTCATTAGTACGCTAAAAAGCTCACCTCTTGGCATCTTGCTCCACGCATTGTTAGCGTTCTCAGCCCACTCATGGCCTCCGGCTGGCGGCGAGCCGTTGGCTGCACTAGGCTGTGCGAAAGCGCTAACGTTATTGCATACTCGTCTACAGCTAATCATGCCTCTAATATTGCTCCACGTGGGTTCACAGCCGCATGACGGATAGAGGTAGGAGACATCGAAGATGATGGTGAATCGTGCACGAGGCAGCGAAGTCCGCCACACGTCGAGCGAACTCAAATTCCAAACTGCTAAATCTTGCTTAACTAAGCGCTTTTGACAGATCCGCTAACTGCTTTAGAAAAAGCGCACATAGCAAAACTGCGGCGAAAGGCCATGCCACAGCTTTAGCTATTTCTGCGATGAAGTTAAGACCATCCTTTGTGATGCTTCCTAGGTACATATCAAGTTTCTACTCACCCTCATTTTCAATAAATTGACTTGATAGGAAAACCTGTAGCACCCCAACATGTCTCGGCATCTTGTTCAATCTGCTCTACTGTTTCCGGCCTTTCTGCTATCTGAAAGACGTTCTCACGCGCCTACCGACGCAGCGGGCGAGTGAGATTATGGAGCTGCTACCGCATGAGTGGGCGCCCGTTTAACTGCGCAAGGCAGGTTCACCGGACACGAATATTGTTTGCTTGGGACAACATTCACAAGGAGTCCACTGGATAGGGTTTCAAAACGGCAACGCAGCTGCGCTTACTTATCCCCGGATCTAAATTTAGACATCAGTGCTGGATAATCCTGCGGATCCGGGAATGCTTCATAACTGACCGAAGCTCCGGTCGTCACCCAAGGTAATTTCTCTCTCGTCCAGGTTTCCATGAACGGCAGGTACTGCTGCGGGTTTTCCAACAGGCTACTTCGCACACCTACGTACTCGTCGACTCCGGCGGGCCGGGTGAATAGCCAAGTTAGACAGTGTGCGCAGAAATAGTGGCGAGTCGAGCCATGTAGACCACCGATAACAGTTTCGCCTTGGGTCACTGCGAAGCCTGCCGCAGGAAAAAGTGCCGTCAGAGAAAATGCGCTAGCGGACATTTTTTGACATCCGACGCAATGACAAGCAGTAGTCATGACAGGTGGGCAATCGGTCTCAAAAGTGACGTGTCCGCAACGGCAGGTTCCCGAAAATATCATGAATTTTATCTCGTGGTGCGCGGATGGGCGCTGGATGGCCAAAGTAGGGTTAGGGAAAGCATGCGCGAGTCTGGGTATGATTGAAACTAATCAAACTTACCTAGCAGCTCATAGGAAATGTATGAATACACCGCAGCTTCATTGGGAAACTCAGCGCGTTTTCCTGGCAGTCCTGAGAACCGGCAGCCTTTCCGCCGCTGCAAGAGCACTGGGCGTGGCGCAAGCCACTGCACGACGCCGTATAGACGAACTGGAGCGAAGCGTTGGGATGAGCCTGTTTGTACGCTCGCCAAAGGGGTTGATGCCCACTGACACTGCGAGAGAGCTGGTTGGCCATGCCGAGTCCATGGCCTTGGCCGCCGAGGCATTCACCCGTGCCGCTTCCGCCGAAGCCAGCGTGCCAGGGGGCACCGTGCGCGTAACAAGCAGTCGTTTAATGAGTGTTGAAGTACTGCCTCTTCTATTGCGAGATGTTCGTAATGCGCATCCGGAGTTGAGGCTGGAACTGAGCGTCTGCAATCGCCAAGAGGATCTAGCGCTGCAAGAGGCCGATGTCGCGGTGCGTATTCATCGCCCCACCGAGTCTGCGGTGGTGACCCGCCATGTCGGGGATCTTCGGTTAGGGCTGTACGCAACCGAAGAGCTGGTAGCGCTGAATGGCACTCCTCGCTATGAAAGCGAATTAGACAAGTATCCGCTGATTGGCCCGGATCGCAACCTGACGGAGGTAGCATTCTTGGAGCAACAGGGCTATTTGTGCACGGCGGAACGCGCGGTCATTCGTACTGACGATCATCTGGCCCAATTTGCAGCGCTGAGGGCAGGACTGGGAATTGGGATGTGCTCTAGCCAGTTAGCGAGTCGGCATGGGCTGGTGCGAGTGCTACCGAAACTGGTCGATTTTAAAGTAGGTGTATGGATTGCAATGCACCACGACCTCCGGCGAGTAAGACGTATCGCATTGGTGTTCGATGTCTTGGCGCAATCGCTGTCGCGGTTTCTGAAAGCCTCCGAATAGCCGCTATAGTTAGACACTGCCCGTCGAAAATCATAGGTTCTGGCCAAATACTGCTTCTCGACGATTCGTATCATGCTTTATCTATCGGCTCTAAATGTCGTAGGTGACTTCGCCAGACGCTTACCGTCATAGATAAAGGCATCGTTGTTGAAGCGCCCATCAGCTTTGGCTGCTGATGTCATTGGCTTGGGCACATACGCGGTGATCTCCGCGTTGTGACAAGCCAGGATTTCCTCACCTTTGAAATAGCCTCGGTCAGCCACCACCGAAAGCGAATCCGATGCCATGGCTTCGCGCGCCTGCTTGGCAATTGAGCTGAGCTGATCACGGTCGGAACCGACATTGGTCACCTCATGAGCAACGATCAAATGGTGCTGAGCATCGACTGCTGTTTGCACGTTGTAGCCAACGATTCCTATACCACGCGTCATCATTGAACGCGCGTCTGGATCGGTCAGTGAGACCTGTTTATCCGGTGATTCGTTGAGCCGTATTTCAATCGCTTGAAGCCCCTTCATTTGCACTTTCAGCTTGGCAATTTTCTCTTCCAGCCGCACCGACTTGGCTTCAGAGGATGTGGGCTCTTGCCGATCCGCAGTATCAAGTGCCGTAAGGTAACGGTTGATGCTCGATTCGATTTCTTCCATGCGCCGCTTCAGTTTGGCGCTGGTGAAGTTACGGTCGCGGTTGTTAACGGCTTTGAATTTGCTGCCATCGATGGCGACGAGATTTTCACCGAACAATCCCAACTGCTGACACAGCACTACGAACTGGCGACAGACGCCGCGGATGGCCTTGCTGTTATCTTTTCGGAAGTTGGCGATGGTCTTAAAATCCGGCATTAAACGCCCCGTCAACCACATCAGCTCAACGTTGCGTTGAGCTTCTCGCTCCAGGCGGCGGCTTGACTGGATGCGGTTGAGATAGCCATAGATATAGATCTTCAGCAGGACTTCAGGGTGGTAAGCAGGCCGGCCTGTGTCAGCAGGAATAGCACCGTCGAAACCCAAATTGATCAGGTCAAGTTCGTCGACGAAGACGTCGACTATGCGCACTGGATTGGTATCGCTGACGTAGTCATCGAGGCTTTCAGGGAGCAGCGTGCTTTGGCCGCGATGTTCGCGTTGGATGAAGCGCTTCATCAAAAGTCCTTTGTTTGCCGTGCGGAAGGACATCAATATGTAGATTCAGGGAGCATGTAACAGGCACTGCTGTCTCGCATCACATCCGTCTTCGCATCAATACATTGGGCAGCTCGACTCCGCGAGATACTGAATGCCGACGCGCCACTATTTCAAAGCCATTACGTATAAAGAAGGATTCCGCCGTTTTGCTTACGTGTGATGTTAGCTCAATGTATTTAAGGTCCGTGGCTTCCTGAACAACTCGATCCATTAGCCGTTGACCGATGCCTTGGCGTGCATGGAAACCAGAAACAAAAAAATGATCGATGTACCCGGAAGCTTGGACGTCAGCGTAACCAACGATGTGATCATCTAATACCGCTACAAACGGATTTATGTCTCGAATGCGGGTATTCCATGCTGTCCAATCGGGATCCTTTGGTGCCCAAGCCTCGATTTGCGCAGGGGTGTAGTCACGAGATGCAACCTCACGGATAGCTGAAGAGAAAACTTGAAACAGAGCTGCTTCGTCGCCTTCACAAAAATGTCGAATAAGCATCCGGCTGCTCTCCTGATGGATGAACACCCCATCTTAGCGAAAGCTCTAGCCTTCTCGCGAACGGTTCAGCGTTTTTACACACTCTGGGCCGAAAGCTGTCCGTCGTGGAGCCAGCGCTGCAACTCTTCGGCAAATGGTGGTACAAACTGAGCATATGACGACATGGATAGAGGCGAAATGAATCAGCTGATTCCCGATCTGCGTGAAGACCTCCTCGAAGTGCTGGATGAGGTCTCTACACTGATGTCCGCTAAATATGCGCAGCTTGGCCCCTTGCCTGATGATCATCCGCTGGCACAGTCAGTTCTTGAGAATGGGGCAGAGATCGTTCTGGACTACATCGCGCACGGCGAAGCGGGTGTCGCACTTGATCATCTGTTCTACATGATCAAAGAGCCTCCTCTCGCTATCTCTGCCAGATCTGCCGAGAAGCTGGCTCGGCTTACCAAAGTGTTCGAAATGCCCTTGAGCTGGAGGGCATGAGGTCTGATCGGAGAGTAGAACAGGACGCGCCATTGTCGGAGCGGAAGACGGCTACCGGCCAGAAGCAGCCATCGCAGAGAACCTCGAACCTTGCTTATCTCACGCCCGATGTGTGTAATCGGAATTGTTCTTAGGGAAAGAGCACTTCATGCATCGCAACGCTTTTAACCTCCGGCCTTTAGAGGATGACATGTACGGCTTTGACAACGATCTGAAGTTAGAAGGCATTTTGGGGGCTGAGATACAGCAAATCTGGTTGGGAAGGTACGACGTCCAATTTTTATTTAGCTCAGGGAGCCGGATTGCCATCCAGTGCCTAATAGAGGTATTTCAGGAGGAAGAGCTGATTGCCACATGGGACCAGGAAATCAATTGGACGAGCACCCATTTCCAAAAGCTTCTGAACGTTACTGTGGCTAGCTATAGCGTGATTGATGAGGAAACTATGGAAATCCGGCTGCATGAGGAGCTACGGATACTCATACACGAATCAAAGCAGTTTGAAAGCCTTCAAATCTATCCCGAGGGCATCGTTATCTAAATATCGCCTTACTCAAGGTGTTTACCATTTGGACAGCAGGGCACCGCGGCGAAGGTACATTTCTGGGTCGATAGCGGCGGCTCACCAGGTTGTCTCTCGAGTGTACGAGAATGACCACTTTCGACGCCGGACGAGCTGCAACAGGTTGGCGGATCGCCGGCGAAGGCCTGCAATCGGCCAGAAGCCGCCTAAAGGCTTAGACTACACCGAAGTCCTGTCAGAGATTATTTGTATGCTGATTGAGTGCCAAAGGTGCAGCCAAGGTTACGTTCGAGCAATGCGGGTGCGCTCCACAAATATTTCGCTGTGGGTGTGCGAGGAGTGTGAAGCAACGTGGACGAGCCAGGATGAGGTGAATACCAGTATTTTTGAAGACTACGGCACGTTAATGGTCGGCATTGGGCGAAGTTGTTTATGGTCAGAATTGGAGCCACAGTGAAAAATTCGTTACTGCGTACTTTCTGTCAAATGTCCGCTTTGGGTCGACTCCTGCCGGTCAAGGCGCGCCCATTGCGCGGGTCAGATCCGATGCAAACAATTGGTCAAGTCGAATGCAAATGGGTGGTCAAGTCCATGCGATTACGCACGTTACAGAGCTACTAGAGACTTTTCACCTCCCACAACTGATCGAGCCTGGTCGTATAACTTTGACTCATAAGCTCGCGACGCATAGCCCACTCTGGATTGGAAGGAACACTCCCAGCTCGTAAAGTCCCTCTGCCCCAGCGTGTATTGATCTCGTCCAGGACTCCCATGACTTTCTCCGAAGATGCCGGCTGCGAAGCAGCGAACATGTCATCCGTAAATTCGCCAGGCTGTCTCAGATCCAGCAACAAAACCTCAGCTTTGCTGTACTTGAACCCCGGTCGAAACAAACGATTCACTGCCTCAGTCGCCGCCCTGGTCATCAAGCGCACGTCGTTGGTGGGGTATGGCAATTCAACCAAAGCGCCGTTGGCGTACTTGGCTTCTTCCGGATTGAACATGCCGGTACGGATGCTGACGCGGATCTTCTTGCACAGCGAGTTTTGAGAACGGAGCTTCTCGGCCGCACGCTGAGTGTAGGTGGCCACCGCCTCTTTGATAGGCTGAATGGTGGTTAGCCGTTTTCCGAACATTCGGCTGCAACAGATCTCCTGCTTGGGTGGTGCAGCTTCGCCCAGCTCCAGGCACGAAGTACCTGCCAGCTCACGTGCGGTCTTTTCAATGACCACGCTGAACCGGTCGCGCAGAGTACGCGGGTCGGCGGTTGCAAGGTCCATTGCGGTGCGGATGTTCATAGCCTCCAGGTGGGCATTCATCTTCTTCCCTACCCCCCAGACCTCTGAGACCGCCGTATTACGCAGTACCCAGTTGCGGTTATGCAGGTCGCAAATGTCTACAACACCGCCTGTATGGGATAGCAGTCGCTTAGCAGTGTGGTTTGCCAGCTTGGCGAGCGTTTTCGTAGGACCGATAATGACTGCTTCATATGGGCCGATACACGCGCAGCACAGCATTTTTTGCCAAAAAAAACGCCCCGTACACAAGCTTTCGCTCGGTACGGGGCGCTCCAATTTGACATCACAGCTTGCTGGCGCTATGTTTCGCGACAGACGGCTGCTTGTTTGGGTATAAGACCCCTCATACGGTAAAGCCTGCCTCAAACTGAGACATGAACACCAATCAAGGTCCTAAAGATACAGCCACAACAGTGTTTGGTCGGGGTAAGGGGATTCGAACTCCTGACATCCTGCTCCCAAAGCAGGCGCGCTACCGGACTGCGCTATACCCCGGTAAATCAAGGCACCTCAACCAGCTGCCTGCGACCTGATACGAGTGGCATCAGATCTTTAAGATTCGGCTCCAAGGTGAACCTTGGAACCAAAAATGGTGGGTCGTGTGGGATTCGAACCTACGACCAATTGGTTAAAAGCCAACTGCTCTACCAACTGAGCTAACGACCCTCTGTTGTGTGGCGCGTATATTACTGATTTTTATCAGTAATTCAACACCTTTTTTAAAAAACTTTAAAAATAGCGAGTCGGGTCTGCGATACCGGCGGCGGTAAAGCCCTCTGCGCGCAAACGGCAGCTGTCGCATTTGCCACAGGCACGACCCTGGTCGTCAGCCTGGTAGCAGGAAACCGTCAGCGAGTAATCGACTCCCAACGCAGTGCCAGCCTTGACGATGTCCGACTTGCTCAGATTCTGCAGCGGCGCCCTGATGGTGAAGCCCTGCCCTTCCACACCGGCCTTGGTAGCCAGATTCGCCATGCGCTCGAATGACTCGACAAACTCGGGACGGCAATCCGGATAACCCGAGTAATCCACAGCATTGACGCCAATGAAGATATCCCGCGCGCCCAGGACCTCTGCCCAGCCCAGGGCGAGCGACAGGAAGACGGTGTTGCGTGCCGGTACGTAGGTGACCGGAATGCCTTCAGAAGGCGACTCAGGCACGGCAATCGAGCTGTCGGTCAATGCCGAGCCACCTATACCGTTGAGGTTCAGGCCGATGACCTTGTGCTCCACGGCACCGAGATCACCGGCAACGCGTGCAGCGGCATCCAGCTCGGCGCGATGACGCTGGCCGTAATCGAAGCTCATGGTGTAACAGGTGTAACCCTCGGCGCGTGCCATGGCTACGACGGTCGCAGAGTCCAAACCACCAGACAGGAGGATCACGGCTCTTTTTTCAGTCTTGGTCAATTCACTCATATCAGCGCCCCGGCTCGTCATCCCAAAGAATTTTATGCAACTGCATCTGCAGGCGTACCGGCAGGTTATCCGCCACGATCCAGTCCGCCAGATCACGGCCCTTGAGCTCGTGGTGGCTGGCCGAGAACAGAACTTCGCCCGCACGACGATCAAGACCGTACTGAATCAGCTTGGAAACGGCCCAGTCATAATCCTCGCGCGAACAGATCACGAATTTAACTTGATCATTGGCCGTCAGCAGTTCCATGTTCTCGTAGCGATTACGCGAGACTTCTTTTGACCCTGGGGTCTTGAGGTCTACTACGCGACTGACACGAGGGTCCACCGCCGAGATATCCAGAGCACCACTGGTCTCCAGAGACACTTCATAGCCTGCATCGCAAAGACGCTTCAGCAACGGAATGGCATTGGGCTGGGCGAGAGGTTCGCCACCGGTGACGCAGACATAACGAGGGCGATAGGAGGCCACTTGTCCAAGGATGTCGTCCAGCGTCTGAATGGTGCCGCCACTGAACGCGTAGGCACTGTCGCAGTACTGACAGCGCAACGGGCAGCCGGTAAGGCGTACGAATACGGTGGGCAGGCCAGCCGTACGGGTTTCACCCTGCAACGAGTGAAAGATTTCGGTGATGCGTAATGTGTCTTGCATATCAGCCACGGGCGTAACAGCTAAACAGGCCGTCCGCCTCCGTCAGGCACTTCAAGGGACTCGGCAATCGCGGAATCCAGAAAAGCGTAAGGTGTACCGGAATTTCGGGTGCGAGATTCTAACGAAAAAAGCCGCGACTAGCGCGGCTTTCTTGATCAGCGGGTCAGGACATCAAAGGCGCTGGAGATCTCGTTGCGCCAATTGTGCAGCTGAAGTGCCCGGATACTGGGCAACGACCTGCTGCAATATGCCTTTTACCTTATCGGTATGACCCAGACGGCGTTCGACATCAGCCAGCTTGTAAAGCGAATCAGGCACCTTGGCATGCTTCGGATACTGCTGACTGACTTTGGCGAACGCCTGGCCGGCGCCTTGAAGGTCGCCTTTGGCCAGATTTACTTCACCCAGCCAGTATTGGGCGTTGCCCGCATACGAGCTGTTGGGGTATTTGCGCAGGAAAGCGGTGAAGGCCTGACTGGCCTTGTCGAAATCCTTTGCCTTGATCAAATCGAAGGCCGCTTCGTAATAAAGCTTTTCCTTCGCCGGATCAGGAGGCTCGGTGCCTGCTGCCGGTGCCTGCTGAGCCGCTGAGGCCGAAGGCGTCCCGCCGGCGTCGATAGCGCCACCAGCAGGTTGGGAATTATTGGTAGCCGGAGCGGCTGCGCCACTGGCTATACGTTGATCGAGTTCCTGATAACGCTCCAGAGCTTCCTGCTTCATGCGCTGGATATCATTTTGCTGGACCTCGACAACACCGCGCAAACGCGCGATTTCGTCCTGCATTTGCTGCAACTGCATGAACAGCTGACCTTGTGCCGAGGCAGGGGCCGTAACCCCTCCCCCGGCATAGGCGCCGGACGTGCCATAACCCGCTGGCGGATAACTGCTGCTGCCAGAGCCAGAATTATTATCGACCACAGGTGCCGCACCCAACGCTGAAAGCGGAAGGGCGAGGGCCAAAACGGTTAGAGCACGTCGGCACGTTCGCATGTCAAATTACTTACGCAGTTCGACGCGACGGTTTTGAGCCCAGGACTGCTCGTCGTTGCCGGTAGCAACTGGACGCTCTTCGCCGTAGGAAACCAGTTCCAGCTGAGCTGGGGAAACACCTTGCAGTACCAGGTAGCGCTGAACGGCTTTCGCACGACGCTCGCCCAGTGCCATGTTGTACTCGCGAGTACCACGTTCGTCGGTGTTGCCTTCCAGAACAACGCGAGCGCCGTTAGCTTTCAGGTCTTTGGCGTGCACGTCCAGGGAGCGCATGGCTTCTGGCTTCAGGTCCGAACTGTCGTATTCGAAGTAGAAGGTGGTGATTGCGCGCAGAGCAGCTTCTTCGCTCAGGGAGCCGTCAACAGCACCCGAGTTGGCGCCGTAACCAGCGTTAGGATCAACAGCAGCACCGCCTGCACCGGCATTGTCGCCGCCTTTGGACGAGCAACCTACAGCTACGGCCATGGCCAGAGCCAGCGCAGCAAATTTACCAAACTTCAGCATTTCCATCTTGAAACTCCTAATGAACCCCAGTGTGTTAAGCAAATCGTGTAGCGCCGCGTCAGTTCAGGTAAGGGGACCAGGAAGGTTCTCTGACTTCGCCTTGAGCGGTAGGAAGCGGGAGCCTTACGCGTCCGTTAATGGACACGAGCATCAAGACTCCCCGGCCCTGCTGGCGGGTGGCGTAGATTACCATGGTGCCGTTGGGCGCAACAGTAGGCGACTCATCAAGGTTGCTATCTGTGAGGATTTTTACGCTACCGCGGGCCAAATCCTGCACTGCCACCTTGAAATTAGTGAAGCCGTCCTGCCGGTGAATCATTACCAGCGTCTTTTCATCGGCTGACAATTTCGGGTTGGCGTTGTAGTTACCCACGAACGTCACGCGTTCGGCACCGCCGCCATTGATATTGGTCTTGTAGATCTGTGGCTTGCCGCCACGGTCCGACGTGAAGTATAGCGTAGACCCGTCCTTACCGAAGAAAGGTTCAGTATCAATCGAAGAATCGTTGGTGACGCGGCTCAATTGACGCGACGCCAGATTGATTACATAGATCTCCGGGTTGCCGTCCTTGGAAAGCACGAACGCCAGCTTGCTGCCATCCGGCGACCAGGCAGGCGCACCGTTCAGGCCTTCGAAGTTGGTGATCTGTTCGCGACGACCGGTATCGATGTGCTGAACAAAGATGCGTGGACGCTTCTGTTCGAACGAGACATAGGCAATACGCTTGCCGTCCGGCGCGAAACGCGGCGACAGGATTGGCTCACGGGATTGCAACAGGGTTACCGCACGAGCACCGTCGTAATCCGAACGCTGCAGGGTGTAACGCGTGTTGTTTTCCGAGAAGCGTTCGGCCGTCACGTAGAGCATACGAGTGGAAAACGCACCCTTGATACCGGTGAGCTTCTCGAACGACTGGTCGGCAATGTAATGCGCCATGTCACGCAGCTGGTCATTGGTACCCGATACGTTGCCGGTCAGTACCTGCTGCTCGGTAGCGACGTTGAACAGTGCGTACTGGATCTGCAGACGTCCGCCGGCAGGCGTGATGTTGCCGACCATGACGTACTGGGCACCCAGCGCTTTCCAGTCACGGAAAATGACTTCGCTGGCCTGGGTCGGCAAGCTGATCATGTTCTGCTTCGGGATCGGCGCGTAGTAGCCGGAGTTGCGCAGATCGTTGCTTATGATTTCGGCCATGTCTTCAGGCAGAACGTTACCGCCCTGCCATCCGAAAGGCACAACAGCGATGGGCGCTGCACGGTCACTGCCGCTGGTGACCAGAATGTTCTTTTCTTCTGCCGACACCATTGCGGATGCGAAACAGAGAACGACCAGCAGTCCTCGAAAAAGGTTGATCACAAGGCTAGATCTCCAGGTGTGAATGTCATCTTGAATGAACGATAGGGCGCGAAGTCAGCCGGCTTCAGACCCTGCATTTCTGTCAAACGTCCAATGTTCTTCACCGCAGCAACCGCAGAGCTGTCAAACGGTCCGTCACCACTGGATTTGGCAATCGATACAGAGGCAATCGTACCGTCGGGCAACATCCCGATCTGCAACGTTACCGACATGTTGTTACGTGCCGATGGTGGACGACTCCAGCCTTCGGAAGCCCTGACACGAATCAGGTCATCGAAACTGCCAGCCGTTTCATCGCCCCGCTCGTCAGCCAAAGCCTGTTGCCGCTCCGGTTTGTCGGAGAGCAAATCGGCCAATGCCTGCGCCTTCTTGTCTTCAGCGGATTTACGGGCTGCTTCCTGCGCCTTCTTGGCGGAATCGGCAGCGGCTTTTTTCTTCGCGTCCTCGGCAGCCTTTTTCTTGGCGTCTTCTGCGGCCTTTTTCTTGGCCTCATCAGCAGCCTGTTTCTTGGCTTCCTCGGCAGCAGCTTTCTTGGCGTCTTCTTCGGCTTTTTTCTTCGCCTCTTCTTCGGCCTTTTTCTTGGCTATATCAGCCTGCTGCTTCTCTTCAAGCTTTTTGGCGTCGGCAACCTTCTTGGCTTCATCGGCTTTCTTGGCATCGTCAGCCTTTTTGGCCTCCTCTGCTTTCTGTTCGGCCTTTTTGGCTTCGTCGGCAGCTTTCTGCTCTTCGGCTTTTTGAGCAGCCTCTTCTTTCTTTTGTTCCGCAGCTTTTACAGCTTCCTGTTTTTGCTGCTCGATCTTTTTCTGCTCCAGCTGTTCGACTTCGGTTTGTCGCGCAGCGGTTTTCTTCGCCTCACCGGCAATCTTCTGGTTGGTCTGGGTAGTGGCCTGGCTCTTGGACTTGAGCTGATAGAGCGTTGCCTGAACGATAGGCTTGGCTTCGGGCAGATCCG
Source organism: Plantibacter cousiniae (nom. nud.) (assembly GCF_977070315.1). NCBI lineage: Bacteria > Bacillati > Actinomycetota > Actinomycetes > Micrococcales > Microbacteriaceae > Plantibacter > Plantibacter cousiniae (nom. nud.). The sequence goes on along the minus strand of NZ_CDRVEU010000001.1, from coordinate 638,489 downwards.
GAGTCATGGCAAAGCTGACGAACAGCATGCCAAAGATCAGAATATGCAATGCCACGGCCCAGACACTGGGCCAGAAGTAGCTTTCCGAGGCGGACGGCTCTCGAATCGGCTGCATCAGGGTGCCTCGGTAATCAAGCCAACATTCCCGACCCCAGCCTTCTGCAGCCCGCCCATCGTGCCCATGACCGAGCCGTAATCGACGGTCTTGTCACCACGAATGAAAACCTGCGTCTGCTTGCCTGCATCACGACCGGCAGCGACGATCTTGGTCACTGCGGCAGTCAGCTGTGGCAGGGTCATTGCCTTGTCCATCTGCTTGTCGGTATCGACTTCGCTGCCAAGGTTCCAGTAATAGGTCTTGTCAGCCTTGATCGAAATGGTCAGGACCTGATTGTTGTTGTCTTGCGGCAAAGCCTCGCTGGAGACCTTGGGCAAGTCGACTTTCACGCCCTGGTTGATCATGGGAGCCGTCACCATGAAAATCACGAGCAACACCAGCATCACGTCGATGTAGGGCACTACGTTCATTTCGGCGACCGGCTTGCGTTTTCTGCGACGATCTCGAGCGATTAAAGCCATGGGGAATTACCTGCTCACTCTTCGCTGGTGTGCACTTTACGGTGCAGGATGGCCTGGAACTCGTCAGCGAACGTGTAGTAACGGCTGATCAAGGTCTCACTGCGCGCGGCGAAACGGTTATAGGCAATAACGGCCGGAATGGCTGCAAACAGGCCGATGGCCGTTGCAATCAGTGCTTCGGCAATGCCCGGTGCCACGGTCGCCAGCGTTGCCTGCTGCGCCGTCGCCAGACCGCGGAAGGAGTTCATGATCCCCCAGACAGTACCGAACAGACCGACATAAGGGCTGGTAGAACCCACGGTCGCCAGATATGGCAGACCCGCTTCGAGTTTCTCTTCCTCGCGGGAGATGGCAACACGCATGGCGCGCGCCACACCTTCCATGACCGCATCAGGATCGACGCCGGACTGCTGACGCAAGCGCGAAAACTCCTTGAAACCGGCACGGAAGATCTGCTCGACGCCCGAGTCCGGATCGGGATTGCTGCCCGCCTGACGGTACAGTTTGGACAGATCGATACCCGACCAGAAACGCTCTTCAAAGCTGTCCAGTGCACGTCGGCCTGCGCGCAGCATGTTGCTGCGCTGAAAAATCACGATCCACGAAGTGACCGAAGCAGCTACCAGAATCAGCATTACCAACTGAACAACAATGCTGGCATTGCTGACCAAACTCCACATGGAGGAATGGTCGACGACGTTAGCTTCCACGCTTTATCTCCTGCTCTGAATGTATGCCCGCGCCGCCCTGGTCGGCAAAGGCCGCTCGCAGAGCTTCGGGAATGGCCCGGGGTTTAAAACTATCGGCGCGTACACACGCCACCAAGAACTGCCCTTTACAGAGCAGCGTTGCATCCGACGCCCGCCTGATCTGCTGTTTAAAGCGCAGGCTGACGCGATTCAATTCGGTTACTTCCGCACTGACGAGCAACTCGTCATCCAGCCGCGCCGGCTTGTGATAACGAGCCTCACTGGAGTGCACGACAAATAAAAGGTTTTCCTGCGCCAGTTCGGATTGGGCAAAGCCCAATTCCCGTAGCCGCTCGGTACGAGCCCGCTCCATGAATTTCAGATAATTGACGTAGTAGACGATGCCGCCGGCATCGGTGTCCTCGTAATAAACGCGACAGCGATGTGCGAACGACTGAACCCCGTTTTGCGCGCGCATACTCTAGAGCTTACTCCTCAGGTTGCCAATCGGGTCAGGCAACTGTTTTTCAACCTTTTGCCACTTAGTTACAGGTATCGGCGGCAGGACTGGCAATGTGACCACAGAGACCGCAAATAAATTGCAAGCCATCGCTATAAATCCACAGGCTCGTCGCCAAAATCGTCCGGCACTGGTATCTCCCCCATCCTCGACGGGATGTTCAGGCCGAAATGCAGATACGCATGCCGGGTGACCACACGCCCGCGAGGTGTGCGCATGATATAGCCTTGCTGGATCAAATAGGGCTCGAGTACGTCCTCGATGGTATGACGCTCCTCGCTGATGGCCGCTGCCAGGCTGTCGATACCCACCGGACCACCGTCGAACTTCTCGATCATGGTCAGTAGCAAACGCCGGTCCTGATGATCGAAGCCGTGCTCGTCGACGTCCAGCAGGTTGAGGGCCTTGTCGGCTGTCTGCCGGGTAATCTGCCCGTTGCCACGAACTTCGGCAAAATCCCGCACCCGACGCAACAGGCGGTTGGCGATACGCGGCGTGCCACGGGCGCGCCTGGCGATCTCGAAAGCGCCCTGCGGCTCGATGACCAGCCCCAGAATGCCTGCCGAGCGCGAGACAATCGTCGAAAGATCGGCGATGTTGTAAAACTCGAGTCGCTGCACAATGCCGAAGCGATCGCGCAACGGGTTGGTCAACATGCCGGCGCGAGTGGTCGCGCCGACCAGCGTGAACGGCGGCAGATCAAGTTTGATCGAACGCGCTGCCGGGCCTTCACCGATCATGATGTCGAGCTGGAAGTCTTCCATTGCCGGGTACAGCACTTCCTCGACGATCGGCGACAGACGATGGATCTCGTCGATGAACAGTACGTCATTGGGTTCGAGATTGGTCAGGATCGCTGCCAGATCGCCAGGCCGTTCGAGGACCGGGCCGGACGTGCTCTTGATCGACACGCCCATTTCCTGAGCGATGATGTTGGCGAGCGTGGTCTTGCCCAGGCCGGGCGGACCGAAGATCAGCGTGTGATCCAGCGCTTCGTTGCGACCACGGGCAGCCTGGATGAACAACTCCATCTGCTCGCGTACGGTCGGCTGGCCGATGTAGTCCGCGAGGCTCAGTGGCCGAATCGCGCGGTCCATCTGCTCATCACGATCACGGCCACCAGTGGCGGTTATCAGGCGGTCGGCGTCTATCACTTAACCCATCCCCTTCAACGCACGGCGAATCAGATCCGCACTGCTCAAATCTTTTTCCTTGATGGCGGAGACGGCCTTGCTCGCCTCCTGAGGTTTGTAGCCCAGCGAAATCAGTGCGCTGACCGCATCGGACTCTGCCGACGCGACAGGCTCGGCCTGATTGGGGCCATTGGAAACCAGCGTAAAGGTGCCTGGCAAGGACTCCCAGGCCTTGAAACGGTCCTTGAGCTCGACCAGCAGCCGCTCGGCGGTCTTCTTGCCCACGCCGGGGATACGCGTCAGCGCTGATGTGTCCTGCGCCTGCACGCAACGCACCAGCTCATCGACTTCCAGACCGGACATCAGCGCCAGTGCCAGCTTGGGGCCGACGCCATTGAGCCGGATCAGCTCACGAAACAGCTCGCGTTCGCGCTTTTCGTAGAAGCCGTACAAAAGGTGCGCGTCCTCGCGAACCACCAGGTGGGTGTGCAAAGTCACCGTTTCGCCAACATGCGGCAGCCGGTACAGGGTGGTCATCGGCACTTCCACCTCATAGCCGACACCGTTGACATCCAGCACCAGATGCGGAGGCTGCTTTTCGGCGAGAGAGCCGCGTAAACGTCCAATCACGTTTCAGATCCTTTCGTGTTGCCTGTCGCTCGCGCGAAGAAGAAGTTGAACACCGTCATCATAGAAAATAGGCGGACACATAATGCCAGTCAGAGCCGCAAGCGGCCGCCGCGACTGCGCGCAGTGCCCAACCCGTGAGGAATCAGACTGGAGCGCGTATGCGCGTGGCACAGGGCGATGGCAAGGGCATCGGACGCATCGATTTGCGGTTTCTGGGCCAGCTTGAGCAGGTGCATGACCATCAACATCACCTGCTCTTTATTGGCACCGCCGGTTCCTGCAACGGCCTGCTTGACCTGGGTTGCGGTGTATTCGGCAATTTCCAGCGCTTCTTCGGCACCCGCCACGATGGCCGCGCCCCTGGCCTGCCCCAGCTTCAATGCCGAATCGGCGTTACGCGCCATGAACACCTTTTCGATACCCATCGTCACCGGTCCGTAGGTCTTGATGACCTCCCGCACACCGCGATAAACGATCTGCAAACGCTCGTGCAGCTCGCCGCTGCCAGTGCGGATACAGCCCGACGCGACATAGACACAGCCGCGCCCGGTGTCGCGTACCACACCATAGCCAGTAATTCGCGAACCGGGATCGATACCAAGAATAAGAGTCATAACGCCTGCAGCTTGAGGAGGTCACGCAAAACAATAGGTGCAGCATAAAGGCAGAAGCCGGGGGCCGATAGCTGCGTGTTGCTCACAGCTTCGTTCCCCCGGCTTCCGACTTGGTGTTACCGGTGAGCGATCAGCCCAGCTGCTCCATCACTTCGTCGGGGATTTCCGCGTTTGAATAGACGTTCTGCACGTCATCCAGGTCTTCGAGCATATCAATCAGCTTGAGTACCTTTTCAGCGGTTTCCAGATCAAGCACGGCGCTGGTGGTCGGCAGCATGACGATTTCTGCATCTGCCGCCTTGAAACCCGTAGCCTCCAATGCGTTACGCACCGCGTAAAACCCGGAGAACGATGTGAACACATCGATCGAGCCGTCTTCGTTGGTCACGACATCGTCTGCATCGGCCTCCATGGCAGCCTCGATCAGCGAATCCTCATCGACACCGGCAGCGAAGGATATCTGGCCCTTGCGATCGAACAGGTAGGCAACAGAGCCGTCGGTGCCGAGATTGCCGCCGCATTTGGTAAATGCGTGGCGCACAGCCGCCGCGGTACGGTTGCGGTTGTCGGTCATGGTTTCGACCATGATCGCCACGCCGCCCGGACCGTAGCCCTCGTAACCCAGCTCCTCGACATCATCACCGTCGGATGCCCCTACCCCTCGCGCCACCGCACGATCAATGGTGTCACGGGTCATGTTCGCACCAAGCGCCTTGTCCAGCGCCAGACGCAGACGCGGGTTGGAACCAGGGTCACCGCCGCCCTGACGTGCGGCAACGGTCAGCTCACGGATCCACTTGGTGAAAATCTTGCCTTTTTTGGCATCCTGACGCTCTTTGCGGTGCTTGATGTTCGCCCACTTAGAATGACCTGCCATTTTTCGCTCCAGATTCTTTTTGAAACACCTTCACCTTTCGCCCCGAACAGCCCGGGCAAAAAGCTTCACTCAATAAGGGCAGATACAGGGCGTATCGACGATACGCCCTGCCCGGCATCACTCGGCCTTCGGCTGCTCACGCAGACGGATGTGCAGCTCGCGCAACGCTTTGGCATCGACAACGCCAGGCGCCTGGGTCATGACATCGGCCGCGCTCTGGGTTTTCGGGAACGCGATCACTTCGCGAATCGATTGCGCGCCGGTCATCAGCATCACCAGACGGTCCAGACCGAAAGCCAGACCACCGTGCGGTGGCGCGCCGTATTTCAAGGCATCGAGCAGGAAGCCGAACTTCTCCTGCTGCTCGTCTTCGGCAATGCCCAGCAGACGGAAGACCGCCTGTTGCATTTCCTTGCGATGGATACGGATCGAACCGCCGCCCAGCTCGGTGCCGTTGAGCACCATGTCATAGGCACGGGACAGCGCGGTCGCCGGGTTGGCTTCCAGCTCTTCAGGCGTGCACTTGGGTGCGGTGAAGGGGTGGTGCAACGCGGTGAAGCTGCCGTCGTCGTTTTCTTCGAACATCGGGAAGTCAACGACCCACATCGGTGCCCACTCGCAAGTGTGCAGCTTGAGGTCATTACCGATCTTGATACGCAGCGCGCCAAGGGCCTCGCTGACGATCTTGAACTTGTCCGCACCGAAGAAAACGATGTCGCCATCAACCGCACCAACGCGATCGAGGATGACGTTCAGATTGTCTTCCGGGATGAACTTGACGATCGGCGACTGCAAGCCTTCCGGCCCCTTCGCGCGCTCGTTGACCTTGATGTAGGCCAGCCCCTTGGCACCATAAATGCTGACGAACTTGGTGTAGTCGTCGATCTGGCTGCGCGCCATGCTGGCGGCGCCCGGTACACGCAGTGCGGCAACGCGCCCCTTGGGGTCGTTGGCCGGGCCGCTGAACACCTTGAATTCCACGCCGGTGAGCTGATCGGCAACATCCACCAGTTCCAGCGGGTTACGCAGGTCCGGCTTGTCGGAACCGTAGCGGCGCATGGCCTCTTCGAAAGTCATGTGCGGGAAATCACCGAACTCCAGGTCCAGGACTTCCTTGAACAGCTGACGAACCATCTTCTCGGTCAGACCGATGATGTCCTCTTCATTGAGGAAGCTGGTTTCGATGTCGATCTGGGTGAATTCCGGCTGACGGTCGGCACGCAGGTCCTCGTCGCGGAAGCACTTGGCGATCTGGTAGTAACGGTCGAAGCCGGCCACCATCAGCAGTTGCTTGAACAGCTGAGGCGATTGCGGCAGAGCGAAGAAGCTGCCCGGGTGTGTACGGCTTGGAACCAGATAGTCGCGAGCGCCTTCCGGGGTAGCGCGGGTCAGGATCGGCGTCTCGACGTCGAGGAAACCGTTGTCATCCAGGTAGCGACGGATACTGGTCGTGATGCGCGAACGCAGACGCAGCTTCTCGGCCATCTCCGGACGGCGCAGGTCGATGAAGCGATAACGCAGGCGTGTTTCCTCGCCGACGTCGGAGTACTCATTCAGCGGGAACGGCGGCGTTTCGGACTCGTTCAACACCTCGAGCTCGTAACCCAGAACCTCGATGGCGCCAGACGCCATGTTCGCGTTCACGGCACCTGCCGGACGAGCACGAACCTTGCCCACGACCTTGACCACGTACTCGCTGCGCACACGGTCGGCGGCTGCGAAACTGTCGGCACGATCAGGGTCGAACACGACTTGAGCCATGCCTTCACGGTCGCGGATATCGAGGAAGATAACGCCCCCGTGGTCACGACGACGGTGGACCCATCCGCAAAGGGTAATTTCCTGGCCTTCCAGACTTTCGTTCAGTTGGCCGCAATAATGGCTGCGCATCATGATGGTGTTTTCACTTCTCGTAATTCGAATTCGGTGGCGATTTCGCTCCTGGCTTGCGCTCAGTGGTACAAGGCACCGGCACAAGGCTAAAGCCAGCCCTGGCCCACGCAGAGTCACGCCCGCTAGCAAGACGGAGGATTATATAGAGTTAATTGGCACCGTGCAGCCGAACGAACCCATTAACGACCGGATAAGGTTGTGACCACCCCGCGCAGCCGCGCTGTTCACTCGCGCTGCTGGGGACAGCGCAGGCACGCCTGAGCGAGCCCGCAGAAATAAGGATAAAACCAAGCTAGACGTGGGAATTTTCCAGGCAGTCGCCCTTCAAAAGATGCGCCACACAGACAACACGAATCAGGCCACTGAAATTCTTTACCCCCCCGTACCGTAAGTGAACCTCCCGATCAATGTAGGACAATACCGCATTAACGGAGCATTCATTGGAACTGGCGATACCTGAAAGAATGTTCCAGTACACGTTCTCAAGACGCAGGCACGTCGCCAGACCGTTAAGCCGAACGGATTTGGAATGTGGCTGCGCCAGCGTCATATTGAAATCCTCGACAAAAGGATCATGGCGTATTTCCACCTCTCGATGTAACAACTTAAGTTCTCGCTCAGCACTTCGTAACACCATAACCGCCACCTTCGAATCATTGAGTTTTAAACACCAAAAGAAATATTCAAAAACAAATAAATGTCCTGATGTATAAAACATGATTGGCGATTTTATAGCCAGAAGCCCCTACACCTTATCACTGTAGGAGATGGCAACAGGAAATAGCGGAATATCGTTTAACCTTGAAGGGACTATGAAGAAAGCGAGGAGAACTGCAGCGCAGGACATTCGGGCCTTGAGCTGCCCGAGTGATTGCGCAATGAAGGCAGGTGACGAGAGGGAGGAACAGTTGAAGAGCGGGACGAGTGGCACTTGAAGCCACCCGCCCCTGGCCGTTACTTCGATTCAAGCATCGAGCGCAACATCCAGGCCGTTTTCTCATGAACCTGCATGCGTTGTGTCAGCAGGTCAGCTGTCGGCTCATCGCTAACCTTATCCAGAAGAGGAAAGATACTACGAGCAGTACGGACAACAGCCTCTTGACCCTGCACCAGACTTTTGATCATATCTTCAGCACTTGGCACGCCTTCTTCTTCCTTGATGGAAGACAGGCGCGCATAGGTCGAATAAGTGCCAGGAGCAGGGAAGCCCAACGCACGAATACGCTCGGCAATAGAGTCAACCGCCAGTGCCAGTTCGTTATACTGTTCTTCAAACATTAAATGCAGCGTGCGAAACATCGGCCCGCTGACATTCCAGTGAAAGTTGTGAGTCTTGAGGTAAAGCACATAAGTATCCGACAGCAGATGCGACAGACCGTCCACGATCGACTTGCGATCCTCTTCACTGATACCAATATCGATTGCCATGTTTCATGCCCTTTTAGTGAGGATTGAAAAGCAGTAAAGACCACTACTCTATCAAGAGAACCCGAATGGCGCAGCTTTCCGTTGGTGCGATGCTGCCAGCTGACAGCGACTCGCACCAATGCCACGGCTGTTCCAACGGGGCCGCAGCGGGCACCCGGCGCGGAAAATCCCCGCCAGCCTGTAAGAATCATCATCAAAATCCGCCAGAGCCCTCTGTTTCGGCCTCTGCAGAGGCACTAAAGGACAGCGTGATGCCAAGGCAGGACAGGCGCCTGCACCATTATCGATTGCTGATTTGAGTAGGATCAGGCTTTGCTGTTAAATACACGGCGTGTCGCCAACGAGTTGTCATCCAGCGCTGGCACATAGGCCGGCCCAGCGTCCGTGCATCACGCCTCATCTTGTTCAGAAGCGTACCGGGCGTTACCAGCTATTTCTTGTAATCCTTCTTGCATGTGAGCTTTTTAAAATGTTGAAAATCGTCCACCTGGTAACGGGAGCAGCAGCCCTGTTGCTCTCTTTCATACCCAGCCTGCGTAGTGAAGCGGCATCTCTCTACCTGCAAAATCCTGACGCGATCTGCCTGGCTTTTCTAGGGCTGCTTAACCTGATACTCGCTCCGGTCATTCCTTACTGGAATCGAGGCCCGCGTCATAATCTGCAAAATCTGGTCAGTGCACTGCTTGTCATTGCGGTAATCGTACAAACGCTAACCTTGCTTGTTCCTCTACCAGGCATCGCAGGCCAACCCGCCATTCTGGTGAGCCTGGCTATCGCCATCGTAGCCGTCGCCCTGCACCTGGGTGTCAGCTTTTACAGGTCTTACACCCCTTCGTCCGCGCCGCAAAGCCACGACATGGGAAATCGTGATACCGGCACCGTAAAGTGGTTCAACACGTCCAAGGGTTTCGGCTTCATCTCCCGGGATTCCGGCGACGATATTTTTGTGCATTTTCGCGCCATTCGCGGTGAGGGTCATCGCGTACTGGTCGAAGGGCAACGCGTCGAATTTTCCGTGATGAACCGCGACAAAGGCCTGCAGGCCGAAGATGTCATTGCAGCCCTGCCCCGCCGCTAATTGTTTCAAGCAATAAAAAACCGCGACCTCCTGGCGGAAGTCGCGGTTTTTTTATGCCAGCCGATCAATAGTGAGGTGGCGGGGCATCTTCCTCGAAGGTCTCGAACTGGCTGCCCATTTCCTCCTGACGCTTGAGCATCGCCGCCATCTGCAGTTGCAGATGATCCAATTCGCGCCGCTGCTTTACCAGCACGTCATTGAGTGCCTGGATCGTATCGTCCTGAAAGGCCATACGGCTTTCAAGCTCCATGACTCGCTCTTCAAGGCTCATGATTACTCCTCCTCAAATCGGAAATCATTTGTCAGTACCGGCTTCAACTGCCGACGGATTGCCGAGAGCTGTTCGTCGGTATAAGCGATGGCAGCATGCTTGCCCCACACGGGCGCAGGCCAGGCAGCATCGTCACGTTTGCGCACGATGACGTGCATATGCAGCTGGCTCACTACGTTGCCCAAGGCGGCAACATTGATTTTATCCGCATCGAAGAGCTCGTTCAGCACCTTGGCCAGCGCACTCGTCTCCTGCCACAACTGCATCTGGTCTGCTGCACTCAGCTGAAAGACTTCGGTGATGTCTGCGCGGCGCGGCACCAGAATGAACCAGGGGTAGTGGCTGTCGTTGGAGAGCAGTAACCGGCATAGCGGAAAGTCGCCAATCGGCAAGGTGTCTTGTTGAAGACGGGAATCCAGAACGAACACGATAAAAAGCTCCTGATTGCCAGGTGAATGCACCTGCCCTGTCGGTAACAGGGTGCTGCGATAGGCAGTCAGGATACTAGGCTTCGCGTAAGGCTTCACCTGCGCACCAGAATGCATCCACTGCAACGGTCGCCGCACCGATTTGACGCCACTGACTGACGGCGGATCCCGCTGAAAACAGCCTCACCTTGAACCACCGCCTTACAATTGCCTGCCTCGCGTACATGAAAATGAAACATCCATTGCCTCACCATGACCGCCACCCATAGCAATGCTCCAGGTTCAGGCGAATCCGATGGGGAATGCACCAAAATCACACACTGCTGTTGCGTCAGCAACACGGTGGATTCGTTTTCTACTCAATGTAAGCCTATACCGGTAACGTTTTTGGGCGAGAGGGGCAGAAGCCAGCCTTGGCGGAGAAAAGCCAGCTGTATTTTCAAAAAATAAAAATAGTCATTTAAAACAGCTAGATGGAGCAAAAAAGCGATCTTGATTCTGACTTTTCACAAAATTTTTTCATTTTCGGAAACTTTGTGCACGCTTGTTGCTTTATCACCCATATGATCACGACACCCCTGGCGGAAAACAGGGGTGACAGCATCAAGGGAAACAAGGCTTGCGACCCTGAGGGACGCCGTGACGGACCGCACTTTGATCGATCCGACAATGTGCAGAATGCCACTACAGGCTAGCTCGGCTGCGCGTCGTAAAGATTCTGAAAGGATAAAGCTGTAGCTATAGCAACCCAAGTCAGCGTGATATAGATTCCGCCGACAAAAATAGAAAGAGCCGCCCAGATAAAAAAACAGGTGGGACGGCAGAAAAATCTTCTAAAAACCAAAGGAGCAATCACGATGAGAGTGATGAAGTGGAGCGCAATCGCACTGGCCGTTACAGCAGCCAGCGCCCAAATGGCAACAGCCGCACCTTTCGTCAGCGATCAGGCTGATGCCAAGGGCTTTGTGGAAGGCAGCACGCTTGACCTGAAGTTGCGCAATTACTATTTCAACCGTGACAACAAAAACGGTAGTAGTGATTTGAGGGACTGGACCCAAGGTCTCTGGGCGAATTTCAGCACCGGTTACACTCAAGGCACGGTCGGTGTTGGAGCTGAAGCTTTTGGCTATTTCGGCATGCAGCTCTGGGCTCCGGACGCATACTCGGGTTCCACTAACCTGGCATTCAACCGCACTACCGGCGAAAACGAAAACTCCCTTGGCAAGCTCGGCGGCGCCGTCAAGTTCCGCATCTCGAAAACAGAGCTGAAAATTGGCGACATGCAGCCCACTAGTCCTGTATTCGCAGTTGGCGGCTCTCGCTTGCTTCCGCAAACAGCAAGTGGTTTGAGCTTGCAAAGTAGTGAAATCGCTGGCCTCGATCTTGAAGCTGGCCACTTCTACTCCGGCACCAGCCAGAACGACACAAGCCATGACGGCGGAATTTTTGCCAACTATGCTGGCGTTGAGTCCAATAGCGCGGACTTCGCTGGCGGCAAATATGCAATCACCGACAGTTTGGGCGTTGCATTCTATGCGGCCAAGCTGGAAGACATCTGGGATCAATACTACGGTAACGTGAACTACGCCCTGCCACTGGGTGGAGATCAGTCTCTGGCATTTGATGCGAACATCTATCGCACCGTTGACGAAGGCAGCGCCAAAGCCGGCTCGATCAGCAACACCGCATTCTCCGGTTCCGCAGCTTACTCGTTCCTTGCTGCCCACACCGTGACCCTGGCGTTCCAGAAAATCAACGGTGACACTCCGTTCGACTACATCGGTATAGGTGACAACAACCGCGGTGGCGACTCGATCTTCCTGAACAATTCGATCCAGTACTCCGACTTCAACGGTCCAGGCGAAAAATCCTGGCAGGTCCGCTATGACCTGAACATGACTCCGTACGGCGTTCCAGGCCTGAGCTTCATGACCCGCTACATCAAGGGTACTGATATCGACGGCACCAATATTTCCGCAAATTCGGCTTATCGCAAAAACGACGGCTCACCTCTCTACGGAGCGGACGGCAAGCACCACGAAACCAACCTCGAAGCCAAATACGTAGTGCAAACCGGCCCGGCTAAGGACTTGTCCTTCCGCGTCCGTCAAGCATGGCACCGCGCCAACGCCGATCAGGGCGAAGGCGACGTCAACGAGTTCCGCCTGATTGTCGATTACCCGATCTCGATCCTGTAATCACCGCTCAGCACTCGTTAATAAAAGAAGCCCGGCACATGCCGGGCTTTTTCATGCTCCCATCAAAGCGCTCTGAAGCCACCTGCAAGCCAGCCCCGCCCTGTACGCGACCGGCACACCGCCGTACAATGCCAGGTCATTTCATGTCTCAGCAACCGACAACGGCCAACCATGCGCACCAGTCAATTTTTGCTCGCCACACAGAAAGAAACCCCTTCCGATGCGGTCGTGGTCAGCCATCAGCTGATGCTGCGCGCCGGCATGATTCGCAAGCTGGCCTCCGGCCTCTACACCTGGCTACCCATGGGCCTGCGCGTGCTGCGCAAGGTCGAAGCCATTGTTCGTGAAGAAATGGACGCCGCTGGCGCACTCGAAATTCTGATGCCCGGCATTCAGCCTGCAGAACTGTGGCAGGAATCCGGTCGCTGGGAACAATACGGCCCGGAGCTGATGCGTCTGGTCGACCGCCACAACCGTGAGTTCTGCCTGGGCCCGACCCACGAAGAAGTCATCACCGATCTGGCACGCAATGAGCTCAACAGCTATAAACAGCTGCCAATCAATCTGTACCAGATCCAGACCAAATTCCGTGACGAGATCCGCCCACGCTTCGGCCTGATGCGTGGACGCGAGTTCGTCATGAAAGACGCTTACTCGTTCCACGCCGATCACGAATCGCTGCAGGTCACCTACGATCGCATGCACCTGGCGTACAGCAACATCTTCACCCGCCTGGGCCTCAAATTCCGCCCGGTCGAAGCGGATAACGGCTCGATTGGTGGCGCAGGCTCACACGAATTCCACGTACTGGCCGAATCCGGCGAAGACGATATCGTGTTCAGCGATGACTCCGATTACGCAGCCAACATCGAAAAAGCCGAAGCGGTGCCTCGCGAAAAGACTCGTCCGGCCGCTACTGAAGAATTGCGTCTGATCGACACTCCAAACGCCAAAACCATCGCCCAACTGGTCGAGGGTTTCGGTCTGCCCATCGAGAAAACCGTCAAGACTCTGGTGGTCCATGCGGCCGAAGAAGGCAAGCTGATCGCCCTGATCATCCGCGGCGATCACGAGCTCAATGAAATCAAGGCCAGCCAGCTGGAACAGGTCGCCAGCCCGCTGGTCATGGCGTCCGAAGCCGAACTGCGCGACGCCATCGGCGCAGGCGCGGGCTCGCTGGGCCCATTGAACCTGCCACTGCCGTGCATCATCGACCGCTCTGTCGAGCTGATGAGCGACTTCAGCGTGGGTGCCAACATCGACGACAAACACTACTTCGGCGTCAACTGGGAGCGCGATCTGCCGGTGCCGACCGTCGCCGACCTGCGTAACGTGGTTGCGGGTGATCCAAGCCCGGATGGCAAAGGCACGCTGGAAATCAAGCGCGGCATCGAAGTGGGTCACATCTTCCAGCTGGGCACCAAGTACAGCGAAGCGATGAAGTGCCAGGTGCTGGGTGAGAACGGCAAGCCGGTCAATCTGGCGATGGGTTGCTACGGCATAGGTGTTTCCCGGGTGGTGGCGGCTGCCATCGAACAGAACAGCGACGAAAACGGCATCATCTGGAACGACACCCTCGCACCGTTCCAGATTGCGCTGGTTCCGCTGCGCTACGAGACAGACGCCGTTCGTGAAGCGACGGACAAACTGTACGCCGACCTGACGGCTGCCGGTTTTGAAGTATTGCTCGACGACCGCGACAAGAAGACCAGCCCAGGCATCAAGTTCGCCGACATGGAACTGATCGGTATCCCGCACCGCATTGTGGTGAGCGACCGAGGCCTGGCCGAAGGCAATCTGGAATACAAGAGCCGTACCGAATCGCAACCGCAAGCCATTGCGGTCGCGGACGTGCTGTCGTTCATCCAGGGCAAAGTGAACCGCTGAGTCAAAAGGCGCACCTGCTCGCAGGTGCGCCGCTCTTCACTCGCCCAATCCGCATCAGAGATCCCATGCTCAAACGAAGCACCTTAAGCCTCGGCAGCGCCGTTCTGTGCGGCTCATTTCTCGTCGGCGGCTGTGCCAACCAGCTCTCTCAGCGCAGCGAGCACGAGGAGCGAGTCGAACGCAAACTGCTCGAACATACCCTGCAAGTCGATATCGGCGAACCCAAGACACTGGAGTTGCCGCAACGCCGCGTGCGGATTCACGAGCACAAATCGTTCGAGGTCACCGACTTTGAAGTCACTCGACACTATGACCGCTACACGCCTTACCAACCGTGGCGGGAGGTCTACGAGATCCCGCTCGGCGCGATAGCGGTTGTCGCAGGTGTCGGGGCCAACGTGGTCAACGTGTTTGCGCTGGGCAATTTGCCGGAAAGCATGACCAAGGACTGGATTCACTATGGCGTGGCAGGTCTGAATCCGTTCATGAATGCCCCGTCCCACGGTCGCGCCGAGCAGAATCTGGCGAGCATCGACGAGGTTCAGAAGGACAAGCGGATCGAGAACTCCACCCTGCCCTGGAATGAACGCCCGGTGATGGTCAAGGCTGGCAATGAAACTCACGAAATGAGCACTGACCGCAACGGCATCCTGCGCCTGAACCTGCTGGACAGCCCGTTTGCGGAACAGGACCTGAGCCGCATCACGCGCATCTATATCAATGTCGAAGACGATCAGGACAGCGCGCACGCGAACGCCAGTTTGCCAATCAGCCATTCGCTACGCGGCAAGTTGCTGGAGGCGCACGCCCTGATCTACGACGACCTGGAAGATGACGAGGTCAGCCAGTGGGTGCATCGCGTCAAACGTCTTTCTGACATGGGGCTGGAAGAAGAAGCCAGCGAGCTGGAGCAGAGCCTGATCGAACTGACGCGCAACGATCCGCAGTTGCAGGGTGAGTTTCTCAAGTCTCTCGCCAGAGACGCTGGCCGTCTGGTCGCCGTTCCTGCCCAGAGTCAGTAGCAAGAGCCCGTAACATGAAAGGCCGCGGCGTATAACCGCGGCCAGTCATTATCGAGAGAACAATTCCAGTTGCTCATGGGCTGCACGCAGATCGTGCAAACGTACGCCTATGCCCAGCAAGCGAACCGGCTTGCCACCACGGGCGAACGCCTGAGCCAGCAACTGTTCATAGCTGCCCAGATCCCTGCCGGCTCCGGACTGCTCCAGAGTCGTCTGCGTAAAGTCGTGAAACTTCACTTTGACGAACGGCTTGCCGGGCCGGTACTGCCCTTCCATTCTGGCCATGCGGCCACTCAACGTTTCCAGCAGGTCCGGCAGCTTTTCCAGGCAGGCCGCCAGATCGGGCAGATCCGTGTCGTAGGTATTTTCAACGCTGACTGACTGACGTCGGCTGTCATTCTGCACGGGGCGGTCATCGATCCCGTGCGCCAGACTCCAGAGGCGCTCGCCAAAGCTGCCGAATTCCCGGACCAGCGCGAGCTTGCTGCGGCTTCGCAGGTCGGCGCAGTCGACGATACCCAGCCGGCCGAGTTTGTCTGCGGTGACTTTTCCGACGCCGTGAAGCTTGGTGACCGGCAAGGAAGCGACGAAATCCTCGACCTGATCCGGTGTGATGACGAACAACCCGTTGGGCTTTTTCCAGTCGCTGGCGATCTTGGCGAGAAACTTGTTGGGCGCAACGCCCGCCGACACGGTGATGTGCAACTGATTCGAGACCCTGCGACGGATGTCCTGCGCGATGCGCGTGGCACTGCCGGAAAAATGCCCGGCCTCGGACACATCCAGAAAGGCCTCATCCAGAGACAACGGCTCTATAAGGTCGGTGTAATCGCGAAAGATCGTGTGGATTTCCCGCGATGCTTCTTTATAAGCATCCATGCGCGGCTTGACGATGGTCAGGTCCGGGCAGAGTTTGAGCGCATGCCGGGACGACATGGCCGAACGCACCCCATAGGCGCGCGCCTCGTAATTACAGGTCGCAATCACCCCGCGCCGCTCCGCAGAGCCGCCTACCGCCAGCGGCTTGCCAGCGAGGTCGGGCTCGTCACGCATTTCAATGGCTGCATAAAAGCAGTCACAGTCGATGTGGATGATTTTGCGCTGCGTCATGACCTGATGGGATTTTGCAATCAATGGCCGCGCAGTATCTCATTCGTACCGCCAAGTAACATCCAATGATGCGAAAGGCCGCCATGAAAAGTAGTCAAAAGCCCATCACGCATGACCGAAAAAGCCGCAAAGCCCCGTCATGCAAGCGCCGATGCCGTGCAGACCGATCATTTGGTTCCGCTAAGCATTTGAAGAAAAAGCACTTTTTTAAAACTAACCATTGACACCTCGCCATCTCTCTGTAGAATGCCGCCACACAGACGCGGGATGGAGCAGTCTGGTAGCTCGTCGGGCTCATAACCCGAAGGTCGTCGGTTCAAATCCGGCTCCCGCAACCAAACATCAAGAAAGGCTACTCGAAAGAGTGGCCTTTTTTGTGTGCGCCTGAAAAGCACCCTTCTAAGGCCTGGACATGGACCATGCCTCGCGCAGATATAGATCGCTCCCGGCGACCTGCGGCAAATCCTGACAAAAGGCCTTACGCTTTCCTGATAATGCCCCACGCAAGCGCGCAGCCCTGAAAACTGCGCATCCGAACCCAATCGTGCAAAATCTGCACAATCTGCTACTCATTTGCAGGCTTTCCGGATTAAGGGTTGACACATCGGCGTTCGGCTGTAGAATGCCGCCACACAGACGCGGGATGGAGCAGTCTGGTAGCTCGTCGGGCTCATAACCCGAAGGTCGTCGGTTCAAATCCGGCTCCCGCAACCAAACATCAAGAAAGGCTACTCGAAAGAGTGGCCTTTTTTGTTTCCGGTAAAAAAGCAGTGCGGGCAACGGCTAACTGTCTGACAAAAAAGACTATTTCCAAAGCCCTTTGAAACCCTATCATCACATCTGTAACGTAATGCGTGCATTTACGACAGTTTTTGCGTGCGCTGCCGATAGGTGTTACTAAGCTGAATCACGACTGAACCGTAGCTGAACAGCATCACCCGGCTCGATTCGCTATTCGCTCGTTAGACGTTGACGCGCTAACATCCTGAAATATTTTCTGCGTAGGGATTGGTAACTTGGCTGCATACCTCCATCCTGTCGCGCACGATCCAAGGAGTGATTGATGCGCGACAACATGTCCGATTCCAATGAAACCATTGATGCAGAGCAACCCGTCAGCCCACCGCGCCATAACTGGCGGGAGCTGCTGAGCAAATACCGACAGCCCATCGGGCTGGCAGTGATGCTGCTGTTGTTCAGCCTGGCCCTTATAGCCTGCCGCCACATGCTGGTCGAAATGGACTGGTATGCGCTGCACGACTCGCTGTTCTCAGTCCCCCTGCCCGCCTTGGGCGGTGCGCTGCTCGCGGCAATCGTCGGGTATATCATCCTGATGGGCTATGAACTGTCGGCCAGTCGCTATGCCAATGTCGACCTGCCCATCAAGACGCTGCTTCTCGGCGGCTTCACCTCATTTGCCATCGGCAATGCGGTCGGCCTGTCGATGCTGTCCGGTGGCTCGGTGCGCTACAGGCTTTATTCACGCCACGGCGTAGGCGCAATCGAAATTGCCCGCATGACCGTGTTCGCCAGCCTGTCACTGGGTTGTGCGCTGCCGCCGCTGGCTGCACTGGCCACGTTGAGCAACCTGTCAGGCGCGTCACTGGCACTCAAGCTTCCCGTCGATGTGCTGGCTGTCGTCGCCACAGCAGTTTTGATCGGCAGCCTACTGCTGGCGGTGTTCGTCTACCGTCGCCGCCTGCCGGAACAGGACATCCCGCACAATATTCTGGTTCGTCTCGGTCGTCGTACCTTGCGCCTGCCGGATTTGAAGCTGACGCTGATCCAGCTGGTGATCACCGCGCTGGATGTCGCCGCCGCAGCGATGGTCCTGTACCTCCTGCTGCCGCACGCGCCGCCGCTGGGTGCATTCATCCTTATCTATCTGCTGGCCCTCGCTGCTGGCGTACTCAGCCATGTGCCTGGCGGCGTCGGTGTGTTCGAAGCGATTCTGCTCGCAGCCTTTGCCAACGAACTGGGTGCCGCCCCGCTCGCCGCTGCGCTGCTGCTGTACCGCCTGATCTACGTGATCCTGCCGCTGCTGCTGGCCTGCCTTACCCTGCTGTTTACCGAAGCCCAACGCCTGCTGCCGACCCGGCAGGCCATGCGCGTCGCCTCAGGGCTGGCGGCACCGATTCTGGCACTACTGGTTTTCTTGTCGGGGGTGGTGCTGCTCTTCTCTGGTGCCACCCCTGAAATCGATACCCGTCTGGAAAACGTCGGCTTCATGATCCCGCATCGACTGATCGATGCGTCGCACTTCGGTGCCAGTCTGGTGGGCGTACTGTGCCTGCTGCTTGCCCAGGGCCTGCGTCGGCGACTATCGGCCGCATGGATGCTGACTTCTATTTTGCTGCTGGTCGGTGCAGTGCTGTCGATACTCAAAGGCTTCGACTGGGAAGAGGCCAGCATGCTGCTGCTGACCGCCTGCCTGCTGCTGACCTTCCGCCGTTCGTTCTACCGTCCAAGCCGCCTGCTGGAGCTGCCGTTCTCGCCGGTCTACCTGATTGCCAGCATTTGTGTGGTCGGTGCCTCGATATGGCTGCTGCTGTTCGCCTATCAGGACGTGCCCTACAGTCACCAGTTGTGGTGGCAGTTCACCCTCGATGCAGACGCCCCGCGCGGCCTGCGTTCGGCGCTGGGCAGCGCAGTACTGCTGGTGGTGGTTTCGCTGACCTGGTTGCTGCGTACTGCCAGACCAGTCATCAAACTGCCCGACGCGGCAGATCTGGACAAGGCAGCCGAGATCCTCAAAGCATCCAAACAGCCGGATGGCGGCCTGGTGCTGACCGGCGACAAGGCGATCCTGTTTCATCCGGCCGGCAATGCATTCCTGATGTACTCGCATCGCGGCCGCAGTCTGGTGGCGCTTTACGATCCGATCGGCCCTACACAGCAGCGTGCCGAGCTGATCTGGCAATTCCGCGATCTGTGCGACGTGCACCATGCACGTCCGGTGTTCTACCAGGTACGTGCAGAAAACCTGCCGTTCTACATGGACATCGGTCTCACCGCCATCAAGCTGGGTGAAGAAGCGCGCGTCGACCTGCGGCGCTTCGACATCGACGCCAAGGGCAAGGAGATGAAGGACCTGCGTTACACCTGGAACCGGGGTGGCCGCGACGGTCTTTCGCTGGAAATCTACGAACCGGGCCAGGCGCCGATCGACGAGCTGAAAGTGATTTCCGACGCCTGGCTGACGGGCAAGAATGTCCGTGAAAAAGGCTTCTCCCTGGGCCGCTTCAGCACCGAGTACCTAAAGTACTTCCGCATTGCCATCGTGCACTTTCAGGGCAAGCCGGTCGCGTTCTCCAACCTGCTGGAAACCACCAGCCCGGAACTGGCCAGCCTTGACCTGATGCGCTCTCACCCGGATGCGCCCAAGCTGACCATGGAGTTCATGATGGTCGGCCTGATTCTGCATTACAAAGCCCAGGGCTACGCGCGCTTCAGCCTGGGCATGGTGCCTTTGTCGGGCCTGCAGCCACGACGCGGTGCACCCATCACCCAGCGTCTGGGTTCGATGATCTTCCGCCGTGGCGAACAGCTGTACAACTTCCAGGGGCTGCGTCGCTTCAAGGACAAGTTCCAGCCTGACTGGGAACCTCGTTATATGGCCGTGCCTGCCGGACTTGATCCGCTCGTAGCACTGGCTGACACCGCCGCCCTGATTGCGGGCGGCCTGACTGGATTGGTGAAACGCTGATGATTCGACGCTCCTGGCGCCTTTTGCTCGCAGCTCTGGTAATTGTTCTTTTAATCGTAGCGCTGGGAGTCT
Source organism: Plantibacter cousiniae (nom. nud.) (assembly GCF_977070315.1). Classification (NCBI taxonomy): domain Bacteria; kingdom Bacillati; phylum Actinomycetota; class Actinomycetes; order Micrococcales; family Microbacteriaceae; genus Plantibacter; species Plantibacter cousiniae (nom. nud.). Next base: position 618,354 of record NZ_CDRVEU010000001.1, on the reverse strand, counting down.
GGGTCTGGACCCGCCCCGCCCCGCCCGCATCACTGGAACACTCGAACCTTGACGGTGGCGCGCCGCTGACCAGCGTAACACCGGCCACCAGCATCAAGACCCGTATCGCACTGGCCGTTACCGCTGAAGACATGTTGACCGACAAGCAATTGCTGGCGATCAGCAAGGATGCGTCAGCACGCATCATTCAGGTAGTGTTGCCCAAGGACGACTGCGTCCTGCAGCAGAAGACCTTCCAGGACGCTCTGGCGAAGCTCGACGGCCCGGCAAAGGTCGTCGGTGGCATAGGCCCTGGGGCAACGCTGGCCTGGCGCTGGCTGGCCGGACAGACCGATGACAAGGCGCAGGCCATTTCCGTAGGTTTTGCGCTTGAACATGCCTCGAACCCGCCGCCTGTTGTGGAAGAGGACGAAAAGCCACCACAGATCTGTGACGTGCCACTGCCACAAAAGGCTGAGCACGGGCACTGGCTGGCCGCCTGGAATGACGCGCCGGATGATCCGAGCGCAGCGTTCGTGCGCGACCAGACCAACGCCGACACCAGCATCAGCGACTACGACATTCCGCTGCCTCAGGTGCTCAATACCGAACTTCGTCATCTGCTGCTCGGCGAGAATGACAGCGGCGGACTGGGCATACCAACGGTCGAAGTCCCGGCCAGCCAGCCTTCTGACACGGTGACGCTGTTCATGTCCGGTGACGGCGGATGGCGCGACCTGGACAAGGTCGTGGCTGGCGACATGGCCAAGATGGGGTACCCGGTGGTCGGCATCGATGTGCTGCGCTACTACTGGGAACACAAGACGCCGGAACAGACCGCCGTCGACCTCACCGACCTGATGAACCACTACCGTCAGAAATGGGGCACCAAGCGCTTCATCCTGGCTGGCTACTCGTTCGGTGCGGACGTTATGCCAGCCATCTACAATCGCCTGGCCGCAGACGATCAGAACCGGGTTGACGCAATCATTCTGCTGGCCTTCGCGCGCACTGGCAGCTTCGAGATTCACGTTGACGGCTGGCTCGGTAACGCAGGCAAGGAAGCCACCACCGGACAGGAAATGGCTAAGCTGCCAGCCGCCAAGGTGTTCTGCGTTTACGGCGTAGAAGAGAAGAAAGACAGCGGTTGCACCGACACCACCGCCGTTGGCGAAGCGGTTCAGTTACCAGGCGGTCATCACTTCGATGAAGACTACCCGGCACTGGCCAAACGTCTGATCGACGCGATCAACAAGCGTCAGGGCAAGACTACCGCTCAGTAACGCTGCAGTCTGCGACCCAAAAAAATCCCGGCACCGTGAGGTTGCCGGGATTTTTTTATCTGCGCTGCCGGACAACCCGGCCAACGTTTACATCTCCACTTGCGTACCCAGCTCGATCACCCGGTTGAACGGCAGCTTGAAGAAGCGCAGGTTGCCGTTGGCGTTCTTGAGCATGAAGGCGAACAACGCTTCACGCCAACGCGCCATGCCATCCATCTTGGACGGGATCACCGTCTCGCGGCTGAGGAAGTACGTGGTGCGCATCGGACTGAAGTCCAGCTCCGGCAAGTGACACAGGGCCAGTGCAGCCGGTACATCGGGCTCATCGATAAAGCCGAAGTGCAGGATCACCCGATAGAAACCTTCGCCATAGGATTCCACTTCGAAGCGCTGAGCGGACGGTACACGCGGCGAATCTTCATACACCACCGTCAACAGCACCACTTGCTCGTGCAACACTTGGTTGTGCAGCATGTTGTGCAACAGCGCATGGGGCACGGCATCCGAACGCGCCGTCAGGAACACTGCCGTGCCCTGCACCCGATGCGGCGGCTGGACGCGAATACTGCCGATGAAGATCGGCAATGGCAGGCCGCCCTCGTCGATTCGCTCCGCGAGCAATTGCTTGCCGCGCTTCCAGGTGGTCATGAGAATAAACAGCACCGCACCCGCCAGCACCGGGAAGGCCCCGCCCTGGAAGATCTTCGGCACGTTGGCCGCGAAGAACAGACCGTCCACCAGCAGCAGGCAGATCAGCAATGGAACGGCCAGCAATGGCGGCCATTTCCAGAGCATCAGCATGACCGTCGACACCAGAATGGTGGTGCAGAGCATGGTCCCGGTCACCGCCACGCCGTAGGCAGACGCCAGCGCGCCAGACGACTCGAAGCCGATCACCAGCAGAATCACGCCCGCCATCAGCGCCCAGTTGACGGCACCAATGTAGATCTGGCCTTGCGCGTCGCTGGAGGTGTGCTGGATGTGCATGCGTGGAATGTAGCCCAACTGGATCGCCTGCAGCGTCATCGAGAACGCGCCGGAGATCACCGCTTGCGAGGCAATGATGGTCGCCATCGTCGACAGACCGATCAGTGGCAGCAGCGCCCAGCCCGGCGCCAGCAGGTAGAACGGGTTACGAACCGTTTCAGGATTGCCCAGCACCAGCGCACCCTGACCGAAATAGTTGAGCAGCAACGCAGGCAGCACGAGGATGAACCAGGCACGTGAAATCGGCTTGCGGCCAAAGTGCCCCATGTCGGCATACAGCGCCTCGGCCCCCGTCAGGGCGAGCACCACAGCACCCAGAATGGCCACACCAATGCCCGGATGGATGATGAAGAAATTCACACCCCATGCCGGATTGACCGCTTTCAGCACTTCCGGCGACTGCATGATGCCATAGACACCCAGCGCACCGAGCACCAGAAACCAGGTCACCATCACCGGGCCGAACAGCACGCCGATGCGCGCGGTGCCATGACGCTGAATCAGAAACAGGCCCACCAGCACCACCAGCGCCATGGGCACGATCCAGTGATCGAGGCCATCGAACGCCAGTTCAAGCCCTTCCATTGCCGACAACACCGAAACTGCCGGGGTGATCATGCTGTCACCGTAGAACAATGCGGCGCCGAACAGTCCGAACACCACCATCATCATTTGCAGGCGGGGATGCTTGGCCGACGCACGCCGCGCCAGGGCCATCAGCGCCATGATGCCGCCCTCGCCCTGGTTATCAGCACGCAGGACGAACGCCATGTATTTGAAGGAAACCACCCAGATCAGCGACCAGAAGATCAGCGACAGTACCCCGAGAATCGCATCATGGGTCACTTCCACGCCGTACCCCCCCTGAAACACCTCCTTGAGGGTGTACAGCGGACTGGTGCCGATGTCGCCGTAAACCACACCGACTGCGGCGATCAGCAGTCCGATGGGCTTGGCAGCGCCTCCGGCCTCCGCATGACTGTTTGCTTGACTCATCCACTACTCCCGGAAACCAGACATGAGGTTCAACACTGAGAACATCACAAGGCGTAACAATTCAGATTCAGCCAGACATTGACATGCCTCGGCGCGATGGCGCGAAGCATAACGCAGCACTCGTCGTAATTCTTGGTGAAACGCAGATGGTTATATCGATCCGGCCTGCCACCACGCCTTGATCACGGCCCCTTGAAGCAGTTTTTCGAAGCAACATTTCTCATGGAACGACAAAAATATCGGCCGGTCATTACTTAAGCCTGCCGCATCAGGGGTCTTCAAGAACCGCATCGACGCCAGGGCACCCTGATCCCCTCCCACCGAGATGCTCTGATGACCACACAAAACCTGACTGTCCAGCCGTTACCCTTCCAGCCCTCGTTTGAAGTCGTTCCGGACGATGAAGCGCAGACCAGCAAAGAGCTGGTCGAAGCCATGCATTCCATCCTCGAGACCACGTATCAAGACACGGGGCACGCCATTCGCAGTGTGCACGCCAAGGCTCACGGCTTGCTTCACGGTCAGATTCAGGTCTACGGCGACCTGCCCGAGCCGTTGGCCCAGGGTGCCTTTGCCAGGCCCGGCAACTTCCCGGTCGTCATGCGCTTCTCGACCAACCCGGGCGACATTCTCGACGACAAGGTATCCACGCCCAGAGGCCTGGCCATCAAACTGGTCGGCGTCGAGGGCGCGCGCTTGCCTGGCAGCGCAGAGGCAACCACTCAGGATTTCGTCATGCAAAACGCCAAGGCCTTTACCGCCAAGGACCCCAAGGCCTTCCTGAAGACCTTGAAGTTGCTGGCCAAAACGACCGACAAGGCTCCGGGCATGAAACGTGCGTTGTCTGCCGTCCTGCGCGGCATTGAGTCGGTGATCGAGTCTGCAGGGGGCGAAAGTGGCACACTGAGAAGTCTCGGCGGGCATCCGATGACCCACATCCTCGGCGAGACGTTCTACACCGTCGTGCCTTTTCTGTATGGCCCCTACTACGCCAAGCTCAGCGTCGTGCCCGTCTCCGCCGAGCTGATTGCGCTGACCGACAAAGCGCTGGACCTCAAAGACAATCCGGACGGTCTGCGCGAAGCGGTCAAAGCGTTTTTTCTTGAACACGACGCCAGCTGGGAAGTCCGCGTTCAGCTGGCCACGGACCTGGAAAAAATGCCGATCGAGGACGCCTCGGCGATCTGGCCGGAAGACCTCAGCCCCTACGTCACCGTCGCTCGCATCGATGTGCCCCGCCAGTCGTCGTGGTCCGAGCAAAACGTTCAGGAAATTGACGAAGCCATGGCATTCAGCCCCTGGCACGGCCTTGAGGCACATCGTCCATTGGGCGGCGTCATGCGCGTACGCAAACCGGCCTATGAACACTCGGCGGGCTTTCGCAGTCAGCACAACGGCTGCCCGATGCATGAACCGCGGCGCTGAGAACATGTGAAAGTCAGTCCAGGCCCGTTCATGCGGGCTTGGACTGCATTCAGAATGTCTCAGTCGCACGCTGCAACCTCGCCATGCCCCTCAATACACTGCGTGTACCGAAGCTACTGTCGATCATAATGCGATCGAATGGGTGGGCGCTGACCCCGGCTGCGTCTCGCGTACGTCGTAATTCTCATGCAAACGCTGGTCATCCTGTCCACTCACCGCTAGAATTGCGCACTTTTTGATCAGAGGCGCAGCAAGCGCCCAGTCAGCGCCTGCGCTTCGCGTCCGGGTGCCCTTCACGCCGAGGTTTGCCATGTCCACCGTCACCACGCCGTCCGCCCCCAAGGTTGGATTCGTTTCACTGGGTTGCCCAAAGGCACTCGTTGACTCTGAACGCATCCTGACCCAACTGCGCATGGAAGGTTACGAAGTCGTTGCGACCTACGAGGACGCCGACGTGGTGGTGGTCAACACCTGTGGCTTCATCGATACGGCCAAGGCCGAGTCGCTGGAAGTGATCGGCGAAGCCATCAAGGAAAACGGCAAGGTCATCGTTACCGGCTGCATGGGCGTTGACGCCAATGTCATCCGCGACGTGCACCCCAGCGTGCTGTCGGTGACCGGCCCGCAGCAATATGAACAGGTGGTCAACGCGGTGCACGACGTAGTGCCGCCCCGCCAGGATCACAATCCGCTGATCGATCTGGTGCCGCCACAAGGTGTCAAACTGACCCCGCGTCACTACGCGTATCTGAAAATTTCCGAAGGCTGCAACCACAGCTGCAGCTTCTGCATCATCCCGTCGATGCGCGGCAAGCTGGTCAGCCGCCCGGTGGGCGATGTGCTGGACGAGGCCAAGCGCCTGGTAAAATCCGGCGTGAAGGAACTGCTGGTCATTTCCCAGGACACCAGCGCCTATGGCGTTGACGTCAAATACCGTACCGGTTTCTGGGACGGTCAGCCGGTCAAGACCCGCATGACCGAGCTGTGCCAGGCGCTGGGCTCGATGGGCGTCTGGGTGCGCTTGCACTATGTCTACCCGTACCCGCACGTCGACGAACTGATCCCGTTGATGGCCGCTGGCAAGATCCTGCCGTACCTGGACATCCCGTTCCAGCACGCCAGCCCGAAAATCCTCAAGCTGATGAAGCGTCCGGCCTTCGAAGACAAGACGCTGGCACGCATCAAGAACTGGCGTGAGCAGTGCCCTGACCTGATCATCCGTTCGACCTTCATCGTCGGCTTTCCCGGCGAAACCGAAGAAGACTTCCAGTACCTGCTGGACTGGCTGACCGAAGCGCAGCTGGACCGGGTTGGCTGCTTCCAGTACTCGCCGGTTGAAGGCGCGCCCGCCAATCTGCTGGACGCGGCCATCGTGCCGGACGACGTCAAGCAGGATCGCTGGGATCGTTTCATGGCTCATCAGCAGGCAATCAGCGCTGCGCGCCTGCAGATGAAGATCGGCAAGGAAATCGAAGTGCTGATCGACGAAGTCGACGATCGTGGTGCCGTGGGCCGCTGCTTCTTCGACGCCCCGGAAATCGACGGCAACGTGTTCATCGGCCTGGAAGACGGCAGTACCGTTCAGCCCGGCGACAAGATCATGTGCCGGGTGACCGATGCCGACGAATACGACCTGTGGGCCGAGATGCTCTAAGCGCTCGCCCTGGTTGCAAACGAAAGCCCTGCCCTTTAACCGGCAGGGCTTTTTTGTCTCCGGCTGTGGTCTATCCAGGACCAGCTGAAGGAGGACGCGAGATGCCGCTGTATACACCGGATACCCACGATTACCCGGAATTGACCGAGGTATGGGAACGCTCGGTGCGCGCGACCCATGACTTTCTGCCAGACGCCTACATCACCCGGCTCAAGGAGCTGCTGCCGCAGTATCTGGGCAGTGTGACCCTGTTCTGTACCCGGGATGAACAGCTCAACATCACCGGCTTTGCGGGCACGCGCAAGACCAGTCTGGATATTCTGTTCATCGACCCGGACCATCGCGGCCAGACGCTGGGCACGCAGTTGCTGGCTCATGCAATCGAGCAGTTCAATATCCGTGAACTGGACGTCAACGAGCAGAATACGCAGGCGTTGGGGTTTTACCGCAGGCATGGTTTCGAGGTTGTCAGCCGCGCTGAAGTCGATGGCCTGGGCCAGCCTTACCCCATGCTCAGAATGCGCCTGATCGATCGTCAATGACATCGATTGCAACGCAGATGCAATGTTGCCGCGATTAACCGTCGCCAGACGGTTACAATGGCGACTTTATTTTAGCAAACGGCTTTTTTGTCATGACAGACCCCATTCGCCTTTCCAAACGCCTAATCGAGCTGGTCGGTTGCTCCCGCCGGGAGGCCGAGCTGTTTATCGAGGGCGGCTGGGTCACGGTGGACGGCGAGGTCATCGAAGAACCGCACTTCAAGGTCAGCACCCAGAAAATCGAACTCAGCCCGGACGCCAAGGCCGACGCCCCGGAGCCGGTGACGATCATCCTGCACAAACCCGCCTCGGCAAGCGCCGAAGAGGCTTTGCAGATGATCACTCCGGGCACGCTTTCCGTAGAGCACAGCTACAGCAAGCGTCCGCTCAAGGGCCACTTCATGCGCCTTGAGGCGATTTCAAGCCTGCAGGCCAACGCCAGCGGCTTGATGGTGTTCAGCCAGGACTGGAAGATCCTGCGCAAGCTCACCGATGATCGCAGCAAGATCGAGCAGGAATACGTGGTGGAGATCTCGGGCGAGATGGTTGCTCATGGCCTCAACCGGCTGAACCACGGCCTGACTTACAAAGGCAAGGAGCTGCCGGCCGTGAAAGCCAGCTGGCAGAACGAGAACCGCCTGCGCTTTGCGATGAAAAATCCGCAGCCCGGCATCATCGCCCTGCTGTGCGAGGCCGTCGGCCTGAAGATCGTCGCCATCCGCCGTATCCGTATTGGCGGCGTGTCCATGGGCAAACTGCCCGAGGGCCAGTGGCGCTACATGACGGCCAAGGAAAAGTTCTGACCCTCGCGCCACCCACCTTATTACAGCGCATGACCACCGTCATGCGCTGCCCTACGACTTATCAGGAACCACGCCTCATGATGAACAACGACGTACTGCGCAGCGTGCGCTACATGCTCGATATCAGCGACAGCAAGATTGTCGAGATCACCGCACTGACCGGTTTTGAAGTGTCGAAAAGCGATGTCATCGCATTCATGAAAAAAGAGGAAGAAGAAGGCTACCTGGATTGCAGCGATGAAATCATGGCGCACTTCCTTGATGGCCTGGTCTACTTCAAGCGTGGCAAGGACGAAAGCCGTCCGCCACAGCCGATCGATTTGCCGATCACCAACAATATCGTCCTGAAAAAACTGCGCGTGGCGTTCGAACTGAAAGAAGATGACATGCACGCCATCCTCAAATCAGTCGACTTCCCGGTCTCCAAGCCAGAACTGAGCGCCCTGTTCCGCAAAGTCGGACACACCAACTACCGCGCCTGTGGCGATCAACTGCTGCGCAATTTCCTAAAGGGCCTGACCCTGCGCGTGCGTGGCTGAACCTGCCACGATGAGCTACAAGGTCTCCCCTGTCGGCTTCGTGCGCTCCTGCTTCAAGGAGAAATTCGCCATCCCTCGCCAGCCACAACTGGCCCCGGCGGCCCGCGGGGTGCTGGAGTTGGTGGCACCGTTCGATCAGGGTGAAGCGGTTCAGGGGCTGGAACAGGTCAGTCACGTCTGGCTGCTGTTTCTGTTCCACCTGGCGCTGGAAGACAAGCCACGCCTGAAGGTGCGCCCGCCGCGCCTGGGTGGCAACCAGTCGATGGGCGTGTTCGCTACCCGCGCAACCCATCGTCCCAATGGCATCGGCCAGTCGGTGGTCAAGCTGGACAAGGTCGAGCCTGGGCGACTCTGGCTGTCCGGCATCGACCTGCTGGATGGCACGCCGGTGCTGGACATCAAGCCCTACGTACCCTACGCCGATGCAATTGGCGGTGCGACCAACTGCATCGCCAGTGCTGCGCCAGCCCTGATACCGGTGCACTGGCAAGACGCCGCGCTGCAACAGGCTCGCGAACACGCGCTGCGCCTGAATGAGCCGCTGGTCGAACTGATCGAGCAGTGTCTGGCCCAGGACCCGCGCCCGGCCTATCAGCTGCCCACGCCGGAACGTCGCTATGGTGCTCAGTTCTGGGATCTGGACGTGCGTTGGCACTACCCGCAAGCGGGTGTGATTTGCGTGCTGGAAGTGCTGCTCGCCTGAAGCTGCTGCTTGCCTAAACTGATCGAGGCGACAAATCCCGCGCAACAAAAACCCGCCTGATCCAGTCAAGGACGAGGCGGGTCTTGTGCAGCCGGTTTACTTCTCGACGAAAGCACGCTCGATCAGATAGTCGCCCGGCTCGCGCATACGCGGCGATACGGTCAGGCCGAAGCTGTTGAGCACTTCACTGGTCTCGTCGAGCATGCTTGGGCTGCCGCACAACATGGCACGGTCGTCCTGCGGGTTGATCGGCGGCAGGCCGATGTCGCTGAACAGCTTGCCGCTGCGCATCAGATCGGTCAGACGACCTTCGTTCTCGAAGGGCTCGCGGGTGACCGTCGGGTAGTAGATCAGCTTGTCACGCAGCGCTTCACCGAAGAATTCATTCTGCGGCAAATGCTCGGTGATGAATTCGCGATAGGCGACTTCGTTCACGTAACGCACGCCGTGGCAGAGGATGACCTTCTCGAAACGCTCGTAGGTTTCGGGATCCTGGATGACACTCATGAACGGCGCAAGGCCGGTGCCAGTGCTCAGCAGGTAAAGATGCTTGCCCGGCTTGAGGTCGTCCAGCACCAGCGTACCCGTAGGCTTCTTGCTGATGATGATTTCGTCACCTTCCTTGAGGTGCTGCAACTGGGAGGTCAGCGGGCCGTCCGGCACCTTGATGCTGAAGAACTCCAGATGCTCTTCCCAGTTCGGGCTGGCAATCGAATAGGCACGCATGAGCGGACGACCGTTTGGCTGCTGCAGACCGATCATCACGAACTGACCATTCTCGAAACGCAAACCAGGGTCGCGGGTGCACTTGAAACTGAAGAGGGTGTCGTTCCAGTGGTGGACGCTGAGGACACGCTCGTGGTTCATGTTGCTCATGTACGTGAGGACTCCTGAAAAAATAGTGCGCGCAGAAGCACTGCGCTATTGCGCGACATTCTAGTGGCAGACACAATATCTGTTAAATGAATTATCAAGATATAGGTTATCGGTTATATAGATATGCGATTTACTCTCCGTCAGCTCCAGGTATTTGTGGCCGTCGCCCGGCAGGAAAGCGTCTCCAAAGCCGCGGTACTGCTTTCGCTTTCGCAGTCGGCTGCCAGCACCTCCATCACCGAGCTGGAGCGCCAGTCGAGCTGCCAGCTGTTTGACCGCGCCGGCAAGCGCCTCAGCCTCAACGCCACCGGCAGGCAATTGCTGCCGCAAGCCGTCGCGCTGCTCGATCAGGCCAAGGAAATCGAAGACCTGCTCAATGGCAAATCAGGCTTCGGCTCACTGGCGGTCGGAGCCACGCTGACGATCGGCAATTACCTCGCAACCCTGCTGATCGGCGGCTACATGCAGCGCCACCCGGAAAGCCAGGTCAAGCTGCATGTCCAGAACACAGCGCATATCGTGCAACAGGTCGCTCACTACGAGATCGATCTGGGCCTCATCGAAGGCGATTGCAGCCACCCGGACATCGAAGTGCAATCCTGGGTCGAAGACGAACTTGTGGTGTTCTGTGCCCCGCAGCATCCGCTGGCCAAACGCGCTCAGGTAACGCTGGAAGAGTTGACCCACGAAGCCTGGATCCTTCGGGAACAAGGCTCAGGCACGCGCTTGACGTTCGATCAGGCGATGCGTCATCACCGTAACGGGCTGAATGTCCGGCTGGAGCTTGAGCACACCGAAGCGATCAAACGTGCAGTCGAATCCGGGCTGGGCATTGGCTGCATCTCCAGACTGGCGCTGCGCGATGCCTTTCGTCGCGGCAATCTGGTGGAGCTGGCCACGCCCGAGCTGGACCTGGCCAGGCAGTTCTATTTCATCTGGCACAAACAGAAATACCAGACCTCAGCCATGCGCGAGTTTCTTGAGCTGTGCCGCGCATTCACCGCCGGAGTTCAGCGCAGCGACGAAATCGTGCTGCCAAGCCTGTATTGACGCGTCTGTATCGAAAGGCATCAGCCCAGCAGAATGATCGCCCACACCAGACCGATCATGCTCAGAGCGATGAACTGGGCAGCGCTGCCCATGTCCTTGGCGTTCTTGGACAGCGGGTGCAGGTCCAGCGAGATGCGGTCAATGGCCGCCTCTACGGCCGAGTTGAGCAGCTCGACGATCAGCGCCAGCAGGCACACGGCAACCAGCAGGGCATGCTCACCCTTGCTGACGTGCAGGAAAAACGACAGCGGGACCAGGACCACGTTGAGCAGTACCAACTGACGGAAAGCCGCTTCACCTTTGAAGGCAGCGCATAAACCGTCCAGTGAATAACCTGCGGCATTAAGAATACGTTTCAGACCGGTTTGGCCTTTGAAGGGCGACATAGAGAGGCTGCTGTGTAAAAAGATGAGGAAAGCTAAGGCAATAAAGGTCAAAAAAGCGTGAATACTGGAACCTGAAAGCCGTCAGCTGGACGAAATGGACTCAAGCTGCTGTAACAACAATGCTGCCTGGGTGCGCGTGCGTACGCCAAGCTTGCGGAAAATCGCCGTGACATGTGCCTTGATGGTGGCTTCGGACACGCTGAGTTCGGAAGCAATCTGCTTGTTCAGCAAGCCTTCACAAACCATCGTCAACACTCGAAACTGCTGCGGCGTCAGGCTGGCAAGGCCTGCGCTGGCGGCCTTTGCCTCGTCTGAAACACTGATCACTTCATTGACCTGCGGCGGCCACCAGACGTCACCATCAAGCACCGTGCGTACCGCCTGCTGAATGACTTCCAGCGAGCTGGATTTGGGAATGAAGCCACTGGCACCAAACTCTCTGGAGCGCACCACGATGGAGGCTTCTTCCTGCGCCGAGACCATCACCACCGGTATCTGCGGATACTGGCCACGCAACAGGACCAGCCCGGAGAAGCCATAGGCCCCTGGCATGTTCAGGTCCAGCAGAACCAGATCCCAATCAGCCTTTTCCGCCAGGCGCGACTCAAGCTGGGCAATGCTTTCTGCCTCGACCAGCCGTGCGTCAGGCCCCAGACCGATGCTCAGCGCCTGATGCAGCGCACTGCGAAACAGGGGATGATCATCGGCGATCAGGATGTCGTAGGTCATGTAATGATCCTGTTTTTATAGTGAGGGACCGACGAATCGGCCACCCAGCGAGGCTGGCGAACGCGCAGTGCGCAACCCAAAACGGGCGCCGGCGCAATGCCAGACCAGATGAATCGGCTTCCAAGCGGCGCCAAGCATGCCCAGCATGGCCATGACGGTCAAGCGTGAAGCGTCGATACCCGAGAACATAGATGGCAATTAGCCAAACCAGTGGACTTCGGCAGCCCCTTGTTATGAACAGCCTTCAAATGAACGCTTTCAAATGGGTATGCGCCACGTCGTCGGGATCAATCGGATTCTGATACTTGGCGCCCAGATAATGAGCGCTGAACACGTCCAGATAAGCATCCAGCACTCCGCTGGCGCTGGCATCACCGACCAGCTCCAGACACAGGGCGGCCACTTCCGCCGTGCAGAAGTGATCGTCGCGCCTTGATCGACGCAAACGGTAGCGCGAGATCTGCTCGGGCTCCAGACTCAATACTGGAAAACGCTCCAGATAAGGGCTCTTGCGAAACATCTTGCGTGCTTCGGTCCAGGTGGCATCCAGCAGAATGAACAGCGGGCGCTTGCCATCCAGGCGCGAAACCTTATTCACCACGCGGTCCTCGGCAACAAATTCACCGGGAAAAACGATGTAAGGCTGCCACTGCGGGTCATCCAGCAAGGCGAGCAATTGCTCATCGACCTCTATCCGCGACCAGAGAAAGGCATGAGTGTCCTTGATGACGTCGGCGATCAGCCAGCCGGTGTTGGTCGGTTTCAAGGGCTCGGTGTCATACATCAGCAGGCAGATGCCTGACTCGGCAGCGACGCTGGGTCGCCATTCGCACAGGCAATAGCTGGAAATCACCCGGCAATCCGGGCAGCGCGGCGCGCGCGAGCCTCGGGCAATAAAAGGCCTGGTACTGCGGGCCAGACGCTCATCGCGCAGGCGGGAGACGGCATGGCTCATTACAGGACACGCCTGCGGGGGAAAGACATCGACACCACAAAGACTCGGCAGGATTAAAGTCCGCGCAGTTTATCAGAGCCCCGGCACTTCAACGCGCTTTCGGTCCGCAGGCCTGTTTTCGTACAGAGCCTAGGCCCGATGAAGGCTCCTGCTCTATACTGCTGCGCCATCGCACCCCGCGCTATCGGTGGGCTGCCCGGAACGCACTTTGAAGTCGCTGGTCCAACGGCCAGTTACTTAACCAGGAGAGTTTAATGCTGCGCCTTATCGTACCCACCCTTACGCTTTTGCTCGTTGCTCCACTGTGCGCCCAGGCGGCGTCGAAACAGGAGTTCGAACTCAGCAAGATGCTGGAAAAAGTCGCTAAGGAAAGCAGTGTCGGCACGCCGAGAGCGATCAACGAAGACATCCTCGATCAGGGTTACACCGTCACCGGCAACCAGTTGATCAACCACTTGAGCGTTCGTGAAGGCCAGGCTCAGCAGATGCGCGCCAATCCGGACGTGATGCGCAACCAGTTAGGCAACAGCGTTTGCCACAACAATGGTTTCCGCCAGTTGATGACCAAGGGTGCCGTCCTCAAGTATCAGTTCACTGAGTACAAGACCAACCGCCCGGTTGCAACGCAAACCTTTCAGGCTTCCGACTGCACTGTAAAACCCAAGCAATAAGCCATATCCGACATGTAACCTCCCCCGCGCGCCTGTCCCTCAGGCGCGTCAGTCGAGCAACTCTCAAGACATCCTGCAACTAATCCACCCTGGCAATGAACAGGGAATGGGTAGCCTTTCGCTGCAAACCGGGACATCATCGATTCAACACGCCCCATCGGGCCATTGATCCAGCAGGAGGAAAAATCCCGAATGCCGTATGTACCTGACGATCTTCTATCCCGACACTTCCAACGCGACGGTCTCGACCTGACCAGCCAGATTGAAGAGCACATCAATGAGGTGGCTCCGGGCACGAAAAACCTGCCGCTGTACCGCGACATGATGCTCACAGTGTTGCGCATGGCCCAGGATGACCGCAACCGCTGGGACGTCAAGATAACGCTGCAAACCCTGCGCGAACTGGACAAGGCCTTTCGGGTGCTCGAGCGTTTCAAGGGCCGCCGCAAAGTCACTGTATTCGGCTCCGCTCGCACACCGGCGGAGCATCCGCTGTACGCACAGGCCAGAGAGCTGGGTGAAAAGCTGGCCCGCTCCGACATGATGGTCATCACCGGCGCAGGCGGCGGCATCATGGCGGCAGCCCATGCCGGTGCAGGCTTGAAACACAGCCTTGGGTTCAACATTACCCTGCCCTTCGAACAGCACGCCAATCCGACAGTTGAGGGCAGCGAAAACCTGCTGCCCTTCCACTTCTTCTTCACGCGCAAGCTATTCTTCGTCAAGGAGGCCGACGCGCTGGTGCTTTGCCCCGGCGGCTTCGGAACTCTGGATGAAGCCCTGGAAGTGCTGACGTTGATACAAACCGGCAAAAGCCCGTTAGTGCCTGTCGTATTGCTGGACACACCTGGCGGGAGTTTCTGGCAAGGTGCACTGGACTTCATCAAGCATCAGTTGCAGGACAATCACTACATTCTGCCAGCCGACATGAAACTGATGAGGCTGGTCTACAGCGCCGATGAAGCGGTGGAAGAGATCAACCGGTTTTATGCAAACTTCCACTCCAGCCGCTGGCTGAAAAACAAGTTCGTGATCCGTATGCACCATGCGCTGAACGAGCAGGCCCTGGAGCACATGCAGGACGCTTTCGCTGACCTGTGCATCAATGAAAACTTTCATCAGCACAGTTATCAGGGCGAAGAGCACGATGAAGCGCAATTCAGTCACCTGACACGACTGGCGTTCACCTTCACAGGACGCAATCAGGGCAGGCTTCGGGAACTGGTGGATTACATCAATCAACAGGAAAACTGGGAAGACGCTTCAGTGACAAGGGACGCAGCTCGGAATCGGGCGCCACAGTAAGCGCCCGGATATATCAGTCATCCCCGCCACGGCCGCTTAACAAGCGGCCGATCATTTCCAGCGGATAGCCGCGATAACTCAGAAAACGCCCCTGCTTGGCCCGCTCGCGCGCATCGACAGGCAGGGCACCGGCAAACTTGCGCTGCCAGAGCTCGTGAAGCTTCTCCTGCCAATCAACGCCGCACTCCCTGAGCGCCTGCTCAATGTCGGCACGTTGCAAACCACGCTGCCCCAGCTCTTCTCGAATACGAACAGGACCGTAGCCCGAACGTGCCCGATAAGAAACGAAGCTTTCAAGGTAACGGGACTCGGAGAGCAAACCTTCCTCGACCAGACGATCAAGGGCTGCATCGATAAGCTCGGGGGGAGCGCCGCGCTGACGCAGTTTACGCGTCAGCTCGACTCGACCGTGCTCGCGACGTGCGAGCAGGTCCATTGCAGTGCGCCTGACGGCGACGGGTGTATCGAGCACGGCAGGCATGGCTATCAGATATCGACATCTGCTTCAGACATGTCATCGGCAGCCACTGCTTCACGGGAGCCGACAGCCTTGGTATCAACGCCAGGGGTCAGCAACTTGTCGCGGATCTGCTTCTCGAGCGCTTTGCAGATTTCCGGGTTATCTGCCAGGAACTTGGCCGAGTTGGCCTTACCCTGACCGATCTTGCTGCCCTGGTAGCTGTACCAGGCGCCGGACTTCTCGACAAAACCATGCAGAACGGCCAGATCGACGATTTCACCGTTCAGGTAGATACCCTTGCCGTAAAGAATCTGGAACTCGGCCTGACGGAACGGCGGAGCCACCTTGTTCTTCACGACCTTGACGCGGGTTTCGCTGCCGACAACTTCATCGCCTTCCTTGACCGCGCCTGTACGGCGGATGTCCAGACGTACCGAAGCGTAGAACTTCAGCGCGTTACCACCGGTGGTGGTTTCCGGGCTGCCGAACATCACGCCGATCTTCATGCGGATCTGGTTGATGAAGATCACCAGGCAGTTGGCGTTCTTGATGTTACCGGTGATCTTGCGCAGCGCCTGCGACATCAGACGCGCCTGCAGACCCACGTGCATATCACCCATTTCGCCTTCGATCTCTGCCTTGGGTACCAGCGCAGCAACGGAGTCGACCACGATCACGTCGATGGCATTGGAGCGCACCAGCATGTCGGTGATTTCCAGCGCCTGCTCACCGGTGTCCGGCTGCGAAACCAGCAGGTCGTCGACGTTGACGCCCAGCTTGCCGGCGTATTCCGGATCCAGTGCGTGCTCGGCGTCGACAAAGGCACAGGTAGCACCCATTTTCTGGGCCTGAGCGATGACCGACAGCGTCAGTGTGGTTTTACCGGAAGACTCAGGACCGTAGATTTCCACGATCCGGCCTTTCGGCAGACCGCCAATACCGAGTGCGATATCCAGACCCAGCGAACCGGTGGAGATGGCAGGGATCGCCTGGCGATCATGATCGCCCATGCGCATCACGGCGCCTTTACCGAACTGACGCTCGATCTGACCCAAGGCCGCAGCCAAGGCTTTCTTCTTGTTGTCGTCCATTGAAGTCCTCACGTAATCAAATTCAATTAGGGCCTTGATGGCCACAACACCTGTATAAGTAGACAGTATTATTCCACAGCAGTGAGCGCGCGCCTACCCCTGTTTTGGCATTTCTCCGCGCGCAAGCTGTATCAGCCCGTGCAACGCGGCTTCGACCGTCCGTCGACGGACCTGATCACGGTCGCCATCGAAGTGGCAGCGCCGGGCGATCAGCGCATCATCCTTGCCCCAGCACAGCCACACAGTACCGACCGGTTTGTCCGGCGAACCGCCGCCGGGCCCTGCGACACCGCTGACCGCGACGGCGAATCGTGCACCACTTTCACGCTGTGCGCCTCGCACCATGGACTCGACAACCGGCTGACTGACCGCCCCGACCTGTGCGAACAACACCTCGGGCACCCCTAACTGGCGGATCTTCTGGGCATTCGAATAGGTCACGTAGCCCGCTTCGAACCACGCCGAGCTGCCGGCAATGCGCGTGATCGCTTCGGCTATTCCGCCCCCCGTACAGGATTCGGCAGTGGTCACTTGCGCGTTCATTGCACCCAGAAGCCTGCCAAGCGTATCGGCAAGTCCGGTTATCTCATTCACGGTGTAATCGTTCATGCTGGAAAGCCTGTAAAGGTGAATCCTGAGGCCACGCACCTGCCGCGCAACGGGGCTGAGCATGCTGCTTTAGTTGTCATTTCTCCTGCGTCCGGGCTTTTTGACCGTTTCCACCGTGGTTTCTCTCGGCCTTTTTCTGGCTTCTTCCAAAGGGATGAAGCGCCCGCTGACAGAATCTCTTGCTCGTTTGTTCTTCATATAAAAGTCCTTTTTTATAAGTTACCGCCCGGTTATCGGGTGGCAGCGATGAAAGTCTATACGCCAAATCGGGATGCATGGCTGTCTGGAAACGCCCGGTCACCAATACGCGGGAAGCCACGCGGTCACTGCACCACCCGGTCGAGCGTGATAACCTTGCCGCCATCGCACATACCCGGCAGACGCCCCTTGATTCAGACAAGGGCCACCCGTCGCGTCTCAAGGTTGCCTCACTCCTCTCAAGAACTTGCCTAAGCCACTGATGAATAAAGCAATTTCCGACCTCTCCGCACACACTCCGATGATGCAGCAGTACTGGAAACTGAAAAACCAGCACCTGGATCAGCTGATGTTTTATCGCATGGGCGATTTCTACGAGATCTTCTACGAAGACGCGAAGAAAGCCGCCAAGCTGCTGGATATAACCCTGACCGCACGCGGCCAGTCGGCAGGTCAGAGCATTCCCATGTGCGGGATTCCCTACCACGCAGCCGAGGGTTATCTGGCCAAGCTGGTGAAACTGGGCGAATCAGTGGTGATCTGCGAGCAGATCGGCGACCCCGCCACCAGCAAGGGGCCGGTGGATCGTCAGGTGGTGCGGATCATCACGCCAGGGACCATCAGCGATGAGGCCCTGCTCGACGAGCGCCGCGATAACCTGATCGCCGCCGTGCTGGGTGACGAACGTCTGTTCGGCCTCGCGGTACTGGATATCACCAGCGGTAACTTCAGTGTGCTGGAGATCAAGGGCTGGGAGAACCTGCTGGCCGAGCTCGAGCGCATCAACCCGGTCGAGCTGTTGATCCCGGACGATTGGCCACAAGGTCTGCCTGCCGAGAAGCGCCGTGGTTCTCGACGTCGCGCGCCTTGGGATTTCGAGCGCGACTCAGCGCATAAAAGTTTGTGTCAGCAGTTTGCAACCCAGGACCTGAAGGGTTTCGGTTGCGAAAACCTGACGCTGGCCATCGGTGCTGCCGGCTGCCTGCTGAGCTATGCCAAGGAAACCCAGCGTACCGCCCTGCCCCATCTGCGCAGCCTGCGTCACGAACGTCTCGACGATACCGTGATCCTCGATGCCGCCAGTCGCCGTAATCTGGAACTGGACACCAACCTGTCCGGAGGCCGTGACAACACCCTGCAATCGGTCATGGACCGCTGCCAGACCGCAATGGGGACACGGTTGCTGACCCGCTGGCTGAACCGGCCATTGCGCGACCTGACCATCCTTCAGGCACGCCAGACGTCGATCACCTGTTTTCTGGAACGCTATCGCTTCGAAAACCTGCAGCCACAGCTCAAGGAAATCGGCGACATCGAGCGGATTCTGGCGCGCATCGGCCTGCGTAACGCGCGGCCACGTGACCTCGCTCGCCTGCGCGACGCCCTGAGCGCCCTGCCCGAGTTGCAACAGGCGATGGCCGATCTGGAAGCGCCGCATCTGCAGCAACTTGCGCAGACAGCCAGCACCTATCCCGAGCTGGCCGATCTGCTGCAGCGCGCGATCATCGACAACCCGCCAGCCGTCATTCGTGACGGTGGCGTTTTGAAGACTGGCTACGACGCTGAGCTGGATGATCTGCAGTCGCTGAGCGAAAACGCCGGCCAGTTCCTGATCGACCTGGAAGCCCGCGAAAAAGCCCGCACCGGTCTTGGCAATCTGAAAGTCGGCTACAACCGCGTACATGGCTACTTTATCGAGCTGCCAAGCAAGCAGGCCGAGCAGGCGCCGGCTGATTACATACGCCGCCAGACCCTGAAGGGCGCCGAGCGCTTCATCACGCCCGAGCTCAAGGAGTTCGAAGACAAGGCGTTGTCGGCCAAGAGCCGCGCCTTGGCTCGGGAAAAGATGCTCTACGAAACGCTGCTCGAAGACCTGATCGGTCATCTTGCGCCGCTTCAGGATACGGCGGCGGCGCTGGCCGAACTGGACGTGCTGAGCAACCTTGCGGAGCGCGCGCTGAATCTGGACCTCAATTGCCCACGCTTTGTCGCCGAACCCTGCATGCGCATCGAGCAAGGCCGTCATCCGGTGGTGGAACAGGTTCTGAGCACGCCTTTCGTTGCCAACGACCTGGCGCTGGACGACAGCACTCGCATGCTGGTCATCACCGGCCCGAACATGGGCGGTAAATCGACCTATATGCGTCAGACGGCGCTGATCGTGCTGCTGGCCCATATCGGCAGCTTCGTGCCCGCTGCCAGCTGCGAACTGTCGCTGGTCGACCGGATCTTCACGCGCATCGGCTCCAGCGACGACCTGGCGGGCGGACGCTCGACGTTCATGGTCGAAATGAGCGAAACGGCAAACATCCTGCACAACGCTACCGATAAAAGTCTGGTGCTGATGGACGAAGTCGGGCGCGGCACCAGTACTTTCGACGGCCTTTCGCTGGCTTGGGCGGCAGCCGAGTGCCTCGCGCAGCTGCGCGCCTATACACTGTTCGCCACGCACTATTTCGAACTGACGGTATTGCCGGAAAGCGAACCGCTGGTGACCAATGTGCACCTCAACGCCACCGAGCATAATGAGCGCATCGTGTTCCTGCACCGGGTCCTGCCAGGGCCTGCGAGTCAGAGCTACGGTCTGGCCGTGGCGCAACTGGCCGGGGTGCCGGGTAAGGTCATCAGCCGCGCCAAGGAACACTTGCAGCGTCTGGAAACCACCAGCCTGCCGCACGAGCAGCCGCGCGCCAAACCCGGCAAGCCCGCAGTCCCGCAGCAGAGCGATATGTTCGCAAGTCTGCCGCACCCGGTGCTCGACGAGCTGTCGAAGGTCAAGGTCGACGATATGACCCCGCGGCAGGCGCTGGATTTGCTATACACATTGCAAACTCGCCTGTGACGCGAAGCGTTACATACTGTTAGAATCCCGCGCGGTTTGGGACGCTCTCGGCTTTTAGCCTGGTCGAGGCGTTTTTCGAGCCGCGTGAAAATGCAGCGAACCATCGGTAGGTAGCAGGGACAGGTAGCAGACGCCGCAGTCTTACCGCTTCAAGGCCACCCACCAAAAGCACGTGTTTTCATAGGGCCGGGAAACCTCCCGAACCTGGCACCCCTGTCTGGAAGGGCTCTGCCGCAGCCGCCTGAGGAGAAAATTAGAAATGACCTTCGTCGTCACCGACAACTGCATCAAGTGCAAGTACACCGACTGCGTAGAAGTCTGTCCGGTGGACTGCTTTTACGAAGGCCCGAATTTCCTGGTGATCCACCCGGACGAGTGCATCGACTGCGCGCTCTGCGAGCCAGAGTGCCCTGCCGTAGCCATTTACTCGGAAGACGAGATCCCTGCCGGCATGGAAAACTTCATCGAGCTCAACGCCGAGCTTGCCGAAGTCTGGCCCAATATCACCGAAAAGAAAGACGCTATGCCGGATGCGGCAGAGTGGGATGGCAAAACCGGCAAGATCGCTGATCTGGAACGCTAGATTCCAGACAGACAAAAGGCCCTCAAGAAGGCCTTTTTTATTGAATGCGCTTTTCTGCAGACAAAAAAAGGGGCGGTATGACCCGCCCACGTTTTTCCCTGATCCCTGTATTCCCTTGTCATCATCCTGATGAATCGCATCCCGCGATGTCCTTGACCGTCATCCTTGATGGCCCGTGCCTGTCCGTTGGCACAGCTTCGATATTAGAGATTTAACCCTGGAGAGCAACACCCGAAACGCTCCAGAATATTTCCCGGTCGATTGTCTTACAGGATTAAAACCTTTTAAAAAACAAGGCCTTGCAACGAAAAAACCGTGAAATTGGCGACTAGCCTTACTCCGATTACCTGAATGACTTACAGCAAGCGTGCGCAATGACTTACAGGCTTTGAACCTTCCAAGTACACCGACCGCGAGATTGAACGGGCAAAACCGTATTGGCGGGTCCCGTGAGCAGCAATATTAAAATTACGAAAGACATATAAAAAGGCCGATATACACACACTGTGTTATATCGGCCCTGGATGGATGCTGCAGAGGGGGGATTACTGGAAGAGGGATTCGCTGGACAGACCATTTTTCTCGAGGATCTCACGCAAACGCTTGAGTCCTTCAACCTGAATCTGCCTTACACGCTCACGCGTCAGGCCGATCTCAAGCCCTACATCTTCAAGCGTGCTGCTTTCATGCCCGCGCAAGCCGAAGCGGCGAATCACCACCTCGCGCTGCTTCTCGGTCAGTTCAGACAGCCATTGATCGATACTCTGTGAGAGATCGTCGTCCTGCAGCAACTCGCAGGGGTCTGTCGGACGGTCGTCGGTCAAGGTATCGAGCAGGGTCTTGTCCGAATCCGGGCCCAGCGAAACGTCCACTGACGAAACACGTTCGTTCAGGCCCAGCATGCGCTTGACCTCGCCTACCGGTCTTTCCAGCAGGTTGGCGATCTCTTCAGGAGAAGGTTCGTGATCCAGCTTCTGGGTCAGCTCTCTGGCCGCACGCAGATAAACGTTCAGCTCCTTGACCACATGAATCGGTAGTCGGATGGTCCGCGTCTGATTCATGATCGCGCGTTCAATGGTCTGACGAATCCACCAGGTGGCGTAGGTGGAGAAACGAAAACCGCGCTCCGGGTCGAACTTCTCAACCGCCCTGATCAACCCCAGGTTGCCCTCCTCGATCAGATCAAGCAATGACAGCCCACGATTGACATAGCGTCTGGCAATTTTCACTACCAGCCGCAGATTGCTTTCAATCATGCGTTTGCGCCCGGCCGGATCTCCACTTTGCGACAGACGCGCAAAATGCACTTCTTCTTCCGGGGACAATAGAGGAGAAAAACCGATTTCATTGAGGTACAGCTGGGTAGCATCAAGCGCCCGCGTGTAGTCAATGTACTTGTGTTGTTTGAGCGATGTTGATTGCTTGACCTTGGTACGTCCCGAGACAGCGGCTGGCTGCTTCTCGTTTGACGCTTCCTTCAGGACAATGCCGGCTTCCATAAGGAGCACTTCATCATCGATGTCAAACTCCGGCGCTTCGTTGCCAAGAGCCATTGTTTTAGTCCTTTGGTGAGTTCGACCTCAAGCTCCAGCATCGCCTGGTTCCATGGCAACGCTTGAGCCTGTTCCTATTACGCCTGGAACAGGCTGGCAACTATCAACGACGTGGCAAGAATCCTAACGGATCTACAGGTTTCCCTTGGCGGCGAATCTCAAAATGCAGTTTCACCCGGTCAGTTCCTGTTGACCCCATTTCGGCAATCGTCTGCCCTGCCTTGACCTGTTGTCCTTCCCGTACCAAAAGCCTGCGGTTATGACCGTAGGCACTGACGTAGGTATCGCTGTGTTTGATGATGATCAATTCGCCGTAGCCCCGTAATCCACTTCCGGCGTAAACAACTGAACCATCAGACGCTGCCAAAACAGGCTGTCCCAAATCACCAGCGATATCAATTCCTTTATTCAAACTGCCGTTTGAGGAAAATTTTCCTATCAAAATGCCACTCGAAGGCCAGGTCCAACCTGTCGGGGACTTGCCGGCCGGGCCTGTCCCGGTGGTCGCCGAGGGAGGTATAACCACAGGTACAACCGCAACAGGTTTGGACATGACCGTGGTTTTGACGGATCCGGAACTGCTGGTAGTGGTTGACGTGGACGTCACTGGACGCCCGGCGCCCGACGTTGAAACCACGCTCGGTGTTGAAGAGGAGCGTCCGTCAAAGCGAATTGTCTGACCAGGCTTGATGGTAAACGGCTCCGGGATCTGGTTACGGGCAGCCAGCGCCTTCCAGTCCCAGCCGTAACGAAATGCAATGGAAAAAAGTGTGTCACCGCGCCTGACCACGTATTGGCCAGTGGTCACCGTCGGGCGCTGGGCCACGGCATTGCCGTTGCGATCAACGACGCGAACGCCGCCTGAGGGCGAGCTGGAGCAGCCGACCAAAAGGACACTGAGAGCAATGCCAATCACCAGACGCTGATAACTTCTTGAAGACCTGAGCTGCTGAATGACTGTGAGACTCACCCGCCACTCCCTTTACTGGTGACTGAATTCAAAAAAGATGCCTATTGTGCCGTAATAGCGACGGGCAGCCAGTGATATCCGCTGAAAAACGCTGTTAAGTATCAATCAGCTGCATGGAAATGATGCCATCAGGCCATTCAACATTCCGGGCCGCGCGCTGTAGACAGATGACTGACGCCAGAATTCATTGTTTACCGCAGACAATCTTCAAGCGATGGGTCCATTGAGCAATGGCACGAAGCGCACAGCCCCCAGCACGTGCCGGGAAAAACCGTGTTCTTCACGGATGATCAGCATCAACTGCTGAACCTCCCCCGAGCCCACAGGAATGACCAGACGGCCTCCTGGTGCCAGCTGATCGAGCAATGCCTGCGGTACATCGGTTGCCACCGCCGTGACGATGATGCCGTTATAGGGCGCCAGGGCTGGCCAGCCTTCCCAGCCGTCACCCCAGCGGAACACCACGTTGCGCAGATTGAGCTCGACCAGACGTTCCTTGGCGCGATCCTGAAGCACCTTGATGCGCTCGACCGAGAACACTCGTTCTACCAGCTGCGCCAGCACAGCAGTCTGATAGCCTGACCCCGTACCGATCTCCATGACCTTGTCCAGCGGCCCGGCTGCCAGCAGCAGCTCGCTCATCCGCGCGACCATGTAAGGCTGGGAAATGGTCTGGTTGTGACCGATGGGCAATGCGGTGTCTTCGTAGGCGCGATGCGCCAGCGCTTCATCGACAAACAGATGCCGTGGCGTCTTGCGAATGACGTCCAGTACCCGCTGGTTGGAAATGCCCTCTTCACAGAGGCGCTGAATCAGACGCTCGCGGGTACGCTGCGATGTCATTCCGATCCCTCGACGCAATAAATCATCCTGCTCGCGTGACATCAACGAAGTCCCTCCAGCCAGGTGTTCAGGCTGCTGAATCCGTCCTGATAGGTTCTATCCAGCTGCAACGGCGTGATCGATACATAGCCTTGTACGACCGCATGAAAGTCGGTCCCGGCGCCGCCGTCCTCGACATCACCGGCAGCAGCGATCCAGTAGCCAGCGCGGCCACGCGGGTCGACGACCTTGATCGGCGCCGCAGCGCGGGCACGATGCCCCAATCGGGTCAGTTGAATGCCGCGGATGTGCTCGAGCGGCAGGTTGGGAATATTCACGTTCAATACCGTGCGGGGTGGCAGGTCGAGTTGCTCATGGGCCTCGACCAGCAAGCGCGCGTAATGCGCCGCCGTCGCCAGATTATCCGGCTGACGTGACAGAAACGAAAAGGCAAACGACGGGCGCTGCAGAAAACGCCCTTCAAGCGCTGCGGCGACCGTTCCGGAATACAGTACATCGTCGCCCAGATTGGCCCCCAGGTTAATGCCTGAAACCACCATGTCCGGTTGCCGCTCCAGTAGCCCGTGAATGCCCAGATGCACACAATCGGTGGGCGTACCGTTGACACTGATGAAGCCGTTTTCCAGGGTGTGCGGATGCAAGGGCCGGTCGAGTGTCAGAGAACTGCTGGCACCACTTTTGTCCTGATCAGGCGCAATCACCACGCAGTCGGCGTAGTTCGCCAACGCCGCATGGAGCGCGACAAGACCGGGCGCATTCACCCCGTCATCATTTGATATCAGAATACGCATGAGCTGTCCGTCTGCCCAACCGGCACCAGATCGATGAGTTCGCGTACCAAGACGGTCGCAAAGCATCCGGGCGGAAGGACGAATTCCAGTTGCAGAATGTCAGACTCGGGATAATGCCACGTCAGCCGCCCAATGGGCAGTCGCAGGATGCGACGTTCGTGCTCCATGCCCGCTCTGACCAGCCAGTCACGCAACACGGATTCGTCATCGGCAACGGTATTTTCCAGCGCTGCCGTCGCACCGCCAGCTGGCGAAGGGCCTTCACCCCACTGAGGACCGGTGGGGTGCAGATCGAGGATCGCCAGACGAGGATCGCTGCATTCATCCAATCCGGCCGGGAAAAAACTGCGACTGTCGGTGAACGCAAGCAAATCCCCGACCTGAGCCTTCTGCCAGCTGCCATCGGCAACCCGGGCGGCCAACACCCGGTTGAACAGGTAACTGCGCGCCGTGGACAACAGTCGCGAACGCACGGCGCGCTGCTCAGGCAGCGCCTTGCGGGCGGCGTAATCGCGTGCCTCGCCAAGATTTCCGCCCTGATAGCCAAAACGCTGCGTGCCGAAATAATTGGGGATGCCCTGCCGGGCAATGGTTTCAAGGCGCTGATTCAACGCGCCCTGGTCTGCATCCAGCTGAGTCAGACGCAGGGTGAAGCCATTGGCCGCATGGGCGCCACGCTGCAGCTTGCGTTTGTGACGACCGCTTTTGAGAATCTTCAGCGTGTCGTCCTGCGCAGCAGACAGATCAGGATCGGCCTTGCCCGGCAGTTGAATACTGAACCACTGTCGGGTCAATGCCTGGCGATCCTTGAGACCGGCGTAGCTGACTGTGCGCAACTGAACGCCCGCAGCCCGGGCCAGCCGGCGCGCCGCCTCTTCCGTGTTCAGGCCGCGTTTCTCGACCCATAGCCACAAGTGCTCGCCATCCCCGGAAAGCGGAATGTCCAGCACTTCATCGACCTGAAAGTCTTCGGCAGTCGCCTTGAGCACTGCACGCCCCAGTGCATCGCCGTAAGCTCGCGGGCCCAGCAGTTCAAGTTCATTCATGCGCGCAGCAACAACGCAACGGCATGCACCGCGATGCCTTCTTCACGCCCGGTAAAGCCAAGCTTTTCGGTCGTTGTGGCCTTGACGTTGACCTGATCCAGCTCAACCTGAAGGTCTTCGGCGATCAATGCACGCATGGCATCGATGTGCGGTGCCATTTTCGGTGCCTGAGCGACGATGGTCGCGTCGACATTACCGACCTTCCAGCCTTTGCCATGGATCAGCGTGAGGACATGACGCAGCAGCACGCGGCTGTCGGCGCCCTTGAACTGCGGGTCGGTGTCAGGAAAGTGCTTGCCGATATCGCCCAGCGCTGCGGCGCCCAGAAGCGCGTCGCTCAAGGCATGCAGCAGGACATCGCCATCGGAATGGGCCAGCAGGCCGAACCCGTGTGCAATCCGCACGCCGCCCAAGGTAATGAAGTCGCCTTCAGCGAAACGGTGCACATCATAGCCATGGCCAATACGCATAAAAAAACGCCCTGAAAAAAGTCAGGGCGTGATTCTACCTGCTTTGGCGCGCGTTAGCTGTTCAAGGCTGCAGCGTGATGCCTGAGATGGTCTTCGATGAAGCTGGCGATGAAGAAATAGCTGTGGTCGTAACCTGGCTGCATGCGCAGGGTCAGCGGGTAATCCGCAGCCTTGGCCGCCTGAACCAGCACCTCGGGTTTGAGCTGGTTGACCAGAAAATCATCACGATCGCCCTGATCGACCAGGGTCGGCAGCTTTTCGGACGCCTGCGCAATCAGCACGCTGGCATCCCACTCGCGCCAGCGAGAACGGTCTTCGCCCAGATAACGGGAGAATGCCTTTTGCCCCCAGGGGCAATCGATCGGATTACTGATCGGCGAAAACGCCGACACCGAGCGATAGCGGCCAGGATTGCGCAATGCGCAGACCAGCGCGCCGTGACCGCCCATCGAGTGGCCGCTGATACTGCGCACCTGCGACGCCGGGAAATGCCCCTCGATCAACGCCGGCAGTTCCTTGACCACGTAATCATGCATTTGGTAATGCCGCGCGTAAGGCTGCTCGGTAGCGTTAAGGTAGAAGCCCGCGCCCTGACCGAAGTCCCAGGCGCCGTCAGGGTCATCTGCCACGTCGGCACCGCGCGGACTGGTATCAGGCGCCACGATGATGATGCCCAGCTCGGCCGCCAGTCGATGGGCCGCTGCTTTCTGCATGAAGTTCTCATCCGTGCAGGTCAGGCCGGACAGCCAGTACAACACCGGCAGCTTGCCGCCCTGCTCCGCCTGTGGCGGCAGGTAGACGGCAAACACCATGTCGCAACCGAGCACTTGAGAATGATGCTTGTAGCGCTTGTGCCAGCCGCCGAAACTCTTTTGGCAGGAAATATTTTCCAAAGGCATAGGGTTTCCTCCAGTTGCAGGCGTCAAGCCTCAGGCTGCAGGCATGGACCAGAGCATCCTGCTTGCTGCTTGAAGCCGAGCGCCTGCCGCTGCTCCTTAAAAATGAATGACCGTGCGGATGCTTTTGCCTTCATGCATCAGGTCGAATGCCTTGTTGATGTCTTCCAGGCCCATGGTGTGGGTGATGAACGTATCCAGCGGGATTTCACCGGTCTGCGCCATGTCCACGTAGCTTGGCAATTCGGTACGACCACGCACGCCACCAAATGCCGAACCGCGCCAGACGCGCCCGGTCACCAGCTGGAACGGACGGGTAGCGATTTCCTGACCGGCACCGGCCACGCCGATGATGACCGACTCGCCCCAGCCCTTGTGGCAGGATTCCAGCGCTGCACGCATCAGTTGCACATTACCGATGCACTCAAACGAGAAGTCGACGCCGCCATCGGTCATGTCGACAATGACTTCCTGGATCGGACGGTCGAAATCCTTCGGATTGACGCAATCAGTCGCGCCCAGCTGTTTGGCGATTTCGAACTTGGCCGGGTTGATGTCGATGGCAATGATTCGAGCTGCCTTGGCTTTGACCGCACCGATCAATGCCGAGAGGCCAATACCGCCCAGGCCGAAGATGGCCACGGTATCGCCAGGCTTGACCTTGGCGGTGTTGAGCACCGCACCGATACCGGTGGTGACACCGCAACCCAGCAGGCAGACCTTTTCCAGCGGTGCCTGCTTGTCGATTTTGGCCACCGAGATTTCCGGCAGTACGGTGTACTCGGAGAAGGTCGATGTGCCCATGTAGTGGAAAATCGGCTCGCCCTTATAGGAAAAGCGCGTGGTGCCATCCGGCATCAGGCCTTTACCCTGAGTGGCACGAATCGCCTGACACAGGTTGGTCTTGCCCGAGCGGCAGAACTTGCACTGACGGCATTCCGGGGTGTACAGCGGAATCACGTGGTCGCCGACCATCACCGAGGTCACGCCCTCACCCACCGCTTCGACAATCGCACCGCCTTCGTGGCCGAGGATCGATGGGAAAATCCCTTCAGGGTCAGCCCCGGACAGGGTGTAGGCATCGGTGTGGCAGACGCCGGAGGCTACTACTCTGAGCAGCACTTCTCCCGCCTTGGGCATGGCGACATCGACTTCAACGATCTCCAATGGCTTTTTGGCTTCAAAAGCGACAGCAGCGCGCGACTTGATCATCAATCTTCTCCGACGGGTAAAAACAAGGATTGCAGTGTAGTACAGTGCCAATTGACGAGTAATGCGGCTAAAAGCAAAACATTAATGCTGTACAGGGATAATCGATGTACACCAATCGCTGGGAAGGTCTGGATGAGTTCGTTGCCGTTGCAGAATGCGGGCAGTTCACGGCGGCGGCTCAGCGGCTCGGGGTCTCCTCGTCGCATGTGAGCCGTCAAATCGTTCGTCTTGAAGAGCGCCTGCAGACCCGTCTGCTCTACCGCAGCACACGCAAGGTCGCGCTGACGGAAGCCGGGCAAACCTTTCTGCACCACTGCCAGCGCCTGCAGGACGGCCGCGAAGAAGCTCTGCGCGCCGTGGGCGATCTGGCCAGCGAACCGAAGGGATTGTTGCGCATGACCTGCGCGGTGGCCTATGGCGAGCGCTTCATCACGCCGCTGGTCACGCGTTTCATGGACGTTTACCCGCACCTGCGGGTCGATATCGAGCTGAGCAACGACACGCTGGACTTGGTTCATGAAGGCATGGACCTTGCGATTCGTCTTGGCCGGTTACAGGACTCGCGTCTGGTCGCGACCCGCCTCGCGCCACGTCAGATGTACCTGTGCGCTTCGCCGTCCTACATCGAGCGTTACGGCAGACCGCACAGCCTTTCGGAACTGAATCGCCATAATTGCCTGATCGGAGGCAGCGATACCTGGCAGCTTCAGCAGAACGGGCGTGAGTTTTCCCAGCGTGTACAAGGCAACTGGCGCTGTAACAGCGGCCAGGCCGTGCTGGATGCCGCACTGCACGGAGTCGGTTTGTGTCAGTTGCCGGATTACTACGTGCAGAAACATCTCAACGACGGCACGCTGGTTTCATTGCTGGAGGCGCATCAACCGCCCAACACTGCAGTATGGGCGCTCTATCCGCAGCAAAGGCACCTGTCACCCAAGGTGCGCAAGCTGGTGGATTATCTTAAGGAGGGGTTGGCGATGAGGGATGAGTATCGCCAGTAGCGGAAACCTGGCGCCCGAACTTGCTGCGGCGCTGGCGCAGCCACTCCAGGTCTTCGGGACGCGTGACCTTGATGTTGTCGGAACGTCCCTCGATCAGGCGTGGCGACTGCCCCGCCCACTCGATGGCCGATGCCTCATCGGTGATGCTGACGTTAGAGACCAGGCTGTCCGCCAGGGCTCGATGCAGGGCACCAAGACGAAACATCTGCGGCGTGAAGGCTTGCCAGATCAGGCTGCGATCCACTGTTTCCAGCACGCGACCGCTGCTGTCGGCACGTTTGAGCGTGTCGCGGGCCGGCACGGCCAGCAGGCCGCCGACAGGGTCATCGGCCAGTTCGCCAAGCAGATTGTCCAGATCGCTGCGCGCCAGGTTCGGACGCGCAGCGTCATGAACCAGCACCCAGTCATTGTCACTGGCGCCCTGCGCATGCAGGTGCAGCAACGCATTGAGTACCGAGCCTGAGCGCTCGCTGCCGCCGTCCACGCGCTGAATGCGAGTGTCATGCGCGCAGGGCAATGCAGCCCAGTAAGGGTCGTCCACAGCCAGACTGATCACCAACCCCTTGAGCCGAGGATGATCGAGAAAGCAAAGCAGGCTGTGTTCCAGAATTGTCAGGCCGCCCAGTGGCAGGTACTGCTTGGGACGGTCGGCTGCCATGCGAGCACCAATGCCCGCTGCAGGTATCACTGCCCAGAAGGCAGGAAGAAAGTCTTTCATCGCACCAACTTGATTATTGCGCGAGCTGGTAAAGGGTTTCGCCGTCCTTGACCATGCCCAATTCATGTCGGGCACGCTCTTCGACGGTTTCCAGACCTTTTTTCAATTCCATGACCTCGGCATCAAGCACGCGGTTGCGCTCCAGCAGCACCTGATTTTCAGCATGCTGGTCGGCAATCTGCTGAGTCAGGCTGGCCACTTGCGCAAGGCTTCCGTTACCGACCCAAAGGCGGTACTGCAAGCCAGCCAGCAACAGGAGCAGGACGAGGAACAACCAGTTAGGACTGCGCATTGAAATATCAGGTACCCAGTAAAAAAGACAGCAGAGCCAACGTGAACAACAAACGACTGAGGGCATTGAGCCTGACATAAGCCAGGCTCAATCACTCCAGATTACCGCGGAGCGTCAGCATCGGAGCTGCACGGGCAAGTCAGGGGACTCGAATCCGTGCAGCACTCTGCGTCTTTTTACCATCTATGGCTCAGCCGCGAAACTCGGCACGACCACGATACACAGCCTTGGAGCCCAATTGCTCCTCGATGCGCAGCAATTGGTTGTACTTGGACACGCGGTCGGAGCGGCACAGCGAACCGGTTTTGATCTGACCGGCAGAGGTGCCCACAGCCAGGTCGGCAATGGTCGAATCTTCGGTCTCGCCGGAACGGTGAGAGATGATCGCCGTGTAACCGGCAGCCTTGGCCATCTGAATGGCTTCCAGGGTTTCGGTCAGCGTACCGATCTGGTTGAACTTGATCAGGATCGAGTTGGCGATCTTCTTGTCGATGCCTTCCTTGAGGATCTTGGTGTTGGTCACGAACAGGTCGTCACCTACCAGCTGGGTTTTCTCGCCGATCTTGTCGGTGAGGATTTTCCAGCCATCCCAGTCGGACTCGTCCAGACCGTCTTCGATGGAAATGATCGGGTGCTTGCGAGTCAGCTCGGCAAGGTATTCGGCGAACTCGGCAGAGCTGTATTCGCCCTCTTCGCTCAGTTTGTACTTGCCGTTCTTGTAGAACTCGCTCGCTGCGCAGTCCAGCGCCAGGGTCACGTCGGTGCCCAGCGTATAACCCGCATTGGAAACAGCCTCGGCGATAGCGTCGAGCGCTTCCTTGTTGGATGCCAGGTTAGGCGCGAAGCCACCTTCGTCACCCACTGCGGTGTTCAGGCCACGCGCCTTGAGGACCGCCTTGAGGTGATGGAAAATCTCGGTGCCCCAGCGCAGGCCTTCAGCGAAGGACTTGGCGCCGACAGGCTGGATCATGAATTCCTGGATGTCGATGTTGTTATCGGCATGCTCGCCACCGTTGATGATGTTCATCATCGGCACCGGCATGGAGTACACGCCCGGTGTGCCATTGAGGTTGGCGATGTGCGCGTACAGCGGCAGGTCCTGATCCTGTGCCGCCGCCTTGGCAGCTGCCAGGGAGACCGCGAGGATGGCGTTTGCGCCCAGGCTTGCCTTGTTTTCGGTGCCGTCCAGCTCGATCATCGCGTGATCCAGCGCCTTCTGGTCGACCGGATCCTTGCCCAGAAGCAGGTCACGGATAGGGCCATTGATGTTGGCCACAGCTTTCAGAACGCCCTTGCCCATGTAACGGCTCTTGTCGCCATCACGCAGCTCCAGCGCTTCGCGCGAGCCGGTTGAAGCACCGGACGGCGCGCAGGCGCTGCCGATGATGCCGTTATCGAGGAGCACATCTGCTTCCACGGTGGGATTGCCACGGGAGTCGAGAACTTCACGACCTTTGATGTCGACGATTTTTGCCATTGTTGTAAACACTCCAAGATTGACGAAAACGACGCAGCTGGGAAAACAATGCTCGCAATCAGACGCAGGAAAAGGCAGGTCTGAATGCGACAACCCCGTCACGAATGACGGGGAACGGCACTTTACCGGAGAACCCTGTTCAAGCGGTCTCTACGATCGGAAAACTCTTTACAAGTTCATCCAGGGACTTGAGTTGGGCCAGAAACGGCTCGAGCTTGTCCAGACGCAGGGCACATGGCCCGTCGCATTTGGCGTTGTCAGGATCCGGATGGGCTTCAAGGAACAGACCGGCCAGATTCTGACTGATACCGGCCTTGGCAAGATCCAGCACCTGGGCGCGGCGCCCGCCCGCAGAATCGGAACGACCGCCCGGCATCTGCAGGGCATGGGTCACGTCGAACAGTATCGGGTACTCGAACTGCTTCATGATGCCAAAGCCAAGCATGTCCACGACCAGATTGTTGTAACCGAAGCTGGAGCCCCGCTCACAGAGAATCAACTGATCGTTCCCCGCCTCTTCGCACTTGGTCAGGATGTGTTTCATTTCCTGGGGTGCAAGGAACTGGGCTTTCTTGATGTTGATGACTGCACCGGTTTTCGCCATCGCGACGACCAGATCGGTCTGCCGCGACAGGAAAGCCGGCAGTTGAATGATGTCGCAGACTTCGGCCACCACGGCGGCCTGATGAGGCTCGTGAACATCGGTGATCAGCGGCACGTTGAAGGTGCGCTTGATCTCTTCGAAAATACGCATGCCTTCTTCAAGGCCCGGCCCACGGTAGGAGTTCACCGAAGAGCGGTTGGCCTTGTCGAAGCTGGCCTTGAACACGTAAGGGATACCGAGCTTTTCGGTGACCTTTACGTATTCTTCACAGACCTGCATGGCCATATCCCGGGATTCGAGTACGTTCATGCCGCCGAACAGCACCATTGGCTTGTCGTTGGCGATCTCGATCGAACCTACGCGGATGATTTTCTGAGCCATGTCTGCAGTCCCTGTCAGGAATTTTTCTGATGTTGAGCCAATGCCGCCTTGACGAAGCCGCTGAACAGCGGATGACCGTCACGGGGCGTTGAGGTGAATTCCGGGTGGAACTGGCAAGCGACGAACCATGGATGATCCGGTGCTTCGACCACTTCAACCAGTGCGCCATCGCCCGAGCGGCCGGAGATCTTCAGGCCCGCCTCGATCAGTTGCGGCAACAGATTGTTGTTCACTTCATAGCGATGACGATGACGTTCGACGATCACGTCCTTGGTGTAGCAATCGTGGACCAGCGAACCGGCTTCAAGCTGGCACTCTTGTGCGCCCAGACGCATGGTGCCGCCCAGATCGGAGCTTTCGGTACGGGTTTCGACTGCACCGGTGGCGTCTTCCCATTCGGTGATCAGACCCACTACAGCGTGTGCGCTGGTACGGTCGAACTCGGTGGAGTTGGCGTCTTTCCAGCCCAGCACGTTGCGCGCGAACTCGATGACCGCGACCTGCATGCCCAGGCAGATGCCGAGGTACGGAACCTTGTTCTCACGGGCGAACTGAACGGCAGTGATCTTGCCTTCGACGCCGCGCAGACCGAAGCCACCCGGAACCAGGATCGCGTCCACGCCTTCCAGCAGGCCGGTGCCCTGGTTTTCAATGTCTTCAGAGTCGATGTAGCGCAGGTTGACCTTGGTGCGATTGGTGATACCGGCGTGGCTCATGGCTTCGATCAACGACTTGTAGGCGTCGAGCAGCTCCATGTACTTGCCGACCATCGCGATAGTCACTTCGTGTTCCGGGTTGAGCTTGGCGTCGACAACCTTGTCCCATTCGGACAGGTCGGCACCACCACATTGCAGACCGAAGCGCTCGACCACAAAATCGTCCAGGCCTTGCGAATGCAGAATGCCCGGGATCTTGTAGATGGTGTCCGCGTCTTCGAGGGCGATGACCGCACGCTCTTCGACGTTGGTGAACTGAGCGATCTTGCGACGCGAGGAAACGTCGATCGGGTGATCGGAGCGGCAGACCAGCACATCAGGCTGCAGGCCGATGGAGCGCAGTTCCTTCACCGAATGCTGGGTCGGCTTGGTCTTGGTCTCGCCGGCAGTAGCGATGTACGGCACCAGCGTCAGGTGCATCAGCATTGCGCGGCGTGCGCCGACTTCGAAACGCAACTGGCGGATGGCTTCAAGGAACGGTTGGGACTCGATGTCGCCTACGGTACCGCCGATCTCGACCAGCGCCACATCGGCATCGCCTGCACCCTTGATGATACGGCGCTTGATTTCATCGGTGATGTGCGGGATGACCTGAATGGTCGCGCCCAGGTAATCACCACGGCGCTCTTTGCGCAGGACGTGCTCGTACACACGGCCGGTGGTGAAGTTGTTGTTCTGGGTCATGGTGGTGCGGATGAACCGCTCGTAGTGACCAAGGTCCAGGTCGGTCTCGGCGCCGTCGTGAGTGACGAACACCTCACCGTGCTGGAACGGGCTCATGGTGCCTGGGTCCACGTTGATGTAGGGATCCAGTTTGAGCATGGTGACCTTGAGTCCCCGCGCCTCCAGGATGGCCGCCAATGAAGCCGAGGCAATGCCTTTCCCCAATGAAGAAACAACACCGCCCGTGACGAAGATGTAGCGCGTCATGAAAAACCCTAGAAGTCTGCGTTAAAGCGGTCAGAGCCGCCGGGGATAGCGAAGGAAGGCCGAAGCCCCCGATTACCGACAAAATTCACGGTGCACTCCCGAAACTGCTGCGTTGAAACCGACCGGCCGAAGCCAGTGTGGTGTGCGCTACATTTTAAGAATTACCCAGTAAATACTGGTTGGTAACCGGCAACTCATGTCGTTTCAAAAGAACCGACAGAAGCTGTATCAAGAAGGGAGCGTAGTCTACCTGAAAGGGCCTTTCAGCTCAAACTTTGGTCGCCGGTCGGCGCAACCCAGCGCAAACGCCAGTTTTCATTGGGCGAACCGTCCAGTCCAGGCAGGTTGGCGACGGCCAGCAGCACGTTATCGAGGTAGAGCAGCGGCAATCTGCCGCGCAGAAACGCCGGTACTGACTGCTCGTTGAGCAGGCGCTTGAGATCACGGCTGCCACGCCCGTCCAGGCGTAACACTTCACCGCCCTGCCGATAGCGGACTTGCAGACACCCCGACGGCGCGTCGCCTTCCAGAACCACGCGGCCATTGCCGGGCAAGTCCAGCGCCACACCAGGGTCCGTCCAGTCCATTGCCTGATGACAGAGCGGCTCCCAGGCAGCCGGCACCCACCAGATGCAGCCCTGCGCCCTGTGCAACGTTCCATCGGCGAGCCGCCACAGCGGACCCGCGTCCTGCGCCGCATCGCGCAACGCCTCCCAGCCAGCCCAGTGATCGGTGTCCGGCAGACGCGTCAGTGGCGCAAGCCAATGACGCACTGCATTGCGCTGCCGGGCTGCGGACAAAGCGGCAATCGGCCCGAGACTCAACACCGGCAGGCCAACCCAGCCGAACGACGTAGCCGCCTGAGCATTGGCAATATCCTGCAGCGCAAGCTCATCGAGCAATTGCTGCGCTTCGCCGAGGTGGTGTGCGGTACGTGCCAGACTGGCGGCTGCCTGCGGCCATCTGGAGGTCAGCAACGGCAGTACCTGATTGCGCAGAAAATTGCGCGAAAACTGCTGATCGTCATTGCTGGGATCTTCGATCCAGCTCAGTCCATGTCGATGCGCGTAATCTTCCAGCTGCATACGCGACACATCCAGCAGCGGCCTCAGCAGATGCCCACGGCCCAGCACTCGCTGATCGGGCATGGCAGCCAGACCACGCACGCCTGCGCCGCGCAGCAGACGGAACAGCAGGGTCTCGGCCTGATCATCGCGATGCTGCCCCGTCAGCAGCACCTCGCCCTCACCAAGCCGCTCAGTGAAGACGCTGTAACGCGCCTGACGGGCAGCCTGCTCGAGACTTGCAGCGGGCTCGACCTGAACGCGAACAGACTCGAATGCCACGCCGAGCGCCTTGCAGACCTGCTGACAATGCTCTGGCCAGGCATCGGCAGCGGTCTGCAGACCGTGGTGCACATGGATTGCGTTGAGCGCAGGCAGGGTTTCGCGGTCGGCGAGTTCAGCCAGAAGATGCAAAAGCACGGTTGAGTCGAGGCCGCCGGAGAAACCGACATGCCAGACAGGCGCATTGCGCCAGGGGGCCAGAACTTGAAGAAGCCTGACAGAAAGATCATGACCGGCGCGTGATGGAGTGGTCATGGGTGTTTTTCACCGGTCTGGCGGGTTCGCACACTAAACGCTTCAGTGCTCAAGCCAGTCCTTTCGCGAACAGGTTCGCTCCCACGCCTTCCGGGCACAAGCCCGCAAGACGTGGAAGCAATCGGGCGACGCAGCTTACAGACCGTAGCTCATCAAGCGGTCATAACGGCGGGCCAGCAGCTCATCGTTATCGAACTCCTTGAGCATCGCCAGCTGACTGCTCAACTCTTCGCGAATCAAGGCAGCGGCGGCGACCGGATCACGATGCGCGCCACCCAGTGGTTCGGCGATGACCTTGTCGACGATACCCAGGCCTTTCAGGCGGTCAGCGGTGATGCCCATGGCTTCGGCAGCATCCGGTGCCTTCTCGGCGGTTTTCCACAGAATCGACGCGCAGCCTTCCGGAGAGATTACCGCGTAGGTCGAATACTGCAGCATGTTCAACTGGTCGCATACGCCAATCGCCAGCGCACCACCGGAACCGCCTTCACCGATAACAGTAGCGATGATCGGGGTCTTGAGACGGGCCATCACACGCAGGTTCCAGGCAATTGCCTCGCTCTGGTTGCGCTCTTCCGCGTCGATACCAGGATAGGCGCCCGGCGTATCGATAAAGGTCAGGATCGGCATCTTGAAGCGCTCGGCCATTTCCATCAGGCGGCAGGCCTTGCGATAGCCTTCGGGGCGCGGCATGCCGAAGTTGCGACGAACCTTCTCGCGCACTTCCCGGCCTTTCTGATGACCGATAACCATGACTGGCTGGTTGTCGAGACGGGCAATACCGCCGACGATCGCCGCATCATCGGAGAAATGCCGATCACCGTGCAGCTCATCGAACTCGGTAAAGATGTTTTCGATGTAGTCCAGCGTGTAGGGACGACGCGGATGGCGCGCCATGCGCGCGATCTGCCAGCTGGTCAGGTTGCCGAAGATGCTTTCGGTGAGCGTCTTGCTCTTGTCTTGCAGCCGGGAGATCTCGTCGCCGATGTTCAGCGAGTTGTCATTACCCACCAAGCGCAGTTCTTCGATTTTGGCCTGCAAGTCAGCGATAGGCTGTTCGAAATCAAGAAAATTCGGGTTCATAGGCATCCGTCTTGGGTCGACGGCCAAGAGGCCGGCCGGTTGATCCGTCTGCGCCGTTCCTGTTCGGAACCGGCGCGTTCAGGTCGAAATTGAAATTCAGGGTTGAGCGCAAGTCGAGCCTGCGACGTTCAACGATACTGGAGAAAGACGTTCTCACGTCCGAACTGGTCACGCAGAGCTTGAATCAAGCTGTCCGCAGGATCAATCCGCCATGCTTCTCCCAATTGCAGCAATGCGCGGGCGTCCTGCCCCGTGTAGTCCACCGTGATCGGACAGGCACCGCGATGGCGCTTGCACAGATCGCCCAGCCAGCGCAGCCGGTCGCCCTTGAGCGCTTCGGCACGCACCGTCACACGCAGGCTCTCGGCCAGATTGGTGCGGGCATCCTCGATACTCATGACACGCTTGGCCCGCAGGCGCAGCCCACCGGAGAAGTCATCATTACTGACTTCGCCCTCGACCACCACCATAGCATCGGTCTGCAACAGTGACTGAGCCGAATGAAACGCTTCGGCAAACAGCGACGCCTCGATGCGCGCCGAGCGATCGTCCAGGGTAATGAACCCCATCTTGTCGCCCTTCTTGTTCTTCATGACGCGCAGGGCAATGATCAGGCCTGCGACCGTCTGGGTGTCTCTTGCGGGCTTGAGATCAATGATCCGTTGCCGAGCGAAACGGCGGATCTCGCCTTCATATTCATCGATCGGGTGCCCGGTCAGGTACAGCCCCAGGGTTTCCTTTTCACCACGCAGACGATCCTTGAGGCTCAGCTCACGGGTCTTGCGATGATTCGCATAAACATCGGCGTCCGCTTCGACGAACAGGCCGCCGAACAGGTCCGAGTGACCACTGTCGCGACTGCGCGCTGTCTGCTCGGCAGCCTGAATGGCCTCTTCCAGCGCCGCAAGCAACACCGAACGGTTACGATCGATGTTGGCCTGATAAGCCTTGGGCTCGAGTTCGAAGTACGGCCCGAGACGATCCAGCGCACCGCTGCGAATCAGGCCATCCAGCGTTCGCTTGTTGACGCGCTTGAGGTCGACGCGGGCGCAGAAGTCGAACAAGTCCTTGAACGGCCCGTTCTGGCGCGCATCGGTAATCGCCTCGACCGGCCCCTCGCCTACGCCCTTGATCGCGCCAAGGCCATAAAGAATGCGGCCATCGTCACTCACCGTGAACTTGAACTCCGAGGTGTTCACGTCCGGCGCGTCGAGGCGCAGCTTCATCGTGCGCACTTCTTCGATCAAGGTCACGACCTTGTCGGTGTTGTGCATATCCGCCGACAACACCGCCGCCATGAACGGCGCCGGGTAGTGAGTCTTCAACCAGGCAGTCTGGTACGACACCAGCCCGTAGGCCGCGGAGTGGGACTTGTTGAAACCGTAACCGGCGAATTTTTCCACCAGGTCGAAGATGTTACCGGCCAGGTCCGGGTCGATGTTATTGGTCTTGCAGCCATCGATGAAACCACCGCGCTGCTTGGCCATTTCCTCGGGCTTTTTCTTGCCCATTGCGCGACGCAGCATGTCCGCACCGCCAAGGGTGTAACCGGCCATGACCTGAGCGATCTGCATCACCTGTTCCTGATACAGGATAATGCCGTAGGTCGGTGCGAGTACCGGCTTGAGGCCTTCGTACTGGTAATCGACGTGCGGATAGGACAGCTCGGCGCGACCGTGCTTACGGTTGATGAAGTCGTCCACCATGCCCGATTGCAGCGGGCCGGGGCGGAACAACGCCACCAGTGCGATCAAGTCTTCCAGACAGTCGGGCTTGAGCTTTTTGATCAGCTCTTTCATGCCGCGCGACTCGAGCTGGAACACCGCCGTGGTCTCGGCGCGCTGCAGCAACTGATAGGTCGGCATGTCGTCGAGCGGGATGAACGCGATGTCCAGCGGTTCTTCGTTGACCTTGGCGCGGTCGCGGTTGATGGTCTTGAGTGCCCAGTCGATGATGGTCAGGGTACGCAGACCGAGGAAGTCGAACTTCACCAGCCCCGCAGCCTCGACATCGTCCTTGTCGAACTGGGTCACCAGACCGTCACCGGCCTCGTCGCAATAGATCGGCGAGAAGTCGGTCAGCTTGGTCGGGGCAATTACCACACCACCGGCGTGCTTACCGACGTTACGCACGATGCCTTCGAGCTTGAGCGCCATCTCCCAGATTTCCGCAGCTTCCTCATCCACCTTGAGGAAATCGCGAAGAATCTCTTCCTGCTCGTAGGCTTTTTCGAGGGTCATGCCGACTTCGAACGGGATCATCTTCGACAGACGATCCGCCAGCCCGTAAGACTTGCCCTGCACCCGCGCCACGTCACGCACCACCGCCTTGGCGGCCATGGAACCGAAGGTGATGATCTGGCTGACCGCGTTGCGACCGTACTTCTCGGCCACATACTCGATCACCCGGTCACGACCATCCATGCAGAAGTCGACGTCGAAGTCGGGCATGGACACCCGTTCCGGGTTCAGGAAGCGTTCGAACAGCAGGTCGTATTCCAGCGGGTCGAGGTCGGTGATCTTCTGCACATAGGCAACCAGCGAGCCGGCCCCCGAACCACGACCCGGCCCCACCGGTACGCCGTTGCTCTTGGCCCACTGGATGAAGTCCATCACGATCAGAAAGTAACCGGGGAAGCCCATCTGGATAATGATATCCAGTTCGAAATTCAGCCGGTCGACATACACCTGACGCCTGGCTTCGTAATCTTCGGTCGTGTCCTTGGGCAACAGGACTGCAAGACGCTCCTCCAGGCCATCGAAGGAGACCTTGCGGAAATACTCATCGATGGTCATGCCATCGGGAATCGGGAAGTTGGGCAGGAAGTGCGTGCCCAGCTTGACGTCGATGTTGCAGCGCTTGGCAATCTCGACGGTGTTTTCCAGCGCTTCCGGCAGGTCGCTGAACAGCTCGGCCATTTCTTCCGGGCTTTTCAGGTATTGCTGATCGCTGTAATTGTGCGAGCGACGCGGGTCGTCCAGCGCACGGCCTTCACCGATGCATACGCGGGTTTCGTGGGCTTCGAAATCGGCCTGTTTGATGAAGCGCACATCATTGGTCGCCACCAACGGCGCGCCGTGACGCTCGGCCAGGGCCACCGCAGCGTGCAGGTGTTCTTCGTCATTGGCGCGGTTGGTACGCTGCACTTCGATGTAGAAGCGGTCAGGAAAGACTTCCAGCCACTCGCGCAACAGTTCGTCGGCCTCCCCCGGATTGCCGCCGAGCAAGGCCATGCCGATCTCGCCTTCCTTGGCCGCGGAAAGCGCAATCACGCCTTCGCTGGCCTGCGCGACCCACTGGCGCTGAATGACGATCTGACCGTTGCGCTGGCCTTCGATAAAGCCTCGGGAAATCAGCTCGGTCAGGTTGCGGTAGCCCTGGGCATTCATGGCCAGCAGGCTGATGCGGCTGAGCGCGGCATCTTCGTCCCTGCCTGCCAGCCATAGGTCGACGCCACAGATCGGCTTGATGCCGGAGCCTTGGGCGGCCTTGTAGAACTTGACCAGCGAACACATGTTGTTCTGGTCGGTCACCGCCACGGCGGGCATGTTCATGCCGGTCAGCGCCTTGATCAACGGTTTGACCCGGACCAGACCGTCAACCAGAGAATATTCGGTGTGCAGGCGTAGATGAACGAAAGAAGCCGGCATGGTGATCCTATAAAACGCGAAAATACAAAAAACGAAGGGCAGGATTGTAGCTGGCCCGGAGTGAAACGTCAGTCCTGCAGCAAACCGGCTGACAACGGAAGCGAGCCGCCGAGCATTAGCGTGGCGCGCGCTTCATGGGCTGCACGCACCGGAGCGAAGGAACGCCGATGAATGGGCGTAGGCCCAAGCCGGGCCAGTGCCTCCAGATGCACCGGCGTAGGATAACCCTTGTGCCCACCGATGCCATAACCCGGATAGATGAGTTCAAACGCCGCCATTTCCCGGTCCCGGCTTACCTTGGCGAGAATCGATGCGGCGGCGATGGCGGGTACCTTGGAGTCACCCTTTACCACCGGCGCCGAAGGCACCGACAACTGCGGGCAGCGGTTGCCGTCGATAAGCGCCAGTCTGGGCGTGATACTCAACCCTTCGACGGCGCGCTGCATGGCCAGCATCGTGGCGTGCAGGATATTCAACTGGTCGATCTCTTCGACTTCAGCCCTGGCGATGAACCAGCACAGGGCTTTCTCCTGAATTTCGACGTAGAGCTTTTCGCGCCTGGCTTCGGTCAGTTTCTTCGAGTCATTGAGACCGAGAATGGGCCTGGTCGGATCGAGAATGACGGCGGCGGTTACCACTGCACCGCACAGCGGACCGCGACCCACTTCATCGACACCCGCCACCAGGTCCTCGACGAGGGTAAAATCCAGACCTGTTTGCATCATGGGCGACCTCACAGTGAAGGCGACCGTCCGAGCAGGCTCAATACCGCATCGGCGGCCTGATTGGACGCATCGCGGCGCAGAACCCGGTGAATAGCGTCAAAACCGGCGGTCTGCTCGCGACCGTCTTCGATCAATGGCAGCAGCGTACGCGCCAGGGCTTCTGGCGTAGCGTCGTCCTGCAGCAGTTCAGGCACCAGCAGACGCTGGGCCAGCAGGTTCGGCAGCGACACATAAGGGCTCTTGACCATTCGCTTGAGTATCCAGAAGGTCAGCGGCGCCAGGCGGTAGGCAACCACCATGGGACGCTTGTAAAGCAGCGCTTCCAGGGTCGCCGTGCCGGAGGCGATCAGTACCGCATCACAGGCGGCCAGAGCAACGTGCGACTGGCCGTCGAGCAGCGTGACGGGCAAATCACGACCCTGCAGCAACTGTTCCACCTGAGCCCGCCGCTGCGGGCTGGCGCACGGCAGTACGAAGCGCAGGCCCGGGCGCCCGGCAAGCAACAGTTCGGCCGTGTCGAAAAACAATGCGCCCAGACGCCCCACTTCACCGCCCCGGCTGCCCGGCATCAATGCCACAACCGGCGTATCCTGCGCGAATCCCAGGCCAGCGCGAGCACCTGCACGATCGGACTCCAGGGGGATGGTGTCTGCCAGCGGATGCCCGACGAAGCGCATCGGTACGCCCTGCTCTTCGTAGAAACGCGCCTCGAACGGCAACAGGGTCAGCATCAGATCACAGCCTTCACGAATCTTCAGCACACGCTTCTGGCGCCAGGCCCAGACTGAGGGGCTGACGTAGTGCACGGTCTTGATGCCGGCGCGACGCAGCTGAAGTTCGATATTGAGCGTGAAATCAGGGGCGTCGATGCCGATGAAGACGTCCGGCTTTTCAGTGATCAGGGTCTGGACCAACAGCTTGCGCCGGGCCAGCAGCTCGCGCAGTCGCCCGAGCACTTCAACCAGCCCCATCACCGACAGGCGTTCCATCGGGAAGGAGGACTGCATGCCTTCGGCTTCCATCAACGGACCGCCGACACCGATGAAGCGGATATCGGGATGGCGCACCTTGAGGGCACGCATCAAACCGGATCCGAGGATATCGCCGGATGCTTCACCCGCGACCAGAGCGATACAGAGTGGACTGGTCATGATTAGCGAATGATGCCGCGAGTCGACGTCTGAATGGACTGAAGAAATATGGCCACTTCAGGAAACTGCGCCGCAGGCTCTGCCAGATCGGCCAGCGCCTGGCCGATGGTCAGACCCTGACGATAAACCGTCTTGTAGGCTCTGCGCAGCGCATGAATGGCTTCTTCGGAGAAACCCCGACGACGCATGCCCTCGAAGTTCATGCTGCGCGCCTCGGCCGGATTGCCAAACACCGTGACGAACGCAGGTACATCCTTGCCGATCGCAGTGCCCATGCCGGAGAAGCTGTGCGCACCGATATGGCAGAACTGATGGACCAGAGTAAAGCCCGACAGGATAGCCCAGTCATCCACATGAACATGGCCTGCCAGGGCGGTGTTGTTGACCAGAATCACGTGGTTGCCGATCACGCTGTCGTGCCCGATATGGGCATAGGCCATGATCAGGTTGTGATCGCCCAGCGTGGTTTCGGCACGGTCCTGAACGGTCCCGCGGTGAATGGTCACGCCTTCGCGGATCACGTTGTGATCGCCGATGACAAGGCGGGTTTCCTCGCCCTTGTATTTCAGATCAGGCGTGTCTTCACCCACCGATGAAAACTGGTAGATACGGTTGTGCTTGCCGATTCTGGTTGGCCCCTTGAGGACAACGTGAGGACCGACAACTGTACCCTCGCCAATTTCCACACCGGGTCCGATGATCGACCAAGGGCCGACCTCAACATTGTCGGCCAGAACGGCCGTCGGATCGATGATTGCGCGAGGGTCAATCAAACTCATAGTTTGCGTTCCGCACAGATGATTTCGGCAGAGCAGACTGCCTTGCCATCAACGGTAGCCTTGCATTCGAACTTCCAGATCTGACGTTTGCTGCTCAGGAACTTCGCCTCGAGAACCAGTTGGTCGCCCGGCAGGACCGGCTGACGGAAACGCAGTTTGTCCGAGCCCACGAAATAATAGAGCGTGCCGTCCGAAGGCTTGGAATCGAGCATCTTGAACGCAAGAATACCGGCAGCTTGCGCCATCGCTTCGATGATCAGCACGCCGGGCATGATGGGATGCTCGGGAAAGTGACCGTTGAAGAAAGGCTCATTGACGCTGACATTCTTGTAGGCGCGAATGTTCTTGTTCTCGATATCCAGCTCGGTCACGCGATCCACCAGCAGGAACGGGTAACGATGAGGCAGGTATTCGCGAATTTCTTTGATGTCCATCATTTCGAGGGGAAGCCTGTAGTAAAGATTAGGAGTGCGTCGCGACTGCGCAGCACCCCTCTACATCAAGGAGGCAGTTTATCGACTGAGCACGCTTGATATTAAAAAGGTATCAGCCATCAGATGAGCGATTATCAGCGCAGGTCACCGTCTCTATGGCCTTTTCAAGCTTTTGCAGACGTCGCGCCATATCATCGATTTTGCGCAGACGAGCTGCACTCTTGCGCCACTCGCCGGCCGGCTGCATGGCCGTACCGGACGAGTAGGAACCCGGCTCGGTAATGGAATGCGTCACCATCGTCATGCCGGTGATGAAAACACCATCACAAATCTCGATATGCCCTACCAGACCAACACCACCAGCAAGCATGCAATGCTTGCCGATTTTAGTGCTTCCGGAAATGCCGACACACGCGGCCATCGCCGTGTGGTCGCCAATCTGAACGTTGTGAGCAATCTGAATCTGGTTATCCAGTTTCACGCCATTGCCAATGCGTGTGT
Source organism: Plantibacter cousiniae (nom. nud.) (assembly GCF_977070315.1). Classification (NCBI taxonomy): domain Bacteria; kingdom Bacillati; phylum Actinomycetota; class Actinomycetes; order Micrococcales; family Microbacteriaceae; genus Plantibacter; species Plantibacter cousiniae (nom. nud.). The sequence continues at coordinate 573,864 of NZ_CDRVEU010000001.1, read as the reverse complement.
CAGCCAGTGCACCGCGATCGATCGCCGTATTAACACCGATCTCGACGTCATCACCCACGGTGACGCCGCCGATTTGTGCGATTTTCTGCCAGACACCCTTTTCATTGGCAAAGCCAAAACCTTCACCGCCCAGCACAGCACCCGACTGAATGACCACACGCTTGCCGATGCGCACATCGTGATAAAGCGTCACACGGGGTGCCAGCCAGCCGCCTTCACCGATCTCGCAGCGAGCGCCAATGAAGCAGTGCGCACCGATGGTGACACCTGCTGCAATGCGCACACCGCTCTCGATCACGGCAAAAGCGCCAATGCTGGCGGCAGGATCAATCAGTGCATCCTCGGCAATCAAGGCCGTCGGATGAACGCCTGCGCTGCTTTTAGGCTTGGGATCGAAAAAATGCGAAATACGGGCATAAGCCAGATAAGGATCCGGGACCAATAGCGCATCTCCGGTGTAGCTGTCGGCATCTGCGGGCTTGAGCAGCACGGCAGCAGCCTGGGCATCGACCAGGAATTGACGGTATTTGGATTTTGCCAGAAAACTGATTTGACCAGGGCCAGCCTCTTCTAAAGAGGCCAGCCCGGTGATGTCCTTGTCCTTGTCGCCACGTAACGTGGCACCAAGGAACTCGGCCAACTGACCGAGTTTGATGGTTATGCTCATGGTTACTTCAGCTGGTTCATGCGCTCGATGACCTGACGAGTCACGTCATACTGAGGCTTGACGTCGATCACCGCACCGCGCTCGAAAACCAGGTCGAAACCACCTTTCTTGATGACTTCTTCTACAGCCTGATCCAGCTTCGGCTTCAACTGCTTGAGCATTTCACGGTCAGCAACTGCCTTTGCTTCGTTCAGTTCCTTGGACTGGAACTGGAAGTCGCGGGCCTTTTGCTTGAATTCAAGCTCCAGACGCTCGCGCTCAGGCTGAGCCATCTTGTCGCCACCGCTGACCAGACGATCCTGGATACCCTTGGCGCTGCTTTCCAGACTTTTCAGCTTGGTCAGTTGCGGACCGAATTTTTTCTCGGCATCGACAGCGTATTTCTTCGCAGCGTCAGATTCCAGCAAGGCCATCTGATAGTTCAGTACCGCAATTTTCATGTCGGCGAATGCAGGGCTTGCGACCAGTACGGTTGCCAGCATTACCAGTTGAGTCAACTTACGCACAATACAACTCCTACAAAATTCGTTGCGTTATCAAAGATCAGACGCTTAGAAGGTCTGACCCAGGGAGAATTGGAAAACCTGCGTTTCGGCTTCGTCGTCCGGCTTCTTGATCGGCATCGCCAGAGCGAAGCTCAGCGGGCCGAGTGCGGTGATCCAGGTGACGCCGATACCCACAGAGCTGGCCATGCCGGAAAGGTCGATGTCGTTACATTCGACTTTCTTGCCTGACGAGCTTGTTCTGGTCGAGTCGCACTTGGTATCGAAGACATTACCCACGTCCCAGAACACAGACGTACGCAGCGAGCGCTGATCCTTGACGAATGGCAGCGGGAACATGACTTCTACACCACCCTGAACCAAGGCGTTACCGCCGAACGGCAGTGGATCCTGATCCGGGTCCGCCAATGTACCTGGCTTGGAACCATTACTAGGCGTACTGCGTGGACCAAGAGTGCTGTCCTTGAAGCCACGTACCGAGTTGAAACCGCCCGCGTAGTAGTTCTCGTAGAACGGCAGACCCGAGGTCGAACCGTATCCGTCACCGTAACCCAGCTCGGTGTGCAGACGCAGGGTGTAGTTATCGGTGATCGGATGGAAGTACTGAGCACGGTAATCCAGCTTGAAGAACGACAGGTCGCTGCCCGGCAAGGTGGATTCGAACACCAGGCTTTGCGAGTGACCACGGGTCGCCAGCACGCCTTTGTTCAGAGTCGATTCAGACCAGCCAATCGAGCCCTTGAAGTTCAGGTACTTGTCGCCTTCCTTCTCGACGAAGTCAAAAATCTCGTCAACGGTGTACTTGCCGGTCTTGATTTCGTCCTGCTGCACGGTCAGGCCGTAGGTCAGGCGCGAAGTCTCGCTGATCGGGTAGCCGAGGTTGATACCGGCACCCAGGCTGTCAACCGCATAGCTTGCAACATCAACGTCGAGGTCATCGTAGTTGGTGGTGCGGTAGAACGCGCTGTAACCCAGGCTGACACCGTCCGGCGTGTAGTACGGATCGACGTAGCTGAAGTTGTAACGGCTCTGGTATTCGCTGCGGGTCAGACCGATGCTGACCTTGTTACCAGTACCCAGGAAGTTGTTCTGGCTGATCGAACCACCGAGGATCAGACCGGCGCTTTGCGCGAAGCCTACGCTGGCGGTGATCGAACCGGACGCCTGCTCTTCAACGGCGTAGTTCACATCGACCTGATCGTCGGTGCCTGGAACAGGCGGCGTCTCGACGTTGACTTCCTTGAAGAAGCCCAGACGATCCAGACGGGTTTTCGACTGGTCGATCAGGTAGGTCGATGCCCAGCCGCCTTCCATCTGACGCATTTCGCGACGCAGCACTTCGTCTTCCGACTTGGTGTTGCCGCGATAGTTGATACGGTTGACATAGGCACGCTTGCCCGGGTCGACGACAAAGGTGATATCGACCGTGTGGTCTTCGTTATTCGGCGTCGGCACGCCGTTGACGTTGGCGAAGGTATAGCCTTCGTTACCCAGACGACGGGTGATCAGTTCGGACGTCGTGGTCATGACCTTGCGCGAGAAGACCTGGCCCGGCTGCACCAGCAACAGGGATTTGACCTGGTCTTCAGGGACCTTGAGGTCACCGCTCAGCTTGACCGACTTAACGCTGTACTTCTCGCCTTCGTTGATGTTGACCGTGATGTACACGTTCTTCTTGTCAGGCGTGATAGACACCTGGGTCGAGGCGATATCCATGTTGATATAGCCGCGATCGAGGTAGTACGAACGCAGACGCTCAAGGTCACCCGACAGCTTTTCACGGGCGTACTTGTCATCATTCTTGAAGAACGACAGCCAGTTGCTGGTCTTGAGCTCGAACAGGTCGGTCAGGTCTTCATCGGAGAAGACCGTGTTGCCCACCACGTTGATGTGTTGAATGGAGGCTACGGTGCCTTCATTGATGTTGATCTTCAGGCCTACGCGGTTGCGCGGCTGAGGAACGACCTCGGCGTCAACCTCGGCAGAGTAACGGCCCTGGGCAACGTATTGACGTTGCAGCTCGTTACGCACACCTTCGAGGGTTGCACGCTGGAAAATCTCACCTTCGGCCAGACCGGACTGTTTCAGCCCCTTCATCAGGTCCTCGGTGGAAATGGCCTTGTTACCCTCGATTTCGATACTCGCAACCGAAGGGCGCTCGACGACATTGATGACGAGCACGTTGCCGTCGCGACCCAGCTGGATATCTTGAAAGAAACCGGTTTTAAACAGCGAACGGGTAGCATCGACCAAACGACCATCGTCCGCCTGCTCGCCTACGTTCAGCGGCAATGCACCAAAGACACTGCCGGCGGATACCCGCTGCAGGCCGTTGACACGGATATCGGAGATGGTGAAGGACTCGGCGTGAACTTCAGCGATCATCAGTGCGGAAAGAACCGCAGTTAGCAGCAGACGTTTCATGAAGTCCTTTCTTATTCCAACTGGCAATAAACAAACTGCCGCAAAATGCGGCAGATTCGCAACTCGGCAACGCTTTACAGTCGGCCCAGATCGTTGACCAGCGCGAGCAACATTACGCCCACTACCAGACTGATACCGATCTGCGCCCCCCAACCTTGAACCTTTTCCGAAAGGGGACGACCACGCGCCCACTCGATCAGATAAAACAGCAAATGCCCCCCGTCCAGGACGGGAATGGGCAGCAGATTCAGAACACCCAGGCTAATACTCAGATAAGCGAGGAAGTTCAGAAAATCTCCGATGCCCGACTGGGCCGAAGCGCCCGCCACTTTAGCAATGGTTATCGGTCCACTCAAGTTTTTTACCGAGAGCTCGCCGAACAACATTTTCTTCAGCGAGTCCAGGGTCAGCACACTCATGTTCCAGGTGCGCTTCACACCCTCGGCCATCGCCGCGAAAGGCCCGTAACTGACCTCGCGCAGCATTTCCGGTGGCCAATCGACAGCTTTCACACCAGCACCGAGGTAACCCGCGGCAGCCTTGCCCTCGCCCTTGGCCGCGAGAGTAACCGGCACGTCCATTTGCACGCCGTCGCGCTCGATGCGCAGCGAAATCTTCGCCTCAGGACGCTCGCGTACCCGATCGACAACCTGTTGCCACTCATTGAGCGGCTGACCGTCCATCGAAACCAAACGATCACCTGTTTTAAGCCCCGCGCTCTGCGCGGGACCTTTCGGATCGATTTCTGCCAGCACCGGCAACAGCGCGGGACGCCACGGACGAATACCCAGCGACTTGATAGGATCAGGCTCTTCTGCGCCCCTCAGCCAGTCATTGAGTACCAGCTCACGGGAGGTGTCGACCGTAGAACCCTGATCCCTGACCTTCAAAGCGATAGTACCGCTTTCACCCAGACGACGGACCAGTTGCAGGTTGACCCCAGCCCAACCAGAAGTAGGCTCGCCATCGACAGCGACGATTTCCTGTCCAGCCGTCAGGCCAGCCTGCTGGGCGATACTTCCGGCCTCCACTGCGCCGATAACCGGACGCACCTGCTCACTGCCCATCATCGCCAGCACCCAGAAAAATGCGATGGCGAGAAGGAAGTTGGCTGTCGGGCCGGCGATCACGATGGCGATGCGCTGCCCTACTGTCTTGCGATTGAACGATTGGTCAGCGAGCTCGGGCGGAACATTACCCTCGCGCTCGTCGAGCATTTTCACATAGCCGCCCAGAGGGATGGCAGCCACCACGTATTCTGTGCCCTGACGGTCATGCCAGCGCAGCAGAGGCGTGCCGAAGCCTACTGAAAAACGCAGCACTTTGACGCCACAACGACGCGCCACCCAGAAGTGGCCGAATTCGTGGAAGGTCACCAGCACGCCCAGCGCAATCAGGGTGCCGAGAATCATGTATAAAGCGCTCATCAGTCTTCTCCGGGTACCGACTGGTCGGCCAGTGTGTTAATCATTGCAGGCCTTCAGGCCCGCCGTTGACGCACCACATCAACCCTTTCACTCACACCCTGACGGGTTTTCAGGTCGCTATCGCCCGTGTCTCTCAAGCCATTGGCCTGCCAGCAAACGCGCCTTCGCGTCAGCTGCGAACACCGCATCCAGCCCTTCGACCGCAGTGACAGGCTCGTGATCGAGAACCTCCTCGATAATACCGGCGATTTCCAGGTAGCGGATACGCCCTTCGAGGAATACCGCAACGGCCACTTCATTGGCCGCGTTGAGCATGGCAGGTGCACTGCCCCCAGCCTCCGCCGCCTGTCGGGCCAGCCGCAGACATGGGAATCGTTCCTCGTCCGGCGCCTGAAAATCAAGCTGGCCGATACGAAACAGATCCAGTGGCTCAACGCCAGAGTCTACACGCGCAGGCCATGCCAGTGCATTGGCGATGGGGGTACGCATGTCGGGATTTCCCAACTGAGCCAGCACCGAGCCATCGACATAGTCGACCAGCGAGTGGATCACGCTTTGCGGGTGAATGACCACCTCGACCTGATCCGGACGCGCATCGAACAGCCAGCAGGCTTCGATCAGCTCGAGCCCCTTGTTCATCATGGTCGCCGAATCGACGGAGATCTTGCGCCCCATCGACCAGACCGGATGGGCACAAGCCTGCTCTGGCGTAACATTCTGCAACTGCTCCAGCGGCGTTTCGCGGAACGGTCCGCCCGAGGCAGTCAGCATGATCCGCCGGACACCGACGGCACCCAGCCCGCGGGCGAAGTCGCCGGGCAGGCACTGGAAGATCGCATTGTGCTCGCTGTCGATGGGCAACAGCACAGCGCCATTTTGCCGAACAGCCTGCATGAACAGGGCGCCGGACATGACCAGCGCTTCCTTGTTGGCCAGCAATACCTTCTTGCCCGCTTCCACCGCAGCCAGCGTCGGACGCAAGCCGGCAGCCCCGACAATGGCGGCCATGACCGCATCGACCCGTGGGTCAGCGGCCACTTCGCACAAACCGCCCTCGCCGACCAGCACCCGGGTATCGAGACCGGCAGCCGCCAGGTCATCCTGCAGTTTGCGGGCGACCACCTGATCAGGCACTACGGCGTATTGCGGCGTGTGCCTGATGCACAAGGCCAGCAGTTCGTTCAGACGGCTGAAGCCGGTGAGCGCGAACACTTGATAAAGCGTTGGATGACGGGCAACGACATCCAGAGTGCTCAGCCCGATGGAACCGGTTGCACCCAGAATGGTAATTTGTTGCGGCCCACTCACATGACACCCCAGTCAGCGGCCCAGAGCAGAACGGCAAATACCGGGATGGCCGCCGTGAGGCTGTCGATACGGTCCAGCACCCCGCCGTGGCCAGGCAACAGATTGCTGCTGTCCTTGACCCCGGACTGGCGTTTGAACATGCTTTCGGTCAGGTCGCCAATCACCGAGATGAATACGATCACCGCTGCGCCGAAGAGCGCCGCAATGAACTGCGCAACTGTCCAGTCGCGGGAAAAGCCCACTGCTGCCGTGATGCCCAGACTGACCACTAGACCGCCATATACGCCCTCCCAGCTCTTGCCAGGGCTCACCTTGGGCGCAAGCTTGCGCTTGCCAAAAGCCTTGCCGGAGAAATAAGCACCAATGTCGGCGGCCCAGACCAACACCATTACCGACAGAATCAGCCAGTTACCCAACGGCCATTGCTTGATCAGAACCAGACCCTGCCATGCAGGCAGCAGAATCAGAAGACCGATGACCAGCTTGCACGCTGCACTTGCCCAGTGACTGCTCGAGTCCGGATAGGTAAGGACCAGAAAGGTCGCAACGCCCCACCAGATGACTGCGGCAACCAGCACCCAGGGCTCCAGCCCCGGCAGCAGGTACATGAGAAAAAGCAGAACAGCGACCACAGCCGCATAGCCGATACGCATCGACTGTGCGGCAAAACCTGCGAGTCGTGCCCATTCCCAGGCACCCAGAACCACGACCACCCCGATGAACAGGGCGAAGTACATGCCGGTCAGCAGGAAAAACCCGCATAAGGCGATCGGCAACAGAATGAGTGCCGTGATGATCCGTTGTTTCAGCATTAAGCCCGGGCTCCAGCTTCTACCTGTTCGCTGGTTTTACCGAAGCGACGTTGGCGAGAAGCGAAATCTGCCAGCGCAGCGCGCATGGCATCGTGTTTGAAGTCCGGCCAGAACAGGTCGGAGAAGTACAGCTCGGCGTAGGCCAGCTGCCAAAGCAGGAAGTTGCTGATGCGGTGCTCACCGCCGGTGCGGATGCACAGATCCGGCAACGGCAGGTCGCCGGTGGCCAGACAGGTCTGCAACAACTGGGGAGTAATGTCCTCCGGCTGCAGATGTCCGGCCTGAACCTCACGCGCCAGCCGCTGGGCGGCCTGCGCGATGTCCCACTGCCCACCGTAGTTGGCAGCGATCTGCAGCACGAAGCGGCTGTTGCCGGAGGTGCGCACTTCCGCCTCGCGCATGGCCGCCTGAAGTTCAGGGTGAAAGCGCGAGCGGTCGCCGATGATACGCAGGCTGATCTCGTTTTCGTTCAGGCGCTTGGTTTCACGGCGCAGCGCCGTGAAAAACAGCTCCATCAGCGCACCCACCTCTTCGGCCGGGCGCTGCCAGTTTTCACTGGAAAACGCGAACAGTGTCAGCACTTCGACCCGGGCTTCAGCGCAGACCTCGATAACGGCCCGCACAGCATCGACACCCGCCTTGTGGCCTGCAACGCCTGGCAGCAGGCGCTTCTTGGCCCAGCGATTATTACCATCCATGATAATCGCGACATGGCGCGGCACCGAGGGCGTCACGGCCGGTTTTATCTTTTCCATGAAAGCGTCCGAAACCTTAAACAGCCATCAGATCGGCTTCTTTCTGCTTGACCGCAACTTCGATTTCCGCCACGAACTTGTCAGTCAGCTTCTGTATGTCGTCAGCCGCACGACGCTCTTCGTCTTCGCTGATTTCCTTCTCCTTGACCAGGTCTTTCAACTGGCTCAAGGCGTCACGGCGAATGTTACGGACGGCCACACGGGCATCTTCTGCGGCATCACGCGCCTGCTTGGTGAAGCCCTTACGGGTTTCTTCGGTCAGCGCCGGCATGGAGATCAGCAGCAACTCACCCAGGTTGGTCGGGTTGAAACCCAGACCGGAGCTCTGGATGGCCTTGTCGACAGCGGCCAGCATGTTGCGCTCGAACGCTACGACCTGAAGGGTACGCGAGTCCTTGACGGTGACGTTGGCCACCTGGCTGAGCGGGGTATCGGCACCGTAGTAAGGAACCATGACTCCACCGAGGATGCTCGGATGCGCTTTGCCGGTACGGATACGGGTGAACGCATGGGTCAGCGATTCCAGACTCTTCTGCATGCGGGTCTGAGCGTCTTTCTTGATTTCGTTGATCATTATTGTGCTTCCTCGATCAGGGTCCCTTCAGCGCCACCATGGACGATATTCAGAAGAGCACCCGGCTTGTTCATGTTGAAGACGCGCAATGGCATCTTGTGATCGCGACACAGGCAGATTGCGGTCAGATCCATCACACCCAGCTTGCGATCCAGCACTTCATCGTAGGTCAGATGATCGAACTTCTCGGCATTCGGGTCCTTGAACGGATCTGCAGTGTAGACACCATCCACCTTGGTGGCCTTGAGCACTACATCGGCGTCGATCTCGATCGCTCGCAGGCAGGCAGCCGAGTCGGTCGTAAAGAACGGATTACCAGTGCCGGCAGCAAAAATCACCACTTCCTTCGAGCTGAGATGGCGCATGGCCTTGCGGCGGTCGTAATGATCGGTCACGCCTACCATGGAAATGGCCGACATCACGATGGCGGTGATATTAGCGCGCTCCAGCGCATCGCGCATTGCCAAGGCGTTCATCACAGTGGCCAGCATGCCCATGTGATCGCCTGTCACCCGATCCATGCCCGCAGCACTCAAGGCCGCGCCACGAAACAGGTTGCCGCCGCCGATCACCAGACCGACCTGAACGCCGATACCGACCAGCTGGCCGACTTCCAGCGCCATGCGATCCAGCACCTTGGGATCGATGCCGAACTCTTCCGAGCCCATGAGGGCCTCACCGCTAAGCTTGAGTAGAATGCGTTTATAGCGAGCCTGATAACCACTGCCCTGCTGAGCCATTGCGAATCTCTCCTGCGGCGTTTTCTGAAAAAAATCTGTGCGGGCTATTTCAAGCCTGCGCTTACTTTAGCTTGACGCTTTGCGCGCGTCGGGAGAATGCAGCCTTGTGAGCACAATCTCCAAGGAAAATTTCCCTTTCTCTTTCGACAAAGAGGCCGCACGCGTGAGCGGGCAGCCTCTTTGGGGCGACAGTTGAAAAACCGTCTTACTGCTTGGCGGCAGCCAGTTGAGCAGCCACTTCGTCAGCGAAGTTATCAACTGGCTTCTCGATGCCGTCGCCTACTTTGAAGTAGGTGAAGGAAACGATTTCAGCGCCGGCTTTCTTGGCCAGATCACCGACCTTGACTTCCGTGTTCTTGACGAAGGCTTGCTCGACCAGGCTGGCTTCTGCCAGGAACTTGGTGATACGACCGCCAACCATTTTCTCAACGATGTCAGCCGGCTTGCCTTTGATCTTGTCTTCGTTCAGTTGCAGGAAGACATTCTTCTCGCGCTCGATCGCTTCAGCAGACACTTCCGAAGGGAACAGGAACTCAGGGTTGCTTGCCGCTACGTGCATGGCGATATCTTTGGCCAGCTCGACGTCGCCACCCTTGAGGGTAACAACTACGCCGATCTTGTTGCCGTGCAGGTAAGTACCTACAACATCACCTTCGATACGCTTCAGGCGACGGATGTTGACGTTTTCGCCAACCTTGCCGACCAGTACCAAACGTGCAGCTTCCTGAGCTTCGATCAACGGAGCGGCATCAGTCATCTTGTCAGCGAAGGCTTTTTCGACGCTTGCAGCAACGAAAGCCTTGAAGTCGTCTTGCAGGGCCAGGAAGTCGGTCTGCGAGTTGACTTCGATGATGACAGCGGCTTTACCGTCGTCCTTGATGGCGATAGCGCCTTCAGCAGCCACGTTACCTGCTTTCTTGGCGGCCTTGATGGCGCCGGAAGCACGCATATCGTCGATTGCTTTTTCGATGTCGCCGCCAGCCTTGGTCAAGGCCTTTTTGCAATCCATCATGCCTTCGCCGGTACGCTCGCGCAGTTCTTTGACCAACGCTGCAGTAATCTCTGCCATTTCAAAATCCTCTTGGATAGGTCTTCAACCATTCCACCCGACAGGCCGGGCGTGCAATTCTTGAAAAATCAGGGTGGCAGCAACACATGACAGCGAGGTCATGGTTACAGACCGACAAATCATTTCCTAGGTGGCAAAAAGGGGGCTAAGCCCCCTTTTCGCGTACTGAGTAAACGCCAGGCGTTTGTACTCAGCCTTCTACAGCAGCTGCAGCTGGAGCTTCTTCGACGAAAACGTCGGTGCCGCCAGCAACATTGTTACGACCACGGATAACAGCATCAGCCATCGAACCCATGTACAGCTGGATGGCGCGGATTGCGTCATCGTTGCCCGGGATGACGTAGTCAACGCCTTCCGGGCTGCTGTTGGTATCGACGACGCCGATAACCGGGATGCCCAGCTTGTTGGCTTCGGTGATCGCGATGCGCTCGTGATCAACGTCGATGACGAACAGAGCGTCCGGCAGACCGCCCATGTCCTTGATACCACCCAGGCTGCGATCCAGTTTTTCCAGATCACGGGTACGCATCAGGGCTTCTTTCTTGGTCAGCTTGGCGAAAGTACCGTCTTCAGCCTGTACTTCCAGCTCACGCAGACGTTTGATCGACTGACGGATGGTCTTGAAGTTGGTCAGCATGCCGCCCAACCAGCGATGGTCGACGTACGGCGAACCGCAACGTGCTGCTTCTTCAGCAACGATCTTGCCAGCGGAACGCTTGGTGCCGACGAACAGAATCTTGTTTTTGCCCGAAGCCAGGCGCTCAACGAAAGTCAGAGCTTCGTTGAACATAGGCAGGGTTTTTTCAAGGTTGATGATGTGAATCTTGTTACGCGCGCCGAAAATGTACTTACCCATTTTCGGATTCCAGTAACGGGTCTGGTGGCCGAAGTGGCAACCAGCCTTCAGCATATCGCGCATATTGACTTGGGACATAAATAGTTCCTTGATAAGTCGGGTTAGGCCTCCACGTACCCCAATGACCAACCAATGGCATCTGCCAAGGGCACCCAGGTCATCGTGTCGACACGTGTGTGGGTTTGTGCTTCAAGGACGGACCTTGGAAAGCGGCGCATTTTATATCATAAAAGGGAAGAGAACGGAACTCCCATCAAGTGCTTGTTTTGCGGTGACTTTGCAGCTTCATGGACAGCCTATAGAAGGAAGCGATGATTACCCGGCACCGGCGGTCTGATAGAATTGCGCCTTTGCGCACCAACCGCGTGCCTGCCACGCCGAGAGAATTCGTATGACCATCACCCTCAAAACCCCGGAAGACATCGAAAAGATGCGCATCGCCGGTCGCCTGGCCGCCGATGTTCTGGAAATGATAGCGCCGCACGTCAAGCCCGGTGTGACCACCGAAGAGCTGGACCGCCTCTGCCACGACTATATCGTCAACGAACAGAAGGCGATCCCGGCCCCGCTGAACTACAAGGGCTTCCCCAAGTCGATCTGCACCTCGATCAACCAGGTGGTCTGCCACGGCATCCCGAGCGACAAGAAGCTGAAGGACGGTGACTCGCTGAACATCGACGTCACTGTCATCAAGGACGGCTACCATGGCGACACCAGCAGGATGTTCCATGTCGGCACCGTTCCGGTATGGGCCGAGCGCCTGTCGAAGGTGACTCAGGAGTGCCTGTACAAGGCCATCGAAATCGTCAAGCCCGGCACGCGCCTGGGGGACATCGGTGCCGTCATCCAGAAACACGCTGAAAAGAACGGTTTCTCCGTGGTTCGCGAGTTCTGTGGTCATGGCATCGGCAAGGTGTTTCATGAAGAGCCGCAGGTCATGCACTTTGGCGAGGCCGGAACCGGTATCGAACTGCAGGAAGGCATGACCTTCACCATCGAGCCGATGATCAACCAAGGGCGCCCTGAAACCAAGATCCTCGGCGATGGCTGGACGGCGATCACCAAGGATCGCAAGCTCTCGGCGCAATGGGAGCACACGCTGCTGGTGACCGCCGACGGTTACGAAATCTTCACCTTGCGCAGCGACGACACCATTGCCCAAAAGGCTCCCTGACCCGAGTCTGCCCGGCTGAACCCACGCCCGTCACTTGCACAGCCCGACACGAGGAATACTGCTCAATGCCGCAAGTAGATCCAGACTTGTTCGATCGTGGCCAGTTCCAGGCCGAACTGGCCTTGAAAGCCAGCCCCATCGCTGCGTTCAAGAAGGCCATCCGCAAAGCGAGAGACGTCCTTGATGAGCGCTTCCGGTCGGGCCGTGACATTCGACGACTGATCGAGGACCGGGCATGGTTTGTCGATAACATCCTGCAAAAGGCCTGGGATCAGTTCGAATGGAGTGAAGACGCCGACATCGCGCTCCTGGCGGTGGGTGGGTACGGCCGCGGCGAGCTGCACCCGTACTCGGACATCGATCTGCTGATCCTGCTGGACAGCGACGACCACGAAGTTTTCCGCGAACCCATCGAGCGGTTTCTGACGCTGCTGTGGGACATCGGCCTGGAAGTCGGACAGAGCGTACGCTCGGTCAACGAATGCGCACAGGAAGGCCGCGCCGACCTGACCGTGATCACCAATCTGATGGAAAGCCGCACCATCGCCGGCCCCGAGCATCTGCGCCAGCGCATGCTGGAAGTCACCAGCACCGAGCACATGTGGCCGAGCAAGGAGTTCTTCCTCGCCAAGCACGCGGAACAGAAAAAACGTCACCACAAGTACAACGACACCGAATACAACCTGGAACCCAACGTCAAGGGTTCTCCAGGCGGCCTGCGCGATATTCAGACCATCCTCTGGGTAGCGCGACGCCAGTACGGCACGCTGAACCTGCATGCGCTGGCAGGCGAAGGCTTCCTGCTGGGCAGCGAAAACGCCCTGCTCGCCTCCTCTCAGGAGTTTTTGTGGAAGGTGCGTTACGCGCTGCACATGCTGGCCGGACGCTCCGAGGACCGGCTTCTGTTCGATTATCAGGTACGCATCGCCGGCTTGCTGGGCTATGAAGACAACGATGCCAAGCTGGCCATAGAGCGCTTCATGCAGAAGTACTACCGAGTGGTCATGAGCATCGCCGAACTCAGCGATCTGATCATCCAGCATTTCGAAGAAGTGATTCTTTCCGACGACAGCGGTACGGCACAGCCGATCAATTCACGCTTTCAGTTGCACGACGGGTATATAGAAGCTACCCACCCGAACGTCTTCAAGCGCACCCCGTTTGCCATGATCGAAATCTTCGTGCTCATGGCCCAGCATCCGGAAATAAAGGGTGTGCGTGCCGACACCATTCGTTTGCTGCGTGAACATCGTCACCTGATCAACGATGACTTCCGCAATGATATTCGCAACACCAGCCTGTTCATCGAGCTGTTCAAGTGCGAAATCGGCATTCATCGCAACCTGCGCCGGATGAACCGCTACGGCATTCTCGGCCTGTACCTGCCCGAGTTCGGCCATATCGTCGGCCAGATGCAGCATGACCTGTTTCACATCTATACCGTCGATGCGCACACGCTGAATCTGATCAAACACCTGCGCAAGCTGCAATACACCGAAGTGTCCGAGAAATTTCCGCTGGCCAGCAAGATCATGGGCCGTCTGCCCAAGCCGGAGTTGATCTACCTGGCCGGGCTTTATCACGACATCGGCAAGGGTCGTGGCGGTGATCACTCGGAGCTGGGCGCAATCGACGCACAGGCGTTCGGCACGCGCCATCATCTGCCTGCGTGGGACACCCGGCTCATCGTCTGGCTGGTGAGCAACCATCTGGTGATGTCGACCACCGCCCAGCGCAAGGACCTTTCCGACCCGCAGGTCATCCACGACTTTGCCCAGTTCGTGGGCGATGAAGTGCATCTGGATTACCTGTATGTGCTGACCGTCGCCGACATCAATGCGACCAATCCGACGCTCTGGAACTCGTGGCGTGCCAGCCTGCTGCGCCAGCTGTACACCGAGACCAAGCGAGCCTTGCGCCGCGGCCTGGAAAATCCGGTAGACCGCGAAGAACAGATTCGTCGCACACAGACTGCCGCGCTGGATATTCTGGTACGCAACGGCACCGATCCGGATGACGTCGAGCAGCTCTGGTCAGCGCTGGGCGACGACTATTTCCTGCGTCACACCGCAGGCGATGTGGCCTGGCATAGCGATGCAATTCTGCAGCAACCGGCCGACGGCGGGCCGCTGGTGCTGATCAAGGAGACCACGCAGCGTGAATTCGAGGGCGGTACACAGATCTTCATTTACGCCCCGGATCAGCATGATTTCTTCGCGGTGACCGTGGCGGCGATGGATCAGCTGAACCTGAACATTCATGACGCGCGCATTATTACGTCCAGCAGCAAATTCACACTCGACACCTACATCGTTCTCGACCATGAAGGCGGTTCGATCGGCAACAATCCGGAGCGGATTCAGGATATCCGCGAAGGCCTGACCGAGGCCCTGCGCAACCCGGATGATTACCCGACAATCATCAAGCGCCGCGTGCCACGGCAGCTCAAGCACTTTGCTTTCGCACCGCAAGTCACCATTCACAACGACGCCCAGCGTCCGGTGACCGTACTCGAATTGCTGGCACCGGATCGCCCCGGCCTGCTGGCGCGCATCGGCAAAATCTTCCTGGAATTCGACCTGTCCCTGCAAAACGCCAAGATTGCGACGCTGGGCGAACGTGTGGAAGACGTGTTCTTCATCACCGACGCCAACAATCACCCACTGTCCGATCCACAATTGTGCCGCCAGTTGCAGGATGCAATCGTCAAGCAACTGAGCGTCAACTCAGAGCCAGGCGGCGATTTGCGGATCAGCATATGAATACTCGGTCATACGAATCGACTCAACGCAGCTCATTGAGGAACACGTTCCATGAATAACGCCATGCAACTGCTTCAGCCTTACCCGTTCGAGAAGCTGCGCGCTTTGCTGGCCGGCGTAACGCCCAATCCGGAAAAGCGTCCGGTAGCGCTGTCGATTGGCGAACCGAAGCACCGCTCCCCCGATTTCGTTGCCAAGGCGCTGGCCGACAACCTTGATCAGATGGCGGTTTACCCAACCACGCTGGGTATTCCGGCACTGCGCGAAGCCATTGCCGGCTGGTGCAGCCGTCGGTTCGACGTGCCACAGGACTGGATCGATCCGGCGCGCAATGTACTACCGGTCAATGGCACGCGCGAAGCGCTGTTCGCCTTCACCCAGACCGTGGTCAATCGCAGTGATGACGGCCTGGTGATCAGCCCGAATCCGTTTTACCAGATCTATGAAGGCGCCGCTTTTCTGGCCGGAGCCCATCCGCACTACCTGCCATGCCTGAGCGAGAACGGTTTCAATCCCGATTTCGATGCCGTCAGCCCGGATATCTGGAAGCGTTGCCAGATCCTCTTTCTGTGCTCGCCAGGCAACCCGACCGGTGCACTGATCCCGGTTGAAACCCTGAAAAAGCTCATTGCCCTAGCTGACGAACATGACTTTGTCATTGCTGCGGACGAGTGCTACAGCGAGCTGTACTTCGACGAACAAACCCCGCCGCCGGGCCTGCTCAGCGCCTGCGTCGAGCTGGGCCGCAAGGATTTCAAACGCTGCGTGGTCTTCCACAGCCTGTCCAAGCGCTCCAATCTGCCGGGCCTGCGCTCCGGTTTTGTGGCGGGTGACGCGGAGATCCTCAAGGCCTTCCTGCTGTATCGGACCTACCACGGCTGCGCCATGCCGGTTCAGACTCAACTGGCCAGCATCGCGGCCTGGAATGATGAGGAGCACGTACGCGCCAACCGTGATCTGTACCGCGAGAAGTTCGCTGCGGTGCTCGACATCCTGAGCCCGGTGCTCGACGTTCAGCGCCCGGACGGCGGCTTTTACCTGTGGCCGAATGTTGGTACCGATGACGCTGCATTTTGCCGCGATCTGTTCGTCGATCAGCACGTCACCGCAGTACCGGGCTCGTACCTTTCCCGCGAAGTGGACGGCGTCAACCCTGGCGCAGGCCGGGTGCGTCTGGCACTCGTGGCACCATTGGCGGAATGCATCGAAGCGGCCGAACGTATCCGCGCCTTCCTGAGCAAGTAAAAGCCAAACCCAAAAAAATCACCCCGCCGCATGCAATGTGCGGCGGGGTAATTAGTTACCACCTCCCGCCCGCTGCGTGAACGTACTCTCTGCCTTCGTTTTTCATGCTTCCGGACACGAAGCGAACTACCATGAAGGCCAATCCCATGCCCGCATCCACTGTTCCCAAAGGCGTAAAACTGGCCGCATCCTGCTGCATGCGCAGCGCTGGAAATCACCAGGCTTCGTATGAAGCAGCGATTCACGAAAATCCCGCCAACGCGGCTATCAACCCTGCGTACAACTCGGAAACCGACGACACCGGCCAGCCAAGGCAGCAGGCGCGCCTGCTGGTTTCGTTCAGCAAATACTGGCCTCGCGGGCGAACCCTGAAAGTTCTTTTCCTTAAGAATCCTCCAGCCACCCTCACAGCCCCCATCGTGGAAGCGGCAAGCAAATGGCTGCCGCACATAAACCTGAAATTCGAGTTCGTGACGGACGGAGCGAGCGATATCCGAATTGGCTTCAATGAACATCTGAACTGGAGCGCCATAGGCACCGATACCCTGCTGGCCGAGCCTGATGAATCGACCATGGAGTTCAACGTCAAAGAACTGTACGCAGCGGACCTGAAACCAATGCCGGACCTGACGCGTATCGTTCTGCATGAATTCGGACACGCATTGGGCGCGGTTCACGAGCATCAACATCCGCAGGCAAACATCCCCTGGAACGAACCACTGGTGCGCTCACTGCTTTCGCAAACCGGGTTGAGTGACGAAGAGATCAATACCAATTTCTTCGACAGGTACGAGGCCGCCGATTTCCACCATTCGGCTTACGATCGTGATTCGGTCATGCATTTCGATATCCCCAACGGCCTGACCCTCGGCGATTTCGAGATCATCAATGTGGGCAAGACGCTCAGCAGCAATGACATCGCCGTGATGAGCGCCATCTACGCGGACCGGAGCAACTCGAAATTCGAAACGCCCTGACAGGACAGCGTTCGAAAAGGTGCTGATCCTGCTGCAATCAACAGTGCGCCATACGTTTCGCACGTGTGGCGTGACCGCCTGAAAAAAGTGCTGACTATTCTCGGGTTCGCAGCTTTTCAGCCACCCAGCCGACCGCCCAACTGACAGGATCATGAGACTGCATGGGCAGCAACGGCTTTCCTTCACGGGCAGCCAGCCGGCCCTGGGCTTCGGCTTCACCGTGAATCCAGAGGGTACTTTGCTTGAATCCCTCGGCACGTTGACGCTCCCTGTAATAACGCTGCCGGACAAGCGCTTCCTGACGCTTCTTCTCTTGCTCAGACATAACGCACCCAAACTTCAAATGACGAGTAATAATTGCCCGCAGCAGCCAGCGACTCAAGCGTGAGCGGGTGAAGTTTTCTTAATGATGGTTAGCCTTATTATCTAGTTTCCGTTCAGTCTCTGTACTGGCGCTGTCACAACACTGAACGGAATGACGTGGCATAATAGTCGGCTAAATTGCGAGGAGAGGACGTGGGGAGTATCGAGCAAGATCAGCCACCCCACCTTAAACAATGACTTACACTCTGTTTGGCATCAAAGCCTGCGACACGATGAAAAAGGCCCGTACCTGGCTCGACGAGCATTCGGCGAGCTACGAATTTCACGACTACAAGACTCAGGGCATCGACCGTGAGCACCTCGAGCAGTGGTGCAATGAACACGGATGGCAGGTTGTGCTGAACCGCGCAGGTACGACCTTTCGCAAGCTCGAAGACGGACAAAAGGCCGATCTCGACCAGGCGAAAGCCATAGAACTGATGCTCGCGCAGCCGTCCATGATCAAGCGTCCAGTGCTTGATCTGGGCAATAAAACCCTGATCGGCTTCAAGCCTGACCTGTATGCAGCGGCTTTACAGTAAGCCAGAGCGCTACTGAAAGCCCCTTGATAAAGCCACGAGGTATTTACATGTCCACCACCCTGTTCAGCCTGGCCTTCGGCGTCGGCACCCAAAATCGTCAAGGCGCATGGCTTGAAGTATTTTATGCTCAGCCTCTGATCAATCCTTCTGCGGAACTGGTCGCGGCCATCGCACCGGTTCTGGGTTACACCGGCGGCAACCAGGCAATCACCTTCAATGTCGATCTGGCCTACAAGCTGGCCGAAGCGGTCAAATCCGTGGACACGACTCAAGCCGCACTGCTGACTCGCCTGGCCGAAAGCCAGAAGCCGCTGGTCGCGACCCTGCTAGCTGAAGACGCCACACTGACGTCGACTCCCGAGGCGTACCTCAAGCTGCATCTGCTATCGCACCGCCTGGTCAAGCCGCACGGTCTGAACCTGGCAGGCATCTTCCCCCTGCTGCCAAACGTGGCCTGGACCAGCCAGGGCGCGGTCGACCTGGTCGAACTGGCCGAGCGTCAACTCGAAGCACGCCTCAAGGGCGAGCTGCTGGAAGTATTCTCGGTCGACAAATTCCCGAAAATGACCGATTACGTTGTGCCGAGCGGCGTTCGTATCGCTGACAGCGCTCGCGTGCGTCTGGGCGCCTATATCGGCGAAGGCACGACCGTCATGCACGAAGGCTTCGTCAACTTCAATGGCGGCACCGAAGGCCCGGGCATGATCGAAGGCCGCGTTTCCGCCGGCGTATTCGTCGGCAAGGGTTCGGATCTGGGCGGCGGCTGCTCGACCATGGGTACGCTGTCCGGTGGCGGCAACATCGTCATCAAGGTCGGTGAAGGCTGTCTGATTGGCGCCAACGCCGGCATCGGCATCCCGTTGGGTGATCGCAACACCGTGGAGTCAGGTCTGTATGTGACCGCAGGTACCAAGGTTGCGCTGCTCGACGAAAACAATGAGCTGGTCAAGATCGTCAAGGCCCGTGAGCTGGCAGGTCAGACAGACCTGCTGTTCCGTCGCAACTCTCAGACCGGCGCAGTGGAATGCAAAACCCACAAGTCGGCCATCGAGCTGAACGAAGCACTGCACGCTCATAACTGATGCTGTGTGCGGGTTCGAGGCCGATGGCGTTGAACCCGCCTCCACACGCTGGACGAACAATGCCCCTCTTCTCTCCCTGGCGCGGCGACTTCCCCGCACTCGCCGCTCTGCAACGGCAAGGCCAGACCTATCTGGACAATGCTGCCACGACGCAGAAGCCTCAGGCGCTGATCGACGCCCTGACTCATTACTACACCAACGGTGCCGCCAACGTGCATCGTGCCCAGCATCTGCCCGGCGCGCACGCCACCCAGGCGTTCGAGGCCAGCCGTGGCAAGGTCGCCCACTGGCTGAATGCCGGTGAAAACGGCCAGATCATCTTCACCCATGGCGCAACGTCTGCGCTGAACCTGCTGGCCTACGGGCTGGAACATGAATTCGCTGCGGGCGACGAAATCGCCATCAGCGCGCTGGAACATCACGCCAATCTGCTGCCATGGCAGCAACTGGCTCAGCGACGCGGCCTGAAACTGGTAATTCTGCCGCTGGACATTGATGGCGTGATCGACTGCGATGCGGCAGCCAACCTGATCGGACCGCGCACACGCCTGCTCGCAGTCACCCAGCTCTCCAACGTGCTCGGCACCTGGCAACCCTTGGCCCGCCTCATCGCACTGGCCAAGACCCAAGGCGCACTCACCGTCGTGGACGGCTCACAAGGCGTGGTGCACGGACGCCACGATGTGCAGGCGCTGGGTTGCGATTTTTATGTGTTTTCCAGCCACAAACTGTACGGCCCGGAAGGACTCGGCGTGCTTTACGGACGCAACGAGGCGCTGCCCAGCCTCGCGCATTGGCAGTTCGGCGGCGAGATGGTGCTGACGGCCGATTATCAGCACGCGAAATTTCGTCCGGCCCCCCTGGGTTTCGAAGCCGGCACCCCGCCCATCGCCAGCGTGATCGGTCTGGGCGCTACGCTGGGTTATCTGGACAGTCTCGACCATCAGGCGGTTGCAGAACATGAAGCCAGACTGCACCGTCGCCTGCTCGAGGGCCTGCAGCAGCGGGACGGCATTCAGGTCCTGGGCTCGCCGGATCTGGCACTGGTCAGCTTCGTCGTCGACGGCATTCACAATGCCGATGTGGCCCACCTGCTGACCGAACAGGGCATAGCCGTACGCGCCGGTCATCACTGCGCGATGCCGCTGTTCAAGACCCTTGGCCTGCCCGGCGCGATTCGGGTGTCACTGGCGCTGTACAACGATTCGGACGATCTGCTGCAGTTCTTCAGCGCACTGGATCAG
Organism: Plantibacter cousiniae (nom. nud.); assembly: GCF_977070315.1. Taxonomy (NCBI): domain Bacteria; kingdom Bacillati; phylum Actinomycetota; class Actinomycetes; order Micrococcales; family Microbacteriaceae; genus Plantibacter; species Plantibacter cousiniae (nom. nud.). Next base: position 553,340 of record NZ_CDRVEU010000001.1, on the reverse strand, counting down.
GCACTGGAGCTGCTTCGATGAGCCTGCCCGCATTGGCGCAAACTGCGCTCGACAGTTTTTCCCGGCAACAAGGCTGGGAACAGCGCGCGCGCCTGCTGATGCAATGGGGCGATCAACTGGCGCCGTTGAGTGACGAAGAAAGGACCGACGACAATCTGGTGCACGGTTGTGAAAGCAAGGTCTGGCTGACCGGCGAAGTCAGCGACAACGCCTGGCTGTTTCGAGCTGCGAGCGACGCTCGACTGATTCGCGGTCTGGTAGCGCTGCTGCTGGCGCGTGTCAACGGCCTGTCGGAACGAGAACTGGCAGCCGTGGATTTACCTGACTGGTTCAATCGATTGGGACTCGCCCGCCAACTCTCACCCTCGCGCAGCAACGGCCTGAATGCCGTACTGCAGAAGATGCGCCATCTGACTCAAGCCTGATCGGGCGTTGCAGCCGCTGGCTTGACCCGCTCCGAAGGCCGTCGCGTGCCCGCCACCAACTTGTCCACTGCACGGGTGGCGGCAACCATGCCAAAGGTCGCGGTCACCATCATCACGGCACCGAAACCACCGGCGCAATCGAGCTTTACGCCCTCGCCGACGAATTTCTTTTCCAGACAAATGCTGCCATCCGGCTTGGGGTAGCGCAGTTGCTCGCTGGAAAACACGCAAGGCACGCTGTAGTGACGGTTCGGCGTACGTGAAAAACCATAATCCCGACGCAGGGTCGAGCGTACCTTGGAGGCCAGCGGGTCATTGAAGGTGCGGTTGAGGTCGGCGATCTGAATCAGGGTCGGATCGATCTGCCCACCCGCCCCGCCGGTGGTGACCATCTGAATCTTGCGTCGTTTGCACCAGGAAATCAGCGCAGCCTTGGCATTGACGCTGTCGATACAGTCGATCACGAAGTCCATGTCAGGGGTAATGCACTCGGCCATGGTGTCGCGGGTCACGAAATCAGCCACGGCGTGGACAATGCAATCTGGGTTGATCGCGCGGATACGCTCAGCCATCACCTCGACTTTCGGCTGGCCGACCGTACCGCTCAGCGCATGCAACTGGCGGTTGCTGTTACTGACACAGACATCGTCCATGTCGAACAGCGAAATCTCGCCCACGCCACTGCGCGCCATCGCTTCCGCCGCCCAGGAGCCCACACCGCCGATACCCACCACCGCTACATGAGCCGCGCGCAGGCGTGCCAACCCCTCGATGCCATATAGACGGGCGATACCCGCGAACCGTGGATCTTCTGCGCTCATGATCAATACCTCAAAAACCGGCGCGCATTATAGGGGTTTGTCGACGGCAAGACACCTGACTTGTTCCCGGCAGGCGAGGTCGTTGTCCGTTGACGAGCTGCCCCAGAGACTCAAGGGAAGTAAAAAATAATGATCTCAGAACGCGATCAACGCTGACTGCTTAAACGCCATTCCGTTTTTGGAAAAGCCCGAGGAAAAGAGTCTAAGCATTGCAAACGGCAATGAACGAGGACGACTAAGGTTAATCAACGCGAAGGGAACTCGCGGCACCGGCGCAACAAGCATGGAGCACATTGCAGACATGGATGAATATTCAAACAAGGCAGGCACGTGGCTGAAAAACCTGTTCAAAACCAGGTTCAACTATCCGCCCAACTGGCCTGCAATGATCTCTGGCGTGGCCTACGCCCCTTTTCGACCGGGCCAAAGCCCCTACAAACAGATTTTTCCGACGCGTGATCAGATAAGAGAAGACCTGCTGCTACTTCGAAGCATTACACGGAATATAAGAACGTACTCGGTGGGAGGGACATTGATGCATATCCCCGAACTCGCTGAAGCACTGGGCATGAATGTCACGCTTGGCGTGTGGATAACAGAGGATGAAACGCACAATATCGAGGAAATAAATGCAGGGATCGAACTCGCCAACCGTTACTCCAGCGTGCAACGTCTGGTCTTGGGAAATGAAGTCCTGTTTCGTGATGATGTTCCCATCGACCTGCTTATTCTCTATCTGCAGACCGCACGACGCGCCGTCAATGTGCCTGTTTCGACCTCCGAGATATGGACACAATGGTACGAGACGCCGGAACTCGTCAGGCATGTCGACTTCATTGCCGCCCATATTTTGCCTTTCTGGGAAAGCGTTTCAGCGCTGGACGCGACCGCGATCACTCTGGCACACGCGAACGAACTGAGAACGAGATTCCCCGACACCCCCCTCATACTTTCCGAGATTGGCTGGCCGAGCAAGGCCATTGCCAAGAGGCGGATGACGACCTCTGACGCAGAGCACTCGATATACCTGCGCAACCAGATTCCATTACTGGATCAGCACGACCATGACTATTTCGTGATAGAAGCCTTCGATCAGCACTGGAAGACTGAAGAAGGTCTGCCCGGGCCTAATTGGGGTTTGTTCGATGCAAAGCGCAGATTAAAACTGCACATCAACGGCCCGGTAAAAATGCCGGTCAACATGCTCTCGGAAATACTCAGGCTTATCACCCGCCTTAAACCGGAGTCGTGGCCTACAGGCGCCTTGATAATCGTGCTGGCTTATTGCGTATTGTCAGGGTTCGGCATGCACTACTCACAGCCACTGCCCGCCTGGCTCGCGCTGCCTGTCGCCTTTATCTGGGCTGCCAGCGTGCTGACTTACGTGGGTATCGAAACGCACGAATTCCTCGAAGCCTGCTGGGGACCGGACACCCCACGGTCTTTCCGCCCCGTCCATCGTCCTGTTGGTCCCGCCCCGAAAGTTTCCCTGCATGTTCCGTGCTGCAACGAACCTCCGGATATGGTGAAACGGACCCTCGACTCGTTGCAAAAGCTGGACTACCCGGACTTCGAGGTGCTGGTCATCGACAACAATACTCAGGACCCGGCCATCTGGAAGCCTATCGAGCGATACTGTCAGCAGCTCGGCCCTCGGTTCCAGTTTTTTCATGTCAGTCCACTTCCCGGATTCAAAGCGGGTGCACTTAACTATCTCCTGAGACATACCGCTGAAGACGCAGAAGTAGTGGCAGTCATCGACGCTGATTACTGCGTCCATCGACAGTGGCTCAAACATATGGTGCCCCACTTCACGGACCCGAAGGTTGCAGTCATTCAATCGCCACAGGATTATCGCGACGGTCACGAAAGCCTGTTCAAGTATTGCTGTCAGGCCGAGTACCAAGGTTTTTTTAACATCGGCATGGTGATCCGTAACGATCACGATGCAATTATCCAGCACGGCACCATGACACTGATCCGCCGATCAGCACTGGACCGACTGGGCTGGGCGGAGTGGTGCATATGCGAAGACGCCGAACTTGGCCTGCGTATGCTGGAAAGTGGTTTCTCCACGGGTTACGCCGCTATCAGCTATGGCAAAGGGCTGACTCCCGATACGTTCATGGACTTCAAGAAACAACGATATCGCTGGGCATATGGAGCTATGCAGATCGTCAAGCGGCACGCCGGAAGCCTGATTGCAGGAAACTGCGCGTCCCTGAGCGCGATGCAACGCTACCATTTCATCGCGGGGTGGATGCCGTGGGTGGCAGAAGGAATGAATTATCTGTTAACGCTGGCTGCGTTGGCCTGGTCGATGGCAATGATCCTTAAGCCCGAGACTTTCGGGCCGCTGCCATGGATATTTTCCACGTCGTTGATACTGATGTTTGCCCTGCGCTCGTTAAAGATGATTGTGCTCTACCGGCAGTTGGTCAGCACACACACCAAAGAGGCACTGGCGGCGATACTGGCCGGCATGGCGCTTTATCCGACCTTGGGCAAGGCAGTGCTGGCGGGGCTTTTCACCTCGGCAATGCCTTTCTACAGAACGCCCAAACATACCTCTGCAAACCGGATCGGACAAAACCTGCTCGATGTAAGGGAAGAACTGTCTACCTTGGCGATCTCCTGGATCGCGATTGTGCTTTTGCTCACAGGCAGGGCATCCATCGATACGAATTCCGGTTTCTGGATAACCATGCTGTTCGCACAATCACTCCCTTATCTGGCAGCCATTACCATGGCAATCCTGTCCGCTCGCGCAACCCGCCCCGCCCCATCCACAACCTGACCTATCCACAGCGCACGATAAACGACGGCCTCAGGTCGTCGTTTTGCTTTAAGATATCTGCCTTTTCGCGCCCAAAGTCTTGCTACCGGAGTTCTGTACATGACGGCCCCAGCCGACCTCTCGCCCACCCTCCAACTCGCCTGCGATCTGATCCGCCGTCCTTCAGTGACGCCGGTCGATGCCGATTGCCAGACCGTGATGATGCAGCGCCTGGGCGATGCCGGCTTCAAGCTGGAGCCAATGCGTATCGAAGACGTCGACAACTTCTGGGCCACCCACGGCACCACCGACGGCCCGGTGCTGTGTTTCGCCGGTCATACCGACGTGGTGCCGACCGGTCCGGTACAGAACTGGCAGAACGATCCGTTCGATGCGTTGATCGACGAGCACGGCATGCTCTGCGGGCGCGGCGCGGCAGACATGAAAGGCAGTCTGGCGGCCATGCTGGTGGCGGCCGAGCGCTTTGTCGCCGATCATCCTGATCATAAGGGCTCGGTGGCATTTCTGATCACCAGCGACGAAGAAGGCCCGGCGCATCACGGCACCAAGGCTGTCGTAGAGCGCCTCGCGGCCCGTAACGAGCGTCTGGACTGGTGCATCGTCGGTGAGCCTTCGAGCACCACACTGGTCGGCGATGTGGTCAAGAACGGTCGACGCGGCTCGCTGGGGGCCACGCTGACGGTGCGCGGCAAGCAAGGCCATGTGGCTTACCCGCATCTGGCGAAGAACCCGATTCATCTGGCCGCGCCGGCCCTGGCCGAACTGGCCGCCGAGCACTGGGACCATGGCAACGATTTCTTCCCGCCGACCAGCTTCCAGATCTCCAACCTGAACGCTGGCACCGGCGCCACCAACGTCATCCCGGGCGATCTGGTGGCGGTCTTCAACTTCCGCTTTTCCACCGAATCGACCGTCGAAGGCTTGCAGCAGCGCGTTGCCGACATCCTCGACAAGCATGAACTGGACTGGCACGTGGACTGGGCATTGTCCGGCCTGCCATTCCTGACCGAGCCGGGCGCGTTGCTGGACGCCGTGTCCTCAAGCATCAAAAGCGTCACGGGCCGTGACACCAAAGCCTCGACCAGCGGCGGAACCTCCGATGGTCGCTTCATTGCCACCCTCGGTACCCAGGTGGTCGAGCTGGGGCCGGTCAACGCGACGATCCACCAGGTCAACGAACGTATTCTGGCCAGCGATCTGGATGTGCTGACCGAGATCTACTACCAGACCCTGGTCAAGTTGCTCGCCTGATGCTGACCTGCCCGATCTGCTCAGCGCCGCTCAGCACTGCCGACAACGGCGTTGTGTGCCCGGCCAATCATCGCTTCGACCGCGCCCGTCAGGGTTATCTGAACCTGTTGCCGGTGCAGCACAAGAACAGCCGCGACCCTGGCGACAATCAGGCCATGGTCGAGGCGCGACGCGACTTTCTCAACGCCGGGCACTACGCTCCGGTAGCCCGGCGTCTGGCTGAACTGGCCGCCGAGCGATCCCCCGCGCATTGGTTGGACATCGGCTGTGGCGAAGGTTATTACACCGCGCAGATTGCCGAAGCCTTGCCTCATGCCGATGGCTATGCGCTGGACATCTCCCGTGAAGCGGTCAAGCGCGCCTGCCGTCGTGACCCGACGCTGACCTGGATGGTCGCCAGCATGGCGCGTGTGCCACTTCCGGATGCCAGTTGCCAGTTTCTGGCCAGCGTGTTCAGCCCCCTGGACTGGCAGGAAGCCAAACGCCTGCTGACCCCAGGCGGCGGACTGATGCGGGTCGGCCCGACCAATGAGCATCTGATGGAGCTGCGTCAGCGGCTCTATGATGAAGTGCGCGATTATGCCGATGACAAGCACCTGTCGCTGGTGCCGCAAGGCATGCAGCTGCAACACAGCGAAACCCTGCGCTACACGCTGAAGCTGATCGACGGCCAGTCCCGCGCCGATCTGCTGGCCATGACACCGCACGGCTGGCGCGCCAGCGCCGAACGTCGGGCAGCGGTCATCGAGCAACCAGGACCTTTCAAGGTCACCGTTTCCATGCGCTACGATTATTTCGTGCTGCAATAAGCATTCAACAGAGGCCCCCATGCGCCAACCCGATATCGAGATTTACCTGAAAGACGAAGACGTCGATCACAAGGCCATCGCCCAATGGCTCGGCGACGCGCTGGGCTCCTGCAGCGAATGGAAGCAGAAAGGCCAGACCTGGAAATGCACAGCGGGCACTGTGGCCGTCACCTGGCTGCCCAAAGCGGTCGGCAAATGGAACAGCCTGCATCTGGACAGCGACCAGACCCCGTGGGAAGACGACATCGCCTGCGCCCGCGCTGCATTCAAGGCCTTGAACGTTGAAGTACGTTGCGCCCCGGGCACCTGGGTTGAAGAAGAAAGCGACGAGACTGCCGATCGCTGGATACGCGTGAGTGCCGACGGCGAAGAAGAGATAACCTGGAGAACCTCGTAGGATTTTTCGCTGCGACGTTGCCGATGCGTGCCGTCGTGAGGTGAACCCGGCTCGGTACGCGGTCATTCAGACTTGATCCGTTCAGCCGGCATACGGCGCTTTTGCCGATCGCTGCGGGATACGTCACACTGGCGCCCATCCAGGGCAATCGCCCGCCCCTCACTCAGCAGAAGCCGTATGACCCGTTCTCCATTCCGTCGTCTTGTGTTCGGCACCCTGCGCCGGTTGTTGTATCTCTGGGTTCGCTCGGAAACCATCAATCAATCGTCTTTCACGCTGAATCTGGACCGCAGTCGCCCGGTGTTCTATGCACTGCAATCGCCGTCGATCAGCGATCTGGCAGTGATCGACACAGAATGCCGCAAGGCCGGTCTGCCTCGTCCGGTGCTGTCGGTGGCGGTCGGTAACCTGATTGAGCCCGCCGCATTCTTTTACCTGACCCCCTCCCCTGACTGGCTCGGTCGCCAGGACAAGCGCGGTGCGCCCCCGACGCTGGAGCGTGTGGTTGCAGCCATCAGCCAGAACCCCGGCGAAGACGCGCAGATCATCCCGGTCAGCGTGTTCTGGGGCCAGTCACCTGACCGCGAGTCCAGTGCCTGGAAGCTGCTGTTTGCCGACAGTTGGGCGGTGACCGGTCGCTTACGCCGTCTGGTCAGCATCCTGATTCTGGGCCGCAAGACCCGCGTGCAGTTTTCTGCGCCGATTCACATGCGCGAACTGGTGGGTGAAAACAAGGGTTACGAACTGACGCTGCGCATGACTCAACGTCTGCTGCGCGTGCATTTTCGCAACCTGAAAAGCGCCGTGATCGGCCCGGACGTTTCGCACCGGCGCACGGTGGTCAAGGGTCTGCTGGATGAGCCACTGGTCAAGCAGGCGATCATCGAAGAGGCCGAGCGTGAACACATCACCCAGGAAAAGGCGCGGGAACGGGCACTGAGCTACGGCAACGAGATCGCCTCGGACTACACCTATTCGGTGATCCGCTTCATGGAAGTGGTCCTCAGCTGGTTCTGGAACAAGATCTACGATGGCATCAAGGTCAGCCACATCGAAGGCGTTCAGGAAGTGGCGCCGGGACATGAGGTCATTTATGTACCTTGCCACCGCAGCCATATCGATTATCTGCTGCTGTCTTACCTGCTGTTTCGCAACGGCCTCACGCCGCCGCACATCGCCGCCGGCATCAACCTGAATATGCCTGTGGTCGGCAGCCTGCTGCGACGTGGCGGGGCATTTTTCATGCGCCGCACGTTCAAGGGCAACCCGCTGTATACGGCGGTGTTCACCGAGTACCTGCACACGCTGTTCATCAAGGGCTTTCCGGTCGAATACTTTGTCGAAGGCGGCCGTTCGCGCACCGGGCGCATGCTGCAACCGAAAACCGGCATGCTCGCCATCACTCTGCGCAGCTTCCTGCGCAACTCGCGGATGCCCATCGTCTTCATTCCGGTGTACATCGGCTACGAGCGTGTTCTGGAGGGCCGCACCTACCTGGGCGAGCTGCGCGGGGCAACCAAGAAGAAAGAGTCGATCTTCGATATCTTCAAAGTCATTGGCGCGCTGAAAAAGCGCTTCGGCCAGGTCTCGGTGAACTTCGGTGCGCCCATCAAACTGGCCGAGTTCCTCGATGGCGAGCAACCGGACTGGCGTGAACAGCAACTGGACCCGCAATTTCGCCCCGAATGGCTGAGCGAGACCACGCACCGCCTGGGTGAGCGTGTGGCCCAGCACCTGAACGAAGCCGCTGCCGTCAACCCGATGAACCTGGTTGCCGTGGCGTTACTGTCGACGCAAAGGCTGGCGCTGGACGATCAGGCCATGGAGCGGGTTCTCGACCTGTACCTGACCCTGCTACGCGCCGTTCCGTACTCCCCGCACACGACGCTGCCCGAAGGCGACGGCCGCTCGCTGATCGAGCATGTCAAAGGCATGGACCTGCTCGCCGAGCAAAAAGACGCGCTGGGCAAAATTCTGTACCTGAACGAACAGAATGCGGTGTTGATGACCTACTACCGCAACAACGTTCTGCACATCTTCGCCCTGCCGTCGCTGCTGGCGAGCTTTTTCCAGAGCTCGTCGCGCATGACCCGCGATCAGATCCTGCGCTACACACGTGCGCTGTACCCGTTCCTGCAATCGGAGCTGTTCATTCGCTGGCCGCTGAACGAACTGGATGAGGTGGTCGATCAATGGCTCGCTGCGTTCGTGGAACAAGGTCTGTTGCGCTTCAAAAAGGACGCCTACGTGCGCCCCGAGCCCAGCTCGCGCGAGTTCGTCTTGCTGACCCTGTTGTCGCGCGCCATCGCCCAGACCCTGCAGCGCTTCTACATGGCGATCGCCTTGTTGCTCAACAGCGGGCAGAACACGCTGAGCCCCGAACAGCTCGAGGATCTGTGCACGGTCATGGCCCAGCGCCTGTCGATTCTGCACGGCCTCAATGCGCCGGAGTTTTTCGACAAGAGCCTGTTCCGGCACTTCATTCAGACCCTGCTGGACCTGGGCGTGCTGCGCAAGGACAGTGCCGGCAAGCTGAGCTATCACCCGATGCTGGGCGAACTGGCGGAAGGGGCGGCCAAGCGCGTATTGCCTGCCGAAATCCGTCTTTCGATACGGCAAGTGGCCTTGCACAGCAACGAAGAGGAGCAGGACGTGGGAAGCGATCAAGAGCCAGCGTAGGGCTTTTCCGTAATCTGGCAGGGATCTTTAGACGAGTGTTTTGTGCTGTCTGGACCCTGCTAGGGTTGGGTGTGTACCAATGACTGGTGCCTATCAACTCAGGCAGCCTGCTGATCCGTTCAACACTGAATGCTCCCTTCAACGGTGCGCCTCGGCGCGCCGTTGTCGTTTCACAAAGCTTCATCCCCTCGACATCGATTGACATCCATCGCTAACGGGTGCAAGTGCCTGTCGCGACTTCCTGATACGCTTGCTCACGCACCGCACCACTATTGCCCCGGGTTCAGGTCAGAACCCACTTCAACAAGGACGCTCTCATGCTTCGTTTTTCGTTCTCCCTGGCCGGCCTGTGCGCTGGCCTTCTGCTGTCGGCCAACGTTTTCGCTCTGTCGTTGAGCGACCTCTCGCAATCGGACGCAACCGGTGGACTCAAGGATGCCCTGACTCAGGGCGCACAGGTCGCCGTCAAACAGCTCGGCGTTCCCGGTGGTTTCAGCAAAAATGAAGAGGTGCGCATCGAGCTGCCGGGCAAACTCGGCCAGATCGCGAAGAAGATGAAAATGCTGGGCATGGGCACTCAGGTCGATCAGCTGGAAACCAGCATGAACCAGGCCGCCGAAGCCGCCGTGCCTCAAGCTCAGGCACTGCTTGTGGATGCAGTGAAGAAGATGAGCGTAACCGACGCCAAGGCCATTCTCAGCGGCGGCAAGGACTCGGCCACCCAGTACCTGAGCAGCACCAGCCGCGAGCAGATCCGCGCCAGGTTCCTGCCTATCGTCAAGAAGTCCACCGATCAGGTGGGTCTGGCCCAGAAGTACAATGCCTTTGCCGGCAAAGCGGCGGCGCTTGGCGCGCTTGACAGCAAAAGTGCCAACCTTGAAGGCTACGTGACCGAACAAGCGCTGAACGGGCTGTTCGAAATGATCGCCAAACAGGAAGAAAGCATCCGCGCCAACCCTGCTGCTGCCGCTACGGGCCTGGCGAAGAAGGTATTTGGCGCGCTTTGAGTGCAAGGTCTGCGCCTGTATTCACGGGCGCCTCTGCGTTTGACTCGGGCCCGGGCCGTTGAGAACAGGCGCTATGCACCGCTTTCCTCTGCGGCTGCCTTGGGCTTCAAGGCCTTCTTCGGGTAAATGTCGTAGCGGCTGGATTTGCCGTCCAGCGCATAACCTGGCTTGAGGCCGTCGATGCAGGGGGCCTTGCGCGGGCGTTTGACCACCACGCGGTGGGTGGCAAGCGCCAGTGCTGCCTCAAGCAACGCAGGCGCGTCCATGTCATCACCGACCAATGGCCGGAACAGACGCATTTCCTTTTTCACCAGTGCGGTCTTTTCCCGGTGCGGAAACATCGGGTCCAGGTAGATCACCTGAGGCGGCTCCCCTGTCCAGGCGCGGATGATATCGATCGAGTTGCCGGTCAACAGGCGCATCCGGGCGATGATAGAACCGACATCTCGATCACCGCGCCCACGGGCCAGACCGTCTTCCAGCAATGCAGCGATGATCGGCTGACGCTCGATCAGGCTCATGTCGCAACCGAGACTCGCGAGCACGAACGCATCCTTGCCAAGGCCTGCCGTTGCGTCCAGCACGCTGGGGCGAATGCCTGGCTGAATACCGACCGCTTTGGCAATCATCTGCCCGGTCCCACCACCGAACAGCCGCCGGTGAGCGACTGCGCCCTCGACAAAGTCGACACGTACAGCGCCCGGTGCATCATCGCCCAACTGCTGCAATTGCAGCCCGTCGTCAGTCAGTTGCAGTGCAAAATCAGCGTGCGCATCGCTCAACGGCAGGCCCAGGCGCTGCGCCCATTGCGCCGCCTGCTCCTGCTCGCCAACGGCCAGGGCTTCGACCCGGATACGACTGCCTGCTTGCTGCTCAATCATTGCGTCTACACACTCAAAAATTGTTAATGATCGGCAAAGTCTGCCGATAACCAAGTATCCGGCATTTTGCCAGACCCAAGGCCAGTACTGATCGCTATGTCAGAGATTGTTCAATCATCCATCGGCTATTTGTCGCACTCAGGCGACTTTAGCGTACGCAACAGCCGCACACTGGGTGGTGTGACACAGCTGTGGTCGGATGCATTTGCCCGGGCGATGGCGGATCAGGTCAGTGAAAGCGCTTCAGTACCCGTACACCCGGCGGCTGTTGAGGTGGATGTAGAAACAGGCGAGCCGGTCGCTGGCGCCAAAACCCTGAGCAAGATCGTCGAGCAACGTACCTGCCCGGTCACCGATACCGAGGTCAAGCCTCCAGAGCCGCTGTTCCTGCCGATTGCCGAGTTTGACCTTGATCTGCTGCCTCCGCCTGCAGAGCCGTTCAGCATGGCTGAAATGATCGAACAGCAACGCCATCTGGAGTTCGAGAGCCACTGGGTACGCCCTACCGTTCTGAACCCTTATGACGATAGCGTCAAACCAGGCCCAGGCCCGCAGCCACGCCCCCTGCATCTGCCGATTGCCGAATTCGAATGGGAACTGGCCGACAAGCCTGCCCAACCTCTGGATGAGCAGACCATCGCCGCCCAACAGCGCCAGTTCGACTACGAGAACGGCTGGGCACGTCCGCTGATCCTGCAGAACCTGCGGATGGCGGCATAAGCCCCGAACACTTACCTGCACACCGACCAGCGCCCCATGTCGACGTGAAAATGATCGCGATGCGCCGCGTTGTACTCAGGCCCGAGCACCGTGCTGAAGTTTTTGCAGGCACCGTCACGTAACAGCCTCAGAAAACGCCCCTTTTCCCCCTCGTCGCCCCAATCCTTGAGAACAACGATGCGCTGACCGTCTGCCAGGCGAAAACCTGCCATGTCCAGCGCATTGGCCGTGGCGTGCTGGCTGAGCCGAGCATTGGCGCGGTTGTAGATGTTGCGGCAGGCAAAGCTGCCCAAATGATCGATCCGCGCTACCCGCTGGCCGAAAACAGCCTGGGCGGCGGGTTGCAAGGTGTGAATATCAAACAGCGCATAGGCGACCGCCAACTGGCAACTGGCCAGAAAACTGCTGCTCAGCGCCACGTCGCCACCCTGAATGCGCAGGGTATTTTCCAGAGGGCAACGGGCAGAAGGATCACTGTCGGCCTGGCGACTGAAACGCAACCCTGACGAACTCAGCACCTGATCGCACAGCGCGGGATCATTTTGCAGTCGCGACAGCTTGTAAGACGTCAGAAAGTTGGGCTCGGCCCGCACATCCAACGGCGTCCACGGGTTCCAGCGCTCGGGTACATCGACCCAACCGCGCCAGACGGCGAACGCCCCCATTGCACAGAGCAGCAGGAATACCAGCAGCACGCGCATGCTTAACCCTTGACCCGCGCAACGGGTGCGAATCGAACAGAAAATCTGTGAACAGGGACAAAACAGCGCAGTTGCGAATCCATAAGCGGGCTCTCCACAAGGTCGGACTCTGTCAGCCCACACCTGGAAGACCTCAGAGCAAGCCCAACTGTTCCACCTGAGGCCCGCGATCCAGTTCGAACAATGCCGGCAGGCCAGGCAATCGCTCCATCAGTTGCTGATGAAAGCGCATAGCCTGTTCGGCAGCCCTGATGTTGTCCGGGGTGTGCAGGAAGACATAAGGCGTGCGCCCCTCTTCGATCCACACGGCGACCTTTTCCACCCACTGCACCAAAAACTGATCATTGGCCTCCAGGTCAGGACCGCCGATGAAACGGACCTGAGGAAACAGGGTCAGCGCGGCCGGACGAGGTGGCACCTTGGGTTTTTTCGATTGGGCGTGCAGGACTGCAGGATCGCTTGAGACGCAGCTGAACAACGCGCGGGAATCGAGACAGATGCGCTCGACGCCTCGGTCCAGCAACAGGCGATTGAGCATGCGCTCTTCATCACCCTTCAGGAAAAACGCCATATTGCGCACTTCTACGGCAAGCGGCACGTTGAGTTCGTCGAGAAAGCCGGCCAGCTCGGCCAGACGCTGCGGCGTGAAGCTGGCGGGCAACTGCAGCCAGAACGGCGCTATCCGCCCGCCCAGAGGCGCAAGTAACCGGATGAATTCCTCAGCGGCGCCGACCTGCTCACGAAGGTCGCCGTTATGACTGATGTCTTTATGGAATTTGGCGGTGAAACGAAAATCGTCGGGCATCGTTTCTGCCCAGCGCTGCACCGTGGTGGCGGCGGGACGGGCGTAGAAAGTGGTGTTGCCTTCGACAGCGTTGAATACCTGAGTGTAAAGATTCAGGAAATCATTGGGGCGGGCATCTTCGGGATACAGCGAATCGCGCCAGGCGTTTTCACTCCATGACGGACAACCAACGTAGTAAGGCAGACGGGACACAATCAAACGTGCAGATCGAGCCCCGATACTTCAAGGTCCCAATCGACAAAACTGGCAGTGGCCATATAACTGGCCAGCGCGTGGGCGACACGAGAGCTCATGGAGCGCGGGAAAATGATGTCTTGCGGACGCGCAGGCACGTTGGCAGTGCTGCCAATCGGTGAATCACCCGTTTCACGGCGAGCGCGCGCTGGGGGCGGCGGCAACTCGGCATCAACTACGACTTCCTCAAAAGACCCTTCGACGGTCGAAGGCGTTTTCTGCGGCTTTCGCTTGATGGGATACGAGCGTGATGAGGTTCCGTCTATGCGCATCGATTATGTACTCGGCGTCGATAGTGGCAATTTAGCGTTACTGCCTTGTAGTTCGCAAATTGCGTAACGATAACTAGACCACATATCTTGCAACTTGTTATCGCCAAATGAGATTAAAGACCATTCAGACGATAAACGGTAGATGGCAAACTGATATTTTTAAATACTGGCTGCGCGGTTGGCGAGTATTGAAAGACATCTGCATGGAATGCGGCAGGCTGTTGTGCAAGCCCCGCCCTTGCGTCAACGCGCCTTCGGCGTAGCCACCTTGTCACGCAGGTAAACCGGCTGAGCGTCATCCGCAGGCAGGGCTTCGCCGCGGTGCCAGGCAAAGGTTGCCAGCGTCAACAGATCCTGCGCGTGCGGCAGCATGGCTGCATCATGGCCTGTCAGACTGAGCGGAATACGCTCTGCATAGCCCCAGCCCGTACCGGCGCCAAACCACTGCCCGCTGGCGTGCGCAGGCAGCGCGGCCAATTCGGGCGCCATCACCGCCTCTTCGCCCAACAGGCGCATTTCCCCGGCGGCCTCGTGATAGCAACCCCAGTACACCTCGTCCATGCGCGCATCGATAGCCGATGCCACCTGCGACACGCCGTGTTCGCGCAAGGCGCGCTGCGCCAGCAAGGCGAGGTTCGACACGGGCAGCACCGGACGCTCAAGGGCGAATGCCAGGCCTTGCACGACGCCGATGGCAATACGCACGCCGGTAAACGCGCCGGGACCGCGCCCGAAAGCGATGGCGTCCAGCGCCGACATGGCAATGCCCGCCTCGGCCATCAGGCTTTTGATCATGGGCAGCAGCCGCTGGGCATGCAGGCGCGGGATCACCTCGTAGTGGCTCAGCACCTTGCCGTCATGCAGCAAAGCGACCGAGCAGGCTTCAGTGGCGGTGTCCAGGGCCAGCAAGGTGGTCATCGGTGTTTCCGTCGTGGTCAATGTGAAAAAGTGCAGCAGTATAAATGACAAATGGCCCGCAAGCGGGCCATTTATTGTTCAGACCGAGAGCCTTACTTCAGGGCTTCCAGTACTTTTGCAGTGATGTCCTCAACCGAACCGACGCCCGGAATATGGCTGCACTTGGGCTTGCCGTTCTTCGCTTCCAGCTTGCTGTAGAACTCGACCAGCGGCTTGGTCTGGGCGTGGTACACCGACAGGCGATGACGCACGGTCTCTTCGACGTCGTCCTTGCGCTGCAGCAGTGGTTCGCCGGTCACATCATCAATGCCTTCAACCTTCGGCGGATTGAAGATGGTGTGGTAGATGCGCCCGGAACCTTCGTGAACCCGGCGGCCGGACATGCGCTTGACGATTTCTTCGTCATCGACGGCGATTTCCAGCACATGGTCGATTTCCAGACCGGCTTTCAACAGGGCTTCGGCCTGTGGAATGGTGCGCGGAAAGCCATCGAACAGCACGCCGTTCGCGCAGTCCGGCTGGGCCAGACGGTCCTTGATCAGGCCGATGATCAGGTCATCGGAAACCAGACCGCCCGAGTCCATGACGCTTTTGGCCTTCAGGCCCAGCTCGGTTTCAGCCTTGACTGCAGCGCGCAGCATGTCGCCTGTCGAAACCTGCGGGATGCCGAACTTTTCAGTGATGAATTTTGCCTGAGTACCTTTACCGGCCCCGGGAGCTCCCAGCAGAATCACGCGCATCGTCATGCTCCTCAAATTTTTTATAGTGAAATCATCGGATTCGCCTCGGGGGCCAATCTAAAAAATGAATCAGGCCAATAGGCCGAAAGGCTGATCAAGATACACAGCAGACCGAGGCCGCACAAGCCGCCGAAAGTCGCAGTAAGCGCAGGCGTACCGCCTTGTCAGCCTTGATTTCAGAGTGATATGACCTGTATCAAGGTTTACGGCAGGCCAGCCTGCAAATCCCGCGCTGGCCATCGCCGCACCGAAAAGGCCCGGCGATGGCATGGGCCTCATCCATCAGCCAGTGTTGCGCAGACCGGCAGCAATCCCCGCTACAGACACCAGCAGCGCCAGTTCCAGAGGACTGTCCAGACTGGCTTCACGATTACGCGAGCGCGACAGCAGCTCTGCCTGAAGCAAATGCAACGGGTCAAGGTAGGTGTTGCGCAGACTGATGAATTCCAGTGTTTCAGGACTGTGGGCCAGCAGTTGCTTCTGCCCGGTCAACCCCAGAACCACATTGCACGCCTGCGACAATAGGTCGCGTAAATGTGCGCCCAAATGTTGCAGCTCGGCGCTGACCAGACGTTCGTCGTAGAGTCGGGCGATGTCCGCATCGGCTTTGGCGAGGACCATTTCCAGCATGTCGATACGGGTTCTGAAGAACGGCCACTGCTCACGCATCTGTGCCAGCACCTCGCCTTCGCCGCGCTCCAGGGCTTTGCTCAGTGCAGCTTCCCAACCCAGCCAGGCGGGCAGCATCAGACGCGTCTGCGTCCAGGCGAAGATCCACGGAATGGCACGAAGACTCTCTACACCGCCCTCGCGGCGCTTGGCCGGACGACTGCCAAGTGGCAAACGCCCCAGTTCCTGCTCGGGTGTCGCCTGGCGGAAATACTCGACGAATTCAGGGTTCTCACGCACCACCGCGCGATAGGCGCTGACTCCGTCGCCGGCCATCTGGTCCATCATCGTCCGCCACGCCGGTTGTGGAGGTGGTGGCGGCAACAAGGTCGCTTCCAACACAGCGGCCAGATAAAGATTGAGGTTCTGTTCGGCGATGTCCGGCAGGCCGAATTTGAAACGAATCATTTCCCCTTGCTCGGTGGTCCGGAAACGCCCGGCCACAGAACCCGGCGGTTGCGACAGGATCGCCGCGTGCGCGGGACCGCCGCCACGACCGACTGTACCGCCACGGCCGTGGAACAGCAGCAATTCGACCTGCTGCTCGCGACAGATCTCCACCAGCCTTTCCTGAGCGCGGTACTGCGCCCAGGCCGCCGCCGTCGTGCCGGCATCCTTGGCCGAGTCGGAATAGCCGATCATCACCTCTTGCGGGCCGTGCAGACGCGAGCGATAGCCCGGCAGCCCGAGCAGCGTCTCGATCACCGGCCCGGCGTTATCCAGATCGGCCAGTGTCTCGAACAGCGGCACCACACGCATGGGCCGCTGCAGCCCCGACTCCTTGAGCAGCAGCTGCACGGCCAGCACATCCGAGGCCGAGCCGGCCATCGAGATCACATAAGACCCCAGGGACGCCGCTGGAGCGGCTGCCACCTCCCGGCAGGTTGCCAGCACCTCTGCGGTGTCGGCTGCCGGCTTGAAGTAGCTCGGCAGCAGCGGCCTGCGGTTATTCAATTCACGCAATAGAAAGTCGATGCGGGCCTGCTCATCCCACTCTTCGTAACGACCCAGCCCCAGGTAATCAGTGATTTCGGTCATCGCTGCGCAGTGACGGCTGGAATCCTGGCGAACATCCAGACGCACCAGAAACAGACCGAATGTAACTGCGCGACGCAGGCAATCCAGAAGCGGCCCGTCGGCGATCACACCCATGCCGCATTCGTGCAGCGACTGGAAGCACAGCAGCAAAGGGTCCAGCAGTTCACGGTTGTCCCGCAGCACCGCTTCCGGCGCAGGCAAGGTTTCGCTCAATGAGGCATTGGCCCAGTTGCGCGTCGCACGCAAACGCTCGCGCAGACGTTTGAGCTCCGCCCGATAGGGCTCGGCGCTGTCACCCACGCTGGCACGCAAAGCGTCACTGGCTTGCTGCATCGACAGTTCTGCGGCGAGATTGTCCACGTCACGCAGATACAGGTCAGCCGCCATCCAGCGCGCCAGCAACAGCACTTCGCGGGTGACCGCAGCCGTGACATTCGGGTTACCGTCACGGTCGCCGCCCATCCAGGAGGCAAAACGGATCGGCGCGGCTTCCAGCGGCAAATGCAGGCCGGTGGCCGCATGCAGCGCATGGTCAGCCTTGCGCAGATAGTTTGGAATGGCGTGCCAGAGCGAGTGTTCAATGACCGCGAAACCCCATTTGGCTTCGTCGACCGGCGTAGGTCGGATGCGCCGGATCTCTTCGGTGTGCCAGGCCTCGGCGATCAGCCGCTGCAGGCGCGAAGTAATCTGTGTGCGCTCGGTGCTGTTGAGATCGCGATGATCGAGTGCTGCCAACTGCGCAGCGATGGCGTCGTATTTCTGAATCAGCGTACGGCGTGCGACCTCGGTGGGGTGCGCAGTCAGCACCAGCTCGATTTCCAGTTTGCTCAGCTGACGTGCCAGGGCAGCAGGTGAATGGCCTTCGGCCTTCAGGCGATCAAGCAGCTCGGGCAGTACTCGCGACTCGAACGGCAGAGGCTGTTTATCGTCGCGGCGGTGCATGAGCTGATATTGCTCGGCAATATTGGCCAGGTTGAGAAACTGGTTGAACGCACGTGCAACCGGCAGAAGCTCGTCATCACCCAGCCCGTCGACGCTGGAACTGAGTTGCTCGGCCCCTTCTGCGGAACCGCGCCTGCCCGCTTTGGCACCTTTGCGAATACGCTCGATCTTGTCGAGAAATTCAGCGCCTCGCTGCTCACGAATCGTATTCCCCAACAGCTCACCCAACAGGTGAACGTCTTCGCGCAGACGCGCATCGATATCGGCCATCGTTCCTCTCCCGTTTTTTATCTGGGCTCAGTTGCGTGCCCGCTCGGCAGCACGGGCATACGTGAATTCAAATCCGCTGTGCCAACAGTGCACCAAAAGCCTGCAATTGGACAAATGCTTCAGCAAAAACCTGAACGCCATCAGGGTTATTGATCGTGGCTTCACGCCCCTTCATATGATGGGCAACATATTGGCAATCGTCTGAAGGCCTCTGAAAAATCCTGACCGCTCAGTAGATATTTATCTGAACTATTCAAAAACCGCGCAGGTCGGAACGATTAACCATTACAGGAAAGCCCGAAAGGCAGTAGGCGGTTGTACAACCTGATGCCCGGACTTGATGCAACGACTGTCATGGATAACCACGTTGGAGTCAGACATTGGAGTTGATCAACATGAACACCCTAACTGCCAAAACCAAGTTCAAAGGCCTGCGCGGTCTCAAGCTGGCTGCGCTGGCACTCGGTAGCACCTTTATCCTGGCCGGTTGTGCCGGTAACCCGCCCTCCGAGCAATACGCGGTTTCGCAATCGGCCGTCAACAGCGCTGTCAGCGCTGGCGGTACCGAGTTCGCGGCGGTAGAAATGAAGTCGGCTCAGGACAAGCTCAAAGCTGCTGATCTGGCCATGCAGGATCACAAATACGATGAAGCACGCCGTCTGGCTGAACAAGCCGAGTGGGACGCTCGCGTAGCAGAACGTAAATCTCAGGCCGCCAAAGCTGCCAAGGCCGTGCAGGACGCTCGTCAAGGCGTCAACGAACTCCGTGAAGAAGGCCTGCGCCAGGTGCAGTGATTGCCCTGCGCCCCCTTCTGTTTTCATGAATTCGTAACTGATTAAAGGACGACCCTATTATGCGTAAACAATTGATGATCCCTGCTCTGCTGGCCATGAGCGTTGCCTTGGCAGCCTGTGCAACCAAGCCGAACCCTAACCTGGAACAGGCTCGCAGCAACTTCACCGCGCTGCAGACCAACCCTCAGGCCACTCAAGTCGCAGCCCTGGAAACCAAGGACGCCAGCGAATGGCTGACCAAGGCAGAACAGGCCTTCCGTAACGATGAAGACGTACAGAAAGTCGATCAACTGTCGTACCTGACCAACCAGCGTATCGAGCTGGCCAAGCAGACCATCGCCCTGCGTACCTCTGAAGCAGCTCTGCAAAACGCTTCTGCCGACCGCGCCAAGGCCCGTCTGGAAGCGCGTGACGCGCAGATCGCTGCACTGAAAAACAGCCTGAACGCCAAGCAGACCGAACGCGGTACGCTGGTGACTTTCGGTGACGTACTGTTCGACTACAACAAGGCCGAACTGAAGCCAACCGCCCAGGGCGACATTGGCAAGCTGGCTGGCTTCCTGCAGGAAAACCCCGACCGTAAAGTGATTGTCGAAGGCTATACCGACAGCACCGGTTCGGCTTCCTACAACCAGTCGCTGTCCGAGCGTCGCGCCAACTCGGTGCGCATGGCTCTGGTACGCATGGGTGTAGACCCAGCGCGCGTTGTGACCATGGGTTATGGCAAGGAATACCCGGTTGCTGACAACTCCAGCAACTCGGGCCGCGCCATGAACCGTCGTGTGGAAGTCACCATCTCCAACGACAACCAGCCTGTTGCACCACGCTCTTCGATGAAATAAGCGACTGAGCTGCTGCACCGAAGCCCCGCCTGCGCATACAGGCGGGGCTTTTTCATGGGCGAGGGGTTTTACCGCTGTCTTTATTGCCGAGGCGTTTGCTGACCCAGGCAGCGTACTGCCTGCCTGCGATCATCGATCAATACGCCCGACAGACCTTTTCGTGACGTATCGAACAACACCAGTACGCCATCAACGCACTGCGCCACCTCGGCGGCCGGCGTGGCAGCGACTTTGTAATCCTCGCCGGGTACGGTTTTTAGCAGTGTGAATTCACCGAGCAGCAGCGCATCTTCTGGCTTTGCGAAGTGCAGGTAACCGTAAAACCACAGGCAGCCCACCGTGCCGATGACTGCACCGACAGCGCTGAGGATCATGCCATTGAGGTTACGGTCGCCACTCATGGCGCTGGCGGTGTGGCGGGGGTCGGGTAGTTGGGCACTTCCGCAAGGCGGCGCAGGCCGTTGAAATGCGTCGGATCGTCCAGATAACGCAGCATCACCTGACGCCAGAGAGGGTCTGCGAATGTCTGTACGTGCTCGCCCCGGGTCAATTGCAATACGCGCGGTGGTGGCGCGGCCTTGTACAGCTCGATACCGTTGACGAGTGGCACCAGCGTGTCGTCCATGCTGTGAAAGATCAGCATCGGCGTGCCGGCCAATCGTGGCAGGCCGTTCACGGCACTGTCTGCCTCCGGGATCAGCCAGGACAAGGGCGTTTTCAATGGCCAGGTCAGCCACGATTTACTCAGCGAGTTTCGCGCGACGCTGCGGTAACTGGCCGGCACGCTGTCCAGCACCAATGCCTTGAGCCGCGAGCGCTCCTGCGGGTGTTCGGACAGGTAATGCACTGCCAGTGCTCCACCGATACTTTGTCCCAGAACCACAAGGGGTTTGCCTTGCACTTGCGGTGCAGTGTTCAACCAGTCGAAAGCGGCTTGAACATCCTGATAGACCGCAGGCAGGCTCGGCTCGCCCTGCGACTCGCCATAGCCGCGGTAATCCAGCATCAGCACCTGATAACCCTGCTCGGGCAACCACCAGACGCCACCAAGGTGCCAGGACAGGTTGCCACCGTTGCCATGCAGATGCAGCACCGTACCCTTCACCGGCACGCCTTCCCTGGCGGGCAGCCACCAGCCATGCAGGCGTGTACCGTCGGCCGCAGTGAGGTTCACGTCCTGATACTGCAGGCGCGCCTTGTCAGGCGTGAACGGAACACCTGGTTCGGGGTAGAACAACATCGAACTGCAACCGGTGAGCGCAAGGATCAGGGTGAAGATGCCGAGCAGTTTCAAATGAGGTTTCCTTGTTGTTTTCATCGCCACATCACTGCCGTGCTGGCGCAGAGCAATGGCACGATAGTTACAAGCTTATCGTTCCTCACGCTCCTGCGTGGGAATGCCGTTCTGGACGCTCTGCGTCCGATCCTGACTGTACAGCGCGGCGCAGATTTGTGACGCGGAGCGTCACCCACTGCGTGTCAACGCTGAGCATTGGCACGATAGTCAGTTCGGCCTACAAAATATTCGAGTAATCCGCTTCGATACGGTCCAGGCTCAGGTGGTTGAGGAAGTTGGAGAAGCACATCCAGGCCGACAGGGCGTTCATGTCCCGGAACTGCTCGGGCAGGTACTTGGGTGCAACCACCAGCCCTTCGTCCACCAGTTGGCGCAGGGTACGCATGTCTTCCAGCGTGGTCTTGCCGCAGAACAGCAGCGGCACCTGTTCAAGCTTGCCCTTGCGCACGGCGAGCTGAATGTAGTTGTAGACCATGATGAAGCCTTTCAGATAGGACAGGTCCTTGGTGAACGGCAAGCCGTTGGGCACCGAGCCGCGGAAGACGCGACTGGCATTGCCGTAGCTCTCCGACATGCCAAAACCCTGCTCGCGATAGAACTCGAACACCTGCAGAAAATCAGCGCCCTGCTCGGCCATGTGAATGGCGCGCGTGCGGTTGGTCAGCTTGCGCAGGCGGCTGGGATAGGATGCAAAGGCGATGACTTCCATGAGAATCGCCAGGCCTTCCTGCGTCACCGTCGACGACGGCGGCCCCTTTGACAGGAACGTACAGATCGGCTGGTTTTGCCCGTTCAGCGTGGTACCCACGTGCACCAGCCCTTCGTGCACTTCCAGCGCACGGACGTCGCGCTCGTTGAACATGGCGTCGGTGCGGATCTTGATGTAGTCGGCACCGGCAGCCGCATCAGCGACGATCCCGTCGGATTCGAAAACCCGGATGGTCTCCTCGGCCTCACCGAACACGCGGTTCAAACGCGATTGCAGCAGCGAAACGGCGTCCTTGGCGGTGAGCGTTTTCGGCTCGTCCTTCAGGTCGCCGCGTCCGGCAATGTTGTTCAGGTAATCCGAAAGCATCAAGCCAAGATCGGCCAGCGTCGGGTCACCCGCATGAAAGGCGTCGGATGCCGCGCCGTACAGTTCCTGAGAAATCAGGCCGAAGTCGGACGTACCGCGGGCCTCGAGCATACGCACCACCATGCGGTACTCACGGCACATGCGGCGCATGATCTGACCGACCGGATTGAACTGCCCCAGTTGGCGCGTGACGTCGCGCTCGATGTTCTGAAACTCCTGTTTCAAGGCGGAAGAGTCGAAACCCAGCGGACGGTTTTCGTAGTAGGCGCGGTCCACGGCAGGAAGCGCCTTGCCCTTGGCGGCCAGAAACTCCTTGCGGACGTTCTCATCCCATTTAACTGCATCCAGAATGCGAATCGGCGTCTGTGCAACGACGATCCGATCCGATAAAGCACGAATAGTCTGTTGATACTCGTCCACCGGTACTCCTTGGCTGGCTGTCACGCTACTGCTTGGCGGCGCCGAACAACACGCCACCTCTGGAAAATATCGAAACCGGCAGGATCGTCAAGCCATCTGAACAGCCGATCCCGGGCACTCGCGCAGCAGTATAGTCACCCTCGAAGCGGCTGCGGGGTCCCCAGGACCAGACGCATCTGCCGCGTCAGGATACAGAGCATTTCTTCGTCCGCCTGACGCTGTGGCCCATGCAGCAGACCTTGATACTCAATGCGACGAATAAGCCCCGTCAACACCTGAGCATCCTGATAGGGCTGCAGGGAACCGATCACCTGAAAGAACTGACAACTGCCTTGCAGAAGAATTTCCTGATGGGCCATGACCAGCGGCGTCAGGCGCGGGTTGATCAATGCTTCGTGGTAGAACGCCTGCTCGGCGATCAGATAGTCACGCCGGGTCAGCAATTGATGGCGAATATGCTCCGTCACCATACGCGCAATGTCGTCCGCCAGACGAAACCGGTCAGTCGGGCTCCCGGAACTGCGGCTCATCATCTCGCGCAGAATGCCTTCAGTGTTTTGCCACAGCCGCGCCAGATAGTCGGCACTGCGCTGTACATACTGGGCGAAGGCATCGGTCAGCAGATCATCGATGTCCTTGAAGTAATAGGTGGTTGCCGACAGCGGTACGCTGGCTTCGGCGGCCACTGCACGATGGCGCACAGCGCGTACGCCGTCACGCACCACGATACGCATGGCGGCATCGAGAATGACCTGCCTGCGTTGCTCACTGCCCTCACGCGCAGCCTTGCGCCCCTGATACTTGACACTTTTGGCCACCGCGCTCGCTACTCCGGCGGCCCCTTCTCTGGCAATCGTCACGACAGCTTCCTTATAAGTCGCTCTGAAATGAGTCGATCTGAAAAAACACTTAAAAAAAAGCCGCCCAATGAAGGCGGCTGTTTTTCCACTGATTACGCTTGCGGGCGCATGTGCGGGAAGAGGATCACATCACGGATCGATGGCGAGTCGGTGAGCAGCATCACCAACCGGTCGATACCGATCCCCTCGCCTGCCGTCGGCGGCATGCCGTACTCCAACGCGCGGACGAAGTCGGCGTCGTAGTGCATGGCTTCGTCGTCACCGGCATCCTTGTCGGCCACCTGAGCCTGGAAGCGTTCGGCCTGATCTTCGGCGTCGTTGAGCTCGGAGTAGGCATTGGCGATTTCGCGACCGCCGATGAACAACTCGAAACGGTCGGTAACATTCGGGTTTTCGTCATTGCGGCGCGCCAGCGGCGACACTTCGAACGGGTACTGGGTAATGAAGTGAGGCTGTTCCAGCTTGTGCTCGACCAGCTCTTCGAAAATCATCACCTGCAATTTACCCAGACCTTCGAAGCCCAGCACCTTGGCACCGGCCTTTTTCGCGATGGCGCGGGCCTTGTCGATGTCCTGCAGGTCGGCAGCGGTCAGCTCGGGGTTGTACTTGAGGATCGAGTCGAACACCGACAGGCGCACGAACGGTTCACCGAAGTGGAACACCTTGTCGCCATAAGGCACGTCGGTGGTACCCAGAACCAGTTGCGCCAGTTCGCGGAACAGTTCCTCGGTGAGGTCCATGTTGTCTTCGTAATCGGCGTAGGCCTGGTAGAACTCGAGCATGGTGAACTCGGGGTTGTGCCGGGTCGAAACACCTTCGTTACGGAAGTTGCGATTGATCTCGAAGACCTTCTCGAAACCACCGACCACCAATCGCTTGAGGTACAGCTCCGGGGCGATACGCAGGAACATTTCCATGTCCAGCGCATTGTGATGGGTTTCGAACGGCTTGGCCGCCGCGCCACCTGGAATGGTCTGCAGCATCGGCGTTTCGACTTCGAGGAAGTCGCGCTTCATCAGGAAGCTGCGGATGTGAGCGATAACCTTCGAGCGCACGCGGAAGGTCTCGCGCACGTCTTCGTTGACGATCAGGTCGACGTAACGCTGACGGTAGCGCTGTTCGGTATCGGTCAGGCCATGGTGCTTGTCGGGCAGCGGACGCAAAGATTTGGTCAGCAGACGAACGCTGGTCATCTCGACGTACAGGTCGCCCTTGCCGGAGCGTGCCAGAGTACCTTCGGCAGCGATGATGTCGCCCAGGTCCCAGGTTTTCACCTCGGCCAGGGTTTCTTCAGGCAGGGTCTTGCGGTTGACATAGACCTGGATGCGCCCGGTCATGTCCTGGATCACCATGAACGAGCCACGGTTGAGCATGATGCGACCGGCAACCTTGACCGGAATCGCTGCCTCTGCCAGTTCTTCCTTGGTCTTGTCGACGTACTGTTTCTGCAGGTCATTGCAGTAGCTGTCGCGGCGGAAGTCGTTGGGGAAGGCCTGACCCTTGGCACGGCCTGCTGCAAGCTTTTCCTTGCGCAAGGCGATCAGGGTGTTTTCTTCCTGTTGCAGGGCTTGCGGGTCGAGTTGTTGGTCGCTCATGTCTTTAAAGATTCCATCACAGGTTCGCCCTCGCCTTGCGACGAGGGACTTGAGGTGTCGGCTGACGGTTTACAGCCCTTGCTTGAGGCTCGCGATCAGGTATTCGTCGATATCGCCATCAAGCACCTTGTCGCAGTCGCTGCGTTCGATGTTGGTCCGCAGGTCCTTGATACGCGAGGCGTCCAGTACGTAGGAGCGAATCTGATGACCCCAGCCGATATCGGACTTGGTGTCTTCGAGTGCCTGGGACGCTGCATTGCGCTTCTGCACTTCCTGCTCATACAAACGGGCCCGCAGCATTTTCATGGCGGTGTCCTTGTTCGCATGCTGGGAACGCTCGTTCTGGCAGCTGACCACGGTATTGGTCGGAACGTGGGTGATCCGCACCGCTGAGTCAGTGGTGTTTACGTGCTGACCACCGGCTCCGGAAGAACGGTAGGTGTCGATGCGCAGATCCGCCGGATTGATGTCGATTTCGATGTTGTCATCGATTTCCGGCGAAACGAATACGGCCGAGAACGAGGTGTGGCGACGGTTGCCGGAGTCGAACGGGCTCTTGCGCACCAGACGGTGAACGCCGATCTCGGTACGCAACCAGCCGAAGGCGTATTCGCCCTTGATGTGCACGGTAGCGCCCTTGATACCGGCGACCTCACCGGCAGACAGTTCCATGATGGTAGCGTCGAAACCACGCTTGTCAGCCCAGCGCAGGTACATGCGCAGCAGGATGTTCGCCCAGTCCTGCGCTTCGGTGCCACCGGAGCCGGCCTGGATGTCCAGATAAGCGTTGTTGGGGTCCATGTCGCCGCTGAACATGCGGCGGAACTCGAGCTTTTCCAGCGATTCGCGCAGGCGCTCGACTTCGGCGGCGACGTCATCGACGGCAGCCTGGTCTTCTTCTTCGGCAGACATCAGCAACAGGTCTTTGGCATCGGCCAGACCCGAGGACATTTCGTCCAGGGTTTCTACGATCTGCGCCAGCAGGGAGCGCTCGCGCCCCAGTTCCTGGGCGTAGGCCGGGTTGTTCCAGACGTTTGGATCTTCGAGCTCGCGGTTGACTTCGGTCAGACGATCATGTTTGTGATCGTAGTCAAAGATACCCCCGAATGGTTTCGGAGCGCTCGGACAAATCCTTGATGCTGTTTAGGATCGGGTTGATTTCCATGGTAGGCAGCACTCGCAGGCGAAATTTTCAAAGCCGACGAGTATACCCCAGGCAAGGCCACGAAAGCAGCCCGTCGAGCGGGCGTTGTGAGGCCTATTTACCAGTCGCTGCCGGCGTCAGCCCGCCGCGACCTGATTGCGCCCGTTATTCTTGGCCTGATAAAGCCCCTTGTCGGCATCCAGAATCAGCTGACGGCTGTGCATTCCGAGCTGCGGCGTCACGGTTGCCACGCCGATACTCACCGTCAGGCTGGAGCCAGGCGCTGGCGCCATATGCGGGATATTCATGCCGGAGACACTCTGGCGCAGCTTTTCAGCCAGCAGACGCGCCCCACCCGGTGAGGTGTTGGGCAGGACCATGGCGAACTCCTCGCCGCCGTAGCGAGCCGGCAAGTCCGACGGGCGACTGCAACTGTTGCGGATTGCCTTGGCGACCTGACGCAGGGCCTCGTCACCCTCAAGATGCCCGAAGTTGTCGTTGTAGGGTTTGAAGTAGTCCACATCGATCATCAGCAACGACAACTGGGTCTGCTCGCGAACTGCACGGCGCCACTCCAGTTCCAGATACTCGTCGAAATGGCGGCGGTTCGACAGCCCCGTGAGGCCATCGGAATTCATCAGGCGCTGCAGGACCAGATTGGTATCGAGCAGTTGTTGCTGGCTGACGCGCAGGGCCCGATAGGCCTCGTCGCGCTGCAACAGGGTCATGTACGAGCGCGAGTGATAGCGAATGCGCGCCACCAGCTCGATGTTGTCCGGCAGTTTGACCAGATAGTCGTTGGCCCCGGCCGTGAACGCCGCGCTCTTGATCAGCGGGTCTTCCTTGGTGGACAGCACGATGATCGGGATATCGCGCGTCAGCGGGTTACTGCGGTACTCGCGAACCAGCGTCAGCCCGTCCAGGCCCGGCATCACCAGGTCCTGCAGAATCACCGTCGGCTTGATCTG
Source organism: Plantibacter cousiniae (nom. nud.) (assembly GCF_977070315.1). NCBI lineage: Bacteria > Bacillati > Actinomycetota > Actinomycetes > Micrococcales > Microbacteriaceae > Plantibacter > Plantibacter cousiniae (nom. nud.). The sequence continues at coordinate 525,969 of NZ_CDRVEU010000001.1, read as the reverse complement.
CACGGCCTGTGCAATCGCCTGATGCGGGTCGGCACAAAAATGAAAGTCGATGGACTCATGGCCGGCCAGGCCGCGTCGTACGGCTTCACCAATCATGGCCTGATCATCCACCAGAAGCACCATTGCGCTGTTTTCATCCGGCGTCTTGAGCTCATCCGTTTGCAGGTCATTCATGATCTTTCTCCTGATCGCCGACTGCCACTGAGTTCAGCAGAGCAGTCATTGAGTAAATACCTCGATCAAGCGAGGTGCAATGGCGGGCAATGGGCAGATTTCCACGGCAGCATCAATGGCTGCGGCAGCCTTGGGCATGCCATACACAGCAGAACTGGCCTGATCCTGAGCGATGGTCAGAAACCCCCGCTCACGCATGGCCTTGAGTCCCTGTGCACCGTCGCGCCCCATCCCGGTCAGCAGAACGCCGACCGCCTCGCCACTCCAATATCGGGTAACGCTCTCGAAAAACACATCAATCGAGGGCCTGTAAACTTCATTCACCGGCTCCGCTGTGTACGCCAGCGTGCCGTCCTTGAGCAAACGGATATGATGATTGGTGCCAGCCAGCAACACCACACCCGGCTGTGGCGTTTCGCCTTCCCTTGCCAGACGTACCGGCAGGCCGGAGGCCGAGCTCAACCACTCGGCCATACCGGCGGCGAAGACCTGCTCGACGTGCTGTACAAGGACAATCGCTGCCGGAAAACTCACCGGAAGCGCCTTGAGCAGAATCTCCAGCGCTGCAGGCCCGCCTGCCGAGGAACCGATCGCCACGAGCCGGTCACGTTTCGACGGCGCGGAAACCGGCGCAACCGCGACCCGTTCAACGCCGACACGCTGGCCGATCAGCCAGTCGATATTGAGGATCTTGCGCAGCAGGGGCGCCGCCGCCTCTTTTGGATTGGGGCCACCAATGGCCGGCGTGTCCACCACATCCAGCGCGCCGTGCCCCATCGCTTCGAACACGCGGCGCATGTTCTGCTCGCGGTCGACGGTCACGATAACGATAGCGCAGGGTGTTTCGGCCATGATCCGGCGGGTGGCTTCGACGCCATCCATCACCGGCATGATCAGATCCATCAGGATCAGGTCCGGGGTCTGCTCGACGCAACGCTGCACGGCGTCGGCACCATTGGACGCCACCCAGATGATCTGATGCGCGGGCTCGAAAGCCAGTGCACGGCGCAGGGCTTCGATGGCCATGGGCATATCGTTGACGATGGCAATCTTCATCCTTGCGCGTCTCCTATCAATTCGACGACAGCGTCGAGCAAGGCATCATCGTGGAAACTGGCCTTGGCCAGGTAATAATCGGCGCCGGCGTCCAGGCCGCGACGCCGGTCCTCTTCACGGTCCTTGTAGGACACAACCATGACCGGCAGTGACTGCAAGCGGGTATCGCGGCGCAACAGGGTCACCAGCTCGATACCGTCCATACGCGGCATGTCGATGTCGGTAATCAGCAGGTCGAAGTCCTCGGCGCGCAGCGCGTTCCAGCCGTCCATTCCGTCCACGGCCACCGACACCTGGTAGCCGCGACTGAGCAGCAGCTTGCGCTCCAGCTCGCGCACGGTCAAAGAATCATCGACGACCAGCACGCGTTTGCGTGACACCTGGTCTGCCTGACGAGTGCGTCGGTCGATGCGCTCCAGGCGGCCGGTATTCAGAAGTTTTTCCACCGAGCGCAACATGTCTTCGACATCGATGATCAGCACCACCGAACCGTCGTCGAGCAAGGCCCCCGCCGACACGTCCTGAACCTTGCCCAGGCGCGCATCGAGCGGCATCACCACCAGCGTGCGCTCACCGATGAAGCGTTCAACGGCCACGCCGTAAACAGCATCACGCTCACGAATCACCACAACCTTGAGCGTTTCTCCGGCCTTCTGCGCAGCCGGCCGATTCAACAGCTGACTGGCCGAAACCAGACCGACATGGCGCTCTTCATCCCAGAAATGCTGACGCCCTTCCAGTTGCAGAATGTCGTCAGGCTGCAGGTCGCGCATGCACTCGATATGAGCCAGCGGGAAGGCATACGCTTCACCGCCCACTTCCACGACCAGGCTGCGTACCACTGAAAGCGTCAGCGGCATTTCTATCCTGAAGCGACTGCCCTCGCCCGCCCATTGCTGCAGCTCAACGCTGCCGTGCATCTGGCGAACCATATGCTGCACGGCATCGAGGCCGACACCACGGCCGGAGATCTGCGTGACCTTGTCGCGCATGCTGAAGCCCGGCAGGAACAGAAAACTCAGCAGTTCCTCCTCGCTCAGCTGCGCAGCGGTCTCGGCCGGCGAAAGCTTGCGGTCGATAATGTTCTGGCGCAGACGTTCAAGGTCCACGCCGCCACCGTCATCGCTCAACTCAACGACCAGCAAGCCAGCCTGATGCGACGCCTGCAGACGAATCAGACCTTCAGGGTCCTTGCCGGACGCCACGCGCTTTTCGGGCGACTCGATGCCGTGGTCCACGGCGTTGCGCAGCAGGTGAGTCAAGGGTGCATCGAGCTTTTCCAGCACATCGCGATCAACCTGGGTCTTCTCGCCTTCGATCTGCAAGCGGACCTGTTTACCCAGCTCACGCCCCAGATCCCGGACCATGCGCGCCTGACCATTCAGTACGTCGGCGAAAGGTCGCATGCGGCACGCGAGTGCCGTGTCGTATAACAGTTGCGCACGTTGTGCCGACTGCCAGCCGAATTCATCCAGCTCGGCAGTCTGCCGGGCCAACACCTGCTGCGCCTGGGACAGGAGGTTGCGCGCGTCCTCCAGGGCTTTTTGCACATCGGCCGAAGGACCTTCTTCACCAAAGCTGGCCCCCAATACCTCCAGCGCACGATCGCTGCTGCTTTGCAGGCGCTTGAGACGCTGCATACCGGCCAGCAAGGGCTTGAGGCGCTGAGTCTCGACCAGCGATTTGCTGGACATGTCCAGCAGCCCGTTGAGGCGCTCGGCGGTGACTCGTAACACGCGTTCGCCGCCCTCGGCCACACGCCGTTCACGCAAGGGCGTGAACGGTGCCTCTGGTTCCGAAGCCGGCATGGCGGCTGGACTGGCAGGCGCAGGCGACTCGGCGGCCAACGGCGCTGCGACAGACTCAGGCGCTGGCGCAACCGACCCGCTTGACGTCTCAAGCTGCAGCATCGCACTGGCCAGCAAGGCCTCCGAGGCTGGATCCGGCAGTGGTGTACTGACCGTACGCGCCGTGCCAGCGCCGGAAGCCAGCAACGTATTGAGCCTTTCGACATAACTGTCGATATCGGGCTGACCAATACCGTCGCTGCCGGGCGTGGCGATACGCATCAACAGGTCGGTCCCCGACAGCAGCGCGTCGATATGCTCGGCCTGAAGCAGCAGACGCCCTTCCTGAGCGCTGACCAGACAGTCTTCCATCACATGTGCGACACTCACGCCGAAATCGACGCCGACAATCCGCGCTGCGCCCTTGAGCGAGTGAGCAGCACGCATACAGGCTTCCAGGTGATCCGCCTGGGTCGGGTTACGTTCGAGTGCCAGCAGGCCCGCACTCAATACCTGGGTCTGCGCGTCGGCTTCCAGCGTGAACAGTTCGAACAGCGAGGCGTCACGCATTTGATCTGGCGTCATGTGAGGCTCCGATACACCGCCGACAACAACTCTTCTTCGTCCAGCCAGCGCAGGCTGCGGCCCTTCCATTGCAGCACGCCACGGGTGAAACGGGCATTGGCATGCGTGCCGGATGCCGAAGCAGCTTCCAGCTCACGCTCGTCGATGGCGTGAATACCGTCCACCTCGTCGACCGGCACCACGACCGGGCCGCCTTCGACGCTGACGATCAACATGCGCGGTACCACCCGCGTCGACGGGGTACTCACCGCGGTGCTGTCCAGCCCGAGCAGCTCGACCAGCGAGATGCACGCTACCAGAGCGCCGCGTACATTGGCGACACCCAGCAATGCACGCGAACGCTGGTGTGGCAGTGAATGGATGGTCTGACTGGGGGCGACTTCCGAGAAGCAGCGCGACGCCAGCCCCAGCCACTCTTCACCAAGACGGAATACCAGAATCGAGCGCGTCTCGATATCGCGCAGCAACACCGAACCCTGAAACTGTTCAGGCGACTCCTGGACCAGCGAGTAGCGGTCCAGCAGACGGGTGGCGGCAGCCGAATAAACCGCGCAGTTGCGGCAGTGGATATGCTCTGCAAGCAACGGGCAGGAGCGATCGCCGTGAATGCCGATGCGGTTCCAGCAATCATCGATATCCAGGGCCTGATCATGGGTCAGACTGGAAAAACCGGACACGCCCGCCATCATTGGTTTCCTTGTTTATTCGTGCCACGTGCTGCGCGGTCCTGCAAGCGCCGGGCGCCAGCAGTGTCACCCTGGGCAGCCAGCAATGCTGCCAGTTGGGCCAGCGATTCGGAGTGCTGCGGTTGCAGATACAGCGCCTTGCGATAGAAGCCCTGCGCCTGTGGCACCTGGCCTTCCACTTCGCTGAGCAGACCCAGCCAGTAAAACACCTGCGCGACCGGCTCATGCTGCTGCAGGTAACGCTCGCACGCAGCCCGAGCCTCAGCACTTTTACCTTCGTTGGCCAGCCCCGCGATCCTGTCGAGCAAGGCCGAAACATCGCTGTTGCCCGCCGCAGCGACGGGTTTTGCGACGGGCGCAAAGGCTGCGGATGTTCGCGGCGCAGGTCGTGGCGCGACCGCTCTGGCAGGTGCCTCGACCACCGGACGCGATGCCATCGGTGCAGCGACAGGCACCGGCACCACCGCATCGACGGGCGCGTGCCGGAAGGCGAAGGACTGGGCGATACCCGTCGAGCGCATGCCGATACCTGCCAGCAGATTGCCCTCCGCCGGACCGATAAACAGCAGGCCGTCTTCACGGGTCAGTTGTTTGAGGACCTTGAATACATGTTGCTGGGTCTGCCGATCAAAATAGATCACCAGATTGCGGCAGAAGACGATGTCATAGGCCACTTGTGAAGCGAGTTTCGGGTCGAGCAGGTTACCCGGCTGAAAACTCACAGAGTCGCGAACACTGTCAGCGATTTCAAAGCCGTCAGCGACAGGACTGAAATAGCGCTCGCGATAACTGATGTCGCTGCCACGGAACGAGTTTTTGCCGTAGACACCGTGCTCGGCCTTGGCAATCGAAACAGGGCTGATATCGATGGCATCGACCTTGAATTGCCGGGCGTCGACCCCGGCGTCGAATAACGCCATGGCGATGGAATACGGCTCCTCACCGGTCGAGCACGGCAGGCTGAGAATGCGCAAGGGGCGCGCACCGGCAAGACCGGCGATGCGCTCGCGGGCCAGCATACCCAGGGTGACAAACGATTCGGGATAACGAAAGAACCAGGTCTCGGGAACGATCACCGCTTCGATGAGCGCCTGCTGCTCCTGCGGCGACGAGACCAGAAGATGCCAGTACGCATCACTGTCAGGGCAATTGACAGCCGTCGCACGCTGACGCAAGGCGCGCTCGATGATCGCTTCGCCGACGGACGTCACATCCAGTCCGATACGCTCCTTGAGAAAGCTGAAGAAGCGCGAATCATCCACCTTCATCGCGCGTCCTCGAGCAGCTCAAGGTCAATCGGCGGCACCGGGTACAACAACTCGCGGACCGGCTTGCTCAACAGTTCGTGAACATGAATCCACTGCAGCAGGCCCTGCTCGTCCTCGCGGACCGGCCCCAGGTAAGGTGACAGGCGATTGTCCAGCCCGTACGCCTTGAACTGCGCAACCGGGCAGCGCAGCGTTTCGGTCGCCTGCTCCAGAATCAGCCCGAGCAACTGAGCCGGGTGCGCGTCATCGTAGCGATAATGCACCAGCACCATGCGCGTACTGGTACGCGAGCGCGCTGGCTGACCGGAATTCAGCGCGCTGATGTCGATCACCGGGACAATCTCGCCGCGATGAGCAAAGATTCCCGCCACCCAGTGCGGTGCCTGGGCAATCGCCTTGAGTTTTACCCGCGGCAGGATTTCGGCGATCTCGGTCGCGTCCAGCGCATAGCGGTCTTCGCCGATGCAAAACAGCAGAAAAAGCTTGCTGGCGGTCAGTGGCGTGCCATTGCGCCTCGGCGATTGATCGCTCATTGATCCTTCAGACCTTGAAACGCGAAACGCCGCTGCGCAGCCCGACCGCGACCTGACTCAACTCGTCGATCGCGAAACTGGCTTGACGCAGTGATTCGACGGTCTGGCTGCTGGCATCCGCCAGTTGTACCAGCGCCTGATTGATCTGTTCGGCGCCGGTGGCCTGGGCCTGCATGCCTTCGTTGACCATCAGCACACGAGGTGCCAGCGCCTGAACCTGATGGATGATCTGCGACAGCTGCTCACCGACCTGGGTGACCTCGAACATGCCACGGCGCACCTCTTCGGAAAACTTGTCCATGCCCATCACACCCGCAGACACTGCAGACTGGATTTCCCGCACCATCTGCTCGATATCATAAGTGGCGACGGCAGTCTGGTCGGCCAGGCGACGGACCTCGGTGGCAACCACTGCAAACCCGCGACCGTATTCACCGGCCTTCTCGGCCTCGATGGCGGCATTGAGCGACAGCAGATTGGTCTGGTCGGCGACCTTGACGATGGTGACGACAACCTGATTGATGTTGCCGGCCTTCTCGTTGAGGATCGCCAGCTTGGCGTTGACCAGATTGGCAGCGCCCATCACCTGATGCATGGTGTCTTCCATGCGTGCCAGGCCCTGCTGGCCGGAACCGGCGAGAACCGACGCCTGATCCGCCGCCGAAGTGACTTCGGTCATGGTGCGCACCAGGTCCCGCGAGGTGGCGGCGATTTCCCGCGACGTGGCGCCGATCTCGGTGGTGGTTGCAGCGGTCTCGGTGGCGGTAGCCTGCTGCTGGCGTGACGTTGCAGCGATCTCGGTGACCGAGGTAGTGACCTGTACCGAGGAGCGCTGCGCCTGGGCAACCAGTGCGGTGAGCTCGGTGACCATGTCGTTGAAGCCGGTCTCGACCGCATTGAACTCGTCCTTGCGCGACAGGTTCAATCGAGTGCTCAGGTCGCCGGTACGCATGACGTCCAGGATCCGAACGATCAATTGCATCGGTGCCGTGATCGAACGCATCAACAGCAGACCGCAGGCCGCAGCCGCCAGCACGGCGACCAGCAGCGACAGGATCATGCTGATCTTGGCAGCCAGCACGGCATTGACAATGTTGGCGGTGGCCTGATCAGCCAGCTGTTTATTGGCCACAATGAGATCATTGAGCTGCTTGCGTCCCGTGAGCCAGACCGGGTTCACTTCGCCATAGAATTCAGCGCGCGCGCCTGCGTAGTCGCCGCTATCGTACTTGGCGTGAACATCGGCGAGCATGCGCGAATAGGCTTCGCGGCGCTTTTCGAAAAGCGCGAAGCTGTCTCTGTCTGCATCATCGAAGATGGACTTCTTGTAGCCGTCCATCTGTGCCTGCAGGTTTTCGTCAAAGCCCTGAAACTGGTCCCTTTCCTGCTTGGTCAGCGGCCTCGCCTGCCCTTCGGCAATCAGCTCCAGCGTGCGGATGTAACTCTCGCCCCAGGCACTGCGCACCAGGGTGCTGTAATACACGCCGGGCAACGCATCCAGACGCACATCTTCCTCGCTGGACTCGATGGACAACAACCGTGAATAAGATACAACGACCATCAACAGCATGATTGCGATGATGACGGCGAAACTCGCCAGAATCCGTTGGCGCAAGGTCCAGTTCTTCACAGTCAGCCCTCAAGAGTTCAACGACGGCGTCGGGCCGTGTTCAAGAAGTGGACCGACGGACGGTCCAAACGGCGTGAGTATAGCCCAGCCGTCAAACGTTACATGGGTAATACAGAACGAAGTCACGGCCGCTATCGATCGCCGCTCCTTCACCCATCCAATGTCTTGTCGGCCATCGCCACCACTACTTGAGCGATGGTCTTCAGAAACAGCGAAAGCACATAGATAGTTAGCACTTGTACGGCAAGTCACGACCGTAAGCTTTGTCGTTGTTCATTCACGACAAGGCACTTAAATGCTGGATCTATCTCTGTCGGGCAAGGCTTCTGCACTCCCGCATCTGCAACTGATAAAAGACAAAGCCCCGGAGTGGCTGCTTCAGGCTGAGCCGTCAACCCATGCGGCCTTGCGCAAGGCCTCGCGGCGCCCCGTGCAATGGCTGAAAGGCGCACGCAAGTCCAGCCCTGATCAGGTCGCCGAACTGCAGCGCCTGTATGCCGAGCATCGCGAGAACGAGCAACAGGTTCGTTCGACGCTGGATCGCCTGTCGACGCTGGAGGACTTCGCAAGGCCCTTGCTGACAGCCGCCATCAAGGACTGCTTCGGGCTGGAGGTGGACGTCTCCGACACCTGGCTGTTCCACGCCAGTCGGGCGCGAGTCGATCAATCGTTCAATACGGCATCCAGAGACCCTCTAACGCAGGCAAACATTGCACTGAGGGCCGCGACCCAGAGCCTGCTCAAGGCTGCGCTACAGAATTTCGAAGCCTGGGAAACCGCACCGGGCGCAATGGACGCCAGCACCGGTATCAAGGCCCAGGTGTTTTCTTCCTTTGAAATCCTCGGCCCACAGATCACCGGCAAGTCCCTGCCTATTTCCCCGGCCGGCTTTGCGGCGCTGTGCCGTGAGCTGGACCTGGGCGGCCAATATCAGGCGCATATCCAGGCCGTCTTCAGCACGCCTTCGACCCCTGAAGACACGGAAGACGCTGCGGCATCGAGGCTGCGCCAGACCTTCATGCAGCTGGAAGCATCGTCGATCCGGCTGCAGTTGCAGATTGCATCCCTGCAACAACAGATCAGCCCGGATTTGCAAGGCGCATTACTGGAGCTTCTCGATGGCAAGCAACAAGTCCGCCTCGATAACCGGCCAGTCAACTGCAGCGTTGTGTGCCTGGGCGATATCGAACTGAGCGGTCTTCTGGTTATTGGCAAGGACCGGGATATTGCCACTCAAGCAGAGCGGATTGTGGTGTATATCCCGGATGATCCCGTTGCGCCGTTGAAGGAATACGACTCGGTCGAAGTCTTCATAAATGAATTACGCGACCGGATGTTCATCAACGACTACCTGAACTTCTTCATGCGCTTCATACCGGCGCGCCATCGAAGTGCCTTGTTTGAAAAGTTATCCGAGCGCCTATACCCCAAAGTCAAGAAAGGCGGCATTTTCGAGCGCCAGTGGCTGGAGCGTGAGGCGGACCGAAACGCCCGACTCCACCTGAGAGAAACCGTGCTGCAAGGTCCACTGCTGGACAACCTGCACGAGCGCAAACGCGAGGCCTTGCGCGACGACGCACTGTTTCATGGTGTGCCTACAGCAGTACAGGATCAGAAAACCTTCGATGAGCGCGTGCAGTACTTCATGGACACCGCCTTCAATGTCCTGAATATCGCAGGCTTCGTCGTTCCGGTATTGGGCGAAGTGATGATGGCCGTCACCGCCATTCAGCTGGTTCACGAAGTGTATGAGGGCGTGGAAAGCTGGGCCAAGGACGAGAAACAGCAGGCGTTCGCCTACCTGTTCGATGTAGTCGAGAACGTTGCCCTGATATCGGCTCTTGGCGCTGCGTCGACGGGCGCCGCAGGTATCCCGGCGGTACAGGCGCCCGAGTTCGTAAAAAGCCTCAAGCCCGTGGATTTTCCGGGCGGCACGACCCGCCTGTGGAAGCCTGACCTGACGCCCTTTGCCCATGACATCGTACTGCCCAAGGGTCTGCAGCCCGACGCTACCGGGCTGTACACCTGGCAAGGCAAGCAGTGGTTGCCACTTGAAGGACGTACCTATTCAGTCAGCCCTGCCACGAGCGGCGACGGTTACCTGATCGAGCACCCGACCCGCGCGGACAGCTATCGGCCCGCCTTGCGGCACAACGGCGCAGGCGCATGGCTGCATGAGCTCGATCAGCCGCTGGAGATGGAAGGCCTGAACCTGTTTCGACGGTTGGGCTATTCCAGTGAAACGTTTTCGGACAGCACCGCCAGGCGCATCGTCAAAGTCAGCAACACGCCTGAATCCGTGATGCGCGAGGCACTGACCGATCAGCGTCGTCCTCCGGCATTGCTTGAGGACACGGCGCGCCGGTTCAGGCTGGACCAGGAGATCGAGCGTTTCATCGAACAGCTGGAAGCCAACGATACGAACGCCGCAGCGCCCCTTCAACTTGAACTGTTGAGCCAGGACCGTGGCTGGCCGAGCAATCGCGCCTTGGTACTGGTGGATGCCGAGGGCCGCACGCTGCAGACATTCGCTCCGGCCTATCAGCCGGTCGTGTCTGACACCCTCAACATCACTGTTCATGCCGACCAGCCGGATGCCCTGCGCCAGGTGCTGGAAAAGCTGAGCAACAACGAAATCCGCACCCTGCTCAACGAAGAGTTCGGTGCAGGCCAGCTTGGCATGTCACCGCGACTGATCACGCTACGGGCGCAATTGGCAGCACGCGCCCGTACCACGAGGGGCTGGCTGTTCGAGTCTCATTACCGCGCATTGAACACCACCGAGACGCAAGGTGCGCAAACCCTGCAGAAGGCATTTCCCGGTCTGCCGCCTTTGGTAACCGAGGAACTGGCCAGCCATGCCTCGCCTGCCGAAAGACTGCAACTCGTGAAAGAACGACGTGTACCATTGACCATTGCCGAAGAGGCCAGCGCCTATTTACAACAGGTAAGGCTGGCGCGGGCCTATGAAGGGCTTTATCTGAACTCGGTCTACAGTGCCGACACTGACTGCCTTGTATTGCACAGCCTTGAAGCCCTGCCGCAATGGCCGCCCCAGGTCAGACTTGAGGTCCATGACCGGTATTTCGGTGGCCGCTTGATCGACAGCATCGGCCCCGAGGATGCCCCCGTACGCAAAGTACTGATCAAGGAAGGCAATCGTTACCAGGCCCGTGACGCTGAGGACCAGCACCTGCACGGGCTGGACGATCTGTACTCGTCCGTGCTGCACGCCCTGCCCGATGCCCAACGCAAGCAATTGGGCTTTGCCCGGACCAGCGAGGGCCAGACGCTGGCAGCGCTGATTCAGGACAACCCCCTGCCCCGCCAGCACCTGGCACCATTGCTGAAAATGCGGGCGATCAAGCCAGGCTCGAAATCCCCCATGCGCCTGGCTGACGGTCGCCTTGGCTACCCTCTGAGCGGTAGCGGCAGAGTCGACTGGCACATGACCGACGAGAGTCTGCTGGACAAGATCCGTACACTTGAGCTGGAGGATGCGTTTCCCGAAGACATCCTCGACCGTCTGCGCCACGCCGGCTGGGACAACAGAACCATCGATACGCGACTCAACGACCTGCTGGGCGAGCAAATGCTGTTGCGCGCAAGTCTCGACGCCTGGACCTATGAATCCGTGGCAATGCCCCCCATGAGTCAGGCTCATATCGACAGTCGCACGCGCATCCACGAAGCGATCTGGAGCCACTGGCGCCTCAACAACCTCCCCGAGATAGGACGGACGCTTGAGCCGCTGCGCCTGCACCATGTCTCGCTGAGTGATTTTCCGCAACATCTGCCGGACTTCGTCTTCAACCGCGTTACCGCACTGCACCTGGAAAACATATCGGTCGAGTCCGGAGCGCGACTCGATGCAGCGGATATAACGCCAGCAGGCATGAACCTGTCCCGACAGTCGACCAACAGCTTCGAACTTGGCGCCTTCCTGCAGCGCTTCCCGCATACCCGCGCACTGAACCTGACCAGTGAGCCCGCCTCCCGTCTGGCCCCCGAGCCCTCGATCTTTCTCAACCTGCCTCAGCAAGTGTCCCGTGTGCTGCCCCAACTGACCGAACTGGGGCTGATCAACCAGGGCATTTTTCTGGACCAGGCGCAAATGGACCCCTTGCGCAGCATGCCTGGCCTGAGGATGCTGAACCTCAGTGGCAATCGCCTGATCAGCGTGCTGCCCATGGACCTGAGCTGGCTGCACCTCGACCGGTTGGTGCTGGAGCGGGTCAGCATGCACCGCTGGCCGTCCTGGCTGACCGACATAATCCCGAACAACATTCGCGAACTGTCGGTGGCGCACAATAACCTGACGGAACTGCCCGGGTGGATCCTCGACAATCCTCCCAGCCCTGAGCATCGGACAGTGATTGACTTGCGCGGCAACATCCTGTCCCGACACACTGCGATGCATGCACGTATCAATGAAGCGGTAGCCGGCAGTTCCTTCAGTTTTGTCATGGACACTCCGGTTGCCGTGCAGGCCGCTGTAAACAGGCAATTGAACGAAGGTGCAGAATTATTTGCCGCCGTTGATCGGTGGACGCATGCCTCCAGCTCGATGGCCTTACCGAGCGAGCAGACCCTCGAATCACGCCGTCAGATCGGCAGGCTTCTGACCGATCACTGGCGAACCTTCAGCCTGGGGCAAATCCACAGTCCACTGCGCCTCGCAGACATTGCGTTGGCCGACTTTCCCCGACACCTGCCGGATTTCTTTTATCGCCAGGTACGCTATCTGCATCTGAGCAGAATCATTGGCACAGCCGCTGACCTGGATCAACTGTTGCGCCGCATGACGGATCTGACCTCGCTGGAAATAAGCGGGCATGTCGCCCCCCTGCTGCAACTGCCACCGGCGCTGCTCGAGCTTCGATCTCTTCGTACACTATCGCTGATGGATCAGGGGATGCTGGTAGAGCAACAGCACATCGATTTCTTCGGCCGGATCGCGACGCTTGAAAGGCTGGAGCTGGATGGCAACCGGATCGGTGCCATCAGCGACCTGGCCAGCCTCAGTGGCACAGCACTTAACTGGCTGTCACTGAACAACATCGGATTGGTCGAATGGCCAACCTGGGTGGAGAGCATGGTCCCAGCCCAGATCAGGACACTGTTGCTGGAAGGCAATCTGATCAGCGAACTGCCAGAACACATACTCGCCAATCCCGGCAGCGAGTTTTCGCACACGGAAATAAGCCTGCTGAGCAATCCGCTTTCCGAAGACACCATGCGCCGGGCACATCTGTCAGAACGTTATGGACGCTCTTTCACCTTCGACATGGATCTGCCGCCCGAGCTCAGCGCGATGGACTGGACGGAACACCATGACTCGGACGCATCGATCTCGGATTATCTGTCATCAGATGACAGTCGGGCATCGACTCCGGAGCCCGTCACCGTCGAGCCCTGGCTGGACGACAGCAACCCGTTGAGCGCCGGGCGGCGTGAGATGTGGGAGCAGCTGGAGGCCAGCGAGCACACCCGCAACCTGCTCGACCTGATCGACTCGCTGCGTCGCAGCGCCGATTATCGCAACATCACCAGCCGCACAGCACTGCGCGAGCGCGTCTGGCGGGTACTGACCGCAGTGAGTCAGGAGCCTCAACTTGGAGAGACCCTCAACGCCATCGCCGAAGAACCGCTCAGGCTGTTTCGTGATAACGACACTTGCCCGGACGGCATTCTTCTGGAATTCAACCAGATGGAGGTGCTGGTGTTCGTCCGGCAGTCGTTGCAGGACGTCGTAGCGGAGCAGCGCGGCGCCCTGTTGTATCGGCTGACCGTCCGGCTGTATCGCCTCTCCGAGCTGGATGCCGCAGCCCGCGAACAGACCGGGGGCCGTGATGAAGCCGAGGTGCGTCTGGCGTATCGCACGCACTGGGCCAGCGCGCTGGACTTGCCAGTACCACCGGAAGGCATGCTTTTCCAGGCTCACGCAGCCATCAGACCCGGGGAGTTCGACACTGCAATGCTTCGCGTGCAAAACGGAGAACGCGGCGAGCCCTTCCTGCGCTTCGCTCAGCAGCAGGATTACTGGATCAGCTACCTGCGTGAAACCCACACTGGACGCTTCGAAGCACTCGAACGTACTTACAGGACTGAACTGAACCAGCTCACCGACGAGTTCGAACAACGCAATATCAGTCTCGAAGACCCGGAGTACGAAGAACGGATTGTAGAGTTCGAAGCCACATTCAAGGAGCAGCAGACAGCGCTGATCAGGGAACTGACCAACGCCGAAGGAATGGAACACCCCTGATCGGGGCAGTTGCCTGGCACACAAGGCGTGCCAGGCAACTCACTGGCCGGAGAACCGGTTTACTGAGCGTTCCGCACCTGGCCTTCAAGCTCGGTCTTGAGGCCGGGTTCCAGCTTCAACTCACGCGCCAACTCATCGAGGTAGGCGCGTTCCATGAAGTGCTCTTCATCCACCAGCATCACACTGGCGATGTACATTTCCGCCGCCATTTCCGGCGTGGTCGCGGCCCGGGCCACCTCTGCCGGGTCCAGCGGCTTGTTCAGCTCGGCGTGAAGCCATTGCTGAAGCGTCTGATCGTTGTTCAGTTTGGTGAACTCACCTTCGATCAGTTCGCGCTCACGCTCATCGACATGGCCATCGGCCTTTGCGGCGGCGACCAATGCGCGCAGGATTGCCTGGCTGTGCTGCTCGGCTTCAGCCTCGGGCAGCCGGTCGATGGTTTGCGGTTCACGTTGAGCGGCAAGCCCCTGGCTGGACTGCCAGTTGTTGTATGCCTTGTAAGCCAGTACTCCCAGCGCCGCCAGGCCTCCGTAGGTCAACACCTTGCCACCCATCCCGCGGGTACGCTTGCCGCGCAGAAGACTCATGGCACCTGCGGCCAGAGCGCCACCACCGGCGCCGGACAGCAGACCACCCAGCCCATTCTGGGAACCGCCCTGTCCTTTGCCACCGCCAAGCAGGCTGCCGAGGCCATTGATCAGTGAGTCGCTGCCCGACGATTGCTTGCCGGATTTGCCTTTGTTCTTGTCCTGCAACATGCTTTGTCCGGACTTGAGCAATTGATCGAGTAAACCACGCGTATTCACAGGAAGCCTCCTACAAGGTTTGTCAGATGAGTCATTGACCAACAAGTTGAAGAGAAGTCACTGTCTGGCTATTACCGGTGTGCTTCCGGATGTTACGGGTTTGAGCAGATACCCGTTCGTCAATCTGCCCCGCGTATTGGTGAACTGCGTGCAACCCGCACCTGTGGCGAAGAGTCAATAAAGTACAGGCTGCAGGTAAAAGCAGGTATGCAGCCCCTTTCCTGAACTGAGCAAACACACATCCCTATTCATATGAATACCCTTGCCTCTTCATGCAGATCTTCAGGAGCTTGTCCGAAGTGATATCGCCCACTGGTTTCCCGACCGCCAACGGCAAGGCCGCCGGGATTATCCGATCCAGGGACTGGAGTCAGACTTCACTCGGACCGATCGAGCATTGGCCGGTATCGCTGAAAAACACCCTGAATCTGATCCTCAATTCTCCGGAGTCCATGTACCTGCTCTGGGGACCGGATCTGGTGTTTTTCCACAATGACGCCTATACCCCGATCCTCGGCCCGCGCAAGGACGACGCTATCGGCGCACTCATTCCGGATCTGTGGGCAGACGTCTGGGACCAGGTCGCGCCGCTGGTGATCGACGCGCTCGCCGGCAAGCCCTGCCACTACCAGGACTTGCCGCTGTCCATGGCACGCTACGGCGAGGTCGAGCAGACATGGTGGTCATTCTCGTTTTCACCGGTCATCGACGAGCATGGCGTGGTAGTCGGCATGTTCTGCATCACCAACGAAACCACTGCGCATGTTCTCAATCAGCAAGCGCTGCAGGAAAGCGAGCGCAAACGCCTGAAACTGATTGACGATCTGGTCAGTCTGGAACGACAGCAGACCGCCAGACTTGAACAACGGACGCTGGAGCTGGACACGTTTTGGCAAATATCTCCTGACCCGCTGGCGATACTCGATTTCAACGGTATTTTTCTGCGGGTAAACCCGGCCTGGACAGCGCTGCTGGGCCACCCGGAACAAGAGCTGCTGGGCACCTCCATCATGACCCTGCTGCATCCGGATGATGTCAGCAACACCCAGAATGCTCTGAAACACACTGTCAACCATGTACTGCCGCTGTTTGAAAATCGTTATCAGCATGTCGACGGCAGCTACCACTGGTTCGGCTGGACTGCGGCACCCGGCAACGGAATCATTTTTGCGCTGGGCAAGCACCTGACCCACGAAAAGGACCGCATCAAAGCATTGCGTATTGCCGAAGAGGCCTTGATTCAATCGCAGAAAATGGAAGCGGTCGGGCAACTGACCGGCGGGCTGGCTCATGACTTCAATAACCTGCTGATGGGCGTCACCGGCAACATGGAGCTGCTGCTGTCGAGGATCAGACAGGAACGCTTCACGGAACTGGACCGCTACATCAACGCAGCGCTGGAAGGCTCGAGACGCGCCGCATCCCTGACACATCGGCTGCTGGCATTCTCGCGCCGTCAGACGCTGGCCCCCAAGGCCACGGATATCGATCTTCTGGTCGCGGGCATGGACGAGCTGATTCGGCGCACCGTAGGTCCGGCCATCGATATGCAGGTCAATGCCTCAAGCGGGCTATGGGCGACCCTGGTTGATCCGCATCAACTGGAAAATTCGCTGCTCAACCTGTGCATCAACGCCAAGGACGCCATGCCCGATGGCGGAAAACTGCTGATCCAGACGGGCAATCGCCACCTGACGGCAGTCATGGCGACCAAGTATCAACTGCCCGCAGGCCGTTATGTGGAACTGTCCGTCAGCGACACCGGCACCGGCATGAGCAACGACGTCATGGCGCGGGCCTTCGACCCGTTCTTCACCACCAAACCGACAGGCATGGGCACCGGGCTGGGGCTGTCGATGATTTACGGTTTTGCACGGCAGTCCGGTGGCGGCGTTTACATTACGTCAAAGGTTGGCGAGGGTTCGAAAGTCTGCATTCTGCTGCCGATGCACGAAGGCGAAGCTGAAACGGTGGTCTTCGATGACAGCCCGTTGCAAGTCCCCGCTTCCAGCACGAGTGACGAAACCATTCTGGTCGTCGATGACGAGCCCGCCGTGCGCTTGCTCATTGCCGAGTTGCTTGAAGACCTTGGCTATATTGTCTTGCAGGCTGAACGGGGTGCCGATGCCCTGACCATTCTGCAGTCCAAAGCGGCGATCGACCTGCTGATCACCGACGTCGGTCTGCCGGGCGGCATGAATGGTCGTCAGGTCGCAGACGCGGCGCGGGATGTCCGGCCCGACCTGAAAATCCTGTTCGTGACTGGTTATGCTGAAAACGCCGCGTTGGCGCATGACACGCTTGAGCCGGGCATGCATGTGCTGCCCAAGCCGTTCGCGATTGCCGAACTGATCGGCCGCGTCACCGAACTGCTGGAAGGCGAGTAACAAAAAAATTGAGCGCCGTGCGGCGCTCATTTATCGGGTATTGCCAGCAGAGAACCGATTGGCGATCAGTCGCGCAGGTCAGACTCATGAATGGGCTGATCACGATGCGTGGCGCGTTGATACTGCGCAGGCCAGGTTGCCAGGCGGCCACCCAAGTCTTCATCGGCGCGCAGTGGCCAGTACGGATCACGCAGCAGCTCACGCGCGAGCAGGATAATATCGGCCTGCCCGGTGCGCAGAATATGTTCTGCCTGAGCCGGATCGGTAATCATGCCCACCGTGCCCGTCGCGATGTCGGACTCCTTGCGAACCCGCTCGGCAAAGCGCGTCTGGTAGCCTGGGCCAACCGGAATTTCCGCATTGGCTGACGTACCGCCCGACGAGACATCGATCAGGTCCGTCCCGATTGCTTTCAAGCGACGCGCCAGCTCGACGGTTTCATCGGCGTTCCAGCCGTCTTCCACCCAGTCGGTGGCGGACACGCGAACGAACACTGGCAGCTCTGCAGGCCATACCGCACGCACGGCTTCGGTCACTTGCAGTGTGAAGCGAATGCGGTTCTCGAATGAACCACCGTACTCGTCGGTGCGCTGGTTGCTCAGAGGCGACAGGAACTGATGCAGCAAATAGCCATGGGCGGCGTGGATTTCCACTACCTTGAAGCCCGCCTCCAAGGCACGCCGCGCAGAATCGACAAACGCCTTGATCAACTCCTGAATCTGCGTTTCGCTCAATTGCACAGGGGTCGTGTGCTGCGGATCGAATGCAATCGCTGAAGGCCCGACTGGCGTCCAGCCGCCTTCATTGAGAGAAATACTGCCATGCTTGCCAAGCCACGGGCGCCAGGTGCTGGCCTTGCGGCCGGCGTGCGCCAGCTGGACGCCTGCAACTGCGCCCTGAGCGTTGATAAAGCGTGTGATGCGTTGCAGCGGTTCGATCTGTTCGTCGTTCCACAGCCCAAGGTCTTCGGGAGTGATGCGGCCGTCCGGCGTCACCGCCATCGCTTCGGTGATGACCAGTCCGGCACCGCCGACGGCACGGCTTCCAAGGTGAACCAGATGCCAGTCATTGGCCAGGCCGTCGACACTGGAATACTGGCACATCGGCGACACTGCGATGCGATTGCGAAGGGTCAATTGGCGCAGGGTATAGGGTTCAAGCAGCAGGCTCATGGCAACCTCTCGTAATGAAAATTCAGGTATCCAGGTTCCGTTCATTCAAAGAACAGGTTTGGCAAACCGTGTAGTGTCGACAACCCGGTGGAGAGAGGGGTTCCTGCTATCGTCAACGCGGTGCGATATGCACCACCATCAGCTGCACGGTTTCGTTGCCGCGAAACTCGTTGAGGTCGAGTTTGTAGGCCAGCTCGACCCAGCGGATATTCGGATTGGGCCAGACATCCCGGTCGACGCCGAACGCAATGCCATCGAGCTTGACGCTGCCGCACTCGGTCTTGAGCACCATCTTCAAGTGACGCTCGCCCACCACCCGTTGCTCGACCAGCTGAAACACGCCGTGGAACAGGGGCTCGGGGAAGTGCTGCCCCCAGGGACCGGCATTGCGTAGCGCGCGGGCCAGTTCCAGGTGGAATTCCTCAACGGCCAGCGAGCCGTCGGACAGCAGACGTCCGGTCAGGTCCTGCTCATCGAGTTGACGACGCACCTCCAGATCGAACGCTTCGGCAAACGCCGGGAAGTTCTCTTCAGGCAGCGAAAGACCTGCCGCCATCGCGTGGCCGCCAAACTTGCTGATCAGATGCGGATGGCTGGCCGCCACAGCGTCCAGCGCATCGCGAATGTGAAACCCCGGCACCGAGCGGGCCGAACCTTTGAGCACACCCTCCCCGGCGCTGGCGAACGCGATGGTGGGTCGGTGGTAACGCTCCTTGAGACGCGAAGCGAGGATGCCGATCACCCCTTGATGCCATTCGGCATCGAACAGACAGAGGCCGAACGGCATCGACTCTACCGGCAGGTCCTTGAGCTGGGCGAGCGCTTCACGCTGCATGCCCTGCTCGATGGATTTGCGATCCTGGTTCAACTCGTCCAGTTGCACGGCCATTTCCCGCGCCAGTGTCGGGTCGTCACAGAGCAGGCATTCGATGCCCAGGCTCATGTCATCCAGGCGCCCTGCCGCGTTCAGGCGTGGCCCGAGGATGAACCCCAGGTCGGTGGAGGTGATGCGCGAAGGTTCACGCCGGGCCACTTCCAGAATGGCGCGCAGCCCGGGTCGGGCACGCCCGGCACGGATACGCATCAGCCCCTGATGAACCAGAATGCGGTTGTTGGCATCCAGCGGCACCACATCGGCCACGCTGCCCAGCGCAACCAGGTCCAGCAGCTCGCCCAGATTGGGCTGGGCACGCTGATTGCTCTCGAACCAGCCGGTCTCGCGCAGACGCGCACGCAAGGCCATCAATACATAGAAAATGACCCCGACACCGGCCAGCGACTTGCTGGGAAAGGTACAGCCTGGCTGGTTCGGGTTGACGATGGCGTCTGCGGCAGGAAGCTCATGACCAGGCAAATGGTGATCGGTCACCAGTACCTGCAAGCCGGCCGCCTTGGCCGCCGCCACGCCCTCGACGCTCGAAATACCGTTATCCACGGTGATCAACAGCTGAGGTTCGCGCTGCAACGCCACTTCGACGATTTCCGGCGTCAGGCCGTAGCCATATTCAAACCGGTTGGGCACCAGATAATCCACATGCGCCGCGCCCAGCAGACGCAGGCCCAGAACACCCACGGTGCTGGCGGTCGCGCCATCGGCGTCGAAATCGCCGACGATCAACATACGCTGGCCCTCGCGTAGCGCAGTCACCAGCAGGTCTACCGCAGCATCGATCCCCTTGAGTTGCTGATAAGGAATCAGCCGCGCCAGGCTTTTGTCCAGTTCGGCCTCGCAGGCCACACCTCGTGCTGCGTACAGTCGAGTGAGCAAGGGCGGCAGGTCGCCGAGGAACGGCAAGGTGTCGGGCAATAGACGAGGTTCGATGCGCATGCGGGTCAGCTGATTCTCTTTGCAGTGTCGATGAATGTGTTTTCGATCGGAACCGGCGGCTGTCAGCCGCGCTCGCCCGCAAGCCATTGCAACTGGACTTCATGCTGGCCGCGGTCGTCAGTGACGAACACCGTCCCTTCACTGATCATCACATCCCACTTGATGACCCGCGGCATGTCCTTGGCCAGCACTTCCAGCACTTCCTGCGGGACGGCGGCGATATTGACGTTTTTCAGGTTCTTGATCGCCGGTATGACCTTGCCTTCCCAGACGCGCAGGCTGCCATAGGCCAGCAGGCTGGTGCGTTCGGTACGGCGCGAGCACCAGGTCAGTCGGTCGGCGTCCGGCTGGCCGACTTCGATCCAGTGCAGAACGCGGTCATCGAGGCTTTTTTCCCACAGCGAGGGTTCGTCCACATCAGACAGGCCGCGACCGAACGACAACTGTTCGTTGTACCAGAAGGCATAGGCCAGCAGACGCACGGTCATGCGCTCTTCGGTTTCCGAAGGATGACGGGCAATGGTCTGCTTGACGCTCTCGTACACGCCGCGATCAAGGTCGGTGAGGTTCAGTTCGAATTTGTAGGTCGTGGACGGCTGGGCCATGAACGGGCTTCTAGAGTCTGGAGGGAAGACAGCAAGTCTACCCGATGCCGGGCCTGTGAACGAACTTGCTCGCGCAAGGATGTGCTTGCCCCCCATTTGCAGGACGAACAAAAATCGATAATTTGAAACAAATTTCTGATACATATCTGTGCTAGAGACGATCTGCAGCGAGCACCCGAACTCCCAACCGGGGCACCTGAATGTGACGCCACTGGCGCAGCACCATTCAAAGAGCTGCCAACCCTACCTCAGACTGTTGAACCCTTTTCGAGGATGACACCCGCGAATGCCCCTTCCTGCCTCGTGCTGTACAACGGCTCGATTGATGCTCGCCCTGTCGCTGGCTGCCATGTCGTGCGTCAGCCAGGCCAGGGAGACGCTGACCTGGCTGATGCGCGACATCCCCCCTTCAACGATTTTTTCCGGTGCCATGCGCGGCCAAGGTGCAATTGATCAGTTGATGCCCTTGCTGACAGCACGAATGCCCGAGTACAACCACGTGCTGATGCGGGTCAACCGCGCCAGGGCTCTGCAAATGCTGAGCGACGACACGTCTCTCAGTTGTGATCCCACCATGCTGTGGACGGCAGAAAGAGCCAGAACCCTGCTTTTTTCCATACCGATCGGCGCCATCCTCAGCAGCGGTCTGATTGTGCGCAAGGAGGAGATATCGAAGTTCGAGCCCTACGTGGAGGACGGAAAGCTAGACTTCGCGGCCTTGATGGCCAGCCGGACGATCAAATTGGGCATCGTTGCCGAACGCAGCTATGGAGAAATGATCGACCACACACTGCACGACGTCGATGAAGATATCCTCGTGCCGCACTACGGTAACGATGCGGTCGGCAGCCTGCTGCAAATGGAGCGTCTGGGGCGTCTGCAAGCCTTTATCAGCTTCTGGCCGGAAGCGCGCTATCAGGCCATGCAACAAGGCATAAGGCCGGAGGAACTGGCCTTCTTGCCGATCAAGGACAATCCTGCATACCAGTTCGTCTATGTCAGTTGCAGCAACTCGCCCAAGGGCAAGCAGGCCATTGAACTGATCAACCGCGAGATGCGCGTGCTGCGTGAAACCAGCCTGATGGGCTTTTATGCGCAGTGGCTGGAGCCCGCGCAACGGGCCAGCTACCTGGAAGACGTCAAGGCACTGCTGGACAAGGAATGACCGGACAAAAGAAACCCCGGGCAGAGGGGGACCTGCTCGGGGTAAACGTGACCTTATCGGTCATGACGTCAGCCGTTGATCACCGGAGCACAATGATCAAAACTGACGTAATGCATAGGAGTGCAGCGAACCCTTCAGGTTCCAGTTCCTTTAACGCCGGTTAAGCAACTGTTAAGCAAAAGATGGAGTGCCGACAAACGTACGGCTGATTGCAGCATTGCGCATGGCGGCAATGACGCAGGGTTCGATTCGCCCCTCGGCAACCATAAGATCGCGGCGCAGACCGTCTACCACGTCGGTGAGCTGACGTTTGTCGCTCAGTTGATCAGCGCTGAATGCGCGCTCGATCACACAGGTGCCCGCTTTATCTTTCAGAGTCACCAGACGTTCGCCCCGAGAACCGGCCGGGCCAATACTGGCCTGATAGGGAGCCAGCGCTTCGCTTAGCAGTAAGCTGATATTTTCCATCCGGATCACCACTCAACAGTTTGAATGCAAAGGTGCTAACCAATGACCATCGGCGACAGCAGAAAGTTCTTTCTATCGCCAGATCGCAGCACCTGTCTGTCATTTCGAGCATGCCTGCTGAATGTGACAAGGAAAAAACCGGACGCCGATGCCAGCCGAAAGTGAGCTTGTAGGAAGAATCCAACACAATTCCGCTACGCGTCCTACAAGGTGCCTATGCTCTTGATCACTGCGTTAAACAATTCCATCGCGTGCAATACCCGTATAGCCCTTTTGACGGAGCCATCCCTTGAGCGATTCCGCTGATCGCCGGTTGCGGGTCATCGTGGCTGATGACCACCCGATTTTTCTCATCGGCCTGCGCGTTGTACTGGAGCAGGACAATCTGGCCAGCGTCGTCGCCGAGGCCTGCAATCCGGACGAACTGCTCCAGGTACTCGAACGCCACGCCTGCGATGTGCTGGTGACTGACTTCATGATGCCCGTCGAACGGCAGAACGACGGCCTGCGTCTGCTGCAACGTATTCGCCGGGATTTCCCGGCGCTGCCAGTGATCGTTGTCACCACCCTGAGCAATGCCGGACTGTTTCAGTCCATGCTGGACCTGGGTGTCCGGGGTTTGTTGAGCAAGGCCAGCCTTGCCGGAGAACTGCCTGCTGCCATCAAGGGGGTCAGGCGCGGTGGGCTTTTTGTCGCCGATTCGGTACGCAGGGTACTCAGAGAAGCACGCCAGCATGGGCCCGACGCGCTGCTGCAGGCAGATCGCTTGTCGCCAAGGGAGCTGGAAGTGTTACGCCTGCTCTCGGCTGGCCACACGGTGGAGCAGATCGCGGCGCAACTCAATCGCAGCAAACAGACCGTCAGCGCCCAGAAAGTCGCCGCCATGCGCAAGCTCGGACTGGCCAATGACGCTGCTCTGTTCATTTATTTGCAGGAAAGCGGTCTGTCCTGAGGCGGGTTGTCTCTGGAAACAGCTTGCAGATGGCCGCTGTCACGCTCCGCCACCCAGCGCATGAAGGCCGAGGCCGGCATCGGGCGGGCAATGAAATACCCCTGAATGGCGGGATCGCCCAGCGCCAGCAGACTGTCAACGTCTTCAATCGTCTCGACACCTTCAACCACCACCGACATCGACAGCCGCTGCGCCATGAACAAAGCACCGGCCACGACCGCCGATTTACGCGCGTCGTCGGCCATGCCGCGCACGAACTCGGTTGGTATTTTCAGCTCGCTGAAAGGTAATTGCAGAAGGCGGTCGATGTTCGAAGCGCCCATGCCAAAGTCATCGATAGACAACTTGCAACCCTGCATGCATAACCTCAGCAGGCCTTCGAGCTGCCAGGTTTCCGGGCGCGCGGCGTCCTGCTCGAGGATTTCCAGGGTCAGCGCGGTGGCCGGTACGCCATGCCGGGCAAGCGCTTGCATGATCTGCTCGGCGAAATCCAGCTGCTGCAGCACTTGCGGGTCAATGTTGACGGCAACCGACAGCGGCTCACCCCGCTCGCGCATGACCTGCGCAGAGAACTGCAGGGCCTGATCCAGGACCCGCCAGGTCAATGCAACGGTCAGCCCTTCAGCCTCGATGACGTCGATGAATCGCCCGGGTGCCAGCAGCCCATACACGGGGTGCTGCCAGCGAACCAGCGCTTCGGCACCCAGCAACTCGCCCTGCAGACTGACCTTGGGTTGAAAATAGGTGATCCATTGTTCGGCAATGGACGCCACGTCTATCGGTACGCTGCGCGTCGGGTCAAACAATTCGATGGCGGAAAGAGCTCTAAACGCGCTGCCCGTCGGGGCCTGCTCTACACAGTCTGTCCGACCGGGCCCATACGCCTCAAGCAACTCGTACAACGCCCCGGCGGACGCAGGTTTCTGCACATACCCCAGAACGTTCAGGCCTTGGGCGAGCGCCAGTTGCGCGGCCCCTTCCAGCACGCAGGCGGCGGAACAGCTGACGATGATCAGCGCACGCGCCAAACCGTTCTCAGCCATGAAGCGGATCAATTCCAGGCCGTCAGGCCCTTCCATCTGCAAGTCGCAGATCGCGATGTCGACCGGACCACGGCTTTGCAGGGAAAGCCTGGCGACTTCCACGCTATCGGCCGTCAGCACATCGAACACCTGATTGGCGTTGAGCATCTGATGCAGAGCCATCAGCTGGAAGGGATGATCCTCGAGAATCAGAACCTTGAGTGAGTGCACGATCACGCCTGCGGAGTCAGAGCCAGCGGCCCGGGATAACACTTACTGTAGCGGGTCCCGGACACCCGCCCCATAGGACATGTCCTAAACCCGCCACACGTTGTTCGCAAGATTCAACCGCCTGGCACCGCAGTCTCCGGCACGACCACCAGTTGCACTTCGATATCAGCGCGCAGACGGGTCATGGCTACTTCCAGTGCCTGCCAGCGTTCCGCCAGACTGGCCGTGCTCTGCAGCCGGACACTGTCGTCCAGCGCGGCACACGCCTTGGCAAGCGGCACTGCGTCAACCAGGCTCGCCGCCCCCTTGAGGCGATGCAGACAGGCGCTCAGCATCTTCCAGTCATTGGCCGACACCGCAGGCTCCAGCAAAGCGTATTCGTGCCTCAGATTCTTCCATAACTCGCCCAGCAACCGTTGCATCTGTTGCGGATTAGCCTGAGTCATGGTTTGCAGCGTGCCGATGTCGAACGTCGGCTCACGCACCCGATCCGCCAGCTCCTGGGCCAGACGCGCCAGTGACAGCGGCTTGATCAGCAGGCCGTCCATGCCTGCCTGCTCGCAACGTGCCGCCTCGTCACTCATCGCGTTGGCGGTACAGCCTATGACCGGGCATCGCTGACGTTGCTCTTTCTCTTCGATCTGGCGAATGGCCTGGGTCAATGCGTAGCCGCTGATACCCGGCATGTTGCAGTCGGTGATAACCGCATCAAACGCCCCTTCACACCAGCTCGACAACGCCGCCCTGCCGTCCTCGACCGCCGTTACCTGATGGCCAAGAAACTCCAGCTGCCGGGTCAATACCAGACGATTGGCCGACATGTCATCGACCACCAGCAGATGAAGGCTACGCGTGTCGACGGGCGCATCCGCAACATCGTCCGCGGGCAAAACCGGCTCGCTCACCCTGGTCAGCGGCAGGTCGATGGTGACCAGCGTCCCTTTGCCCGGCTCGCTGTGCAGGCTGATGTCGCCCTTCATCAGTTCAACCAGTTGCCGGGTGATACTCAACCCCAGCCCGCTGCCCCCGTAGTGTGCGGCCGTGTCGTCATTTGCCTGGGTGAAAGGCTGAAATACCTGCTGCTGACGCTGCGGATCGATCCCTTCGCCACTGTCCTGAATGCCAATGCGCAGACGCGTGGACTCAGGCGAGTCACTGGTCACATCAAGCGTCACGACCACCGCACCTTGCCGAGTGAACTTCAACGCGTTGCCCAGCACATTGTGCAGCACCTGACGCAACCTCAAGGGATCCAGCCAGTAGTCGCCCCGCGCCTGCCCGGAGAACTCCAGGCGCAGTTCCACCCCCTTTTCCCGAGCCTGCGCGGAAAAAAGCTCGATCACCCCGTCGAAAAGCCCTTCCAGGGAAGTGACAGCCAGTGACAACTGCATGCCGCCCGCTTCGATTCTGGCCAGATCAAGGCTTTCGCCAATCAGCGCTACCAGCTCCGTAGCTGAGCGGTGGGCCACTTGCAGGCCTTGCGAGGGAATCCTGCCCAGGCGCAAGGCCTGTTCGCATTCCAGTTCCAGCAAACCAATGATTGCCCCCATCGGCGTGCGAATTTCATGGCTCATGCTGGCCAGGAAAGCGCTTTTTGCCTCGTTGGCCTGAGCGGCCAGATGCATGGCCTCCTGAAGCTGCTGCTCCAGTTGCTTGCGCTCGGTGATATCGATCCAGCCGCCAAGCAGCCCCTGCAACTGTCCATCGGCGGCGAAGAACGGGACCGTCCATTGCCAGACGTCCATACGTTTGCCAGGCAGTTCGATGGTGCGATCGGAAAAGACCGGCTGATGATTTTCCAGCAGATTGAGGTAATCGGTGTGCATCTGCTCGGCCAGCGCGCGCGGGATCAGATTGACGTCCGTGAGGCGTCGACCATTCATCTGTTCGAAACTGATGCCCAGACTCTGCTCGTAGCTACGGTTGCAGGAAATCAGACGCCCTTTGAGATCGCGTACATAAATCGGATTGGGGATACCGTCGAACAGAGCGTGTTTGAAGGCCAGTTGATCATTGAGCTGTCGTTGCGCCCTTTGGCGCTGGCGAATCTGCACCTTGAGGCGACTGCTCCAGATCAGCGACACCAGACCGGTCAGCAACGCCAGGGACACTACCCAGAATACCCATTGCGGTATGCGCGCCCAGAGCGACGGCTGAGGCAGCGCCGATCCCAGCCACTTCAGACGGACCGAACGCAATTCGGCTACCGGGAACTCTTCCAGCGCCTTGTTCAGAATCCCCAGCAGTTCGGGTTGGGTCTTGATCACTGAAAATCTGTCGGGCGACCACTGGCCTTCGACACTTCTGGCAACCTTCAATTGTCCGGACGGAAACAGGTAGGCCCCCACTTCATTCTGAATGGTCGCATCGGCAGCACCACTTTCCACCAGCGCACGGGCCTGATCGTAGGTGTCCACCAGTCGCAGCTGGATCGAGGGGTGCTCGCGCCTGATGAGGTCCTCGAGCGCATGCCTGGCCGGAAGGGCCAGTACTTTCCCGGCCAGACTGTCGAGCGATATGCGCGACGAGCGGTCGGAGCGCACCACGAACATCCAGCTATTGCCGCCGAACGAATAGGTGAAGTCCAGAAACCGGCGGCGCTCGGCATTTTCCGCGAGCGTGGTATTCATGTCGGCCTGACCGGCGCGCAGCATGTCGATGGACTGCTGCGTGGAAGGCGATTCCTGATGGACGAACTGCAATCCGGTCATGCGCGAGATACGTGACAGCACATCTGCGTTCAATCCCACCCAGTGGCCGTTACTGTCTTTGTAGATATACGGTGGGTGCTGCACGGTCGCAATGGTCACACTCGGATGCTTGAGCAGCCAGCGTCGCTCGGCACTGGTGAGGCGAATGCGTTGCCCCTCCACGTCAGCACCCAGACCCATGGTCCAGCGGCCGAGCACTTCACGACTGGTCGAAGGTGCAATGCTGTCCAGGGCCCGATTGATGAAGGTCAGCAGGCGCTGCTCGTCGTCACGCACCGCAAAGGAGAATCCCACCGGGGGCAAACGACTTTCGAATTTGATCTGCAAATCGAGGTAGGGCCGCAGGGCGGTATAGGTACGGACGATGACTTCGTTGCCGATGAACACGTCCACTTCACCCTGACTCAGCGCTTCCAGAGCACTGTAGAGGTTAGGCGCGATAATGATCTGGCTGTCAGGGTAAACGCGATGCACCACGTCCGAATCGGCATAGCCGTCAAGCAGTACGACCTTCTTGCCGGCCAGGCTCGACAACGGGCTCAGATCGTTGCCGCGGCCAACGACCACCGATCGATCAGGCATGTATTCGGTTGAGAAGGACAGTCCTTTCACACCGCGCTCGAAACCGTTGGCACTGGTCAGCAGGTCTATGTTGCCGTCGCGCAGCGCCTCGATAGCCTCGTAACGCTTGGCAAACCCGATGACCTGCACCGGGAGGTTCAACTGGTCGCTGACCAGCCCCAGGTAGTCGGCACTGATCCCCTGATAACGGTTGCGGTCACTGGTGATATCGATCGGCTCGTAGTCTGCGATCGCAATGCCGACCCGAAGAACCTTGCGCTGGTCGAGCCAAGCCCGGTCCTGATCTTCGAGGATCAGATCCGCCGAAGCCACAAAAGGGGCTGTCAGTGAAAACGGCAAGCTTTGCGCCGCATTGGCTGCCCCGGCAAAAACCAGCGCCAGCAACACCCATACCCTGCGCCATGCGCGGCATCTCGATGTGTTGCCTGCCTCCCTGACTACGCCTTGCATACTTGCCTGCTTCACTACGAATGACTCAACTCAATGGTTCGAAAAACCAGCGAAGTTTGGCACGTAGAAACAGAAAGGCCCGCCAAGTGGCGGGCCTAAAGTTGTTACACGACGCTTCTGTCAGAGCGGTTTACCGCGATTGCCGTGCTGGCTGACAAACGCCTGTATGGCTTTCAGGTCATTTGGCAGAACAGTGCAGCGCTCGTCACGCTCGAACAAATCAGACAAATGTGCAGGTAGCTCAAGCGCTTTTCCTACACCGGCCTTCTCCACCGCTTCCGGAAACTTGACTGGATGCGCGGTGCCCAGAATCACCATTGGCGTGTCCAGACTGCGGCGGCATTCGCGCGCGGCCTTTACCCCGATAGCGGTATGCGGGTCGAGCAGCTCGCCGGTGCTGGCAAACACTTCGGCAATGGTCGTGCAGGTATCCTCATCACTGACTGCCAGCGAATCGAACAGTTTACGGGTCTCGGTCCAGCGCTCTTCTTCGACGCTGAAACCGCCACCCTGGCGGAACGTGCTCATCAGCCCGGCAATGGCAGCGCCGTTGCGACCGTGCATGTCGAACAGCAGGCGCTCGAAGTTGGACGACACCATGATGTCCATGGAAGGCGACAGCGTGGCGTGCAGGGTTTCCTTGACGTACTGATTGCCGCTCATGAAGCGGTGCAGGATGTCGTTGCGATTGGTGGCGACGATCAACTGGTTGATCGGCAGCCCCATGTTGCGCGCCAGATAACCGGCAAAGATATCGCCGAAGTTACCGGTCGGTACCGAGAACGATACCGAACGCGCAGGTCCGCCCAACTGCAGCGAGGCGTGGAAGTAGTAAACGATCTGAGCCATGATCCGCGCCCAGTTGATCGAGTTGACCGCGACCAGCGGTGTGCCCTTCAGGAAGCTCTGGTCAGCAAAGCTGGCCTTGACCATTTCCTGGCAGTCGTCGAAGTTGCCTTCGACCGCGATGTTATGGATGTTGTCGCCGAAGATCGTGGTCATCTGCCGACGCTGTACATCGGATACACGATTGTTCGGGTGGAGGATGAAGATGTCGACGTTGTCGCAGCGACGGCAGCCCTCGATGGCCGCAGAACCGGTGTCACCCGAGGTCGCGCCGATGATCACGACACGCTGGCCACGCTTGGCCAGTACATAGTCCAACAGGCGGCCAAGCAGTTGCAGTGCGAAGTCCTTGAAGGCCAGCGTCGGGCCATGGAACAGCTCAAGCACCCACTCGTTGCCATGCAGCTGGCGCAGCGGCGCAACAGCGCTGTGGGCAAACACGCCGTAGGTCTCTTCGAGAATCTTTTTAAAGTCGGCATCCGGGATGCTGCCAGCCACGAAGGGGCGCATCACCCTGAAGGCGAGTTCGTGATAAGGCAGACCTGCCCAGGAAGCGATCTCTTCCTGCGTGAAGCGTGGCAGGTTTTCCGGCACATAGAGGCCACCATCGCTGGCCAGACCAGTCAACAGCACGTCTTCGAAATTCAGGGCCGGCGCCTGGCCGCGAGTACTGATATAGCGCATGGGATCAAACCTTTGGTCTGGGCTGAAAGCCAGGGCTCCAGGGCTGCAAGGTCGAAACGATCGGCTTGCGGCCTGGAACTGACAGCTTGCAGTTGATGTTAATTAAGGTGCTCGACGCGGATACGAACCACCGGGCCAACGACATCCTGCAGGGCTTCCAGGGCTTGAATGGCGTCATTGATACCCTGCTCCACTACCCGGTGAGTCAACAGGATCATCGGCACCAGGCCATCGTGTTCTTCGACATCCTTCTGCATGATCGATTCGATGTTGATGCCACGCTCGGACAGGATACTCGCGACCTGGGCCAGCACGCCCGGGTGATCCTTGGCCTGAATGCGCAGGTAGTAGGCGCTTTCGCAGGCTTCGATCGGCAGGATCGGGTGGGCTGACAACGAATCGGGCTGGAAGGCCAGATGAGGGACCCGGTTTTCCGGATCCGAGGTCATCGCACGGACCACATCGACCAGATCGGCCACCACGGAAGAAGCCGTAGGCTCCATACCGGCACCCGCGCCGTAGAACAGCGTCGAGCCGGACGCATCGCCATTGACCATCACCGCGTTCATGACGCCGTTGACGTTGGCGATCAGGCGATCGGCCGGGATCAGCGTCGGGTGTACACGCAGTTCGATGCCTTGAGCCGTGCTGCGTGCAACGCCCAGGTGCTTGATGCGATAGCCCAGCGCTTCGGCATAGTTGACGTCTGCAGTCGTCAGTTTGGCGATGCCTTCGGTGTAGGCCTTGTCGAACTGCAGCGGAATGCCGAAGGCAATGGAGGCGAGGATGGTCAGCTTGTGCGCAGCGTCGATACCTTCGACGTCGAAGGTCGGATCGGCTTCGGCATAACCCAGGGCCTGAGCCTCGGCCAGAACATCGGTAAAGGTACGGCCCTTCTCACGCATTTCAGTGAGGATGAAGTTGCCGGTGCCGTTGATGATGCCGGCCACCCAGTTGATACGGTTCGCCGACAGGCCTTCACGAATGGCCTTGATGACCGGAATACCGCCGGCAACAGCGGCTTCAAAAGCAACGATCACGCCCTTCTCACGCGCCTTGGCAAAGATCTCGTTGCCATGCACCGCGATCAGCGCTTTGTTGGCGGTCACCACGTGCTTGCCATTCTCGATGGCCTTGAGTACCAGTTCGCGGGCAACGGTATAGCCGCCGATCAGTTCCACGACGATGTCGATTTCAGGGTTGGTCGCAATGGCAAACACATCGCTGGTGGTAGGCGTACCGGTAATCTGGCAATTGGGGTTTGGTGTACGAACCGCAATTTGCGCAACTTCGATTCCACGCCCGGCACGGCGGGCAATCTCCTCGGCGTTACGCTTAAGTACGTTGAAGGTACCGCCACCGACAGTACCCAGCCCACATATGCCTACTTTGACCGGTTTCACTGATGAACTCCCCGAAAAACAGCCGAACCTGAATCGGCTGTGGAAAAACTGCCGCATGGCGCCATGCGGCTGAAATTTTGACGACACTTCGGCCACTTGCGCCGTGTATGCACAAGGCGCGCCTGAAAACACCGGCTTATTTGGCGCCCATTGCCAGCTTGGCAACCTGAGCTGCTGGCTGATAACCCGGAATTACCTGGCCGTCGGCCAGGACAATCGCAGGCGTCCCGTTCACGCCGATCGACTGGCCGAGCTCATATTGCTTGCTGACCGGATTGTCGCATTTGGCGGCCTTGATGTCCTTGCCGTCGACCATGCGGTCCATCGCGCCTTTGCGATCCTTGGAACACCACACCGCCTGCAACTGCTCGTCACCCGGAGAGCCAAGGCCCTGACGCGGGAATGCCAGGTAACGGACTTCGACACCCATCTTGTTCAACTGGCCGACTTCTTCGTGCAGCTTGTGGCAATACGGGCAAGTCGTGTCGGTGAATACTGTGATGTGCGACTTGGTCTCGCCCACTGCCGGATAGATCACCATCTCGGAAGCAGGAATGGCGTTGATGGTCTTGGAAATGGCCAGACGTTCGGTTTTCTCGGTCAGGTTGACCGGCTTGCCGTTCTGCACCTGAAACAGATAGCCCTGAACCACGAACTGACCGTCGGCACTGGCGTACAGGACGCGGCCGCCCTTGAGCTTCACTTCATAAAGGCCATTGAGCGGGCTCGGCGAGATACTCTCGACCGGCAGCTGCAATTCCAGCGAGTCGAGCGTCTTGCGGATGGCCTGATCAGGGGCTGCATCAGCCAGGGCAGACATACTGAAGGTGCCGGCCAGCATCAAAGCCGCGGCAGCGAAAATCTGTGGCAAACGCATGAAAACTCCTATGACGGCGGACAGGCTGGCAACTGTCGAAAAAAGGAGTGCCAGCCTTGATAGGCGAAACCGGCAAAGCCTACCACATAAGGCTCGCGGGGCCGACTCGGAGCGACGTAAGAAGCTTCGCAAAATACGTCGTGAGTCAACCGCGTGGATGATGCTTGGCATGCAATTCCTGCAACCGCGCCCGCGCCACATGGGTGTAGATCTGCGTTGTCGAGAGATCACTGTGCCCGAGCAACATCTGCACCACGCGCAAGTCAGCGCCGTGATTGAGCAGATGGGTGGCGAAGGCATGGCGCAGGGTGTGCGGTGACAGGGATTTGCCAATGCCTGCAACTGTTGCCTGGTGCTTGATACGGTGCCAGAAGGTCTGGCGGGTCATCTGATCGCCACGGGTGCTGGGGAACAGTACGTCGCTGGGCTTTCCGCCCAGCAACTCGTCGCGGGCGCCGCGCAGATAACGCTCGACCCAGACGATGGACTCTTCGCCCATGGGCACCAGTCGCTCCTTGCTGCCTTTGCCCATCACGCGCAGCACGCCCTGACGCAGATTGACCTGCTCCAGGGTCAGGCTGATCAATTCGGTCACGCGCAGACCGCAGGCATACAGCACCTCAAGCATGGCGCGGTCACGCTCGCCGATTGGCTCGCTCAGGTCGGGAGCAGCAAGTAATGCTTCGACGTCAGCTTCGGAAAGCGATTTGGGCAACGGTTTGCCCAACTGAGGCATGTCGATCTGCAGGGTGGGATCGACGGAAATCAGCTTTTCGCGCAGCAGGTAGCGGTAGAAGCCACGTGCGCCAGACAGGAAACGCGCCGTGGAGCGCGGCTTGTAGGCATTTTCAACGCGCCAGGCAAGATGATCGAGGATGACTTCACGCCCGGCACTGATCAGATCAACGTTGCGCTCCTGCAGCCAGCCGTTGAACAGCGCCAGATCACTGCGGTAAGAATCCCGGGTGTTGTCGGACAGGCCCTTTTCGAGCCAGAGCGCGTCCAGAAACCGGTCAATCAGCGGATGGTCGATGGCAGCCATGTTCACTCAGTGCGTGTGTCGGTAGACAAGGGGTGAATCATCAAACAGCAGACAGCAAAAAGGCAGCCCTGGGGCTGCCTTTTTTATGCATCGAAAAACTGTATCAGGACAGTTTTTCCTTGATGCGCGCTGCTTTACCGGACAGGTCACGCAGGTAGTACAGTTTGGCCTTGCGAACGTCACCGCGACGTTTCACAGCCATGCTGTCGATTTGCGGGCTGTAAGTCTGGAAAGTACGCTCAACGCCAACACCGTTGGAGATTTTACGAACAGTGAAAGCACTGTTCACGCCACGGTTACGCTTGGCAATTACAACGCCTTCGAATGCTTGCAGACGAGCGCGGTCGCCTTCCTTCACTTTAACCTGGACGACAATGGTGTCGCCTGGTGCAAAGGTAGGGATCTCTTTGGTCATCTGCTCTGCTTCGAGGGCAAGAATGATTTTGTTAGTCATGCTGGTGCTCCTAAGGTAATCCGTCTGGATCGACCATCGATACGTTAACTATCGTCCCGCTCGCGGATGTATTCCGCCAGCAGCTTCTTCTCTTCTCCAGAAAGCGAGCGGCTTTCCAGAAGATCAGCGCGTCGTTCATAGGTCCGCCCAAGGGACTGCTGTAAACGCCAACGCCGGATGTGCGCGTGATTGCCACTTAGCAACACGTCGGGAACACGCTGATCCGCATACACCTCAGGTCGGGTGTAATGCGGGCAATCCAGCAGACCGTCCGTGAAGGAATCTTCCTCCGCGGAGTCCACATGCCCTAAAGCTCCAGGCAGCAGCCGCGTAACCGCGTCAATCAGGACCATCGCCGGCAGCTCGCCACCGGAAAGAACATAGTCACCAATCGACCACTCTTCATCGACATGAGCATCAATAAAACGCTCGTCAATGCCTTCATAACGACCGGCGATGAGGATAATCGCTTCCTCCTGCGCCAGTTCGCGTACCGCAGACTGATTCAGCTGGCGGCCTTGTGGCGACAGGTAAATCACCTTCGCCGCATCCCCTGCCGCTTGCCTGGCCTGAACCAGAGCATCTTCAAGGGGCTTGATCTTCATCACCATGCCAGGACCACCGCCAAATGGGCGATCATCCACAGTGTGATGGCGATCAGTGGTGTAATCCCGCGGATTCCAACAAGTAAGCTGCAACAGCCCTTGTTTCACCGCACGGCTGGTAATGCCGTATTCGCTGATGGCGGAAAACATCTCGGGAAACAGACTGATGACTTCTATGCGCAGGCTGGCCATGGCATTCAGAAGTCCGCGTCCCAATCCACCTTCATTTCGCCAGCAGCCATATCGATTGCCAACACGCATTGCTCTGTATAGGGCAACAGGCGTTCGCGATCATCCAGGCTACCCGCGCAGGGCTTTACAACCATTACATCGTTCGAACCGGTTTCGAGCAGGTGATCGATTTTCCCGAGCAATTGCCCGAGTTGGTCGATGACCTTGAGGCCTTCAAGCTGGTACCAGTAGTACTCGCCATCGTCCAGATCAGGGAACAGGTTACGCGGCACGCAGATTTCGTAACCGGACAGAAGACGTGCTTCTTCACGATCATCGAGACCCTTGAGCTTTGTGACCAGAAACTTGCTTTGCAAGCGTCCGCTGACCAGCTCCACCTGTTTATCAACGCTGCCTTCGCGCCGAAGCGTCCAGGTTTTGTAGTCCAACAGGTTTCCAATCGGATCAGTAAAGGAATAAACCTTCACTTCGCCGCGAACGCCATGAACCGAGTAAATCTTGCCAATGACGATCAGATCGTCGGCAGATGCAGGCGTCGCGCTCATAAGACTCAGGCCGCGGCCTTGGTCTTGTTGTGCTCTTTGAGCAGCTGGGCAACGCGCTCGGAAGTTTGTGCACCCACGCTCAACCAGTAGTTGACGCGTTCTTCGTTAACGGACAGACGGATTTCCTGACCACGGGCAACAGGGTTGAAGAAACCAACCTGTTCCTTGTGGGAACCGTCACGAGCGTTGCGGCTGTCGGTTACGGTCAGGTGGTAAAACGGGCGCTTTTTGGAGCCGCCAAGGGCAAGACGGATGGTTAGCATTGAACATCGTTCCTGTAGTCGGTGCTGCAAATCTAAGATGCACAGCGGGCATAGGTGCCCGAAAGGCCGCATATTCTAAGGAATATCCCGACTTTTGCAAATGTCTTTTTCCGGCGCCTATCGGCATGCCTTCCAGATTTGCGAGGGAGCTGTCGGTATGACAGCCGGCAAAAGCCCGCATGACGCGGGCTGACTGGGGGTTATCCCCCAGATGGGACGCGTGCAAAGCCTCTTGCACGCGACGCAATTACATTTTTGGCATGCCGCCGCCGGGGAACATTCCACCCATGCCGCGCATCATTTTGGCCATCCCGCCCTTGGCGGAGAATTTCTTCATCATCTTCTGCATCTGCTTGTGCTGCTTGATCAGACGCCCGATGTCCTGAACCTGAGTGCCCGAACCCATCGCAATGCGGCGCTTGCGCGAACCACTGACCAGATCCGGATCACGACGCTCGGCAGGGGTCATTGAGTTGATGATGGCTTCCATCTGCTTGAACTGTTTTTCCGCTGCGCCCTGGGCGTTGCCCATCTGCGACAGGTTGACGCCGCCGATGCTCGGCAATTTGTCCATCAGGCCGCCAAGGCCACCCATGTTCTTCATCTGCTGCAGCTGGTCGCGGAAGTCTTCGAGATCGAAGCCCTTGCCCTTCTTGAGCTTTTTCGCCAGCTTGTCGGCCTTGTCCTTGTCGAGGGTCTGTTCGGCCTGCTCGATAAGGCTGAGCACATCGCCCATGCCGAGGATGCGTGACGCGATGCGGTCCGGGTGAAACGGCTCCAGCGCCTCGCTCTTCTCGCCCATACCGATGAACTTGATCGGCTTGCCGGTAATGGCTCTCACCGACAGGGCGGCACCACCGCGGGCATCACCGTCGACCTTGGTGAGGATCACGCCGGTCAGCGGCAATGCGTCACCGAAGGCCTTGGCGGTATTGGCAGCATCCTGGCCGGTCATGGCATCGACCACGAACAGCGTCTCGGCCGGCTTGACCGCCGCATGCAGCGCCTGGATCTCGCCCATCATCTCGACATCGACGTGCAAACGACCGGCGGTGTCGACGATGACCACGTCAATGAACTTGAGCTTGGCTTCTTTAATGGCCGCCTGGGCGATGTCCACCGGCTTCTGGCTGATGTCGGAGGCGAAGAACGTCACACCGATGTCGTTGGCCAGCGTTTCGAGCTGCTTGATGGCTGCGGGACGATAAACGTCGACCGACACCACCATCACGGTTTTTTTCTTGCGCTCTTTAAGGAAGCGCGCCAGCTTGCCCGCAGTGGTGGTCTTGCCCGCGCCCTGCAAACCCGCCATCAGGATGACGGCAGGCGGCGTGACATTGAGCACCAGGTCTTCGTTGGCCGCGCCCATCAGGCTTTCGAGTTCGGCCTGGACGATCTTCACGAACGCCTGACCCGGGGTCAGGCTGCGCGACACCTCGGTGCCGACGGCGCGTTCCTTGACGTTATTGACGAAGTCTTTGACCACCGGCAAGGCGACGTCGGCTTCGAGCAACGCCATACGCACTTCGCGCAAGGTATCTTTGATGTTGTCCTCGTTCAGCTTGGCCTTGCCAGTAACATGGCGCAGCGTCTGCGAGAGGCGGTCAGTCAGATTTTCAAACATGCGCGATCCTTTCAGGCTCTCGTCGAACCCCGGTTGATGCGGCCCGGCCCGTAATGCAGAAATGGCGCTCGGCGAGCCTGCGGCTTGAGCAGGTCGCGGATTATAGCGAAGACTCCGTCGCACGGACACCACGCAGACTGCTTCTGTGGTCTTTCGTGATTTGCCGGTTCTATGCCAAACTCAGCGTCTTTTCAGGCCCGTCCATCAGGATCTATGTCCCCTTTGCCACCCAGCCTGCTTCCCAGCCTCGCCGCCGCCATCATTTATGCCGCTGCGACCGTCTATCAGAGCCTGCGCCTGAGCCAGGCCGTCAAGCCCGACAAGCGGCTGCTTTGCCTGCTCGGTACACTGGCGGTCATCGCACATGCCATTGGTCTGTTTTCCCAACTGACGCACTCGGTCGGCCTTGGCCTGGACTTTTTCAACTCGGCCAGCCTTATCGCGGCGTCGGTGATCGTCGTGACCCTGATCGCCACGTCGCGCATCCCGGTGGAAAACCTGCTGGTACTGTTGTTCCCGCTGGGCATGGTCACCGTACTGCTCGCCCAGTTCGCCCCTAGCGGCACCGTGCAGCCGATCATGGAAGAGCCCGGCATCCTCAGCCATATCCTGCTGTCGCTGCTGGCTTACGGGATGTTTACCATTGCTGCATTTCAGGCGCTGCTGCTGCTGTTGCAGGACTACCGCCTCAAGCACAAGCACCCTTCCGGGCTGATCAAGAACTTCCCGCCGCTGCAAACCATGGAAAGCCTGCTGTTCGGTTTCCTGTGGGCTGGCTGGTCATTGCTCTCGCTGTCGCTGATTTCCGGCTGGCTGTTCGTCGAAAACCTGTTTGCCCAGCATCTGGTGCACAAGACCCTGCTGGCCTGTCTGGCCTGGATCGTGTTCAGTGTGCTGCTGTGGGGGCGTAACCGCCTTGGATGGCGTGGTCACAAGGCCATTCGCTGGACCCTGGGCGGTTTCTGCCTGCTGATGCTCGCCTATTTCGGCAGCAAGCTGGTACGCGAATTCATCCTGCACATCTGACGGGCCCTGATCATGGATAATCTGCCCCTGGGCCCGCTGCTCGGTGTCCTCGCCCTACTACTGTTGTGGGCCGGTCTGCTGACCGCAGTTGAGGCTGCTCATCATCAAGTCAAGGCGATGCGCGCCGCCAGCCGCCCGGAAAAGTCGGCACCGCTTCCCGAGCTGGCGTTCAACCTGAACAGCCTGATTCTGGGCAATACCCTGATCAGGGTACTGATCACTGTCATCGCCACGCTTATCGCCGCCAGTTACTGGTTCTACAACGGCCCCACCGTGGCCTGGCTCGCTACCGTGAGCATCATGCTGGTCTTCGCCGAATACATGCCCCGCCGCCTGGCGAACCGCCACCCTGTCTCGACGCTGCTGCTGGGCAACAGTGTGCTGCGCATTCCGATGAAGATCGTCTGGCCGCTGGCCTACGTGTTCAATGTTCTGGCCAAGACACTGCTGCGTCCCTTCCTGTCTCGCGCCGTACAACAGCAGGATCAGGCTTTCGAAGACGACACGCAAAATACCCCGCGCAACGATGCTGCCCAGGAATACTCTCCGCGCGCCAGCGTGCTGTCAGGCATTCGTGCGCTGGACAGCATTACGGTCAATGACATCCTGATCCCGCGCAACGAAGTGGATGGCGTCAACCTCGATGACCCCATGGAAATGATCATCGAACGCCTGATCATTTCACGGCACACGCGCCTGCCGGTCTATCACAACGACATCAATCAGGTGCAAGGCGTCATCAATACCCGTGACATCAGCCACCTTCTGCCCAAGGGCACGTTGACCAAAGAGCAGTTGCTGGCGGTCTGCTACGAGCCTTATTTCGTGCCGGAAAGCACACCATTGCAGTTGCAGTTGCTGAATTTCCACAAACAGCAACGGCGTCTCGGCGTGGTGGTCGATGAATACGGCGAAGTGCTGGGCATCGTCACCCTTGAGGATATTCTCGAAGAGATTGTCGGCGAGTTCGAAAGCGAGCAGCGGCTGGATAATCCGCACGTCAAACAACAGGACGACGGGCGTCTTGAAGTCGAAGGCGCAGCGTCCATTCGCGACTTGAACAAGAGCCTTGGCTGGCACCTGCCTTCAGACGGTCCGAAAACCGTCAACGGGCTGGTTACCGAAGCACTGGAAACCATCCCGGACGCTCCAGTCTGCTTGAAAATAGGGCCTTACCGGCTGGAAATCCTCGAGACCGAGGACAACCGCGTCAAGCGTGTCGCCATGTGGCAGAACACGCTGGTCCGCACGTTCAAATAGATGTCTGCCTTCAAATAGATCGCCCCACCCTTGCCTCTCGACCCATTCGGGTTACTCTGCTCGACGCTGCACCCACAATCACAATAAATACATGCTTGCCGGACACGGTCCTTGCCGACCGGCGAGTCGACTGTCAGGGAATCCGCATGACCAGCACCCCGCTCTCTCGTGAAGATCACGACGCGCCCGCAAAGCCGGTGAATTCGACGACCCGCGTCGCCACGGCCAGCTTCATCGGCACGGCCATCGAGTTCTACGACTTTTACGTTTATGCCACCGCCGCCGCTCTGGTGATCGGTCCGGTCTTTTTTCCGCAGACATCGGGCACGGCACAGATGCTGTCGTCATTTCTGACCTTCGGCATCGCCTTTCTCGCTCGTCCTCTGGGGTCGGCGCTGTTCGGTCACTTCGGCGACCGGATCGGGCGCAAGTCGACGCTAGTGGCCTCGCTGCTGTTGATGGGGATCTGCACCACACTGATCGGCGTATTGCCAGGCTACGCGACGATCGGGGCATGGGCGCCGATTCTGTTGTGCGTGCTGCGCTTCGGCCAGGGGCTTGGCCTGGGTGGCGAATGGGGTGGCGCGGCACTGCTGGCGACCGAGAATGCCCCGAAAGGCAAGCGCGCCTGGTTCGGCATGTTTCCGCAACTGGGCCCTTCAATCGGCTTTCTCGCCGCCAACGGCCTGTTTCTGACGCTGGCAATGACCCTCGATGACGAACAATTCCGCGCGTGGGGCTGGCGGATTCCCTTTCTGCTCAGTGCCGTACTGGTCATGGTCGGACTGTACGTGCGTCTGAAGCTTGAAGAAACACCCGTCTTCGCCAAGGCCATGGCTCGCCATCAACGGGTCAGCCTGCCCATCGTGGAAACCTTCGGTCAGCATTGGAAACCCATGCTGCTCGGTGCGGCGTCGATGGTGGTCTGCTACGCACTGTTTTATATCTCGACGGTGTTTTCGTTGAGCTACGGCGTGGCCACGCTGGGCTATACCCGGGAAACGTTCCTGGGGCTGTTGTGCTTTGCGGTGCTGTTCATGGCGGCGGCCACACCGCTGGCTGCATTGGCGAGCGATCGCTTCGGGCGCAAGCCGGTGTTGATTGCGGGTGGCGTGCTGGCGATCCTGTCAGGTTTCACCATGGAGCCACTGTTGACCCACGGCAGCACCTGGGCTGTGGCGCTGTTTCTATGCATCGAATTGTTTCTGATGGGCATCACGTTCGCCCCGATGGGCGCGCTGCTACCGGAGCTGTTCCCGACACAGGTTCGCTACACCGGCGCATCGGCGGCCTACAACCTGGGCGGAATCGTCGGGGCGTCGGTCGCCCCCTTCTTCGCCCAGAAACTGGTGGCGATGGGTGGCCTGAGCTGGGTGGGCGGGTATGTGTCTGCAGCAGCGCTGATCAGCGTGCTGGCGGTGTTGAGCCTGAAGGAGACGCGGGACAGCGAGCTATAGCGTTGAGGTCATGGTGAATGCAGGCGGCAAGAACACGCGCAGCGTTGTTTCTTGCCGCCTGCGGCGTGAGCATTACAACTTGACGTCGACTGCCTGCGAGGCACGAGTGGCCTTGGCACGGGCGGCTTCGATGGACTCGTCACGCGCCAGGGCAACGCCCATACGCCGCTGACCGTTGACTTCCGGCTTGCCGAACAGACGCAATGCGGTGTCGGGCTCGGCCAGCGCAGCACCGAGGTTGGCGAAAGCGGTTTGCGTGGATTGGCCTTCGACCAGAATCACTGCCGACGCCGAAGGGCCGAACTGGCGGATCAACGGAATCGGCAGGCCAAGAATCGCGCGTGCGTGCAGGGCAAACTGCGACAGGTCCTGAGAAATCAACGTCACCAGACCGGTGTCGTGCGGGCGCGGCGAGACTTCGCTGAACCACACCTGATCGCCCTTGATGAACAGTTCGACGCCAAACAT
Source organism: Plantibacter cousiniae (nom. nud.) (assembly GCF_977070315.1). Taxonomy (NCBI): domain Bacteria; kingdom Bacillati; phylum Actinomycetota; class Actinomycetes; order Micrococcales; family Microbacteriaceae; genus Plantibacter; species Plantibacter cousiniae (nom. nud.). The sequence continues at coordinate 484,857 of NZ_CDRVEU010000001.1, read as the reverse complement.
CCCGCGCCCACCCAATGCCTCGGTCACCGCCTTGGCAACCCGCTCGGACTCTGCCAGCGCAACAGGGCTCATAGCCTGCGGCTGCCAGGACTCCTGATAGTCGCCCTTTTCCTGACGATGCCCAACCGGCGCGCAGAACGTGGTGCCACCGATGTGACGCACGGTCAGCAGGGTGATTTCGTAATCGAAGTCGATGAACCCTTCGACGATGACGCGACCCTTGCCGGCGCGACCGCCCTCTTGCGCATAGTCCCAGGCTTTCTGTACGTCATCGGTGCTCTTGAGCAGGCTCTGCCCCTTGCCCGAAGAACTCATGACCGGCTTGACCACGCACGGGAAACCGAGGTCTTCGACCGCCTTGCTGTACGCCTCGAAAGTGTCGGCAAAGTGGTAAGGCGAGGTCGGCAGCTTCAGCTCTTCAGCCGCCAGACGACGAATGCCTTCGCGGTTCATGGTCAGTTGCGCGGCGCGTGCGGTCGGGATCACAGTGAAGCCTTCGGCCTCAAGCTCAACCAGCGTCGCGGTGGCGATGGCTTCGATTTCCGGAACGATGAAATCCGGCTTCTCGGCCTCGATGACTGCGCGCAGTGCTGCGCCGTCGAGCATGTTGATCACATGGCTGCGATGCGCGACCTGCATGGCCGGCGCGTTCTCGTAACGGTCAACAGCGATAACTTCAACGCCAAGGCGCTGCAGCTCGATCACGACTTCCTTGCCCAGTTCGCCGCTGCCGCAGAACAGTACGCGCGTCGCGGTGGGCGACAGTGGAGTTCCGATTTGAGTCATCTCAGGTCCTCGTGAAGCAGATGTCGAGGGCTGCCCGCCGTATGCAAGCAACCGCTGTGGAGAAAGGCGCGCAATTTACCACGAAGCCCCGGCAAATGGGCGCTCAGCCCGGACACGCACTGTTGCGCGTCCGCCAGGCCATGATCATCCAGACAATGGTCACGCCAGCGAACTTCGATAGCAGCGCGGTGAGCACGACTGGCGCTGTCAGGGCGTCGATCATGCCGAAGAAGATAAAGGTATCCAGCGGAATGCTGAGTGCCGAGCTGATCCACAACCGATCACGCAACGGGCGCCTGGTAATGCTGAACACCAGCCAGTCAATGCATTCGGAAACCGCAAACGCCGTGGCGCTGGCCAGGGCGATGGTGGGGTCGCTGGTGACATAGGACAGGACCAGCGCCACCAGCATGGCAATGATCGCGCCATGGCCAAAGCGAATCTGCACCATGTCCCGCAACACGAACACCAGCCCGCCCCAGGCAGACCAGATCATGTCCAGGTGCGGCGCACTGGAAAAGGCGAAGTTGATCAGCACGACACTGCTGATGTAAGCGATCAGGAAAAGCATGGAGGGTTTGGGCCTGTGCAAGCGAGCGGCAATGATAGCAAACGCGGGCAAGAGCCGCGCCCAAGCGAAAACGAAAGCGTTATTCCTGACGTAGCAAATGCATCGACTGCACCGCCCTCTTCGCGAACAAGTTCGCACCTACAAAAGCTCGCGGATAACCTGTAGGAGCAAACTTGTTCGCGGCTACAAGGCCATCAGAACATCAGCGTGCCCCGCCAACCGTCCACATCAGGCCGCTGGCTCTGGCGCGCTCGTCGCACAGGCCGAGCACGACACGTCGCTCGTCGTTGCTCATGCGGCTCCAGCGGGTGATCTCGGTGACGGTTCGCTGGCAACCGGTGCATATATCCCGCTCATCCAGTGCACAAATACTCACACAGGGGGAGCGGACCGGCTTTTCGATCGGGGTATCAGTGCTCATCAATCTTCCTGCACCGCCAGGTCACGGGCGTAACGCTGGGCATTATGTACGTAATGGGCTGCGCTGGCTTCCAGCATCTGCTTCTGCACATCGGTAACTTCGCGCACCACTTTACCCGGTGTCCCCATGACCAGCGAGCCATCAGGAATGACCTTGTTTTCTCCGATCAGAGAATTGGCGCCGATGATGCAGTATTTCCCGATCTTCGCCCCGTTGAGGATGACCGCGTTGATGCCGATCAGGCTGTAGTCGTCAACACTGCAGCCATGCAGCATGGCGTTGTGGCCGATGGTCACGCCTTTGCCGATACTCAGCGGCGAGCCCATGTCGGTGTGCATCACCGTGCCGTCCTGCACATTACTGTTTTCACCGATGTGAATCAGTTCGTTGTCGCCACGCAACACCGCGTTGAACCACACACTCGCGCCGGCCTCAAGCCTGACATTGCCGATCAGCGTCGCATTGGGAGCCACCCAGCTCTGCGGATCGGTCTGGACACGGGATTCTCCCAGGCGAAATTTCATGCAGCCTCCTCGGGCGGGTCGTACTCATGGGGACGAACTATAAACAGTGACGCTTCAGGTGCCAGCGACTCAGATCGTCGAGCGTTCGGGCGGATGATGCAGGCTGATTCTGGTGTCGTACAGCACGTTGACCAGCTCGACGATCATGATCGCGGTAAGCCCCCAGATCTTGTACTCGCCATAACGGTAACTGGGCACGTACCAGCTGCGGCCTTCGTAATCGATACGGTGAGTGTGCTCGCGCGTGTCCTGACGAAAGAACTCCAGCGGCACGCTGAAGACTGCAGCGATCTCGCCGTCATTGGGCTGATATTCGACGAAGTCAGGTATCACCCCCACGTAAGGCGTGACCTTAATACCGTGCTTGGAGATCAGCGGACTCAAAGGCCCGATCACCTCGACCAGCCCGGGAGGCAGGCCGATTTCCTCCTCGGCTTCGCGCAACGCCGTGAAAATCAGATCGGGGTCGCCCGGGTCGCGGCGGCCACCCGGAAACGCCACTTCACCGCCATGCGTCGACAGGCCACTGGCGCGCAGGGTCAGAATCAGCTCGGGTTGCTCGCTGCGGGTAATCGGCACCAGAACAGCCGCCTCGGGGAATTGTCGATCCGAGTCGAGGGTTTCTGGCGTATGACTGACTACACGGCGAAGTAGCTCATCCAGCATGGGAAATCTCGATCTGTTGCCTGTCTGGCATCATGCACCAAAGCAACGCTGCGCCCAAGCCCTTGTAGGACAACTCCGGTCACACTGAGGGTTGCCGAGCCGCCGCACGACAGGCCAAGATAGCGACTGCGTTCACTATCGACTGATCCCATGAAATTTTGCAGCCAGTGCGGCAACCCTGTTATCCAGCGCATTCCCGAAGGCGACAGCCGTTTGCGCTATGTCTGCGAGCATTGCCACACCGTTCATTACCAGAACCCGAACATCGTTGCGGGCTGCCTGGTGACGTTGGGCGGCAAGGTCCTGCTGTGCCGCAGGGCCATCGAGCCGCGCCTGGGTTTCTGGACGCTGCCGGCCGGTTTCATGGAAAACGGCGAAACCATCGAACAGGCTGCACGGCGCGAGACCATGGAAGAAGCCTGCGCCACGCTGAGCGAACTGCATCTGTACACCTTGATCGATGTGCCGCATATCAATCAGGTGCATGTGTTCTATCGCGGGGAGATGGCGAATGAGGCATTCGCCGCAGGCATCGAGAGCCTGGAAGTGCAGTTATTCGACGAAGCCGACATTCCGTGGTCGGACCTGGCTTTCATGACAGTCGGGCGTACCCTAGAATACTTCTTTGCGGATCGGCGTCGGCAGACCTACCCGGTTCATACCAGCGCCCTTCCCCCGTCACGTCCGTTGCTGGACACCTGAAAGCCAGGGTCGCACACAACATCGGCGCTTTTGTTAAAGAAGTATCTTCAGGGAAATCGTAATGCGCTGGTTGCTCGCACTCTTTTGCATGTCGTTCATGCCGCTTTCGCAGGCCGCGTTTACTCAAACTATCGTGCCCAAGGGCAGCGAACAGAAAATCATCAATAACAAGGTCATCAATACCGAGAGTATCGCCAGCAAGCCTATCGACAAGGTGCTGGTGCTAAAGTCGGTGCGCCAATTGCAGCTGATCAGCGGTGGCGAGGCATTGAAGACCTACCGAATCTCACTGGGCAAGAACCCCAAGGGCACCAAGCTGCAGGAAGGCGATCAACGCACGCCGGAAGGTTTCTACTGGCTCGACTGGCGCAAGCCCAGCAATAACTACAACCTGTCGATGCACATTTCCTACCCGAATGTCTCGGACTCGGCACGCGTACGTTCCGCAGGCGTAAAACCGGGGAGCATGATCATGATCCACGGCACACCGGTGGATGAAGAGTATCCGGAATGGTATTTCCACACGCTGGACTGGACCAACGGCTGCATCGCGCTGAAGAACAACGACATGCGGGAAATATGGGATCTGGTGAAAGACGGGACGATGATCGAAATTCGGCCCTGAATAGACGGCGTTGCGCATTCGCGAGCAAGCTCGCTCCCGCGAGACACTCTGAGCGATGGTTATCGTCCCCACGCTCCAGCGTGGTGATGCATTTCCGGACGCTCTGCGCCCAGCTTCAGAACTCTGCCAGCCGCCATACTTCATAAGCAGGCGTTTCGTAGGGATGGCTCTGCCTGAGAGCCTCCACCACGTGCTGAATCAGTTCGTCATCGACGACCAGCTCGACCTTCCACTCCTCTACCGACTCGACCACACCGCTCTGCCCGATAAATGGCTGACTGCCATCCAGCGGGCGGAACTGGCCCTGGCCGAGCACTTGCCACGAGCAGTGATCGTAAGCGCCGATTCGCCCTGCACCAGCAGCGAATACGGCGTTCTTGACCTCGTCCACATGGCTCGGCGGAACGAAGAAGGCGAGCTTGTACACGCGCCTTAGTTAACCCAGGCCCGCGCGTTGCGGAACATGCGCATCCAGGCACCGTCCTCGTTCCAGTCCTCAGGACGCCACGAGTTCTGCACTGCGCGGAATACACGCTCCGGGTGCGGCATCATGATGGTCACACGACCGTCGAGGGTGGTCATGCCGCCAATACCGCGTGGCGAGCCGTTCGGGTTGGCCGGGTAGGTTTCAGTCACCTTGCCGTGGTTGTCGACGAAGCGCAGTGCCACAGTGCCGGAAACGTCAGCTTCAAGCAGTGCATCGTCACTGCGGAACTCCGCGTGCCCTTCGCCATGCGCGATGGCGATTGGCATGCGCGAACCGGCCATACCCTGCAGGAAGATCGACGCCGACTCCTGAACCTGGACCATAGCCACACGCGCTTCGAACTGTTCGGAGCGGTTACGCACGAAATGCGGCCAGAACTCGCTGCCCGGAATCAGCTCGTGCAGGTTGGACAGCATCTGGCAACCGTTGCACACGCCAAGCGTGAAGCTGTCGGAACGCTCGAAGAAGCCCTGGAACGCATCACGCGCACGGCTGTTGAACAATGCCGACTTGGCCCAGCCTTCGCCGGCACCCAATACGTCGCCGTAAGAGAAGCCACCGCAGGCGACCATGCCCTTGAAGTCGTTCAGGTCGACACGACCGGCAAGGATATCGCTCATGTGCACGTCGATTGCGTTGAAGCCGGCACGATCAAAGGCTGCCGCCATTTCGACCTGACCGTTGACACCCTGCTCGCGCAGAACGGCAACCTGAGGACGAACACCCGTCTTGATGTACGGCGCGGCTATATCTTCGTTGACGTCGAAGCCCAGCTTGACGGTCAGGCCCGGATTGTCCTCTTCCAGCAGCGCATCGAATTCCTGATCCGCGCATTCGGCGTTGTCACGCAGGCGCTGGATCTGATAGCTGGTCTCGGCCCACTGACGTTGCAACAGACGACGCTGGCCACTGAATACCGGCTCGCCATGGAAGCTGATCGATACTTCATCGTTGTTGATCGGCTGACCGATCACTGCCACGCAGTCTTCCAGACCGGCCGCGCTGAATTGCGCCAGCACCAGTGGAGTAGCGTCCTGACGCACCTGGATGACCGCACCCAGCTCTTCGTTGAAGAGGATCGCGCTCAGTTCGGAGACGTTGTCGGCCACACCGTCCAGATGCAGGTTCAGACCGCAGTGACCGGCGAAAGCCATTTCCAGCGTGCTGACCAGCAAACCACCGTCGGAACGGTCGTGATAGGACAGGATATGACCGTCGGAATTGAGACCCTGAATCACGGCGAAGAAGGCCTTGAGGTCTTCAGCGTCGTCGACGTCCGGAGCGACTCGGCCGAGCTTGCCGTGAGTCTGCGCAAGAATCGAGGCGCCCATGCGGTTCTGGCCACGACCCAGATCGATCAGGATCAGGTCGGTGATGCCCTTGTCCATGCGCAGCTCGGGCGTCAGGGTCTGACGGATGTCGACTACTGGCGCAAAGCCCGTCACGATCAATGACAGCGGCGAGGTCACGCTCTTTTCGGTGCCCTCGTCACTCCAGCGGGTCTTCATGGACATCGAGTCCTTGCCCACTGGAATGGTGATCCCCAGTTCCGGACACAGCTCCATGCCCACCGCTTTCACGGTGTCATAAAGACGCGCGTCTTCTCCAGGGTGGCCAGCCGCCGACATCCAGTTGGCCGACAGCTTGATGTCAGAAAGCTTTTCAATACGCGAGGCCGCGATGTTGGTCAGCGTTTCGCCGATCGCCATACGGCCCGACGCCGGAGCATTCAGCAGCGCCAGCGGAGTACGCTCGCCCATTGCCATGGCTTCGCCGGTGTTGACGTCGAAGCTGGTGGCGGTGACGGCGCAGTCAGCCACAGGCACCTGCCATGGACCGACCATCTGATCGCGAGCGACCAGACCGGTAATGCTGCGGTCACCGATGGTGATCAGGAAGCTTTTGCTGGCGACTGCCGGGTGGCGCAATACGCGCTGCACACTTTCTTCGATGTCCAGCGTGCTTGGATCGAAATCATCGCCGATCTCTTCTTCGCGGGCGACCGAGCGGTGCATGCGCGGCGCCTTGCCCAGCAGGACTTCCAGCGGCATGTCTACCGGACTGTTACCGAAATGGCTGTCAGTAACGGTCAGTTGCGGCTCTGCCGTGGCTTCGCCGACAACCGCAAACGGGCAGCGCTCTCGCTCGCAGATAGCCTTGAAGCGCTCGAAATCCTCGACGCCAACGGCCAGCACGTAACGCTCCTGGGATTCGTTGCTCCAGATTTCCAGCGGGGCCATGCCCGGCTCGTCATTCGGTACGTTACGCAGTTCGAAACGTCCGCCGCGATCGCCATCGTTGACCAGTTCAGGGAAGGCGTTGGACAGACCACCGGCACCGACGTCGTGGATGAAGCTGATCGGGTTACGGTCGCCCAACTGCCAGCAGCGGTCGATGACTTCCTGGCAACGACGCTCCATCTCGGGGTTTTCACGCTGAACCGAAGCGAAATCCAGGTCTGCGGAGCTGGTGCCGGTTGCCATCGAGGAGGCCGCGCCGCCACCCAGGCCGATCAGCATCGCCGGGCCACCCAGTACGATCAGCTTGGAACCCACGGTGATCTCGCCCTTCTGGACGTGATCTTCACGGATGTTGCCCATACCGCCCGCGAGCATGATCGGCTTGTGGTAACCACGAACCTCGTCACCGTGGTGTGTGGTGATGGACTGCTCGAAGGTACGGAAATAGCCGGTCAGCGCCGGACGACCGAACTCGTTGTTGAACGCCGCGCCACCCAGCGGGCCTTCAATCATGATGTCCAGCGCCGTCACGATGCGCTCGGGCTTGCCGTACGGCACCTCCCAAGGCTGCACGAAACCGGGGATCTGCAGGTTGGAGACGGTGAAACCGGTCAGCCCGGCCTTGGGCTTGGCACCGCGACCGGTTGCACCTTCGTCGCGAATCTCGCCGCCGGAGCCGGTCGCTGCACCAGGAAACGGCGCAATGGCGGTCGGGTGGTTGTGCGTCTCGACCTTCATCAGAATGTGCACCGGCTCCTGAACCGCGCCGTACTGACGGGTTTCAGGGTCCGGGAAGAAACGACCGGCGACGTTACCGACGATCACCGAAGCGTTGTCCTTGTAAGCGGACAGCACGCCTTCGTTGTGCATCTGGTAGGTGTTCTTGATCATGCCGAACAGGCTTTTTTCCTGGCTCTGACCGTCGATGTCCCAACTGGCGTTGAAAATCTTGTGACGGCAGTGCTCGGAGTTCGCCTGGGCAAACATCATCAGCTCGATGTCGTGCGGGTTGCGCCCCAGACCATTGAAGCTGGTGATCAGGTAATCGATTTCATCTTCGGCGAGGGCCAAGCCCAGCTCGACGTTGGCTTTTTCGAGTGCCGCGCGACCGCCACCCAGAATGTCCACAGCGGTCAGCGGCTTGGGCTGAGCGTGGCTGAACAGGTTGGCAGCCTGTTCGAGGTCGCCCAATACCAGTTGCGTCATGCGGTCGTGCAGGCTGTCGGCGATTGCCTGGGCCTCGGTCTCGCTGAACTGGCCTTCTACATAGAAGGCAATCCCGCGCTCCAGGCGCTGGATTTTGCTCAGACCGCAATTGCGAGCGATGTCGCTGGCCTTGCTCGACCAGGGTGAAATGGTGCCAAAACGCGGCAACACCAGAAACAGACGGCCGCTCGGCTCTTGAACCGGCACGCTGGGGCCGTATTTCAGGAGGCGATCGAGAACCTGCTGTTCTTCGCTGGTCAGAACGTCGTTGACGTCAGCGAAGTGGGCGAATTCGGCGTACAAGCCACTGACAGCTGAAACTTTTTGTTTCAGTTGTTCTAGTAATTTGCTGTGGCGGAAAGCAGAAAGGGCAGGAGCACCGCGCAGGATCAACATCTTCGGGACAGCCTCGAGAAGGGGTGTGCTTTGAGGCCGCGTATTCTAGCCTAAACCGGGCATTTGATCACCCAAAACGGCGGCATCCGCTGCGCCCGAATGTCGCCCCACGCAAAAAAACTCCGGAAATGCCCATAAAAGCCACTCGCCTATCAGACGCAAGCTTCACTGTCGAGATATGGCGCCCGGTGCGCTTTGCGTATACTGCACCGATGTTCTTCAAACCAGATTTCCGCCCACGTTGCGCCAAATGGCTCATCGCAACCGGACTCTTCCTGATGCTCGGCGCCTGTGTGGAAAAACCCACCACACTGGAGCGAGTCAAGGAGGACGGCGTACTGCGGGTGATCACTCGTAACAGCCCGGCGACTTATTTCCAGGATCGCAACGGTGAAACCGGCTTCGAATACGAGCTGGTCAAGCGTTTTGCCGAGGACCTGGGCGTCGAATTGAAGATAGAAACGGCTGACAATCTGGACGATCTTTTCGACCAGATGAACAAACCGGGCGGTCCGGTACTGGGTGCCGCCGGCCTGATCGAGACGCCAAAGCGCAAATTGCAGGCGCGTTTCTCGCATTCTTATCTGGAAGTCACCCCTCAGGTGGTCTATCGCAACGGCCAGTCACGGCCGACCGATCCCGGCGACCTAGTGGGCAAGCGCATCGTGGTGCTCAAAGGCAGTGCGCATGCCGAGCAACTGGCGGCGCTCAAGGCGCAGAATCCCGGCATTGAATATGAAGAATCTGACGCGGTCGAGGTCGTTGATCTCCTGCGCATGGTCGACGAAGGCCAGATCGACCTGACCCTGGTCGACTCCAATGAGCTGGCAATGAATCAGGTCTACTTCCCCAATGTGCGCGTGGCCTTCGACCTGGGCGAAGCCCGCGCACAGCGCTGGGCCGTAGCGCCGGGTGAAGACAATAGCCTGCTCAACGAAATCAACGCCTACCTCGACAAGGTCGAAAAGAACGGCACGCTGCAACGCCTGAAAGACCGCTACTACGGCCATGTCGACGTACTCGGCTACGTGGGTGCCTATACCTTTGCCCAGCACCTTCAGGAACGTCTGCCCAAATACGAGAAACACTTCCAGACATCGGCCAAGAAAGAACAGGTCGACTGGAGACTGCTGGCCGCCATCGGCTATCAGGAATCGATGTGGCAGCCGACCGTGACCTCGAAAACCGGCGTGCGCGGCCTGATGATGCTCACCCAGAACACCGCGCAAGCCATGGGCGTATCCAACAGGCTGGATGCACGCCAGAGCATTCAGGGCGGGGCGAAGTATTTTGCCTACATCAAGGATCAGCTGGACGACTCGATTAAAGAGCCGGATCGTACGTGGCTAGCTCTCGCTTCCTACAACATTGGCAGCGGTCACCTCGAAGATGCGCGCAAATTGGCCCAGAACGAGGGGCTGAATCCTGATAAATGGCTCGACGTCAAAAAAATGCTGCCGCGTCTGGCACAGAAGAAGTGGTACAGCAAAACACGATACGGCTATGCCCGAGGCGGTGAGCCGGTGCATTTCGTGGCCAACATTCGCCGTTATTACGACATTCTGACCTGGGTGACGCAGCCACAGCTTGAAGGAAGTCAGGTCGCCGATGGCAATCTGCACGTTCCTGGCGTCGACAAGACCCAACCGCCCGTCCCGCCAGCCTCTCCCGTCCCTTCCTCCAGCAGCACGGACGAATCTGCGCTCTAAACGCTGTCTTTGCCAGCGTCCTTGGCTGCCCTGCGCATTCTGAAAAACTCGCTCAACATCGCCCCGCATTCCTCGCCCAGCACCCCGCCTTCGAACAGCACGCGGTGATTGAGAAATGCCTGACTGAAAAACTGCCCCTGGCTCTGTACGATGCCCGCCTTGGGCTCGAGCGCCCCGTAGACCACACGTGCCACGCGTGAGTGCACGATCAGCCCCGCGCACATGCTGCACGGCTCCAGCGTTACGTAGAGCGTGCTGCCCGGCAGGCGATAATTGTCCAGCGTCTTGGCGGCATCACGAATTGCGACCATTTCAGCATGCGCGCTCGGGTCGCTGCCGCTGATCGGGCAGTTGTAACCGCGACCGATGATCTCGCCGTTCTGCACCAGCACTGCCCCGACAGGCACCTCACCCAACAGTGCGCCTTGCGCGGCGAGCGCCAGCGCTTCACGCATGAAGTACTGATCCTTGCTGCGGTCGATGATCTGCGGTTGCCGCATCATGCCACCTCGATGGCGGCCATCAGGCCGGTTTCCATGTGATCGATCACGTGGCAATGGAACATCCATACACCAGGATTATCCGCCACCAGCGCCACTCGCGCCCGCTCGTTACGACCCAGCAAGAAGGTGTCGGTAAAGTACGGGATGATCTTGCGCCGATTGGAGGCGATCACCTTGAAACTCATGCCGTGCAAATGAATCGGGTGCTGATACTGAGTCATGTTCTTCAGTTCGAAGATATAGCTTTTACCGAGCTTCAACCTGGCGATAGGCCGATCGGCGCAGGTCTTGTCGGTAATGTCCCACGCTTCGCCATTGATCTGCCACAGGCTGGGCGGCTTGCCATTGTCGGTGTTGACCGACATGGAGCCCACCCACTCGAAGTTGAAATTGATCTTCTCGGCGTTATCCATATCAGGCTCGGCCACCGGATTGGCCGGCAGCTCGGGCGGCCACTGGCCGGGCGCGTCATTATTGGCGACCGAGCGGAACGTACCCAGGCGCACCGGGCCGTTACGCAGCGAGATCTCCTCGCCCGCCGGCGGAGCCTTGATCGCCAGACAGATGCGCATGCCCGGCCCCAGCCAGTATTCGTCACCGAAGGGACGCGGTTTGACCGGATTGCCATCCAGCGCATAGATCTGCGCCTCGGCGTCCGGCAGGTTGAGGCGGTAGGTCACGGTATTGTCGAGATTGAGCAAGCGCACACGTGTGATCTGCCCGGCAGGCAACCCAATCACCGCCTGCGAAATACCGTTCAGCGTTGAAAGCCGCCCCGCTGTGCCCTCACGCGCCGCTTCACGTAGCACACTGAACTCGGTAAAGGCACCCTGCTCGTCCACGTGCCAGCTTTTCAGACTGACCGTGCGCTCGTGGGCAAAACCGGTCGGCTCGCGCTCTTCGACAATCAGCGGCCCGACCAGCCCGCGGCCAAGCTCTTCACTGCTGCTGACGTGCGGGTGATACCAGTAGCTACCGGCGTCCGGCACACGGAATTTGTAATCGAAGTATTCACCCGGCTTGACCGGCAACTGAGACACATACGGCACGCCATCCATTTCCAGCGGCAAGCGGATGCCATGCCAGTGAATGGTCGTCTCGACCGGCAACTGATTGATGAAGCGCAGCCGCAGCCACTCGCCCTGGCGCACGCGCAACTCAGTGCCCGGCGCAGAACCGCCGAAGGCCCAGGCAGGTGTCTTGTGCCCCGCCACCAGTTCCACATCCAGCGGAGCGGCGATCAGCACGAAGTCCGAACCGGCCTCCGACTCGCGCCGCCCCATCCAGTAACGCGAGGCCCCACCCGCGCCAAGGCCTATGACGGCCAGACCGGCGATGCCTGTAAGGATTTGCCGACGGGTAAAGGACATGAACGGCGCAACCTCAAAAACGACAACGGAGCGCATCTGCGAGCAAATGCGAGGGGCGAATACGATACACCTGCATTTGCGTAAAGATAAGGGTAGATACCACGAACTGAAGTCGAGGCGTAAAAAAGCCGGGCAAGGCAGTGACACCGGCTCCGGCTTTTTGCATCGATCAACCGCTATGACTGACTAACCCGCTGCAGCCATTCGCTATACGCCGGCTCTGCATCCAGCGGTAGATGGGCGCGGTAATACCCCAGTTCTTCCTGCATGCCAAACACCTTACACACCAACAGTGCCATGCGCGATGCAGGGCTATTCCTGGCAGTATTCAGCGATGGGCTGCTGATAAAAAGCATCCAGTACCTGCTCACGCTGGCACTTCCAACGGATATTCAGACCCATCTGCAGGACTGTGACAACGCTACTATCGCACTGACCGTTATCACAACGTTTCACAACTTTTCACAACGATTTGCAGGTGATCGCAGTAAGAATCGAAGAACTCCTTTTTTCGCTTTCTTGCGGCCTTACCTTTCAAGGCTCGCCTTAACTGACGAGGCGCTCATGAACATCACGCCCAAAAACGACACGCTCCCTCGCGAAGGTCTTGCAGATTTCGAGTCGAGGCTTAAGCGCAGCATCGTCTCCGCCAAGGGCGATGAGCAGAAAAAGCCAGACCGCACCGCAACCGACAACGAGCAATGGCCGCCGATTGAAGGCACCACCGTTTCGGTTACCGACAACGGTGACATGCGTTACGAGCGTGATGGGCAAGGTGTTGTTGTAGCGGCGTCGACTAATCCGAAGTTGTATCAGTTTCTCAAACAACTCGATGACCTGAGCCAGTCTCCGACACAGAAATCGCTGGTCGAAAAAGCCATCGCCGACGGGACCCCAATCGCAGATCGAAACACCGAGCTACCTGCGTGGGGCGATATCAAGAACTTTGAATGGCAAGGTCAGCTGGAAACAGCCGAGGTGGTCACTTACGTCAAACAGGATGGTGAGAAGGTCACTGTTTCAAAAGCACTCACACCGGAATTGTTCACTGCGGCTCAGCAAATGGGCCTCTCGCGCGTTACCGTGGAAAACCGCGTCAATAACAACGGGCGCGAAGTGGCAGACGAGAACGTCTATGTCGCGGATCACGACATCATCAAGGCTGGCACCAAGGACGAACTGGGAAACGGCGTGATCGAGTTCGAGAGCCGCGACGGCAAGCAATACGTGGTCTCCGAATATCAGAACAAGGAGCTGTATGACCGGGTTGCCGACAAGAGCAGTTCCGGGGTGCAGGGCGACGTGCAGAAGATCCGTGACGAACACGGCCTGGGCAATCTCGACGAACTGGATATTCTCAGTAAACCCACAGGCGTAAAGTCTGACGAGAAAGACAAGGACTCCGAAGACCTGACCGTGGTCGAGCTTGCCACCAAAAACCTGATGGACAAGTATCAGAAGCTGGTCGACGACAAGAAAGTCGACAAGAACAGCGATGTTTACAAACTGGTCATGGCGATCCAGGCCAAGGCCGGTATGGAAAGTGGACGCACCATCACGCCTTATATCGAAGAGCCTCGCGGCGCAGAGTCCTGGCGCAGGTTCGACAGCGAGGGCGAAACCCTGACAAGCGCCGATATGCAGGACATCCTCGACGGCAATAACATCGATAAGGCGTTGACGGAGCTGTTTGCCAATGGCAATGGCGAGAAGGACAAGATCGGCAAGGAATATCAGGCCGAGATGGACGCGGCCATCGAGAAAGTCAGCGGTGGTGATAAGGAAGCGTTGGCCAAGGACCTGCATGACAAGTTGGTCAGCAGCGAGTTTGTCGATTACCTCGCTGATCTGGACAAGGCCGGTAAAAAGTCCGAAGGACAATCCGATGTAGCCCGCCTGCTTTCCAGCCTGGAACTTCTCGATCCGCAATTGGCGAAAGACGCCCAGAATGAGCTGCAGAAAAACAGCGTCATGGCCGAAGTCGATAAGTTGATGGCCGACCCTGGCGGTATCCCGGACGAATACAAAGAGCTGGCCCTGAAGGACATTTTCTCTGCACTTAAACAGGGGATCAAAGGTATGGCGGATATACCCCGCCGTACTCAGGAGACGATTGAGAAATTCATCAACGAGTTGCTACAGGACAAAACCAAACTCAGCGATTTTTCGGACCAGGTGGACAAGGTCAAATCAGGCGAAATGACTCAGGCGCAGCTCGAGGAAAACCTGGCAGGTAAATACGTGGGTGCCGAAGACAAGGAAGGCTTCAAGAAAGCCATCGGCAAGCTTAATCAGAGCGGCGTATTCGGCACCGCTGCGGGCTTCACCTCTCTCGGTGGCGCTATCTATATGCTGACGGCCAAGAACGGCCAACTTGCTGATGATCCACTGGAACGCCTGGCTATCGCCAAGGACTTCATCACCTTCCTGGGCTCCGGTGCGCAGTTTGAAAAGACTGGCATCTTTGATTTGATGACCCACACCAAAACTGCGGATTTGCTCGGGCTGAGCAAGAGCGTCCCGGAGATCTGGGGCAAGGAAGGTTTGTGGGGCAAAAAGATTGAAACGGCGCAGGCTGCCAATAACGTGCCAGACGTTGCGGCCAGTCTGGAGAACCGACTGGCCAGCGTTTATGAGCTGGACAGCATCAGAGCAGGTAGCAGTATCGGCGACGTAATGGATCAGATTGGCCTGATCAATGAGGTCAACGACGCCGGCTCGCTTTCCGAGGACGTCAGTCGCGAATTGCTGGACGAGATCGTGACCCGATCTGGCGGCACTCCGCCCGCAGATTATTCGAAGTACGGCAATCTGAACGAACTGGCTGAAGATCTGAGACTGAACATCAATCAGGATGCGGTGGTGCAGAGTATCAATTCTCAGCGCGCCTTAGTCGACCTCCCTGCCCTGGATGCTGAAAGCCTGAACAATATGGCCGTCGAGGTGGAGCGTGCTGCCAGCACGCCGGTTCCGGACTCTGCTTCCGGCTCCGGTTACGCCAGCTACAGCGACTCGTTGTACGAACTCTACGACGATGCCGTGCAGCGCTTCGTCGCACAAGACATCACTCCGCCAACCCGTGAAGCGTTTGCTGCCGGCATTGAGGACCAGCTGGAGCGCAACGGTCAGCCGGTCCCGGCGGAAAACGATCGGGTCAACCTGAGTGAAATGCTTGGCAGCGACGAGATCGATCGCGAGTCGATCAACGTGATGCTCGAAGCCGATAATCAACCAATCCCGGCTGATGACATCGTCGATAACATGCGCAACTCGGTCGGCCAGGCCGTGGCCGGTAATGCAGGGGGTGCGGGCCTGGTAGACCCACAATCTGTTGCACAAGGCGTTCAGAGTGCTGCACCGGACGGAGCGGACAAGGTGGTGCCCGGTGTATCGGCGCGCATTGCCGGGACAGTGGTCAAGGTACTCGGCGTAGCACCGGACATCATGAGCATCGCCGATATCGTCATGGGCGGGATCGCCATCAAGGATGGCATCAAGTCCGACAGCGATCTGGCAATTGCCAATGGCAGCCTGCAAATTGTTTCAGGTGTGGCGGGCACAGCAGCCGCCGGGATCGGGATCGCCGGTTTGCTCGGCCCTATCGGCGCCATTGCTGGAGCAACCGCGCCGCTATTTCTGGTGACGGCAGGCCTGGGGATCATTACCGGCATCATCAGCGTGTTCGTCGATCATCAGAAGAAACAAAAGGCCACCGACAAGGAAGGCCAGTGGTTCAAGGACCAGGCCGAACTGGGCTTCGCGCAGGACGACTGGGGCGACAAGCTTGAATACGGGCGTTACAGCTTCTACGAATATGAAGGCCGGGATGCACCGGACGATCAAAGCATCTTCGACTACCAGACCGAAGAGTGGAAACACTTCCAGGAAACCCCACAGGATCAGGGCTCGTCGATGATCCGCCTGGACGAAAGCGTGCATAAAGACAAAAACGGCATCGTTGGAGAGAATACCAACGGCTTGCCAATGGACGTTTACAACAAGGCGTACTACGACGCGCACAAGGAAGAGATCGAAACCATCCGCGAGAAGTGGGACGAATGGAACGGCAAGGACGATATCGTCAGCAAAAAGGACTTCGAGAAGATTCTGAGTGGTGGCGACGAGAAGGAAAAAGCTGCGGCCGAGTTTATTCTTAGTGACCAAGGCTTCTTCGACTTGCTGGATAACCTCTGGAAGAAAGACAAGCGCGACACGAAGATCAGCACGGATGACCTGGATACCTGGCTCAAGCTGATTGATGTGATGGATCGGACACCGGGTGAGACGGTGTTTTATGAGAAGCCGGAGTCGAATATTTATCGAGGCAGGTGAGTTCTTTGCTTGATTGGATGGGTGTGGTGTCGCTTCTGCTGGATAACTGACTGGCCGGTGGAGGCAGTGGCTGAGACTTTCTGAAAAGACAGTCTCAGCCATGTCACGGTGCAGGCCACTATCAACTCCTCCGTATGCACGCGGGCGCGAAAATCAAACCCTGCCAAGGCCTCACAGGTTGCAGCGCGCCCCTTCCGTGGTCAGTCTCGCACCAGCTTCAGCAGTCCGCCGTCATACCAAGAAAGAGCTAACGACCCGTCCTGTGCCAGGAAAAATGCCGGCGTTTCTTTATCAAAAGGACCCCAGCTTCCAGATTTGCATTCAACGCCATAGCGGACGGCTTTTTCGATACCAAGCTTATGGAGTTGTGGCTCTAGTTCAGCTCCACTGATCGGCGGAAGCTTATGAAAAACAGGCCCCTTGCACACATCTTCCGTCGAGTTTGCCGACGCCTTCCATGCAAGCTGGTCGTGATTGAAACTGAGACGTCGACCCATAAAGCTCGGATCATCATCCCCCAGTGCCTGCACGCCCGAGTCTGATATCGCTACACCTGCAACATGCCAGCTACCGTAAAGCGCACTTTCTCCAGGCTGATCGTGCTGTGGTGCATCCATATTCGCTGCGCATCCCGTTAGCGACAATATGATCAGAAAGGATGAACTGAAAGAAAATAGGGATTTCATGAATGGGGTCCTTGGTTTTTGCGGATGCGGATATTGAATCTTTTTGCTGGATGCCCCCGGCGTTAAAGTTAGGGGCTCGGGGGGCCTTTGAGCGGATTTTCCGTAACGATTTTCCTCGAACTTCAGATCAGTTTCAAATGAGGTGCTTTGCGGATTGCCCAATGTACCGGCCTGCTCACCTTTGGTAGTTTTAGAGAGCCTGCTGATACCCGCCCCACGAATTCCGGAGTTGCGCGATGAATCCAAGTACCGTGCCCACGCTTGCCCGCGGCGCCATTCGCTGGGAGGCCCATGCCTGCCTGCCATTGCTGCCCAACCAGGACATGTCTGCGCTACTTCGTTACCGCGACAGCGGTTTTCATCACGTCTCGGTCAATGTGGGCATGGACATGACCCCGTTCGGCGATGTGATACAGGTCATCGCAGGCTTTCGCCAATGGCTGGTCGAGCATCCCGAAAACATCATGCTGGCCGGTACCCTTGCCGACCTGCACGGCGCCCGCGAGCAGGGAAAGCTGGCGGTGTCTTTCGACCTGGAAGGCTCTGACATGCTGCTGCAAGACCCGGCAATGGTCCGCTTGTATGCCAACCTCGGCGTACGCCAGATGCTTCTGGCGTACAACCGCGATAACAGCTGTGCGGGCGGTTGCCACGGCAGCGGCATGGGATTGACCGCGCTGGGACGCGAGGTCGTGAGGGCGATCAATGCTGCAGGTATCGTGATGGATTGCTCCCATACCAGCAAGCGCGCAAGCATGGAAATAATCGAGCTGTCACAGCGGCCGGTTATTTTTTCACACACTAATATCAAGGCCGTGTATGACCATCCACGCACGGTGGATGACGAGCAGATCATGGCCTGTGTTGAATCGGGTGGCGTGATCGGGCTGACCGGTCTGGGTATTTTCCTGGGCGATCCGCAGGCGTCGGTCGAAGCCTTCGTGCGCCAAATCGATTATCTGGCCGAGCGAGCGGGGACGGCGCATATCGGCCTGGGCCTCGACACCGAGCTGCATCCTGATGTTAAGGATTTGTCCGAGGACGTGAAGGAAGAGGATTGGTGGCCCAAAGCATTCTATGGCGGTATCACTGGACATCGTCAACTGCAACCGGAAGCGCTGGGGCTGGTGGCAGAGGCATTGCTACAGCGTGGCTATGATGCCGCGCAGATCGACGGCATTTTTGGCGGCAACTTTATGCGGGTCGCTCAGGCCACCTGGCCGTAAGCGTCCGGTGATCACGCCTACGAACGGTGCTATCGGCGCGCTATGGAAAAATGAATTGTTTCATGGCTGCCATCATCGCGATCATCAGAACGGCGAACCCCACCGCAGAAATCCACTCAGACTCCGGTGTATAGGCAAACCAAGAGCCCTTCGATGGATATTTACCTCGCGTGAGAAGCTTCACGATGGGCCAGCCAACAGGAAAGCAGATGGCGCGAAAAATCGCTTCAATCAGTACATCCAGCACGTTCGTACGTCCCTTTGCTCGACGATAGTCGATGGGCAAGCTTGTGACCTATTTAGTCAATACGCAACCAGCTCAGCAGAGGTGCTTATACAGCCTGCAAGAATGATCGCGCCCAGTAAGCCACATAAATTTCATAGATTTTTCCGATAATGCAACGTTCGATTCGGCGATCGGCTACTTTTAATTCGCTCATCCAGCCATTAAGGAGTACCGCAATGTTCACTGATATCAAACCGGGGCCGAAACCAAAGCGCGAGGACGGTCAGGATGATCGCAGACGGCATGTAAATCCGCCCAGCGAGAAAAAACATCCGACCTTGCCACCACACAAGCACAAGCCGGGCGACTGATCGTTTCCGGTGTGGAACATCGGCTTTGTGTGACCTCTGCCCGCCATAGGCGGGCTTTTCCTATCAATGTGAGACTCGGGAAGTCATCTGCTTCCGGCCAGGCCAATCGCTGGTGCCAGATTCACCAATGCCAGCCACATACTTTTTCCCATTCGACCAGCGCGCGCCCGGTAATGTGCCGGATGAAAACAGCAACTTCTCCATTTAGTCGCTCCACGTTTCCGCGATGACCTTGGTCAGGCTTTATGGGGAATCGGCTCCCAGGTGTTTTTGCCTGCCTCGTGCATCACCTCCAGCAATACTAAAGGCGTGTCCGTTCGCTTACTCAGGTTGATTTGAAGCGGATGTCTAGGGGTTATCGCACCGCCCATTGTTTTAAAAACAATGGCGTGAACATGCTCACCGTTGGAGCTGGTGAACGCATTTTTGTTATACCCACCAAAAAAAGCTTCGTTATTTCCATGGGTCCAGGAGATCTCTTCCTCCGAATTCTTGGTTAGCAGGATAAAACTAGGGTTTGGCTCCATCAAATGGGATGCCTGGATTGTTACCGTGATGCAGCCATCAGACCCCAGTACCGCTGAAAACGTTAGATTTGAAAAGCCTTGATGTTGAGGCGAAAACGACGCGCTTCCTTGCGCCACACTTACGATCTGAGCGATGGCCGCTTCGAGACCGACAGCGAACATGTCAATGTAGAGCGTCTGAGTAAGCAGAGCTGGCATCGGACTGCCATCAACTCTGATAGGGATCATTCGGGTCTTTCCGCGTGTTGCTGCATGCAAAGCGTTTTGCCACTCCAACCTGACCATTTGGCTAGCAAGACTTTTAGCCGAGACAAAAAAGAAGACATACTCAGGAACCTCTAGCCCTCTATTCATCTGATCAATGATGCCGTCACCTGGGCGGATCGACCAAGAATCATAGAACACCTGATCAATGCCAAAAATCTCCGCCAACCTAACAGCTACAGGTTCGACGATTGGCTTGTCCGCATGATTGTGACTCAAGAAAATCTTGTGACTCATTTTGTTGTGCCGCCCTATCTTAGGGAGCGGAAAGCGCCCCTCTTCTAAGTAATCGGCCCCGGGTGTTGAGGGCCGGGGCTAGGGTGCGGCTGAGCGAAGATTCCTGCGCAAATATGGATCCAACAATCATTACTGATATCGCTATGCCAGCGCAACCGCAACGGCATGCCGAATTGCCACTTGGTCTATGGCTAAATAGGCTTGCTGTGTGAGAATCCCTGCTTGATACCTACCTTCCGGTCTGCTGAAGCGAATCAAAGGCCCGCTACAACGCTGGTCACTGCTCAGACCACAGTGCTTAAACGCCATCAAAGGCTTGGACCTTGTGTGGTTATCAACCTTGATTGGCCGCAAGCCTCGGTATTCACCAGTGCCGAAAAGTCCCCCGCCACAAGCGACTGCTATCCAGCCGGTTAGGGCAGCAAGGCATCATGGATAGGTCAGGTACACATTGCGCGGATGGCATCCCTTGGTAATTTCTACCTTCAGATAGATCTCAGGCTTGATATATCCGCTCGGGTAAAGCACATCGGCCACATCCTGCAAGGCAAGCTCAGTGAAGAAAATCTCAGCGGTATGCATGAGCCATCGCAGCATCACGTCACGTTCAGGCATGCGGCCTGTGACGAAAGCAACGTGGATCAGGTGCTTGAATTGACCAGAGCGAAGAGATGTTGTGCGGCGATAGGTACAGTCATGGGGCTCTCTGTCAGGATTGGTGATGAATCGTGAAAGGTCCTGAGAGCGTTGGCTGCAAGCCTACTGAATAGCTTATAGCCCCGTGTGCCTAGATTTACGGAAAATACAGTGGTGCTCATCAGGTCTCAGCGCATCCCTTTGGAGCAACATCTTCGACCGAATCATTAGGAGGAAAACGATTATCGCCAGATACAATATTCATGCGATGATTGTCATTTCCAAACTCAAGGAGAGACATATGCATTTCACCAATGAGCAGTATGCAAGGATCCGCATCGAACCGCACGACGTTGCTTTGGAGGTCTGCACATTTGTAGACTCCAATGTTTCAAATATTTCTCATAGCCTTAAAGATAACGCTTCTCTGCTATTGGAGGCTGGAAAAATCCTCAACAGCATGATTCAAAATAAGCTCATCGCTAGCGGTCTAACCCTTCCACAAATTCAAGATGGCAAACCCCAAAATCTTTCAGATTTTTACACCTACATTATTCTTGTAAAAAAAGAACTCGAAGCTCGCTTAGCCCTCAATAAATCTCTTCAAGTCGAGGCAGAGATTGACCGTCTACTGTCTAATTCAATTGATGGGCAGTTTGGCTATGAGCTAACATCCGGAGACTTCTTGAAAGTCCCAGAAATTCTTGACCAGCTGGAAAAAGCCATTCAAGAAAGCTCGGACCTGAGTGACGATCATAAGCATCGCATAGCTAAGCGCATTGAAAGAGTGAGGAGTGAGTTTAGCAAAAAACTTACTACACTTGATGAAATATACTGTTTAGCCATTGAGGCTCAAATTGTAGCGCATAAATACGGAAAGTCTGCTGCTCTGATCACTAAAGCTGGGCATCTTCTTTGGGAAACAGCGTTACGTACTCACTCTCAAACAGAGGGGCTTGCTACAGGTGAGATGCCAGTGCTAACTCATGATGAAAACTCATCCAACCTCATCCAGTAGAATATTCTTTTAAGCTCTTTTTCGGCGCACGGTAAAGACTCATGCCGATGCGCCCATTTAGGAGAAACACGCCAAAGCTGTTCCAGGCGCGCATTATAGCCATAACTAATAAACTCGCGCCACGTACTCCAGTCAGGATCTGCTGGCGCAGCTGCGGAGCAAACGGCCCCGTACCCCGCCTGCAATTGATATCATCGAGTCACCTCACAATGCGATTGGTAGTTCCTCGCTACATCCCGAACACCACTCTCAGAATTACTCACCTTTGCAAATCGGATCGCATGCTCAAGCTACTCATCTTCGATGACAATTGCTTTGGGCATTTATCACTCTGAATAATGAATAATCGTCCATCCTGACATAGTAAGATCAGAAAACGGCTGGGAGGCACCCAGCCTGCCCCCTGTACCTAGCGCTCACGAAAAAATATTTCAGACTACTTGTCGATGCGGGCACATGGTCATTTATCTCTACGCGGGTCGAATTCTGGGCATTGCATTGTCAGAGAATGCCAGATGCGAACTTGCGACTTAAGTCGCTGGGTAAAGTCTATGAGCATGATTGCAAGTAACAGCGCTGGGAGGTTGCGCCAAGCCAGTTCACCGGACAGCCCGAGGCAAACATAGGAGGCAGCTATAAAACGGTACTCACCGTAGTGAGTCGAAAAATTCAGCGATCAAACAGGTCTACGAGCAAAGTTTACTTGCTTAGTTTATTCGGCGATATTGAAGGACTTTAGCACCAAATAACCGACATCTCCGGACGCTGGTAATTTGCAGAGTGTGAGCTATGAGCCCGCACAGCAGTTGTCACTGACTAAGAACTGCCGCCAGCCGCAACAGCAACATCCTCTAAGCAGATAGCACTCTCGATACCATATGGGAATCATAACCGAACATGGTATCGATGTACTTTTCTGATGAAACCCTGCCTGCGCACCATGGACAAAGCCATTGGTGACCCAGAATCTTCGTAGCCATTCTATTTTTATTTAAAAATCAAACAGCTACGAACATCAGTTACTCCCACTCAATCGTAGCCGGCGGCTTGCTCGACACATCGTAAGTCACCCGCGAAATCCCTTCGATCTCGTTGATGATCCGACCGCTCACCGTCTCCAGCAGCTCATAAGGCAGGTGTGCCCAACGAGCTGTCATGAAGTCGATGGTTTCGACAGCGCGCAGGGCGACGACCCAGGCGTAGCGGCGGCCGTCGCCGACGACGCCGACTGATTTGACCGGCTGGAACACTACGAACGCCTGGCTGACCTTGTGGTACCAGTCGGCCTTGCGCAGTTCTTCGATGAAGATGTGGTCGGCACGACGCAGGAGGTCGGCGTATTCCTTCTTCACTTCGCCGAGGATGCGCACGCCCAGGCCTGGGCCGGGGAATGGGTGGCGGTAGACCATGTCGTAGGGCAGGCCGAGTTCGAGGCCCAGGCGGCGGACTTCGTCCTTGAACAGTTCGCGCAGTGGCTCGACCAGCTTGAGGTTCATTTCTTCCGGCAGGCCGCCTACGTTGTGGTGCGACTTGATGACGTGGGCCTTGCCGCTTTTCGCGCCAGCCGACTCGATGACGTCCGGGTAGATGGTGCCTTGCGCCAGGTACTTGATGTTGTCCAGCTTGCAGGACTCGGCATCGAACACGTCGATGAAGGTGCGGCCGATGATCTTGCGCTTCTTCTCTGGATCGCTCTCGCCTGCCAGGTTGTTCAGGAACTGTTCTTCGGCGTTGGCGCGGATCACCTTGACGCCCATGTTCTCGGCGAACATGGCCATCACCTGCTCGCCTTCATGCAGACGCAGCAGGCCGTTGTCGACGAATACGCAGGTCAGTTGATCGCCGATGGCCTTGTGCAACAGCGCCGCGACCACGGAGGAGTCAACGCCGCCAGACAGGCCCAGCAACACGTTGTCAGTACCGACCTGAGCGCGAACCTGAGCGATAGCGTCTTCAGCAATCTTCGAAGGGGTCCACAGTGCTTCACAGCCGCAGATGTCGAGGATGAAGCGCGACAGGATGCGACCGCCCTGCTTGGTGTGGGTCACTTCCGGGTGGAACTGCACGCCGTAGTAACCGCGCGCGTCGTCAGCCATACCGGCAATCGGGCAGCTCGGGGTGCTGGCCAGAATGTGGAAGTCTTCCGGCAGTTTGGTGACCTTGTCACCGTGACTCATCCATACGTCGAGGCCAAACAGGCCGTCGGCGTCGATATGGTCTTCGATACCATCGAGCAGACGGCTTTTGCCGACTACGTCAACGCGAGCGTAGCCGAACTCGCGCAGCTCGGAACCGGCAACCTTGCCGCCCAACTGCTCGGCCATGGTCTGCATGCCGTAGCAGATACCGAAAACCGGCACACCCAGGTCAAATACCGCTTGCGGGCAGCGCGGGCTGTCGGCTTCGTGTACGGACTCGGGGCCGCCGGCGAGGATCACGCCTTTTGGAGCGAATTCGCGGATCGCTTCGTCGTCCATGTCAAACGGATGCAGCTCGCAATACACGCCGATTTCGCGCACGCGGCGGGCGATCAGCTGGGTGTACTGGGAACCGAAGTCGAGGATCAGGATACGGTGGGCGTGAATGTCGAGGGCCATGACTCATTCTCGTCAAAAAACAGAAACGACACGGGGCTGCGTCAACAGCCCCGGCTATGAAACTTGCTGGCCTGCATCGCGGCAAACACCCCGATGCAGTCCGGATCAACCGACGCGATAGTTCGGCGCTTCCTTGGTGATCTGCACGTCATGGACGTGGGACTCAGCCATACCGGCACCGGTGATGCGAACGAACTCGGGCTTGGTGCGCATCTGCTCGATGTCGGCACTGCCGGTGTAACCCATGGAGGAACGCAGGCCGCCCATCAACTGATGGATGATGGCCGACAACGGACCTTTATAGGCCACACGGCCTTCGATACCTTCAGGCACCAGTTTCTCGGCACCTGCGGACGAATCCTGGAAGTAGCGATCGGACGAGCCTTGCGCCTGGGACATCGCACCCAGCGAACCCATGCCGCGATAGGCTTTGTAGGAACGACCCTGGAACAGTTCGATCTCGCCTGGCGCTTCTTCAGTACCGGCGAACATCGAGCCCATCATCACGCAGGAGGCGCCAGCCACGATGGCCTTGGACAGGTCACCGGAGAAGCGGATACCGCCGTCGGCGATCATCGGCACGCCAGTGCCTTCAAGGGCAGCGGAGACGTTGGCGATGGCGCTGATCTGCGGCACGCCGACACCGGCAACGATACGCGTGGTGCAGATGGAGCCCGGGCCGATACCGACCTTGACTGCATCGGCGCCTGCGGCAACCAGTGCCCTGGCCGCTTCGCCGGTGGCGATGTTGCCGCCGATGACTTGCACCTGAGGGAAGTTTTCCTTGACCCAGCGAACGCGGTCGATCACACCTTTGGAATGGCCGTGAGCGGTATCGACGACCACGACGTCAACGCCAGCCGCGACCAGTGCGGTGACGCGCTCGCCGGTGTCCTTGCCGGTACCGACTGCAGCGCCGACGCGCAGGCGAGCCTGATCGTCCTTGCTGGCCAGCGGGTAAGCCTTGGCTTTTTCGATGTCCTTGACGGTCATCATGCCCTTGAGCGCGAAGTTGCCGTCGACGATCAGGACTTTTTCCAGACGGTGCTTGTGCAGCAGTTCGCGCACTTCGTTCTTGTCGGCGCCTTCACGCACGGTGACCAGACGCTCTTTGGGCGTCATCACTTCGCGAACGGGGACATCAAGACGGTTTTCGAAGCGTACGTCGCGGGACGTCACGATGCCGACCAGATCGCCATTGTGCAGAACCGGTACGCCGGAAATGTTGTGCATGCGGGTGAGTTCGAACAGATCGCGGACAGTGGCGTCGGCTTCGATCGTGATCGGGTCTTTAACGACGCCGGCCTCGAACTTCTTGACCTTGCGCACTTCGGCAGCTTGCTGCTCGATGGTCATGTTCTTGTGGATGATACCGATACCGCCTTCCTGGGCCATGGCAATTGCCAGACGGGCCTCGGTGACTGTATCCATTGCAGCAGAGACCAAAGGTATATTCAGCTCGATGCCACGGGTCAAACGGGTTTTCAGACTGACTTCGTTGGGAAGTACCTCAGAATAACCGGGCACAAGGAGAATGTCGTCGAATGTAAGGGCTTCTTGACTGATACGCAGCATCGCGGGGGCTCCCGGGCGGGAAATTGGAAGCGCGCCATTATACCCACAGACCCCGCCCGGCTCAATGTAAACCTCAGCCTATTATCAAAGCTGTTTATAGACGCACATTAACGCAGGAGACAGGGCGATCCAGACGTTCGGCGAAGTCATCCAGAAAGGTCTGCGTGAACGACGCATCCAGCCAGTTATTGAAGATGAAACCGAGGTTGGAAAACCCGCAGGCGTCGAGAAAAAGAAAGCCGTTGATGTCATCTTCGTGGCGGCATTCGGGGCAGGTGAAATTATCGGTATGACCGGGCATCCAGTCTTCCAGGCTGTCGAACAGCTCCTCCCCCACTTCGCGGCGACACTCAGGGCAGCCGGCCTCTTCGGCAAAGTCGTTCAGCGGGGTATAGATGCAGCGCTTGGTGACGATTTCCAGGCCATTGACGACCTGCCCGAACGGCAACGCATCGGGGTTCTTCACCACCCGCTTCGCTCCGGGTGCCACTGCGTAGGCCATCTTGTTATAGGTGCGTCCACACGTGGTCAGCTCCGGCTCGACCACATCGAGCTTGACCAGCCAGCGCAGGATCAGCCGCGCCCTGGCCTCGTGCCCGGGAAAGGTGGAAATTTGCGGGACGATGATGCTTTGGGTGTTCATAACGGAGCGTCGCTTCAAGCTGTTCGAGGCCGCAGCTTAATAGGCTGGCCATTCAGGTCAAGAAGCAATCCTGCCTTTACCGACGAGACAGACCTGTGCGCCAGACCGGCATTGCCATTATGATGCCGGACATGATCAAAGACCCTTTCGCAAGACTCGGCCTCGACCGGGAAGTCCTTACTGTCAGCCAGCTCAACGGCCGTGCCCGTGTGCTGCTGGAAGACGTGTTCAGCAGTATCTGGGTCGAGGGGGAGATCTCCAACCTCTCGCGCCCGGCGTCGGGCCATGTGTACTTCACGCTGAAGGACTCTGGCGCGCAGGTGCGCTGTGCCTTGTTCCGGCAGAGCGCGGCGCGTGTGCGTCAGGCGCTCAAGGACGGCTTGCAGGTCAAGGTGCGCGGCAAGGTCTCGCTGTTTGAAGGCCGCGGCGACTATCAGTTGATTCTCGACACGGTGGAGCCTGCCGGTGATGGTGCGTTGCGCCTGGCATTCGATGCGTTGAAAGCCAAGCTCAGCGACGAAGGCCTGTTCAGCGCCGAGCGCAAGGTCGCACTGCCGCTGCACCCGCAACGTATCGGGATTATCAGCTCTCCGACCGGTGCGGTGATCCGCGACATCATCAGCGTGTTCCGCCGTCGCGCGCCGCGGGTCGAGCTGACCTTGATTCCCACAGCCGTTCAGGGTCGCGAGGCGATCAACCAGATTGTCCGCGCGCTGAAGCTGGCCGACAGCAGGGGCTTCGATGCGTTGATCCTGGCCCGTGGCGGCGGCTCGCTGGAGGACCTGTGGTGCTTCAACGAAGAAGCTGTCGCCCGCGCCATCGACGCGTGCGTGACGCCGATTGTCAGCGCTGTCGGGCATGAAACCGATGTGTCCATCAGCGACTTTGTCGCCGACGTGCGCGCACCGACGCCCTCCGCTGCCGCCGAACTGCTCGCCCCGGATTCCAGCGACCTGCATCGACGCGTCGACAACCTGCACCGGCGACTGGTCAGCCGCATGCAGGACCGCCTGATGCGCGAGCGGCTGCGTCTGGAGGGTATTTCCCGGCGTCTGCGCCACCCTGGCGAGCGCTTGCGTCAGCAGTCGCAACGGCTGGATGATCTGGACATGCGCCTGCTCCGCGCCTTCGAACAGAACATGCATCAACGCCAAGTGCGCCTGGCGCACATGCAGAGCCGCCTTGCTGCCCAGCACCCGGGTCGGACCCTGGCCTTTTTGCGCCAGCGTCTGGATGCCCTGGCCGAGCGTCTGCCGCGAGCCATTCGTGAACAGATCAAGGCGCGCAAGCTGCAACTGCAAAGTCAGGTGCAGACCCTCAACGTGGTCAGCCCGCTCGCCACACTGGGACGCGGTTACAGCATCCTGCTCGACGAGCGCGGCCATGCGATCCGCAGCGCGGCACAGACGCAAACGGGCCAACGGCTTACCGCCAGGCTCGGCGAAGGCGAACTGCAAGTGCGCGTTGAAGACAATCACCTCACACCCGTGACCCTCTCCCTTCTGGACTGACTGCCTGATGCTACGTTTTATCGCCCCGCTGTTCGCCCTGCTGCTCTGTCTTCCCGCTCACGCTGACAGCTTTATTACCCGCGCACTCGACAAACCGGTGCCAGGCGGCGTGGCGGTTGTCGATCTGGGCACTGGCGCTCAGGCTCCGACCGCCACCTATCAAGGCAAACCGGTGCTGGTGGTCAAGGAACAGGGCACGCGCTGGCTGGCCATCGTGGGCATTCCGTTGACCGTCAAACCCGGCACTCAGCAAGTCACGTCCGGCGGGCGCACGCTCAACTTCACCGTTGGCAGCAAGAAATACCCGGAGCAGCACATCACGCTCAAGAACAAACGTCAGGTCAATCCCAACCCTGAAGACAACAAACGCATCGAGGGCGAATTGGCCGAGCAACTGCGCGCTTACCGCAGTTTCAGCCCAGGCACGCCAAGCAACCTGATTCTGGACAAGCCGGTCAACGGCCCGCTGTCGAGCAAATTCGGCGTGCGTCGCTTCTTCAACGGCGAAGAGCGCAACCCGCATTCGGGACTCGACTTCGCGGTTCCGGCCGGCACACCGATCAAGTCCCCGGCAGCGGGCAAGGTCATCCTGATCGGCAATTATTTCTTCAATGGCAACACCGTATTCGTCGATCACGGGCAAGGCTTCATCAGCATGTTTTGCCATATGTCGAAGATCGACGTGAAGGTCGGCGACCTCGTCCCGCGTGGCGGAGTGGTCGGCAAGGTCGGCGCCACCGGTCGCGCAACCGGGCCGCACATGCACTGGAACGTCAGCCTCAACGATGCGCGCGTGGACCCGGCGATCTTCATCGGCGCTTTTCAGCCATAAGCCTGTTGGTGAGCGAGCGTTACGGCGCTCGCTCACGCAACCCCTCACTTGCGCACATCGCTTTCGACCAACAATAACCTGGATATAACGCTTTAAATACCGCTATAAAAACTCGCCAAAGACGTATTTTCGAGAATTTATTCCAATCTTTTTCAAGTGCTTGCCATCATCCATGCCAATGGTTACGGTTGGCCTCATGAAAACCTCTCAAACCCTTATTCTGTTGCGCCAACACCGGTGCCTCAGCCTGGTCAGCGCCCGACTGCCTGGCTAGCATGCTGTGCCTCGTCCCTGTGTTCGCAATTCCCTGTGCTATCTATCCAGAACGGCAGGCCGCCCAACCCCGGCCCCGTGAATACAAAAGGATTTCCTGATGACCATGCTCAAAGACCCTTCGAAGAAGTACCGTGCGTTCCCGACCATTGATCTGCCTGACCGCACCTGGCCTTCGAAGACCATCGATGCAGCGCCGATCTGGTGCAGCTCCGACCTGCGCGACGGCAACCAGTCGCTGATCGAACCCATGGACGCGGCCAAGAAACTGCGCTTCTGGAAAACCCTGGTCAGCGTTGGCGTCAAGGAAATCGAGGCATCCTTTCCATCGGCTTCGCAGACTGACTTCGACTTCGTGCGTACCCTGATCGAAGACGGACATATCCCGGATGACACCACCATCCAGGTACTGACCCAGGCTCGCGAAGACCTGATCGCCCGCACCTTCGAATCGCTGCGCGGCGCGAAAAAGGCCATTGTTCATCTGTATAACGCGACCAGCCCGTCATTCCGCCGCATCGTCTTCAATCAGGACAAGGCCGGGGTGAAAGAGATCGCGGTCAACGCGGCCAAGCTGTTCGTCAAATATGCAGCACAACAGCCTGAAACCCAGTGGACCTTCGAGTACTCGCCGGAAACCTTCAGTGCGACCGAGCTGGAATTCGCCAAGGAAGTCTGCGATGCGGTGATCGAGGTGTGGAACCCGACGCCCGAGAACAAGGTGATCCTCAACCTCCCGGCCACCGTGGAAGTGGCGACACCCAACATTTACGCTGACCAGATCGAATGGTTCGGCCGCAACATTACCCGCCGCGACAGCGTGCTGATCAGCCTGCATACCCACAACGACCGTGGTACGGGCGTTGCCGCTACCGAGCTGGGCCTGATGGCCGGCGCAGACCGCGTCGAGGGCTGCCTGTTCGGTAACGGCGAGCGGACCGGCAACGTCGATCTGGTCACCGTGGCCCTGAACCTTTACACCCAAGGCATCAACCCGGAGCTGGATTTCTCGGATATCGACGGTGTGCGCAAGGTCGTCGAAGAATGCAACCAGATTCCTGTGCACCCACGTCACCCGTATGTTGGCGACCTGGTTCACACCGCGTTCTCCGGTTCGCACCAGGATGCGATTCGCAAGGGTTTCACCCAGCAGAAGGAAGGCGAGTTGTGGGAAGTGCCTTACCTGCCGATTGACCCGGCCGACATCGGTCGCAGCTACGAGGCGGTGATTCGCGTCAACAGCCAGTCGGGCAAAGGTGGCATCACTTACCTGCTGGAACAGGAATATGGCATCTCCCTGCCACGCCGCATGCAGATCGAGTTCAGCCAGGTGGTTCAGGGTGAAACCGATCGTCTGGGTCTGGAGATGACGGCCGAGCAGATTCACTCGCTGTTGCGTCGTGAGTACCTGCAAGCCAACGTTCCCTATGCGCTGATCAGCCATAAGTTGCAGGAGGAGAACGGCAACAGCTCGGTGGATGCCGAGGTGCACGTCGACGGCGAAACCCAGCACTGGCGCGGCAAGGGCAAGGGCGCCCTGGAAGCACTGGTTGCCGGTCTGCCGGTGGCCGTGGAAATCATGGATTACAACGAGCATGCGATCGGCTCGGGTACCACCGCCAAGGCGGCTGCCTACATTGAGCTGCGCGTGAATGGCGAACGCGCCGTCCATGGCGTGGGCATCGATGAAAACATCACCACGGCAAGCTTCCGCGCCCTGTTCAGTGCCCTGAATCGTTCACTCAGCCAGACCCAGGCCAAAGCTGCCTGATTCAATAGCCGGATGACGGACGCAGGTCCGTCATCCGCATCGCCCTCTTCCCTCCCCGCCTCACACTGCACCAGCCTCTTGCATTCCGCGCATGACCCTGCCTGTTTCGGCATAATCTTTTTCATTTATGCTGTGGTAGCATGCTGCCCTTACTCCAGAGCGCGCCCAATCCAACAGCAATTCATATGCTGACGATGCCTGCTCGGACTTACCTGCCAGCTGCACCTTTCCTATAAAACCAAGACGACTATTGCATTGATTTCCGGACGAAAAGAATGCTCGGGCAGACCCACCGTGCATTGAAATTACCATCGGCCTCGGTACGCTGAGCTGATCCAATCACATTTGGAGCGATTATGCCCAAGGCTTCCCATCAAGATTTGCGCCGTAGCTTCCGTGCGCTCACCTCGTCGAACGCTTGCTTTCACACAGCCTCGGTATTCGACCCCATGTCAGCGCGAATCGCAGCGGATCTGGGCTTTGAAGTAGGCATCCTCGGCGGCTCCGTGGCGTCGCTGCAAGTCCTGGCAGCCCCTGACTTCGCCCTGATCACCCTGAGCGAATTCGTTGAACAGGCCACGCGCATCGGCCGTGTCGCACAGCTCCCGGTCATCGCGGACGCAGACCATGGTTATGGCAATGCCCTTAACGTCATGCGCACCGTTGTCGAACTGGAACGTGCCGGTATTTCTGCACTGACGATCGAAGATACCCTGCTACCGGCACAGTTCGGACGCAAATCCACTGATCTGATCTCCACTGCCGAAGGTGTTGGCAAGATCCGCGCAGCGCTGGAGGCTCGCGTCGATCCGGAGATGTCGATTTTCGCTCGTACCAACGCAGCGATCATTCCGGTTCAGGAAGCCATCAGCCGGGTTCAGCAGTATCAGGCTGCCGGGGCTGACGGCATTACCATCGTCGGCATTCGGGACTTCGATCACCTGGCGCAGATATCCGAAGGCGTGACCGTACCGCTGATGCTGGTGACGTACGGCAACCCGGAACTGCACGACAACGCGCGCCTTGCCGAGATGGGTGTGAGGATTTGCGTGCATGGCCACGCAGCATACTTCGCGGCGATCAAGGCCACCTATGACTGCCTGCGCGAGCAGCGTCAGATACTGGGCAACGAATCGAACATGAGTGCGACTGAACTGACCCACACCTACACGCAGCCTGAAGACTACGTAGAGTGGGCACGCAAGTTCATGAACGTGAACGAGTGACAGGCAACGCTGGACGCTGCGCCGCCTGATCAGGGGCGCAAGCAGCTGAATGCCCACGCAACACTGTGCGCGGGCATGATGAGCGTCACTTCGGACGCAAAGCAGGCGATATCACGCGGTGGTGTTTACACCGCCACCGGTTTCCAGCTGCAGCAACGAGGCCTGCAACGTCTGCAGGTTGGCGCTGATGGTCGCGATCTGGCCCTGAATCGCCATGGATTTCTGCGCCTTCTCTTCCGCTGACCCTTTACCGCTTTGAGCAGCAGCCAGCTGCGCCTTCTGCTCGGCGAGTTGCTTCTGAGCGTCCTTGATCTGCTGCTTTATCTGCTCGATCGTCTGATTGAGAGACGATTCGCTGGAGCCACCCACGCTGCCGCCGCCACCCGCTGCACCGGCCTTGCCACCTTCAGTAGACGCCTGATCAGAGCTTTTCTCCGTTTCGGTAGTCGTGGTGGCGGCAGCAGTCGCGGTCTTGGCCGTTTCAGCATCAGTAGGCTTGACCGTTAGAGTAAACGAGCTTGAGTAACTGTTCAGCGTGGAGGTATTGATAGTAGTCATGACGGTCTCCTGGAAGACTGGAACAGCTATCGGCCGACTGGAAACATTCTGAAGTACTTTTATTGAATATTGAAAGAGTCCGCGTCCAGCCCAGCCGGAAACCGCGTACGGTAGGCTTGCAGGTCTGCCGCGCTGAGCGTCGCCCTGAACACTCCATCCGCTTCGCCCGCGCTCAACAGGCTCTCGCCCTGAAAATCCAGGACCTGACTGTCACCGGTGTACGCAAAGCCCTTGCCGTCCGACCCGACGCGATTGACCGCCGCCACGTAGCACAGGTTTTCAATGGCTCTGGCGGGCAGCAGGCGGTTCCAGTGCAGACGCCGTGCGCCCGGCCAGTTGGCGGTGTACAGCAACAGATCGGTGTCCTGGGCGTCACGGCTCCAGACCGGAAAGCGCAGGTCATAGCAGATCAGCGGGCGTACACGCCAGCCGTTGAGCTCAAACATCACCTGGCGATCACCCGGCGTGTAGTGCTCGTGTTCACCGGCCATGCGAAACAGATGACGCTTGTCGTAATGCAGCAGTTCACCGTCTGGCCGCGCCCACAACAGGCGATTGCGATGACTGCCATCGGCAGCGCGCATCATGACGCTGCCGGTCACCACGGCGTTGATACGCCTGGCCTGCGCCAATAGCCATAGCGATGTAGGCCCGGCTTCCGGCTCTGACAGGGCCTCGGACTCCATCGAGAACCCGGTGGTGAACATCTCTGGCAGGATCACCAGGTCCGCGCCGCGCGCCTGATCCAGCAATGGCTCGAAATGCTCGAGATTGGCCTCGCGATCATGCCACGCCAGCGTGGTCTGGATCAGTGCGAGGTTGAGGTTGGGCAGCCCGCTTATATCGCGCATAGTTTCTCCGCCGCCAGACGCAGCGTCTCTTCCTGTTTGGCGAAGCACAGGCGGATCAGGCGCTGCCCTTCTGGCGGGCTCTGGTAGAACACCGAAATCGGAATGCTCGCCACGCCATGCTCACGGGTCATCCACAAGGCCATGTCGACGTCATTGAGGTCGGGCCTGATCTGCGAGTAATCCACCAACTGGAAATAAGTCCCGCCCACCGGCCGGAAGCTGAAACGCGACTCGGCCAGATGACTGCAGAAAAAGTCGCGCTTGGCCTGATAGAAGCCTGGCAGTTCATCGACATGCTCAGGGTGTTCGGCCATGAAGTCGGCCAATGCGTATTGCAACGGCGTGACACCACAGAAGCTCACATACTGATGCACCTTGCGCAGTTCGGACGTCAGCGCAGGCGGCGCGACCACGTAACCGGTTTTCCAGCCTGTGACGTGATAGGTCTTGCCGAACGAGCTGACGACGAAGGCGCGCTGATACAGCGCTTCGTGGTCGAGCACACTGACGTGGCGTGCGCCGTCAAACACCAGGTGTTCATAGACTTCATCGCTGAGCAGGTAAATGTCGCGATCGGCGATCAGCGCGGCCAGTCGATCGAGCTCTGCACGACTGATCAGGGCGCCGCTGGGGTTGTGCGGGCTGTTGATGACAATCATGCGGGTACGCGGGCTCAGCGCATCGCTGAGCTTTTGCCAGTCGATGGAGAAGTCATCCAGCCCCAGTTGCACATGAACGCAGCGCCCACCGGCCAGTTCGACGGCAGGCTCGTAGCTGTCATAACAAGGGTCGAAAATGATCACTTCATCGCCAGCACGAATAACGCTATGGATCGCGCAGAAAATCGCTTGGGTGGCACCCGGTGTAATAGTGATTTCAGTGTCCGCATTGACCGTACGCCCATAGCTGCGGGCGATCTTTGCCGCAACTTGCTGACGAAGCGCAGGCAGCCCGGTCATCGGTGAGTATTGGTTATGGCCTTGAGTAACGTGTCGGCAGACCGCATCACGCAGCGCCTGCGGCCCGTCAAAATCAGGAAACCCCTGGGACAGGTTGATAGCTCCGGTTTCGGCGGCCAGCTGTGACATGACGGTGAAGATAGTGGTGCCCACGTTGGGCAACTTGCTGTCGATCATGGAACCCTTTCCCTGCAATCTCCCGGCACCGGGCGGCACGGGGTCAGGCAGGATAGCCCATTAAACGGACACAAAAAAAGGCGCCGAAGCGCCTTTTTCCAGATGCTGACTCAGCGCTTGTCGCGGCGCTTCTTGTCGGCCTTCTTGTGGTGCGACATCATCCGACGCTTCTTGTTGACCTGACGGTCGGTAAGCGTGTTCTTGTTGCCTTCATACGGGTTCTCGCCGCCCTTGAACTCGATACGGATCGGCGTACCGACCAGTTTGAGCACACGCCGGTAAGTGTTTTCCAGGTAACGAACGTAGGACTTGGGTACTTTCTCGACCTGGTTACCGTGGATCACGATCAGCGGCGGGTTGGCACCACCCAAGTGAGCGTAGCGCAGCTTGATGCGGCGGCTGCCGACCATCGGTGGCGCATGCTCGCTGACCGCATCTTCGAGAATCTGGGTCAGGCGGCTGGTTGGCCAGCGGGTTACCGCAGACTTGAACGAGTTCTGTACCGACTGATACAGGTTACCCACGCCCGTGCCGTGCAGTGCGGAGATGAAGTGGATGTCGGCGAAGTCGACGAAGAACAACCGGCGCTCCAGCTCGATCTTCACGAAATCGCGTTCGCCCGGCGTCATGCCGTCCCACTTGTTCAGCGCGATGACCAGCGCACGACCCGCTTCAAGGGCGAAGCCCAGCAGGTTCAGGTCGTGGTCGACCACACCTTCGCGGGCGTCCATCACAAAGATCACCACGTTGGCGTCCTTGATGGCCTGCAGCGTCTTGACCACCGAGAACTTTTCAACTTCCTCGTGGATCTTGCCGCGCTTGCGCACACCCGCGGTGTCGATCAGCGTGTACTTCTCTTCGTTACGCTCGAAGGGAATGTAGATACTGTCGCGCGTGGTGCCTGGCTCGTCATAGACGATAACCCGGTCTTCACCCAGCATACGGTTGACCAGCGTCGACTTGCCGACGTTGGGACGACCGATGATGGCGATCTTGATGCCGTCTTTCTCGCTAGGGCCGGGAATGCGCTTGGCTTCCTGACCTTCGGCGACTTCCTCGACCTCAACGCCCTCTTCAGGCTCGTCTTCGTCCCTGGGGAATTCGCGCAGAGCGATTTCGAGCATCTGCGAGATACCACGACCGTGGGCACCGGCCACCGGAATGGCGTCGCCCAGGCCCATCGGGCTGAACTCGGCGCGTGCCAGGTTCTCGTCGATGTTGTCGATCTTGTTGGCAACCACGTAGGAACGCTTGTTGCGCTTGCGCAGGTGCTCACCAATCATCTGATCAGCAGCGGTGTAGCCCGCACGGGCGTCTACCAGAAACAGCACCACATCGGCTTCTTCAATGGCCAGCAGCGACTGCTCGGCCATCTTTTCGTCCATGCCATGCTCGTCACCGGAGATACCGCCGGTGTCGATCAGAATATAGGAGCGCCCTTGCCACTTCGCCTCTCCGTATTGGCGATCACGGGTAAGACCGGACAGATCGCCGACAATGGCGTCGCGAGTCCTGGTCAGGCGGTTGAACATGGTGGACTTGCCGACGTTCGGTCGACCCACCAGGGCGATTACGGGAACCATGCGGCTCTCCACTTCGTTATTTCAGAAAATACAAAAGCCGCTGCAGGGCAGCGGCCGGAGTTCGGGGCGATGCCACAAAGGCACCGCAGCCTTGCCGAAGCAAGGGCACCCAGGGCCATTGGCCCCGGGCATGGACACTTATTGCTTGATGGTCAGGGCTTCCAGTTTGCCGCTGTTGCCATACACGTAAATCATGTCCCCAACCACCAGCGGACGCGCACGCAGGCCGTCGCTGTCGATACGTTCGCGACCGACAAAACGACCGTCCACCTGGCTCAACAGGTGCAGGTAGCCTTCCATGTCACCGACCGCTACGTAGCTGGAATACACTTCCGGCGCGCCGAGCTGGCGGCGAGCCAGTGATTCGTTGCTCCACAGTGCAGAGGACGAACGCTCGTCGATACCTTCGACAGTACCGGAGGCCAGAGTGGCATAGACGCTGCCAAAGCCCTGGGCGACACCCGAGTAGCTCGAAGCATCACGCTGCCAGAGCACACGACCGCTTTCCAGATCGAGACCGGCGACGCGACCCTGATAGGTAGCAACGTACAGCGTACCGCCGGACAGCAGCAGGCCGCCGTCGATATCGACGACACGATCCAGTTCCGAGCGACCTTGCGGGATGGCAACACGCTGCTCCCAGATCGGCACGCCGTTGGTGATATCCAAAGCGACGACCTTGCCGGTCGACAGACCTGCCACGGCAAGACGGTTCGTCGCCAGCGGAGCACCGGTACCGCGCAGGGTCAGCACCGCCGGGGTACTTTCGTAGATCCAGAGCTGCGAACCGGTAGAGGCGTCGAAACCGACGATGCGGTCATCCTGAGTCTGGACAACGACCACGGAACCGTTGGTGGCAGGCGGAGCCAGCACTTCGCTGGTGACGCGAGCGCGCCACTTTTCTTCACCGGACGTGGCGTCCATGGCAATCACTTCACCCTTGAGGGTGCCGATCATCACCAGTCCGTAGCCCACGCCGACTGCACCGGAAACGGGCAGGTCGAGATCCTTCTTCCAGATCACGTCGCCAGTCAGACGGTCCAGCGACACGACTTCGCCCGTGACGTCAGCCGCATAGATGCGGTCGCCATCAATGGCCGGCACGAGCATGTTGTAAGTCTTGCCCTGACCGTCGCCAATGGAACGGCTCCACTGCTTGTGCAGAACCACTTCTTCTTTGAAGTCGGTCAGCTCGGCCGGAGGCAATTCCTTTTTGCTGTTGCTGCTGCAACCCGCGGCCAGAATGGCCAGAGCCAGCAATGCTGCATGTTTCCAACGAATCACGTCACGCATCCCCTTTCGCCAGATCGTCGAGCTTCATTTGCAGGCCACCCACTGCTGCGTCTTCGGACAGAGCAGATTTGGCCTTTTGGTATGCAGCATACGCCTCGTCGGTACGACCCAGCTGTACCAGCAGGTCACCCTTGAGTTCTTCACGACTGGCGAGGAAAGCCTTGTCGGCATCGCCGTCGAGCAGCTTCAGCGCGTCATCGGTCTTGTTCTGCGCAGCCAGCACGCGTGCCAGACGTTGACGGGCAATCTCGCCCAGCGTGTCATTGGCAGGTTTGTCGGCCACGGTTTTCAGCTCGGCTGCAGCATCGTCCAGCTTGCCAGCATCGACCGCCACCTTGGCGACG
The DNA here is from genome assembly GCF_977070315.1 of Plantibacter cousiniae (nom. nud.). Classification (NCBI taxonomy): domain Bacteria; kingdom Bacillati; phylum Actinomycetota; class Actinomycetes; order Micrococcales; family Microbacteriaceae; genus Plantibacter; species Plantibacter cousiniae (nom. nud.). The sequence goes on along the minus strand of NZ_CDRVEU010000001.1, from coordinate 446,935 downwards.
AACAGGCTACCGAACTGTGCGTAGGTAGTGCCACCGAATTCGCTTTTCAGTTTGCCGGAGATCTCGGCGACACGTGCGGTGTCTGCCTGACCACTGGGCGTCAGTGCGGTTTCCAGCAATTGCTGATAAAGCATCGAGGCGCCTTGCGACTGGCTGGCCTGATACCTGTGCCAGAACTGCCAACCCAGAACCACGACCAACGCAAGCAGACCGCCGGTCAACAGAGGTTTGCCGTTGCGCTGCCACCAGTCCTTCATTACCGCCAGCTCTTCATCTTCGGTACCCGACACCCCAATACTCCTATTCGCTAAACGGCTGTTAAATCAGCTTCAACCCTGCACGACGCAGGAGGCCAGGTGCTCTGACAGAGCATCCCAGGCAATATTTTGTTGTTCACCCTGGCCACGCAGGGGCTTGACGCCAATGACCTTCGCCGCCAGTTCTTCTTCGCCGAGGATCAGTGCGAACAGCGCACCGCTCTTGTCGGCCTTCTTGAACTGGCTTTTGAAGCTGCCGGCACCGGCGTTGACCTGCAACCGCAGGGTCGGCAGCTGATCACGGACCTTTTCGGTCAATGCCAGTGCCGCCAGCTCGGCCGCTTCGCCGAATGCGCACAGGTAGACATCGACCTGACGGGCAATCTCTTCCGGCACCTGTTCAAGGGTTTCGAGCAGCAGAACCAGACGCTCGATACCCATCGCGAAACCGACGCCTGCAGTAGGTTTGCCACCCATCTGCTCGACCAGACCGTCGTAACGACCGCCCGCACAGACCGTACCCTGGGCACCGAGTTGATCGGTGACCCACTCGAAAACGGTCTTGCTGTAGTAGTCCAGGCCACGCACCAGCTTGGGATTGATCACATAAGGAATACCGGCGGCGTCCAGACGGGCCTTCAGGCCTTCGAAGTGAACGCGGGATTCGTCATCCAGGTAGTCCGCCAGTTTCGGCGCATCGACCAACACAGCCTGGGTTTCAGGGTGCTTGGTGTCCAGCACGCGCAGCGGGTTGGTTTTCAGGCGGCGCTGGCTGTCTTCGTCCAGTTGGTCGAGACGGGCCGAGAGGTATTCGACCAGCGCGTCGCGATAACGCGCACGCGCCTCGCTGGTGCCCAGGCTATTCAGCTCAAGCTTCACGGCGTTGCGGATGCCCAGCAGGCCCCACAGGCGCCAGGTCATGACAATCAGTTCGGCATCGATATCCGGACCGTCCAGGTTGAAAACCTCGACACCGATCTGATGAAACTGACGATAACGGCCTTTCTGTGGACGCTCGTGACGGAACATCGGACCGATGTACCACAGTTTTTGAACCTGGCCGCCGCCAGTGATGCCGTGTTCGAGGACCGCACGCACGCATGCGGCAGTGCCTTCAGGGCGCAGGGTCAGAGAGTCACCGTTACGATCGGCGAAGGTGTACATCTCTTTCTCGACGATATCGGTCACTTCACCGATGGAGCGCTTGAACAGCTCGGTGAATTCGACGATAGGCATACGAATCTGGCGGTAACCGTAGTTATCCAGCAGACGGGCAACAGTGCCTTCGAAGTGACGCCACAGCGGCGTCTGCTCGGGCAGGATGTCGTTCATGCCACGAATGGCTTGTAGAGACTTACTCACAGAAAATCCTTAGCAATCCGGGTTAGCCGCGCACGATGACCGAGGCGTCGGCTTCGGCTTTTTCAGCCGCTTTCTCGCGAATCAAGCGTTCCAGCTCATTCACGAGATTGTCATTGGTCAGTTTCTGCGCGGGTTTGCCGTCGATGTAGATCAGGTTCGGCGTACCACCGGTCAGGCCGATATGCGCCTCTTTGGCTTCGCCCGGACCATTGACCACACAACCGATGACCGCAACATCGAGCGGAACCAGCAAATCCTCGAGGCGACCTTCCAGCTCGTTCATGGTCTTGACCACATCGAAGTTCTGCCGTGAGCAACTCGGGCAGGCGATGAAGTTGATTCCACGCGAACGAAGACGCAACGATTTGAGAATGTCGTACCCGACCTTCACTTCCTCGACCGGGTCAGCCGCCAGCGAGATGCGGATAGTATCGCCAATTCCTTCGGCGAGCAGCATACCGAGACCGACAGCCGATTTCACCGTACCTGAACGCAAGCCACCGGCTTCGGTGATGCCCAGGTGCAGCGGCTGAACAATCTCCTTGGCCAGCAGGCGATAGGCAGCGACGGCCATAAACACATCGGAAGCCTTGACGCTGACCTTGAAGTCCGGAAAGTTCAGGCGTTCCAGGTGCTCGACATGGCGCAGCGCAGATTCTACCAAGGCCTCTGGCGTAGGCTCGCCGTACTTCTTCTGCAGGTCTTTTTCCAGCGAACCGGCGTTGACGCCGATACGGATCGGGATGCCTCGATCACGCGCAGCATCGACCACGGCCCGCACACGGTCTTCACGACCGATATTGCCCGGGTTGATACGCAGACAGTCGACGCCCAGCTCCGCCACACGCAGGGCGATGCGGTAATCGAAGTGGATGTCGGCGACCAGCGGCACCTTGACCAGCTGCTTGATGCGGCCGAATGCTTCGGCAGCGTCCATGTCGGGCACCGAAACACGCACGATGTCGACACCCGCCGCTTCCAGACGATTGATCTGTGCCACGGTAGCGGCCACATCGTTGGTATCACTGTTGGTCATGCTTTGCACCGCGATCGGCGCATCACCGCCGACTGGTACGGAACCGACCCATATTTTCCGGGATTCGCGACGCTTGATTGGAGATTCGCCGTGCATGACTTATTGCCCTAGCTTCAGGCGAGCAGTTTCGCCGCTGGTAAAAGGTGCTACATCCACAGGCTGACCGTTGTAGCTGACCTGCGCACCGCGCGCGTAGCCCAGACGCAGGGTCAACGGCGGCTTGCCGCTGACATCCAGACTGTCGCCCTTGCGCTTGAGGCCGCTGACCAGCACCTTGCCGTTTCCGTCAGTGACCTGGGTCCAGCAATCGGCAACGAACTGTACGGTCACCTGACCGGCACCCGCCACGGCAGGCACTGGCTGCTCGGCAGGTGCAGTCGGCATCGACGGCACGGTCGGCGCAGCAACGGGGGCTTGCGGCGTGCTCGCCGGTGGCGTGGCAGCAGCAGGCGTCTGTGTTTGTGGTTGTGCGGTTGCATGACCTGTAACGCTGGAAGCCGGGGCCGCTGGCGCAGCAGCTGGCGCCTCACTGGCAGGCGCACCGGTATTCAACGGCAAGGAAGTTTGTCCGGAGGCAGGCGTTTCAGCCACAGCAGGCTCTTCCGGCTCGTCGAGCGGGTGAATCTGCGTGGTGCCGTCGGCACTTTCGACTTCGACGTGCTCCATGTTCAGCCCGGACTGATCCCTGCCGCGCAAGGTCGCCTGATCCTGCCACCAGAAGAAACCACCGCCGACCAGGATCACCAGCAACAGCAGGCTGACGATACGCAGAATGTTGTGCGACAGCCTGACCGGCTCTTCGATACGGCCCAGCGCGTGGACCGAACTGCCCTTACCGTCAGTGCCGGTGAACTGGTCGAACTGTTCGACCAGCGCCGCCTGATCAAGGTCAAGCAGTTTGGCGTAGGCACGCACGTAGCCCCGGGCAAACGTATGCCCAGGCAGCTTTTCAAACTGGCCGTTCTCCAGATTGGTCAGGGAGGTCACGGTGAGATTGAGTCTCAAGGCCACATCTGGCAGCGACCAGCTCCTGCTCTCGCGGGCCTGGCGCAGGGTTTCTCCAGGATTCACGCGATTGGTTGCTACAACTTCGGGATGCGCCGCTTTCATCATTGCTCCGACAGGTATTGCTGATATTCCGGCGTACCGGGATAGAGTCTTTTCAACAGCAGGCCAAAGCTGGCTGCCTTGTTACGATCATCATATATCTTCGCCAGCCGTGTACCGAGCAATAGACTACGTGCATTTTGCTCGCTGAGTTGGCTAAAACGGTCGTAATAGTCACGCGCCGGCACATATTGCTTGTCTTCGTAGGACAGCTGAGCCATTTCCAGCAAGGATAATGGCAACTGACGGTCCAGGCGCAATGCCTTGGTAAAATGCTCGCGAGCCTGCTCGCGGTTGCCCAGTTTCAGCGAGGTCATGCCCAGGCTTTCAAAAACCCGTGACCGCTCAGGATACAGGTTGTCGGCAGCCGCCTGTTCAAAACGCTCGTAGGCTTCCTTGTAACGTTTTTGCTCGAACAGAAAACTGCCGTAATTGTTGACGATACGTGTTTCGTTATTGCTGGCGGCCAACGCCTTGCGAAAGTACTGCTCTGCCAGCTCCGGCTCCATCTCTGTCTGGAACACCAGGGCCAGCGCGGCGTTGGCCTGCGCATCCGAGCTGTCGAGTTCAAGCGCCTTTTTCAGCGGAACCTTGGCGCGCTCGGTCTGCCCCTGCTGGAAATAACCCAGGCCAAGCTGCACGTAAGCCTTGCGCGCTTCCTCGCGCCCCTGGGCCGTCGTCAGCGGATTGACGTTACCGGTGGACACGCACGCTGTCAGCAGGACGACAACACAGAGCAGCAGCGAGGCACGCACAGGCATGGAGTCTCTCTCGGTCAGGTTCGCAGTCAGGTTCGAGTCACCGCGACAGGGGCCGCATCGGCCTCGGCGCTCAACTCACGCACTGCAATGTAGCGTTCGCTACGGCGTGTGCGGTCCATCACCTGCCCGACCAACTGGCCGCATGCAGCATCGATATCTTCACCGCGTGTGGTGCGCACAGTGACGTTATAACCGGCCTGATGCAACAGGTCCTGAAAACGACGGATTGCGTTGTTGCTGGGACGCTCGTAACCGGAGTGCGGAAACGGGTTGAACGGAATCAGGTTGATCTTGCAAGGTGTGTCCTTGAGCAGTTCGATCATCTCGACCGCGTGCTCTACCTTGTCGTTGATGTCCTTGAGCATGGTGTACTCGATGGTGAGCACACGCTTTTCGCCCAGATTGGACATATAGCGACGGCAGGACTCGAGAAGCATTTTCAACGGGTATTTCTTGTTGAGCGGCACCAACTGGTTGCGCAGCGCATCATTCGGTGCGTGCAGCGACAAGGCCAGGGACACGTCGATGTGCTTGGAAAGCTCATCGATCATCGGCACCACACCGGAGGTGGACAAGGTCACCCGGCGCTTGGAAATGCCATACCCCAGGTCATCCATCATCAGATGCATGGCGGCAATGACATTGTCGAAGTTCAGCAGCGGCTCACCCATGCCCATCATCACCACGTTGGTGATGGCACGGTCGACGGTCGCCGGGACGCTGCCGAAGGATTTGTTGGCAATCCACACCTGACCGATGACTTCGGCGGCGGTGAGGTTGCTGTTGAAGCCTTGCTTGCCCGTGGAACAGAAGCTGCAATCCAGGGCACAGCCCGCCTGGGACGAAACACACAAGGTGCCACGCTTGCCCTGCGGAATGTAGACGGTCTCGACACAGCTGCCGGACTCTACGCGCACCACCCATTTACGGGTGCCGTCGCTGGAGATGTCCTCGCTGACCACTTCGGGACCGCGAACTTCGGCACAGGCCTTGAGCTTTTCGCGCAGGGCCTTGCTGACGTTCGTCATCGCGTCGAAATCGTCGACGCCGAAGTGGTGAATCCACTTCATGACCTGACCGGCACGGAAGCGCTTCTCCCCGATAGAGTCGAAGAATTTCTCCATTTCCTGTTGAGTCAGCCCCAGCAGGTTGGTTTTACCAGTCGATGCAATCATGAATTCACCCTTCACTCGTCAGTCAAAAATGACTTAGCGAGCGGTTACTTCGGTAGCTGCGAAGAAGTACGAGATTTCGCGAGCGGCGGCTGCTTCGGAATCGGAGCCGTGAACAGCGTTGGCGTCGATGGAATCAGCGAAATCAGCACGGATGGTGCCGGCAGCAGCTTCTTTAGGGTTGGTAGCGCCCATCAGCTCGCGGTTCAGAGCGATAGCGTTTTCGCCTTCCAGAACCTGAACGACAACCGGACCGGAGATCATGAAAGCAACCAGGTCGCCGAAGAAACCGCGAGCGCTGTGCTCAGCGTAGAAACCTTCAGCTTCGGCCTTGGACAGTTGCTTCAGCTTGGAAGCGACAACGCGCAGACCGGCTTTTTCGAAACGAGTGGTGATCTCGCCGATTACGTTCTTGGCAACGGCGTCAGGCTTGATGATGGAGAAAGTACGTTGAACAGCCATGGTGAAACTCCAGAAGCAGTGATTGAAGCGAAAAATTAAACCCGCGAATTATACGCGGGTTCTGGTGTATTGCCTAACTGCGTACGTTACTGAACGTCAATCGGCCTCTTCGATCCATAACCCCTGGATCGCCTCGAGAACCTTTTCCCCACTACGGTCAGGGTGGTCATCGAACTCAGGCAAGGCCATGACCAGATTACGCAGCCTGGGGAAACTCACAGTCAGCGGATCGACATCCGGGTGGCTTTCAGCCAGCTGGATGGCGATTTCCTGCACATCAACCCATTTGAGACTCATGAGCAATCCTTGAATCAGTGTGGCGCTTCAGCGGCGTGGTTGAGCGAATACTTGGGTATTTCGACCGTGAGGTCTTCGTTGCCGACAATGGCCTGACAGGATAGACGCGATTGCGCTTCCAGCCCCCACGCCTTGTCGAGCATGTCTTCTTCCAGCTCATCGGCTTCATTCAGCGAACCGAAACCTTCGCGAATGATGCAATGGCAGGTGGTGCACGCACACACGCCACCACAGGCGCTTTCAATCTCGATGTGGTGCTCGTGGGCAATGTCGAGAATAGACGTGCCGGGCTCCACTTCTACAACCAGCCCGTCCGGGCAATGCTCGGCGTGGGGCAGAAAAATCACCTGCGGCATCAGTTATTCCTCAATCTCATTCAAGTTGCGCCCGGCCAGTGCGGCTTTTACCGTCGAATCGAGGCGTCGGGCAGCAAATGCATCGGTTACCTGCGACAGACGCTTGGTCTGCTGCTCGATGGCATAACCATCGGTGCCTTGCATCAGTTCACGGAGTTCGTCCATCTGCAGATTGATGACCAGGCGCTCTTCCTCGTCGAGAAGACGCTCGCCATCGGCATCCAGGGCACCCTGAACAGCTTCGAGCAGACGCTCGGCATCAACCTGATGCTCACGCAGCACACGAGCGACCTTGTCGTCGCCGGCATACTCGAAGGAGTCCTTGAGCATGCGGGTGACTTCGTCATCGGTCAGCCCGTAGGAAGGCTTGACCTGAATGCTCGACTCGATACCCGAGCCCATTTCACGCGCCGAAACGCTGAGCAGACCGTCAGCATCGACCTGGAAGGTGACACGAATCTTTGCCGCACCCGCGACCATCGGCGGGATGCCACGCAGCTCGAAGCGCGCCAGCGAACGACAGTCGCTGATCAATTCACGCTCACCCTGCAGTACATGAATCTTCATGGCCGCCTGGCCATCCTTGTACGTGGTGAATTCCTGACCACGCGCCACAGGGATGGTGGTGTTGCGCGGAATGACCTTCTCCATCAGACCGCCCATGGTTTCCAGCCCCAGCGAGAGCGGAATGACATCGAGGAGCAGCAGTTCGCCACCGTCACGCTTGTTGCCGGCCAGAGTATCGGCCTGGATCGCAGCCCCGATGGCCACCACCTGATCCGGGTCAATCTCGGTCAGCGGCTGACGACCGAACAGCTCGGCCACCGCTTCGCGTACGCGTGGAACTCGGGTCGAACCGCCGACCATGACCACCGCTTCGACTTCTTCAAGCTCGATACCGGTATCACGCACCGCACGACGACAGGCCTTGAGACTGCGCGCGACCATAGGCTCGATCAGCGCATTGAGCGCCTCGCGGGTCAGCGTGCCACGCCAGTCACCGTAGGCGACCTCGACAGACTCGGCGTCAGTCAGCGCTTCCTTGGCCGAGCAGGCAGCCTGCAGCAGGCTGCGTTGCGCGGAAGGGTCGATATCGGCAGACAGACCGGCATCAGTGACAATCCAGTTGGCTATCGCATGATCGAAGTCATCGCCACCCAGAGCGGTATCGCCGCCAGTGGCCAGTACTTCAAACACACCGCCGGTCAGGCGCAGGATCGAGATATCGAAGGTCCCGCCACCCAAGTCATAGATGGCAACCACGCCTTCGGCTTTCTGATCCAGGCCATAGGCGACAGCCGCCGCCGTGGGCTCATTGAGCAGGCGCAGTACGTTGAGACCCGCCAGTCTGGCAGCGTCCTTGGTCGCCTGACGCTGAGCGTCATCGAAGTAGGCAGGAACGGTGATCACCGCGCCTACCAGCTCGCCACCCAACGAGGCTTCTGCGCGCTGGCGCAGGACCTTGAGGATGTCGGCAGACACTTCGACCGGACTTTTCGGCCCCTGCACGGTGTCGATGAACGGCATGTGCGACTCACCGCCAACAAACCGGTACGGCAGCTGCTCGCCCAGTTGCTTGACGTCAGTCAGACCACGCCCCATGAGACGCTTGACCGACAGAACGGTATTGAACGGGTCCTGGGAGGCGGCGATCTTCGCTGACTGCCCTACTTCGACACGATCAGCGTGATAGCGCACGGCAGACGGCAGAATGACCTGCCCCTCTGCATCGGCCAGCGGTTCGGACAGGCCGCTGCGTACCGCAGCAACCAGAGAATTGGTGGTGCCCAGGTCGATACCCACAGCCAGACGACGCTGGTGCGGTTGAGGACTCAGGCCGGGTTCGGCGATCTGCAGTAAAGCCATGCTGTTCAGAATAATCACTGGCGCGCGGCCGAAGCCGCGCGGGGTTAATCGTCGAGGCGCTCTTCTAACTGGCGCACTTCGTGAGAGAGCTTGTCGAGAAACTGCATACGCCGCATCAGCTTTTCAGCGTGCTCGCGCTGTGCAGCATCATTCCAACAGGCCGCGAAGCTCTGGTTCAGTTCGTCCTGAGCGACCTTGAGCTGACGCTTGAAGGTCGCAACGCCGGCGAGATCAGCCTCTTCCTGCAAGTCCTCAAGGTCTTCGCGCAATTGCATCTGCTGCAGAAGAAACTCGGGATCATGCACCGTGACTTCGAGCGGCACTTCGTTGCCGTTCATTGCCAGCAGGTAGCGCGCCCTTTTCGGCGGGCTTTTCAGGGTCTGATAGGCCTCGTTGAGACTGGCCGAGCGCTCCAGCGCCACACGCTGCTCACGCTCAGGGGCATCCGCAAAGCGATCCGGATGCACGTTACGCGCAAGCTCACGGTAGCGCGTGGCCAGCTGGTCAAGATCAAGCTGAAACTCGGGCTTGAGGTCGAACAGGGCGAAGTGACAGGGAGTACCCACAATAAAAAGCCTCAGACGTTGAAGCTTTCGCCACAGCCGCACTCACCGCGCGAATTGGGATTGTTGAACTTGAAGCCTTCGTTCAACCCTTCACGCACGAAATCGAGCTCGGTGCCATCCAGATAGACCAGACTCTTCGGGTCAATGATCACCTTGACGCCGTGCATTTCAAACACGGTGTCTTCGCTGGCCGCCTCATCGACGAACTCGAGCACATAGGCAAGACCTGAACAGCCTGTGGTGCGAACACCCAGACGAACGCCGTCACCCTTGCCGCGCCCCTCGAGGGAACGTCGTACGTGGTTAGCGGCAGCTTCTGTCATGCTGATAGCCATCGGAACTCCTTAGCCTGTTGCATTAGCCTGTTGCAGTTGACTCTGTCGCAAGCTTCTCTTGAAAAGCCTGCTTACAGCAGACCTTTCTTTTGCTTGTAATCGCGAACGGCCGCCTTGATGGCGTCTTCAGCGAGTACCGAGCAGTGAATCTTCACTGGCGGCAGTGCCAGCTCTTCAGCCAACTGAGTGTTCTTGATGGTCTCTGCTTCATCCAGAGTCTTGCCTTTCATCCACTCGGTCGCCAGGGAGCTGGACGCAATGGCCGAACCACAGCCGTAGGTCTTGAACTTGGCGTCTTCGATAACGCCCTGCTCGTTGACCTTGATCTGCAGGCGCATCACGTCGCCGCACGCAGGAGCGCCGACCATGCCGGTGCCAACATCAGGATCTTCCGCGTTCATCTTGCCGACGTTACGTGGATTTTCGTAGTGGTCGATGACCTTTTCGCTGTAAGCCATGATTCTATTCCTCTCACATCAGGGAGCCGCTCTGCAGGTCACGTCGCAATTGCCCATGACCTGTCTTGGAGGCGACTTTAAATTAGTGCGCCGCCCACTCGATCTTGGAGATGTCGACGCCGTCTTTGAACATGTCCCACAGCGGCGAAAGCGTGCGCAGCCGGGTGACAGCCTCGCAAACTTTCTGCGCGGCGTAATCGATTTCTTCTTCGGTGCTGAAACGGCCGAAGGTGAAACGAATCGAGCTGTGCGCCAGTTCGTCGTTGCGACCCAGGGCACGCAGCACGTACGAAGGCTCAAGCGAGGCCGAGGTACAGGCCGAACCGGACGATACCGCCAGATCCTTGAGCGCCATGATCAGCGACTCGCCTTCGACATAGTTGAAGCTCAGGTTCAGGTTGTGCGGTACGCGTGCGGTCAGGCTGCCGTTGACGTACAGCTCTTCCAGGTTTTCGACCTGCTTGAAGAAACGATCGCTGAGGGCCTTGATGCGCACGTTTTCAGCAGCCATTTCTTCCTTGGCGATACGGAATGCTTCGCCCATGCCGACGATCTGGTGAGTCGCCAGGGTGCCGGAACGCATGCCACGCTCGTGACCGCCGCCGTGCATGGTCGCTTCAAGGCGAACACGTGGCTTGCGGCTGACGTAGAGTGCGCCGATGCCTTTGGGGCCGTAGGTTTTGTGTGCAGAGAATGACATCAGGTCAACCTTGAGGCTGGCCAGATCGATTTCAACCTTGCCGGTCGACTGCGCGCCATCGACGTGGAACAGCACACCACGTGAGCGGGTCAGCTCACCGATCGCGGCGATATCGTTGATGGTGCCGATCTCGTTGTTCACATGCATGATCGAAACCAGGATGGTGTCGTCCCGCAGTGCCGCTTCAATCATGGCAGGCGTGATCAGACCGTCTTCGCCTGGCTCGATGTAGGTCATTTCGAAACCTTCGCGTTCCAGCTGGCGAGTGGTGTCGAGGACAGCCTTGTGCTCAACCTTCGACGTGATCAGGTGCTTGCCTTTGCTGGCGTAGAAATGCGCAACACCTTTAATAGCCAGGTTGTTGGATTCAGTGGCACCCGAAGTCCAGACGATTTCGCGCGGATCGGCGTTGACCAGATCAGCGACCTGACGACGAGCGTTCTCGACCGCTTCTTCGGCTTTCCAGCCAAAGACGTGGGAGCGCGAGGCCGGGTTGCCGAAGTTTCCTTCGACGGTCAGGCAATCGATCATTTTCTGCGCGACACGCGGATCGACCGGGGTCGTCGCAGAGTAGTCGAGGTAAATTGGCAATTTCATTGAAGCTCTCCTATCAGGCAGGCGCACCGCTCATTCATCTGCGTTCATTCGACGGCGGACGTTTCGATCTTACCCAGTTGCGACATGTGATTATGACCACGGCGCATATCCTGGCGCTGAGCGACTTCTTGTACCTCACGGCGAGTGACAAGATCCGCCAAGCTGATACCGCTTAGAAATTCGTGAATCTGCTGGCTCAGGTCGCACCACAGGTGGTGGGTCAGGCAGGTATCGCCAGCATGGCAATCGCCCAGACCCTGACACCGCGTGGCATCGACAGATTCATTGACTGCATCGACAACCTGAGCAACCTGGATGCCTTTCATGTCGCGCGACAGCTGGTAACCACCACCCGGACCACGAACACTGGAAACCAGATTGCCGCGACGCAGCTTGGCGAACAGCTGCTCGAGGTAGGACAGGGAAATACCCTGCCGCTCGGAGATGTCGGCCAGAGACACTGGCCCGTTCTGCGCGTGCAACGCCAGGTCAAGCATGGCTGTTACAGCGTATCGGCCTTTAGTAGTCAGTCGCATGGCGTATACCGCAGAGGTTCGGAATGAGAGCGAGTATGCTATTCCCGAGTAAAAGAGTCAACTATTAGACCAAGTAAAACAGTCGGGATTAGCGAAAAGCGCGGGCTGCATCATAGCAAAGGTGCGGCGTAATGGCACGCACCCTGCCCACCGTGAGCGCTAGCCGACCTTGCCTTCCTGGCAGTCCTTGACGCAGTCGAAAACTTCGTCACGCAGCTCCGGCAGCTCCTTGGCGCGGTAATCGCTGCCAAGCCTGCCGAGTGCATCGCACATGCCTTCCAGGCGCCCATCGACAGCCTGCAAATGGTCAAGCAACTGGCCAATGGCGCGCGCGACCGGATCGGGCATATCTGCACTGACACCGTAGGCATCGAAGCCGAGCTTCTCGGCCATGGCCTTGCGCCTGGCCTCAACCTCATCGTCCGACTTGACGATGATGCGCCCCGGAATACCCACGGCAGTCGCGCCCGCTGGCACAGCCTTGGTGACCACTGCGTTGGAGCCGATCTTGGCGCCGGCGCCCACCGTGAACGGCCCGAGCACCTTGGCACCCGCCCCGACCACTACACCGTCTTCCAGCGTCGGATGGCGCTTGCCGGCATTCCAGCTGGTGCCACCCAGGGTCACGCCCTGGTAGAGGGTGACGTCATTGCCGATCTCGGCGGTTTCGCCGATCACGATGCCCATGCCGTGATCGATGAAAAAACGGCGGCCGATGCGCGCGCCCGGATGGATCTCGATTCCGGTCATCCAGCGGCCAAAGTTCGAGACCACCCGTGCCGGCCATTTCCAGCCGTTGCGCCACAGAATATGGGCGAAGCGGTGCAGCCAGATCGCGTGCATCCCCGGATAGCAGGTCAGGACTTCAAAGGCGTTGCGCGCTGCGGGATCGCGGTGGAACACGCTTTGAATGTCTTCTCGCAGACGCTCGAACATCACTGATCCTTTCGCTTGTAGGGTTCACCGCGCGCGGCTTTCTGGGTTTCAGTGAGCACACCGCGCAGGATACTCAGCTCGGATCGCTCGACTTCGCTACGCCCGTACAGCCTGCGCAACCGGGCCATCAGATGCCGTGGCTTTTCCGGATCAAGAAAGCCGATGGCCACCAGCGTGGCCTCGAGGTGGGTGTAGAAACCTTCCATTTCATCCATGGTCGCCAGTTCAGCACTGTGCGCCGACGCCGGCCTTGAAGTCTCGCCCTGCTCCGCGGCAGTCAGCCAGGCCACGCGCACCTCATAACTGAGCACCTGTACGGCAGCCGCCAGATTGAGAGAGCTGAACGCGGGGTCAGACGGGATGTGCACATGGAAGTGGCAACGCTGCAGCTCTTCGTTGGTCAGGCCCGCATGTTCGCGACCGAACACCAGCGCCACCTTGGCACCGTCGCCGGCCTGTTCGATGACTTTTTCACCCGAGGCACGCGGATCCAGCATAGGCCAAGGCAGGCTTCGATCCCGCGCGCTGGTGCCCAGCACCAGACGGCAGCCGACCAGCGCTTCTTCAAGGGTCGCCACCACCTGCGCGCCCTCGAGAATGTCGGTAGCGCCGGACGCACGCGCATCGGCATCGGGCGAAGGAAAAATGCGCGGATCGACCAGCACCAGACGCGAAAGCCCCATGTTTTTCATGGCGCGAGCAGCCCCGCCGATATTTCCGGGATGGGTAGTGCCGACCAGGACAACACGAATGTTCTGCAACAAAGCGAACGCTCACTGATACGAATTAGGGGGGCAAATCTTACAGAAACGGCTCGACTAACGCCATGAAGCTGTGAGAGCTGCAACAGCATGAGCGACCGCGCCGGACGCAAAAAAACACACACGAACCCGACAACCGTAACAACGCAAGGCTGGAAATAATTCGAATCAGCCCATAGAATGCCCGGCTCTCTTTAACAACCTTAGGTGAATTATCCATGCAGCCCATGCTGAATATCGCGCTGCGCGCCGCCCGCAGCGCCAGCGAATTGATTTTCCGCTCCATCGAGCGCCTGGATACCATCAAGGTTGACGAAAAAGAAGCCAAAGACTACGTCACAGAGATCGACCGCGCTGCCGAGCAAAGCATCATCACCGCTCTGCGCAAGGCCTACCCGACTCACGGCATCCTCGGCGAAGAAAGCGGCCTGCACGAAGGCAGCGGCGAAGGCACCGACTACCTGTGGATCATCGACCCACTGGACGGCACCACCAACTTCGTTCGCGGCATCCCGCACTTTGCCGTCAGCATCGCCTGCAAATACCGCGGCCGCCTCGAGCACGCCGTGGTTCTCGACCCGGTCCGCCAGGAAGAATTCACCGCAAGCCGTGGTCGTGGCGCAGCCCTGAATGGTCGCCGTCTGCGCGTCAGCCAGCGCAAGAGCCTGGAAGGCGCCCTGCTCGGCACCGGCTTCCCGTTTCGTGACAACCAGATGGACAACATCGAGAACTACCTGGGCATGTTCCGTAGCCTGGTAGGCCAGACCGCCGGCATCCGCCGCGCAGGTGCTGCCAGCCTCGACCTGGCTTATGTCGCTGCCGGTCGCTTCGATGCGTTCTGGGAGTCGGGCCTGTCCGAGTGGGACATGGCCGCAGGCGCCCTGCTGATTCAGGAAGCAGGCGGTCTGGTCAGCGATTTCACCGGTGGTCACGACTTCCTCGAGAAAGGCCACATCGTTGCCGGCAACACCAAGTGCTTCAAGGCGGTACTGACCGCGATCGCACCGCACCTGCCAGCTTCGCTCAAGCGTTAAGCGGCAGGCATAAAAAAACCGGCGCAAGCCGGTTTTTTTATGTCTTGTGAAGCTCAGCGGCTGGCGTTACTGCGCCTGACCCAATATCAGCTGACCGTTCTTGTCGACCGGAATCTGGCTACCCGGATCACGCTCCATACGAACCTGACCCACCTTCTCGTTCAGCTTGTACTTGACGTTGTAGCCCACAACCTTGTCGCTCACATCATTGACCGTCGTGCAGCGGTTCTGCGTAGTGGTGTAGGTATCACGCTCCTGCATGCCTTCCTGAACCTTGTTACCAGCATAACCACCACCTACCGCGCCCGCGACTGTAGCGATCTTCTTGCCGTTACCGCCACCGATCTGGTTACCCAGCAAGCCACCGGCAACCGCGCCAATAACGCTACCAACGATCTGATGCTGGTCCTTGACCGGCGCCTGACGGGTAACGGTTACGTCCTTGCAAACTTCACGGGGGGTTTTGATCTGCTGATTGATCGGCTCTACCGCCAATACATCCGCATACTCAGGACCACCCTTGACCAAGCTATAGGTGGCAACGGCGCCGCCAGCAGTCACGACAGCAGCACCTAACACAGCACCAACAAGCATAGACTTGTTCACTTGAACCTCCTGACCAATCGAAACGCAGCATGGCTGCGCAATGCCTAGCCTTGGAGCATAAAAAAAGGCGCGAGTTCAGCACTCGCGCCTTTTTTATGATGGCCGGACCTACGGGAGGTCGTCAGCCTTCTCGACGACCACTGGAGGAATGAGATCCTCGGTGGTCAGGTTCAGCCAGATCAGCACCACGTTGGCGATGTAGATGGACGAGTAGGTACCCGCCAGTACGCCGATAAACAACGCGATGGAGAAGCCTTCCAGGCTGTCACCGCCAAACACCCACAATGCCACGATCGCCAACAGGGTCGAAACCGAGGTGGCAATGGTGCGCAGCAGTGTCTGCGTGGTGGAGATGTTGATATTCTCGATCAACGAAGCCTTGCGCAGCAGGCGGAAGTTTTCGCGTACCCGGTCGAAGACCACAATGGTGTCGTTCAGCGAGTAGCCGATGATCGCCAGCACCGCCGCCAGCACCGTCAGGTCGAAGGTGATCTGGAAGAACGACAGGATCCCCATCGTCACCACCACGTCGTGAATCAGCGAGACGATCGCCCCGACTGCGAATTTCCACTGGAAGCGGAATGCCAGGTAGATCAGAACACCGCCCAGCGCCATCAACATGCCGAGGCCGCCCTGATCGCGCAGCTCTTCACCGACCTGCGGGCCGACGAACTCGACACGCTTGACCACTGCCGGGTTATCGGCACCGGCCTTGCGCAGCGCCTCGGCGACCTGGGTGCCCAGTTGCGGGTCTTCACCCGGCATGCGCACCAGCAAGTCGGTGGTGGCGCCGAAGCTCTGTACAACGGCTTCGTGATAGCCCGCCGAAACCAGCTCCTGACGAACCTTGCCCAGGTCGGCGGGACGTTCGTAGGTCAGCTCGATGAGCGTACCGCCGGTGAAGTCCAGACCAAAGTTGAGCCCTTTATGGAACCAGCTGAACAACGCCAGTACGGTAAGGAGCATTGTGATGGCGAACGCAACATTGCGAACGCCCATGAAGTTGATGGTACGTAACATGGCAGCCCCTTAAATCCACAACTTCTTGAAGTCACGACCGCCGTAGATCAGGTTGACCATAGCGCGGGTCACCATGATGGCCGTGAACATCGAGGTAAAGATCCCGAGCGACATGGTCACCGCAAACCCCTTGACCGGGCCGGTGCCCATCGCAAAGAGAATGCCGCCGACCAGCAGCGTCGTCAGGTTGGCGTCGAGGATCGCCGTGTAGGCACGATCGAAACCTTCGTTGATAGCACGCTGAACCGTCATGCCGTTGGCGATCTCTTCACGAATCCGCGAGAAGATCAGCACGTTGGCGTCCACCGCCATACCCATGGTCAACACGATACCGGCGATACCCGGCAGGGTCAGTGTGGCACCCAGCAAGGACATCAATGCCAGCAGCATGACCATGTTGAGGGCCAGTGCCACGGTCGCGATCAGACCGAAGAAGCGGTAGATCGCCATGATGAACAGCGAGACGAACAGCATGCCCCACAGGGAAGCGTCGATACCCTTGGTGATGTTGTCGGCACCCAGGCTAGGACCGATGGTGCGCTCTTCAGCGAAGTACATCGGTGCCGCCAGACCACCGGCACGCAACAGCAGCGCCAGCTCGGAAGACTCACCCTGACCATTCAGACCGGTAATCCGGAACTGGCTGCCCAGTGGCGACTGAATGGTCGCCAGACTGATGATTTTCTTGTCTTCCTTGAAAGTCTGCACCGGCACGTCTTTCTCGACGCCATCGACCATCTGTTTGGTGTAGGTGGTGGTCGGACGCTGCTCGATGAAGATCACCGCCATGCTGCGCCCCACATTGCTGCGGGTTGCACGGCTCATCAGTTCGCCGCCGTGACCATCGAGGTTGATGTTCACCTGTGGACGACCATGCTCGTCGAAGCTGGCCTTGGCGTCAGTCACCTGATCACCGGTAATGATCAGACCACGCTCCACCGCCGCTGCCGGACGACCGCCTTCGCGGAATTCGAACATCTCGGTGGTGCCTTTCGAATCATCCGGGCCTGCACCCAGACGGAATTCGAGGTTGGCGGTCTTGCCCAGAATACGCTTGGCCTCGGCCGTGTCCTGCACACCCGGCAGCTCGACCACGATGCGGTTGGCACCTTGGCGCTGAACCAGCGGCTCGGCAACACCCAGCTCGTTGACCCGGTTACGCACGGTGGTCAGGTTCTGCTTGATCGAGTATTCGCGAATCTCGGCCAGCTTGGCAGGCGTCAACGCCATGCGCAGTACCGGGATACCGTTCAGCTCGGCAGGCGTGATTTCGAAATCGGTAAAGGTCTTGCGTACCAGTGCACGCGCCTGCTCACGCTCTGCGTCGTCGGTGAAGCCCAGCTGAATCACATTGCCCAGCTGCGGCAGGCTGCGATAACGCACCTTTTCCTTGCGCAACAGGGATTTGACTTCGCCTTCGTAGACTTTCAGACGTGCATCGATGGCCTTGTCCATGTCGACCTCCAGCAGGAAGTGCACACCGCCGGACAGGTCGAGACCAAGCTTCATCGGGCTTGCACCCAGGTGACGCAACCAGGTCGGTGTGGTACGCGCCAGGTTCAGTGCAACGACATAGTCGTCACCCAACGCCTTGCGCACGACATCCTTGGCTGGCAACTGATCTTCCTGCTTGCTCAGACGCAACAAACCGCCCTTGCCATTCTCGGCCAGAGAAGAAGCCTTGACCGAGATGCCGGCATCGGCAAGCGCCTTGGCTGCACGATCCACGTCCGCCTGATTGACTTGCAACGCAGTGCTTGCGCCGCTGATCTGGATGGCAGAATCATCAGGGTAGAGATTGGGTGCGGAATAAATAAAACCGACCACCAGCACCGCCAGGATCAGTACGTATTTCCACAGAGGGTATTTGTTCAGCATCACGCCGCCCGCTTAAAACGCGGGGCGCCTTGCGCGCCCCGTCGATGGGTAAAAAGTTGTTGCTCAGATCGCTTTCAGGGTGCCTTTAGGCAGAGTGGCCGCGATGGCGCCCTTCTGGATTTTTAGCTCAACGGTGTCAGACACTTCGATGACCACGAAGTCATCGGTCACTTTGTTGATCTTGCCCGCGATACCGCCACTGGTGACAACTTCGTCGCCTTTCTGCAGGTTGCCCAGCAGGTTTTTCTGCTCTTTGGCGCGCTTGGCCTGTGGACGCCAGATCATCAGATAGAAGATGACCAGGAAGCCGACCAGGAAGATCCACTCGAAACCACTGCCCGCAGGACCGGCAGCCGGTGCAGCAGCATCCGCAAAAGCGGGAGAGATGAAAAAGCTCATTTGTCGCTCCAGTTACATAATTAGTATAAAAAGCAGGAAAAACTCGTTCTGTTTCAACCCAGAGGCGGCGTTGGAAGACCGCGTTTGGCATAGAAGGCATCGACGAAGGCGGCCAATGTACCCTGTTGAATAGCCTCGCGCAAACCAGCCATAAGCAGCTGGTAGTGCCGCAAATTATGGATTGTATTGAGCATGCTCCCCAGCATTTCCCCGCACTTGTCCAGGTGATGCAGATAAGCGCGCGAGAAGTTCTTGCAGGTGTAGCAATCGCAGGTCGGGTCCAGCGGCGAATTGTCGTGGCGATGGAACGCGTTACGGATTTTCAATACACCGGTATCGGTGAACAGATGGCCGTTGCGGGCGTTGCGGGTGGGCATCACGCAGTCGAACATGTCGACGCCACGGCGCACACCTTCGACCAGATCTTCCGGCTTGCCTACACCCATCAGGTAACGAGGTTTGTCTGCCGGCATGAGGCCTGGCAGGTAGTCCAGCACCTTGATCATCTCGTGTTTGGGTTCGCCCACCGACAGACCGCCGATCGCCAGACCGTCAAAGCCGATCTCGTCCAGGCCTTCCAGCGAGCGCTTGCGCAGGTTCTCGTGCATGCCGCCCTGAACGATGCCGAACAACGCGGCAGTGTTTTCGCCGTGGGCGATCTTGGAACGCTTGGCCCAGCGCAGCGACAGTTCCATGGAGACCCGCGCCACATCTTCGTCGGCCGGGTACGGCGTGCATTCATCGAAGATCATCACAACGTCCGAACCCAGATCACGCTGGACCTGCATCGACTCTTCCGGCCCCATGAACACCTTGGCACCATCGACCGGCGAGGCGAAGGTCACGCCCTCTTCCTTGATCTTGCGCATGGCGCCCAGGCTGAACACCTGAAAACCGCCGGAGTCGGTCAGAATCGGCCCCTTCCACTGCATGAAATCGTGCAGGTCGCCGTGGCCCTTGATGACTTCGGTGCCGGGACGCAGCCACAGGTGAAACGTGTTGCCCAGAATCATCTGCGCACCGGTGGCCTCGATATCACGCGGCAGCATGCCCTTGACCGTGCCATAGGTGCCCACCGGCATGAACGCCGGGGTTTCCACCACACCGCGCGGGAAGGTCAGCCGACCGCGACGGGCTTTGCCATCGGTGGCCAACAACTCGAAAGACATACGACAGGTGCGACTCATGCGTGATCCTCTGGTGCCGATTCCTGTGGGGCCGTCGGCGCGGGATTGCGGGTGATGAACATCGCATCACCGTAACTGAAGAAGCGGTAGCCGTGCTCGATGGCCGCAGCATAAGCCGCCATCGTCTCGGGATAACCGGCGAACGCTGAAACCAGCATCAACAGCGTGGATTCAGGCAAATGGAAATTGGTCACCAGGGCATCGACCACGTGAAACGGCCGGCCTGGATAGATGAAGATGTCGGTATCGCCGCTGAACGGCTTCAGTTCGCCGTCACGCGCGGCACTCTCCAGCGAGCGAACACTGGTGGTCCCGACGGCAACCACTCGCCCGCCCCGTGCACGGCACGCGGCCACAGCGTCGACCACGTCCTGGCCAACTTCCAGCCATTCGCTGTGCATGTGGTGATCTTCGATCTGCTCGACGCGCACCGGCTGGAATGTACCCGCGCCAACGTGCAGCGTGACGAACGCAGTCTCGACGCCCTTGGCGGCGATCGCCTCGAGCAGCGGCTGATCGAAATGCAAGCCGGCAGTCGGCGCAGCCACAGCACCCGCACGCTGCGCGTAAACGGTCTGATAGCGCTCGCGATCCGCGCCTTCATCCGGACGGTCTATATAAGGAGGCAACGGCATATGGCCGACACGCTCCAGCAACGGCAGTACTTCTTCGGCGAAGCGCAGCTCGAACAGCGCATCGTGCCGCGCCACCATCTCGGCCTCGCCACCGCCATCGATCAGAATCGACGAGCCAGGTTTGGGCGACTTGCTCGAACGCACATGCGCCAGCACACGATGGCTGTCCAGCACGCGCTCGACCAGAATCTCCAGCTTGCCGCCGGAGGCCTTTTGCCCGAACAGACGTGCGGGAATGACCCGGGTATTGTTGAACACCATCAAATCGCCCGGGCGCAGATGCTCAAGCAAATCGGTGAATTGACGATGTGCCAGCGCGCCCGTCGGCCCATCGAGGGTCAACAGACGACTGCTGCGACGCTCGGCCAGCGGGTGGCGAGCAATCAGGGAATCGGGGAGTTCGAAGGTAAAGTCGGCGACGCGCATGATCGGGTTCGTTTAGCAGGGCCGGGAAGTTTATCCGGTTTGACGGCATTAGTAAAAAACCTGCGTAAATCCCTGTTGACCAACAGAAAACTCATCCTTATACTTCGCCGCCATTGAGCCCTGATGGCGGAATTGGTAGACGCGGCGGATTCAAAATCCGTTTTCGAAAGAAGTGGGAGTTCGATTCTCCCTCGGGGCACCACCTTTAAAAAAGACCTTGAAATTCAAGGTCTTTTTTTTCGTCTGGTGGAAAGTGCCTTGATCCAATCCTCGCTCTTCCGCCTCTTTCTCGGAATAGAGTGCTAAACGTCCAGCAAAGCCTTCCTGCATTAAACATTCGTCGTTACACACATGCCTTCGATGAGCAGTGGCCGAAGACCTCCAAATGCCGGTCCCCTAATCACTTGAACCTTTCGAAACGTAAGCACTGACAGGGCGTCTGCCTGACGTTTCTGTACGCGCATGGAACCTTATCGGGAAAATTTGCCACCCACCCGACAAATCCACAGTGGCGAACCGATTATGAGTAGCCTTTTCTACAAAACGTTGCTTGATGACTTTTCAAGATGCATGGAGATGCCCGCCTTGGCGTTTGACGATAAGGATGCGTGCAACATGATCATCGACAAGGCATTCGCTCTGACGCTGTTGCGCGACGACACGCATCAACGTTTGTTGCTGATTGGTCTGCTTGAGCCACACGAGGATCTACCCTTGCAGCGCCTGTTGGCTGGCGCTCTCAACCCCCTTGTGAATGCCGGCCCCGGCATTGGCTGGGATGAGCAAAGCGGCCTGTACCACGCTTACCAAAGCATCCCGCGGGAAAAAGTCAGCGTGGAGATGCTGAAGCTCGAAATTGCAGGATTGGTCGAATGGATGAAGTGTTGGCGAGAAGCCCGCACGTGACCGCGCTTTCAATCTTCCGACGTATTTCAACTACTCTTGCTTAGCGTAAGGAGCTTTTAGTGAACCCTATCCATGCACGCTTCTCCAGCGTAGAAGCGCTCAGACATTCAAACGTTGATATTCAGGCAATCAAATCCGAGGGTCAGTTGGAAGTCAACGGCAAGCGTTACGAGATTCGTGCGGCCGCTGACGGCTCAATCGCGGTCCTCAGACCCGATCAACAGTCCAAAGCAGACAAGTTCTTCAAAGGCGCAGCGCATCTTATTGGCGGACAAAGCCAGCGTGCCCAAATAGCCCAGGTACTCAACGAGAAAGCGGCGGCAGTTCCACGCCTGGACAGAATGTTGGGCAGACGCTTCGATCTGGAGAAGGGCGGAAGTAGCGCTGTGGGCGCCGCAATCAAGGCTGCCGACAGCCGACTGACATCAAAACAGACATTTGCCAGCTTCCAGCAATGGGCTGAAAAAGCTGAGGCGCTCGGGCGCGATACCGAAATCGGTATCTACATGATCTACAAGAGGGACACGCCAGACACAACGCCTATGAATGCGGCAGAGCAAGAACATTACCTGGAAACGCTACAGGCTCTCGATAACAAGAAAAACCTTATCATACGCCCGCAGATCCATGATGATCGGGAAGAGGAAGAGCTTGATCTGGGCCGATACATCGCTGAAGACAGAAATGCCAGAACCGGCTTTTTTAGAATGGTTCCTAAAGACCAACGCGCACCTGAGACAAACTCGGGACGACTTACCATTGGTGTAGAACCTAAATATGGAGCGCAGTTGGCCCTCGCAATGGCAACCCTGATGGACAAGCACAAATCTGTGACACAAGGTAAAGTCGTCGGTCCGGCAAAATATGGCCAGCAAACTGACTCTGCCATTCTTTACATAAATGGTGATCTTGCAAAAGCAGTAAAACTGGGCGAAAAGCTGAAAAAGCTGAGCGGTATCCCTCCTGAAGGATTCGTCGAACATACACCGCTAAGCATGCAGTCGACGGGTCTCGGTCTTTCTTATGCCGAGTCGGTTGAAGGGCAGCCTTCCAGCCACGGACAGGCGAGAACACACGTTATCATGGATGCCTTGAAAGGCCAGGGCCCCATGGAGAACAGACTCAAAATGGCGCTGGCAGAAAGAGGCTATGACCCGGAAAATCCGGCGCTCAGGGCGCGAAACTGAAATCGGGGCTAAATAGCTGACACACTCACTGCCCTTATGACCTGTGTGGTCCTGAGATAGATTTATACCTGTTTCACACTTAAAACGCTCGATGCACCGCATCGGGCGTTTTCTATTTCAGGGGTGTTTAGCAGTTCATTAAAAGCCGGAACAGTACTGAGCGCCGCAGCCTGAATGCTGAATCAGCATCTGATCGGTTTTTTGCTCTCCAACCGCTTTCTCCGGAGCCTTTATCACCGACTGGGTAGAGGGCTATGAGTGGTCTTGTGATAAGCCCGTTGGCGAGGAACCTGCTCGCGCGCATCACGAATGAGGATAAACAGACGGTCTCTGCCTACGCACGACAACGCAGGAGCAATCAATATGAAAAAGCCCGCTCACCGCGGGCTTTTGAATTATTTTTGAGTAGGTGCCTGATGGGTCCGAACGCGACACTGGATAAACTTGCCAACCGCTGCCTATGGGCAACGTGTTCCTCGACCTCGGCATCAACATGCCAATACTTTCCTGGCAAGTAAAAAACCCTAGGATTGAAGACGGGCGGAACAACACAAGCACCTCATACACAGCACAAGAGGAAGAGGCTTGAAAAAGAGTTCAACCTCTTCCCTGCTATCAATGCGCCCTGTCAATCCCGAACTGATCCAGCACCGGGTCAACGTTATGATCAAACGCCTTCTGTGCCTTGTGCTTTTTGACTGCGTCGATAATCGCCGAAATACCAAAACCCAGAGCCATGGCGCCGTCGATGGCCCAGCCGATCACCGGGATTGCAGCGCCCAGCGCTGCGCCTGCGGCAAGTCCTGTGGCTTCACCGGCAACCAGACCGACAGCGCGGCCGATCATCTGCCCGCCCAGACGACCAAGGCCGGCAGACGCCTCGCGACCCATCATTTTCGCGCCGGTGTCTATGCCGCCCTTGATTGCCTCCGCACCCAACCTGGAGCTGTCGATGATGCTCTGAGCCGCGCCCAGCTTGTCGCCGCTGGCGAGCCTGTCAGACACTGACGCGAAGCCCATGACCGAATTGAATGCCTTGCCCCCGATACCTTGCTCGGCGAGCTGCTCTGCCAGCGAAGGGCCACCCTCTTCATCGGTCTTGCCCTCCAGCAACTTGCGGCCTTTTTTGGAGTTCTGCAGTTCGGACAAGGTGCTGGCCGTGTAGCTCTCACGCTCACCATTAACGAAATCAGCGGGCAGCACGCTTTCATACGCCGCTTTCTGGTTATCTGCGGTTTGCAGAGACTCACCGGCGTCAGACTTTTTCTGGCCAAGTTGTTTCAGAGCGCCCCCCTCGCTGAAGTTGCGAACGTAGGAATCGGCAATCTTCGTTTGCACTTCATCAGGCTGGTTGTTGAATACTTGCTGGGCAGTGGGCACCTGGGCATCGGGAAACAGGTCTTCTTGAAGCTGCAGTTGAGCCGACAGGCCGGTGATGGCGCCGCTGTAATCGGGGTCGGGGTTGTGTTTGCCGACGGCCTTGTCTGCGGTTGCCAGGTCGGTTTGCAAGGCCTTCCCGCTGTTGACGTTTTGAGCCTGCTCAGTCACGGCCTTCTGCAGCGCCGAATCGCTGCGAACCAGGCTGCGCTCCTGTTCGGGAATGCTTTTGTTGAGGTACTCCTGAACGTCAGGATCGGCTTGCAACTGAGCGATTCGCTCGTTAAGGCCCGCCTCGGTCTTCTCGGTATTGCGCAAACCCCGCCCGGCTATCACGCTCTGCTGAGTCTGCTGCAACTTGATCATCACAGCGGCCTTCTGCGCGCCGGTGTAAGCCTTGGGCTTCTCGAAAACCTGGGCGTTGAGTTTGCTGATATCGATACCGGCTACCGAATTCAACGTCGCGGCGTCGCTGAGCATGCTGGCGAACTGGCCACCATTTTTGGGAGCGCTCTTCCTGATCCACTCGCTCATATTGGACGCATCGAACACCTGGTCGGGACTATGCGCAGCCTTCTTGCGCCCGGTCAGACCGGCTTCATCCACCTGGCTGAGGAAGCCCGCCTGCGACCACATGTTGGACGACTGTTTGAGCGTACCTGACAACCCGGGGTTACTTTTAATCAGCGCTTTCAGACCCTCGGCGCTGACATTGCCATCGACATCGGTCTTGTCCGCCGCCCCGACTGCATGATGAGGGTCGGCAGCCGTGGCCAACGGCATATTGGCGCGCATCACCGCTGCGCTGCGCACCATTTCAAGGGATTGAGGATCGGCGCCGGGGTTGTCTTCCATGTACTTGGCCACGTCCTTGTCGGCATTGTCGGCCGCCTTCTCCATGTTTTTGGCGAACGCCTTGAGGTCTTTGTTGGTGATTTTGCCATCTGCATTACCACCGTCCTTGCCGACGTCGACCGCCGTCTTCAACGCAGGATTGGCATTGATGAACGCCATCGCCTTTTCGGCGTTGGGGCCATTCTCTCTGGCCATCCAGGCTGCGGCGATGGGCCGGTTGAGTTCTTTGGCGGCCTGCTCGCGCTCTTCGGGCGGCAGGTTGGCAACCATCGGTTCCCAGCGCTTGAGCGCCTCGGGCGAAGAGTATTCGGAGTTATCGAGAAACGCTGCATCGGTCGCGCTCGGTGCATTCGCCGGGTTGGAGGCCGCCGTGGGTGACGCGCTCGCGGTTGACGAGACCGACGTCATCGGGGACACCTGATCACTGTCCTGATCGACGCTTGAGGTACTTTCGCTACTGCTGCTGCGAGTCAGCAGACTCATCAGCGATGAGCCGCTTTGCTCGGTTCCCGAAAAGGACGATGGGCTGTCGTTGGCCTGGCCGAACTGTACAAAAGCCTGACCACCACCTGCGCCGCTCTGCGTGAGCGAGGCTTTGGCCAATGGCGTCTCAGCAGCCAGTTCGCCAGAGGTGGGTTGATTCACGATGCTGCCGAGGGCAGGACTGGGAGAACTGGATATACGCATGGTTGCCATCCAAGTGGTGAGGGATGGCAACTGTGTGGTTTTGCGTGCGAGTTGGTTCCAGACAGATAACCACTCAGGCAAACGGGTCTATCTGTTGCTTGAGCTGCACCCGTGCCCGGGACAACCGTGAGCGGACGGTGCCGATCGGGACACCCAGCGTGTTGGCGGTTTCCTGATAATTGCCGTCCATTTCCAGCGAAACTTCCAGGACCTTCTGCATGTTCGTCGGCAAGCAATCGATGGCCTCTATGACACGTGCCAACTGCCGGTGCCCGTCTACCTGATGAGTAATATCGCCGTGCCATTCCAGATCGGTATGGACGTCGTCTTCCCAGCTTTCCTGATAAGGCTGGCGATACATTTTGCGGAAGTGGTTGCGGATCAGATTCAGTGCAATGCCACACAACCAGGTTTGCGGTTTGCTGGCGTGCTGAAACTTGTGCTCATTGCGTAACGCTTCGAGAAACACACACTGCAGGATGTCATCCACATCATCGGCGTTCTTTACCCGCTTCTGAATGAACGCCCTGAGCATCTGGATCTGATCGGCCGTCAATTGACGAATACCAGCGGACGAGGATGGTTTGCGTGGTTCGGTTACATCAAGGATCACAAGATTCGGGAGCATGGGCTTGCCTCATTTGATGGAGTGCAAGCCCTATAGCGATAACCATGCCAGCCAAAAAATATTTATAAGCACATGTTTTATAAAACTATTTTAAAATTTGAAATTCTTTGAAATACATTTTTTTGCGCAACACGGTTTTTGGCTCGGCAGCTTTTGGCACAAACGCACAAGCCTTCGGCACCAGGGAACCGAACCGCGTCAATGACCCACTCAGCGGTCATGACCAGGCCCAGAATCGTCCTATGAAAATCGTCGCCCCGCCTACATTACCCATTCGTCCGGTAGCGCCAATCCGCGCCATCACACCGGCTGCGCGAGCGATTCCCGGCAGCGGGTTGCCTGATGAAAAAGGCACCTCGTCACTGCAGGTCTCGCGCTTCGCCGCAGCGCTGGTGCAGCACAGCCGGATACTGCGTGAGCGAGAGCTGATCGCGAGCAGGAACGCGCTGCAGTCGCGGGCCGTCAAACTGGGCGAGCTTTATCAGTTGCTGATGAGCACCAGCGACACCGGGCTGGATAACGCCGCCAGACTGCTGCGCAAAAAACTGCTGCAGGACAACGACGCCGATCTGGAACAGGTTCTGGAATTCGCTGACGGCGACGCTGCCAAGGCTCACGTGGTGTTGCAGGCAGCGCGCAAACAGGCAGAAGACGATGGGGCTGAAGAAGAATATGCAGCGCTGACCCAGACGCTTAAACATCTGCGCCGCCGATTCGGTCCGCGCGCCCGCGCCGGTATCAATACCGCAAGAGCCTTCGGGCGCCAGAACATCGATAACAAGCGCCGCACTGCCTTGCGCAATCTGTATGGCGTAGCGGTGTCGGGACAACCCAACGTCACGGGTTTGATCGAAGCCCTGATTGGCGAGCAACAGGAACCCGGCGAGTTCGACCTGAACCTGCGCGACATGCGTAGAGCCATCGCCGACGATCTTTCGGCGATTACCCCGTCGGCTTCCCATGAACAACTGCGCACGCTGATGCATGGCCTGACCACCGCGCGCCATGTCACGACGTTGCTGCGCGGTTGCGAACACCTGCTAGGACGCATGCGTAAAAAGAATCCCAAACTGACCGTGGACCCTCCGGCCTTCCTCAAGCACATGCTGACCCTGACAGCCAATGGCATGAACGTGAATCAGACCTTGCAGCTGACCCAGCACATCGGGGGCAACAAACTCGAACACCAGTTGGCGTTTCTCAATGGCCTGCGGCCGATGCTGATGCAACTGCCGATCCTGCTCTGGCGGGACCTGAAAAGCCGCCAGGCCGCGCTGAATAATCTACTCACGCTGATGGCCGAGCTTACGCATAAGGAACAGAAGCAACTATACGAGGGGCTTGCCTGATGAACCGGGTCATCAACTTTCTGAACATGGTCGCGCTGTCGGCCATGCGCCGCTCGGAACTGGTCGGTGCGTTTTTTGTGATCGCCATCGTGTTCATGATGATCACGCCGCTGCCCACCGGGTTGATCGACGTGCTGATCGCCGTGAACATCTGTATTTCCTGCCTGCTGATCATGCTGGCGATGCACCTGCCCAGGCCACTGGCGTTCTCGACCTTCCCTGCCGTGCTGCTGCTGACCACGATGTTTCGTCTGGCCCTGTCGGTTTCCACCACGCGGTTGATTCTGCTCAACCAGGACGCCGGACACATCGTCGAGGCGTTCGGGCAGTTTGTGGTGGGCGGCAATCTGGCGGTGGGTCTGGTGATCTTCCTGATCCTGACGGTGGTCAACTTTCTAGTGATTACCAAAGGCTCGGAACGGGTCGCCGAAGTCGGTGCGCGTTTTACCCTGGACGCGATGCCCGGCAAGCAGATGTCCATCGACAGTGACCTGCGTGCCAACCTGATCACCGTCCACGAGGCCCGCAAACGACGCGCTGAACTGAACAAGGAAAGCCAGTTGTTCGGTGCGATGGATGGCGCCATGAAGTTCGTCAACGGCGATGCGATCGCCAGCCTGATCATCGTTGCCATCAACATGATCGGCGGCATTTCCATCGGCGTGCTGCAACACAACATGGCGGCGGGCGACGCCTTGCAGCTGTATACCGTGCTGACCATCGGTGACGGCCTGATCGCGCAGATTCCTGCGCTGCTGATTTCCGTGACCAGCGGCATGATCATCACCCGCGTGCCCAATACCGAGGCGGGTGTGGAAGCCAACATTGGCCGCGAGATCGCCGAGCAGATCACCAGCCAGCCCAAGGCCTGGATCATCGCCTCGGTGGCCATGCTCGGCTTCGCGGCCCTGCCGGGAATGCCGACCGGTGTTTTCATTACCATCTCGATCATCTGCGGTGCCGGTGGACTGCTGCAGTTGCAACGGGCAAAACCCAAGGCCGATGAGCAACGTACAGCCGCTGTGGCGCCAGAAATGAACGGCAAGGAAGACCTGCGTACCTTTTCGCCCAGCCGCCAGTTTGTGCTGCAATTCCACCCCGGTCAGGACAGCGCACAGATCGAAGCGCTGGTCAGCGAAATACGCAAGCGCCGCAACCGTCTGGTGGTGCAGTACGGCCTGACCCTGCCTTCGTTCATCATCGAGCATGTCGATGACATTGCCCCGGACGAGTTTCGCTTCACCGTCTATGACGTACCGATGCTCAAGGCCACCTTCACGCAGAGCCATGTCGCCGTGGAAGCGCGCCAGCTGGCAGGCGAAAACCTTCCAGCGGCCATCCCGGGCAATACCGACCGCCAGGAAGATCAATGGGTCTGGCTGCCTGCCGAGCAGTCTGGCGATTTGAACCCGGTCAGTTCCACGACGCTGATCATCGAACGCATGGAGCGTGCATTGCAGTCCTGCGCGCCGCAGTTCATCGGCTTGCAGGAAACCAAAGCGATCCTCAGCTGGCTGGAGTCCGAGCAACCGGAACTCGCTCAGGAAATGCAGCGGGTCCTCACCCTGACGCGCTTCTCGGCCGTCCTGCAACGCCTGGCCTCGGAGTGTGTGCCGCTGAGGGCGATCCGCGTCATTGCCGAAACCCTGATCGAGCACTGCCAGCATGAACGCGATACCAATGTGCTGACCGACTATGTGCGCATAGCGCTCAAGTCGCAGATCTACCACCAGTACTGCGGTGCCGAAGGCCTGCAAGTGTGGCTGCTCACGCCGGAAAGCGAGGGGTTGTTGCGCGATGGCCTGCGCCAGACGCAAACCGAAACATTCTTCGCGCTGAGCAACGAGACCAGCCAGATGCTCGTGCAACAGCTGCACATTGCCTTCCCGGTACGAGCTCCCGAACAGGCGGTTCTGCTGGTGGCACAGGATCTGCGCAGCCCTCTGCGTACCTTGTTGAGGGAGGAGTTCTACCATGTACCCGTACTATCTTTTGCGGAAATCAGCAACGCGGCCAAGGTCAAGGTCATGGGTCGATTCGACCTTGAAGACGATCTCGAGCCGCTGGACAACGAGCACGCTGCCTGAGCCTGCAAGGCCTGAATGCACGGAGACTTTCAGATGTTTGAATTACGCGTACTGAATGGCCAGCACCAAGGCGCGGCATTACCGCTGATCGGTGAGCAATGGTCGATTGGCTCTGCCGGGCAACACGATCTGGCGCTGGACGATGCGGGCGTGGAAAGCCTGCATTGCCGCCTGCAACGTGTCGACGACAACTGGACACTGAACGCTGAACAAGGCGCGGTCTGCGACGAACAGGGCAATGCCCGGCCGAGCATCGACCTGACGCTCAATAACGCTTTCATGCTGGGTTCGGTGTGGCTGTGCGTTTCGCCTGCGGGCGATGAGTGGCCCTCGGTGCCCGCCGTGCTTCCCAAACAGCCCGAGGCCGAATCCGGGCCGGCACACAACGATGTGCCGCTGGAGAAGGTCAAGTCCCGCTCGCAATTTCTCAACCGCACCACGGGCATCATCGCCGGGCTGCTGGTGGGCGTCATCGGCAGCGCCTGGAGCCTGACCCGCCCGCCTGCTATTGCGATGGATCAGAGCCCGGCACACCTGGCTGCCGCCACGACAGAGGCCTTGCCCGATACGCCCAAGGCACCAGCCAGGGCTGCAAACCCTGTGACCGACAAACGCATACGCCTGAGCAACGCGGATGCCGTCCGCCATCAGTTGAGCACCATGCTCAGCGACCGCCTGCTGACTGACATCAGCGTGGAAGAGACGCCCGACGGTCTGATCCTCAACGGCGATCTGAAAGAAGAATCGCTGCTGGTCTACCAGCGCATGCTTCAGCGCTTCAAGGCGCTGTATGACTCGCCGGTAACCGTCCTGGACAACGTGGGCAGCAATCGCAACACCCTGCCCTTTGTGGTGGTTCAGATCATGACCGGGCCGCATGCGCACCTGGTGACTGCCGACGGTCGACGTGTTTACGTAGGTGACGAAGTGGATGGCCTGCGCCTCACCCGAATCGATAATCAGCGTCTGCAATTCGACGGTAATCGCCATATCGAGGTGAACTGGTGAATGCAGCACTGAACCTGTGGAAAGACGCACATGCCAAGCGTTTGAGTCAGTATTGCGCGGTGCGCGTCATTGGCCGGGTCAGCGCCGTGCGCGGGATTCTGCTGGAGTGCAGGATTCCATCGGCCAAGGTCGGCGATCTCTGTGAAGTGAGCAAAGCCGATGGCTCGTTGCTGCTGGCCGAAATCGTCGGTTTCACCCAGGAATGCACGCTGCTCAGTGCCTTGGGCCCACCCGACGGTATTCAGGTGGGCGCGCCGATCCGACCGCTGGGCGTGGCACACCGGATCGGCGTCGATGACAGCCTGCTCGGCTGTGTACTGGACGGTTTCGGGCGGCCGCTGATGGGCGATTGCCTCGGCGCGTTCGCCGGCCCCGAAGACCGCCGCACGACTCTGCCGGTGATCGCCGACGCCCTGCCGCCGACCCAGCGACCGCGCATCACCCGGGCCTTGCCCACCGGGATACGCGCCATCGACAGTGCGATTCTGCTCGGTGAGGGACAGCGTGTCGGGCTATTCGCCGGTGCGGGCTGCGGCAAGACCACACTGATGGCCGAACTGGCGCGCAACATGGATTGTGACGTCATCGTTTTTGGCCTGATCGGCGAACGGGGTCGCGAGTTGCGCGAGTTTCTCGATCACGAACTGGACGAAACCCTGCGCCGCCGCTCGGTGCTGGTCTGTGCAACTTCCGATCGCTCCAGTATGGAGCGCGCCCGCGCTGCGTTCACCGCCACCGCCATCGCCGAAGCCTTTCGCGCCCGTGGCCAGAAAGTGCTGTTGCTGCTCGACTCCCTGACCCGCTTCGCCCGCGCGCAACGGGAAATCGGTATTGCATCGGGCGAACCACTGGGGCGCGGCGGTCTTCCGCCCTCGGTGTACACCCTGCTGCCACGGCTGGTGGAGCGCGCCGGGATGAGCGAGAACGGTTCGATCACCGCGCTTTATACGGTGCTGATCGAACAGGACTCGATGAACGATCCGGTCGCCGACGAAGTGCGCTCATTGCTCGACGGACACATCGTACTGTCGCGCAAGCTGGCCGAGCGCGGCCACTACCCGGCTATCGATGTGTCGGCCAGCATCAGCCGGATTCTGAGCAACGTCACCGGTCGTGAACATCAACGGGCGAACAATCGCCTGCGCCAGTTACTGGCCGCCTACAAACAAGTGGAAATGCTCCTGCGCCTGGGTGAATACCAGGCCGGGGCCGACCCGGTCACCGACTGTGCCGTGCAACTGAACGAAGCCATAAACGCGTTCCTGCGCCAGGACCTGCGTGAGCCCGTGCCGTTGCAGGAAACCCTGGACAGGCTACTGCAACTCACCTCTCAACTGCCGGAGTAGCCATGGACGAACCACTGGAAGACGACCCGCAACAGGTTGCTCTGCATCAGGTGATCGGTCTGCTCACGCCACTGCGTCAACATCGTCAGGCCAGTGCCGAGCGGGCTCATCGCCAGGCGCAGTTGGAACTGAAATCGATGCTCGACCACTTAGCAGAGACCAGGGCGTCGCTGAATCAGGAACGCGAAAACCACAAGCGCCGCCGAGAGAGTCTGTCCCATGCGCATTTGCAAAGAACTCTCAGCCTGACTGATGTAGACGGCTGGCACGAAAAGGAAAGAACCATGCTCGACCGCCTGGCTTACATCCGCCAGGACGTGCAGCAACAGCAAATGCGAGTAGCTGAACAACAGGCGTTGCTTGAACAGAAACGGCTGCAAGCCAAGGCGTCTCAGCGCGCGGTCGAGAAACTCGCCTGCATGGAGGAGACGCTCAACGAAGAAGGTTAAGTGACGATGACCGCACCGATCAAAACCCCCGCCAAAGCGCCACCCGCGCCGAGTGCGCCGCCAGCCGCCTCGCGCCCCCTGCCTTCGCGGCGTCAGCCCGCGAGGTTCGATGACCAGCCGCCAGCCTTTACCGGTACGCCTCGGAGCGATGCGCAGAAGGTTCGTTTCGCGCTGAACCGTTCAGTGACCGACAGCCCGATGAGCGCCGACGGCATGTTCTTCTCGCAACTGCTGATACCGCTGGTAGGCGAAGAGCCGGATCAGCAGGGCTTCGGAGGCAGCGGTGTGGCCTTCTCCGCACAGTCCGAAAACGTACCGACGCAGTTGATCGACGAGCTGGCTCAGCGCTTGCCCGATCAGCCGGACGGTCCGCTGGCATTCAGTCTGCTCATGCCCAATCTGGGGAGCGTGCGGGTCAACGCCAGCAAATCCGAAAACCGCTGGAATATTCAACTGGGGTTTGGTCGGCGTGACGTTCTCAAGCGCTTGCAGGGCCAGGCCGGCGCATGCCGGGAATCGCTGGCACAGGCGCTCGGTCAGGACGTCGAGCTGGACATGCATGAAGACTTCACAGCATGAGCGCCCTGCGTCTGCGCAAGGTCGACGCTCTGCTGGCCCAAGCCACACGCGCACTCGGTGCCGGACGGCGTCTGGGCTTCAGCAGCCGCGGTCAGCACGCCGAACTGAGCCTGCTACCGCTGCTCGAAGACGCGCGGATACCCGCAGACGGTGTCTGGTTGAATACGGCGGTCGGCCCCTTGTTGCTGAGCGATGCCGAAGCGTTGCTCAGCCTGCTGGGCGAAGTGCCCTTCACGCTTGGCGGCGAGCACCAGGGCTGGTACTGGCAGTTGTTCAACCAGCGCCTGAGCCCGGTGGTCGCCGACCTGCTGGCGCCTGTTGCGCCGTTTTCCGACACCCCGACCGAGCTGGCCATCGGCTGCCGCGTTCACGTGCGACTGGGCAGCGAGCGACTGGATACCCGCCTGCACGCCACACCCGCCACCCTGCTCAGGCTTCTGGGTTCGGCTGACTGGCAGGTCTTGAATCGTAACCTGGACGAATCCTGGTCGGTGTCGACACCGCTGATCGTCGGCGAACTGTCACTGACCCGGGAACAAATCGCCTCGCTACGCCCCGGTGACGTGGTGCTGCCCGCCCGCTGCCGCTTCGACAGCGCCGGACAAGGGTCCGTGACACTCGCTGGCCGTCAATGGGCGGCCCGCACCGACCAACAGGCACAGCATCTTTTTCTGCAGCTCAGTCATGAGGAGCACAGTCACCATGAGTACTGAAGATCTGTATCAGGACGACGTCGAGATGCTCGACGACTATGAAGAACCGGTGCCTGAACAGGCTGATCAGCAACAGCGTGAAGACGAATACGCCGAGCACGCATTCGGCTACGCGGACAGCGACGCGGAGCATGAAGAGCAGTCGGGAGACCACCATGAATCGCCGATGCTCGATTCACTGGAGCTGGACCTGACCTTGCGCTGCGGCGAGCTCAGATTGACCCTTGCCGAACTGCGTCGACTGGACGCCGGAAGCATTCTTGAAGTCAGCGGCATCGCGCCAGGGCACGCCACGCTGTGCCACGGTGAGCAGGTGGTTGCCGAAGGCGAACTGGTCGACGTCGAAGGCCGCCTCGGTTTGCAGATTACCCGGCTGGTGGCGCGCTCATGATCATGGAGGGCGTCAACCCGATCATGCTGGCGCTGTTTCTCGGCTCGCTGTCGCTGATCCCGTTCCTGTTGATCGTCTGCACCGCCTTTCTGAAGATCGCCATGACGCTGCTGATCACCCGCAACGCGATCGGCGTTCAGCAAGTACCGCCGAACATGGCGTTGTATGGCATCGCCCTGGCCGCGACGATGTTCGTCATGGCCCCGGTGGCGCACGACATACAGCAGCGGGTCCATGAACACCCGCTGGAACTGAGCAACGCCGACAAACTGCAGAGCAGCCTCAAAGTGGTCATCGAGCCGCTGCAACGCTTCATGACACGCAACACCGACCCGGACGTCGTCGCCCACCTGCTGGAAAACACCCAGCGTATGTGGCCCAAGGAAATGGCCGATCAGGCCAACAAAAACGATCTTCTGCTGGCGATCCCGGCCTTTGTGCTGTCGGAACTGCAGGCCGGTTTCGAGATCGGTTTTCTGATCTATATCCCCTTCATCGTCATTGACCTGATTGTCTCCAACCTGTTGCTGGCACTGGGCATGCAGATGGTCTCGCCGATGACACTGTCGCTGCCGCTAAAACTGCTGCTGTTCGTGCTTGTATCGGGCTGGTCGCGTCTGCTCGACAGCCTGTTCTATTCCTATATGTGAGGCGGTGATGGAAGCGTTGGCGTTGTTCAAGCAAGGCATGTTTCTGGTCGTCATCCTGACCGCCCCGCCGCTGGCCGTTGCGGTGCTGGTGGGTGTGGTCACCTCGCTGCTGCAGGCACTCATGCAGATTCAGGATCAGACATTGCCCTTCGGCATCAAACTGGGGGCCGTCGGACTGACCCTGGCCATGACCGGCCGCTGGATCGGCGTCGAGCTGATCCAGTTCATCAATATGGCCTTCGACCTGATTGCCCGCTCCGGGGTCAGTCACTAAATGCCCTTCGACGCGCACAGCGCCTTTCAATTCATGCTGGGCATGGGACTGGCAATGGCGCGGCTGATGCCCTGCATGCTGCTGGTGCCAGCCTTCTGCTTCAAATACCTCAAAGGCCCGTTGCGTTATGCCGTCGTGGCGGTGATGGCGATGATCCCGGCACCGGCCATCACCCGGGCTCTGGAGTCCCTCGACGACAACTGGTTCGCAATCGGCGGCCTGCTGATCAAGGAAGCGGTACTCGGCACCCTACTGGGGCTTTTGCTGTATGCGCCGTTCTGGATGTTCGCCTCGGTCGGCGCACTGCTCGACAGCCAGCGCGGTGCGCTCAGCGGCGGCCAGTTGAACCCGGCGCTGGGCCCTGACGCCACGCCACTGGGCGAATTGTTTCAAGAAACCCTGATCATGCTGGTCATCCTCACCGGGGGGCTGTCGCTGATGACTCAGATCATCTGGGACAGCTACAGCGTCTGGCCTCCGACGGCCTGGCTGCCGGGCATGAACGCTGGCGGCCTGGATGTATTTCTGGAGCAGTTGAACCAGACGATGCAGCACATGCTGCTGTACGCCGCCCCCTTCATCGCGCTGCTGCTGTTGATCGAAGCAGCGTTCGCGATCATCGGCCTGTATGCGCAACAGCTGAACGTTTCGATCCTCGCCATGCCGGCCAAGAGTATGGCCGGCCTCGCGTTTCTGCTGATCTATCTGCCGACGCTGCTGGAACTGGGCACAGGTCAACTATTGAAGCTGGTTGATCTGAAGTCGCTACTGACACTTCTGGTGCAAGTGCCGTGAGCGAAAAAACCGAAAAGGCCACGCCCAAGCAACTGCGTGACGCGCGGGAAAAGGGTCAGGTGGGGCAGAGTCAGGACCTCGGCAAACTGCTGGTGCTGATGGCTGTCAGTGAAATCACCCTGGCCCTGGCTGATGAAAGCGTCAACCGCCTGGAGGCGCTGTTGTCGCTGTCCTTTCAAGGTATCGACCGCAGCTTTGCCGCCTCGGTCGAGCTGATTGCCAGCGAAGGATTCTCCGTACTGCTCAGCTTTACCTTGTGCAGCGTCGGTATAGCGATGCTGATGCGTTTGATCAGCAGCTGGATGCAGATCGGCTTTCTGTTCGCGCCCAAGGCGCTGAAAATCGATCCCAACAAGATCAACCCGTTTTCCCACGCCAAACAGATGTTTTCCGGGCAAAACCTGCTCAACCTGCTGCTCAGTGTGCTCAAGGCCATTGCCATCGGCGCGACGCTGTATGTGCAAGTCAAACCTGTGCTGGGTACCCTTGCAGTGCTGGCCAACAGCGATCTGACGACCTACTGGCACGCGCTGGTCGAGCTGTTCAGGCATATTTTGCGAGTGATATTGGGACTGCTGCTGGCGATCGCCATGATCGACTTCGCCATGCAGAAATACTTCCATGCGAAAAAACTGCGCATGAGCCACGAAGACATCAAGAAAGAGCACAAGCAATCGGAAGGCGACCCCCACGTCAAAGGCCATCGTCGGCAACTTGCCCAGGAGATCCTCAATCAGGAGCCCAGCGCTGCGCCCAAGTCGGTGGAAGACGCCGACATGCTGCTGGTCAACCCGACCCACTATGCGGTGGCCCTGTATTACCGACCAGGCGAAACGCCTCTGCCTCTGATTCATTGCAAAGGGGAAGACGAGGAAGCCCTGGCATTGATTGCCCGGGCCAAAAAAGCCGGCATCCCGGTGGTGCAAAGCATCTGGCTGACCCGCACGCTGTACCGCTCCAAGGTCGGCAAATACATCCCCCGCCCCACCCTGCAGGCTGTCGGCCACATCTACAAAGTGGTTCGGCAACTGGACGAAGTCACCGATGAAGTGATTCAGGTCGAAGTCGAGCTGTGATGGCTGTTTAGCCATACGCGTACCCTTCCAGCCAAGTGACCTCAATCGACGTTATCTCGTGGTCGTCGAAGCCTGCATGAATCACAGACAGCGTCATACCGGGTCATACCAGGCTGCATTGCCCATTGTCGGCCTGGATGTCGGGGCTGCGCCGTTGCCATGGCGCTTGACCAGGCCGCTGCTTGATGTCGGCTATGGTCTTTTTATCGCTGGCGTCCGCAGTTGGCCTGGTCGTCCCATCCTGATGGCAGTGCTCGCTGCCGGGGTGACAGCTGTGCAGTGTCGAAAACCGACCGAGCTCCGCATGACCAGTAACTGCCTGATGCTTTTGGATTGCATCTGCGCAAAAAAAGACCGCCCCAGATGGGGCGGTCTTCTTTTCACGCGGGTGTTATCTCCTAAGCCAGATGATCCAGGCCTGCCAGTATCAGCTCGTTTCGCCGGATATCATCCAGGTTGGTGACGGCATAGGGGGCGTCGCTCACCGCGTGCCACACCACGAAATCACGCCGCATATCCAGGAACAGAAAGTAGTCATTGAATCGTTCGGCTTGTGAAAACCTCAGTTGCAGCGCCTCTCTGAGTTGTTCGGGACGCAGCGCTCGACCCTCGATGTGCAGCGCAATGCCCCAGTCATGATGCTCGCGCCGGCTGACGAAAGACACTCCGTTTGCCACCGGCCAGACCGCAGGACTCTGCGCCGCAACGTTGTAGTAGAACGCTGTTTTCTCCTCGACCTCGATCATGTCTAGTCCCTTAACTTCACGACGGTGTAATCACGCTCGTGGTCCTGGTCGTCAAGACCGTCACGCATGTCCGGAGGCCACCAGATGACCAGTTCGCGGCTGGTGGAGTCCGGGCGTTTGCAGGCAGTTCCCGAACAACCGTGGGTGGCGCACCCGGTCAGGGTAGCGAACACCACCAACACGACTGCAACGCTGCTGATCTTCATGGCTTTGCCCCCCGGAGCAGTGATGGCCGGCTCTCTTTGGCCATTTTCGATATCTGTGGCTGACGTACCGCGATATACACTTCGCTTTCCTCGCCCGGTTGCAGCCATGCATGGGGCCAGGCGGCGACGCCGATGACCCAGCGACCACCGCAGCGACTCTCGTCGATCCGCACCGGTTTGTCGGTATTGTTGCGCGCGACCACGACAGCCACACCCCAGTCCTTGCGGGCATACCATTGCGAGCGCTGGCCATCGAGGCTCAGGCCCTGGCCCGGGTCACACAGGCTGTCGGTTTCAAAGGGCAGTGTTTCGCCATCATGCATGCCCTCTGGCGCAGCGCCATCAACCATCTGCGTGAAGACTTTCTGAATGTCGCCACGGGTAGGCAGCTCACCGCCGTCACGCCGTTCCTTGATCCTTTTCATCTGGTCATCGACGTCGTGAGGGTTGCCGTTCTGCACATAGCGAGCCGGGTTGACTTGGTCGCCAATCAGTCTTGGCGTCAGGATGAACAGGCGCTCGCGCTGGCTCAGTTCACGGCTGCGGGACTGGAACAGCAGCTTGCCGATGTAGGGAATGTCGCCCAGCAACGGAACCTTGTGGACCTTGTCGTTGGCTTCAAGACCATGGAAACCACCGATGACCAGCGAACCGTGCTCGGCTATGACGGCCTGGGTACTGACATTGCCTTTGCGCACACTTGGCTGCGTGTCATTGATGTCGGAGATGTCGATCTGACCATCCTCGATATCGACGATCAGTTGCACCTGAGGCTTGCCATCGTGATCCAGCGAGCGCGGAGTCACCTGCAGACTGGTGCCTGCGGTGATGGGCTCGATATTGGCCACGCGTTCCGAGGTCGCGGTGAGGTATTCGGTGCGACTGAAGTCGATCACGGCCGGCTGGTTTTCAAGGGTAAGAATGGACGGGTTGCCGATCACCGACGCCGAGCCGTTACCTTCCAGCGCATGCAGTTCGGCGGCGAACTTGCCGGCGTTCTGAATGAACAGGGTGGAGCTGGTGCCAGCGTCGAACATGTTGGCGCCCCCGTTGACACTCCCGGCATTGAAGTTCCAGCGGCTGGACAGTTCTGCCAGCTCGTTGCGATCGATGTCGAGAATCACGGCGTCGATTTCGATCAGGTTGCGCGAAACATCCAGCTCTTTGATGAGCTTTTCGTACATGGCCTTGCGCGAGGGCAAGTCGTAGATCAGCACGGCATTGTTACGGACATCGGCGGTTACACGGATGTTGGCCCGCCCGCCAGAGCGACTTTTTCCACTGCTTTTGCTGCCGCCGCCACCATAGTGCAGCACCTGATCGAGGCCCTGCTCCAACGCATTGGTATCGAGGCCGCTGGAGCTCATTGGCAGACTCGGAGTGTCCGGGCTGCCACCGCCCGCCAGACCGTTACCGCGACCGCCTCGCCCCAGCAGATCCATACCATTGATGGACCCGCCATGAGAACGGGTATCCAGCAAATCCTGGAGAATGCTGGCGACACCGGCGACCACCAGTTGTTGATCGCGATAGCGAATGGTGCGGTCCGCAGCACTGGCGTACTTGAGCGGAAATACGATGACGTCCTGCTTGTCGCCCTTTTCCGGCGCTTCGACTTTCTTGCTGTAATCGCGCACCAGTTCCACATATTTTGCCGGGCCGCGAACCAGAACCACGCCTTCGTTCGGCAATACCCCCCAACCGAAGCGCTTGTCCAGCAGCCCCACATCGGTCAAGGCAGTCTGCAGGTCATCCACCGCGTCGGAGGACACTTCGATGCGTGCCGAGGTGTGCTCGCTGGAGGGGCTGACGTACAACGTGTCGTTATACACAAACCACTGGAAGTGATATTCCTGGCCCAGACGGTCGAGAAACTCTTCCGGGCTCTGGGCGCGTATCCGGTCATCGAGGACTCCCGGGATGGGCGGCATGTCCAGCGCCATGCCGAATTCCTTGGCGAAGTCGGCCAGCGCTGTCGCCAGCTCGGTCTGCCGGGCATCGTAGGCGTAAGCCGTATGTTTCCAGGCTTCGGGGGTCACCGCCCACGTGGCGGGGGACAGCCCGATCAACAATAAAGGCAACCACATCAAGGCCTTGCGCATTTCAAACTCCCGGTTGCCGGTGATTGAGGGTCGTGCGCCCGGCTAAGGCGGGCACGGAATTGACCAGAGTGGTGTGCATCAGGCTGAGCAAGGCCGCGCGCTGATTGGCCAGGCTTTCCAGACGGTTCAGCAGATCGGCAAGGCCGCAGGGGCCAGGCATCCAGCTGACCAGCACCATGCAGCGCGTTTGCGGATCGATGGCGAACGCGCCGTCACAGGCACACGCCAGGCTGGCACCGCCGTGACTGAGCAATGCTTCGATACGCTGAGGGTCGTTGGCGTCATAGGGGTCGAGTAATTCGATGCTGCAACGGACTCCGCCACCCACCATTTCCAGCCGTGCGTTGGCGTCGTCGACCCAGCAGTCGAGCGGGCTCGCCGGACGCTGATCACGCCACAGGCCGACGACCTCCTCGAACTCACTGAAATCCATCGATGACATTTTTGGTCATTTTATAACCAGCCTGCTGGCATTGATCAGCGATGTTGGAGCTGACCGCAGCCTGCTGGCTCGCCTCACTGAAGGCATCGATGTCGTCGGCGGTGAAATGCCCATTGCCCCCGTCCAGCACGTCATCCACGTCGGACAACGCGCGAGTGAGCGTGGAATCGAGGTTATTTTGCAGGGATTTGAAATTTATCATGTCCTGATACTCCAGCAGAAAGGTTCAAACCTTGAGTGGAGCAAACAGGTGGAGCGGTTCCATTTTCGCCGCAAGAGTCTGTTTCAGGCAGCTGGCTCCGCGCCTGCCAGCCCATTGCGAAGGGTTGCCCAATCGATTTCGAAAGCGCCGTTGGCGTCGCTCAGGCGCAGGCTTTCGGTGGTCAGCGTCGCATCGCGCTTGAGCTCCCAGTGCTCTGCAAAACGGCTCTCTGCCAACCATTCGGCGACCGGCTCGGCCATCTCCGGATGAACGCTGAGTGTGGCCACTGCTTCGTTGAGCTGACTGGCTGCCAGGTTCCTGACCAGTGCCCGAGCGCGCTCGGCAAGGGTTGTTTCGTCGAGCAACTGGCACAATGCCTCAGTCAGCAGTTCCTCTACAGCAGTCATGGCCTGCCGCTGCAAGGCTTCGCGCTGAACATGCAGCTCGTCCAGAAAGACATTGGCACGCTCCCAGAACTGCGCAAGCGCCTCCTGATGCCGACGATCGGCTTTAGCCTGCTCAAGCACCAGCAGTTGCTCCGCCTGACGGCGCGCGTCAGTCAGAATGTCGCGAGCCAGCAAACTGTTGGCGATGTCTTCACGGCGCAATACCGGCTCGGGCAGCACCGCGTCGGCAGTCAAAGTAATACTGCGTTTGGCAAGCATGGGAGAATTCCTGGTGCAGAGAGGAGCGGATACTCAGGCCGCGGTGACACGCCATAGAACAGCCTGCCACAACGTCTGAAGTTTATTTTCGGGGGCCGCGCAAGGTCTGTCGGCGACCTCATCGGGCGCCCAGGCCAGACGCAATCGCGACCAATACTCAGGCCCGAGCCAGGCACCCAACAGCAAGCGCGCATCTTCACGCTCCAGCTCCAGCCAGACACCGGGGCGCAACGCTTTGGTCAGCGCCCAGCACCACTGCCCGTCATGGCCGTCGCTTTCGTTACGGGAAAAACAGATGCGCTGCGCCAGATCCAGCGCCTGATCACGCTGCACGGGCGTCAGTGCCAGCCAGTTCAAAACAGGCTCCGCAGGCATTGGCGGTTGACTTGGCGTGATGCCGATACTCTGCAGGAACACACTGTGACGGCTGACCATAAGGGCTTCACAGTCGCTGACGGTCAGTCCGCAGCGCTCGGCGAAGCGGCTTTGCCAGCCCGGATGTGCCCACGGCCAAGGATTACACCACCACTGAGTCCAATAGTCTTCGGCGGTCAGGTCCATCACGCGCGCGCCGGTACGGTCGAGCGACTCCGGCCGGCAAAGCCGATCCGCCGCAGCACTGAAGCGCGCCAGTCACTGCGCAACAGCAGCGCGGTGATCAGCAGCAATACCGCCAGGCCAGCCGGCACCAGCCAGAGCATCAGGTTCCAGAACGGCAGATTGGCGCTGTCCAGCTTGAACGGTCCGAAACTGACCCACTGTGTGGTTTCCTGAAACTCGGTAGCCGGTACGAACACAATGGAAAACTTTTTCGATTCTGCCGCTTGCGTCGACATGCCGGGGATACTGCTGGCGACCATCTGCTGAATGCGTCCGCGCACGCTGTCCGGGTCAAGCGCTGCGGAGTGTTTGATGAACACCGCAGCAGAAGCAGGTTGCACCGGTTCGCCCGGTGCGATGCGTTCCGGAAGTACCACGTGCACCCTGGCCACGATGACACCGTCTATCTGCGAAAGTGTCGCTTCGAGTTCCTGAGACAGGGCATAGATGTAGCGGGCGCGCTCTTCGAGCGGGGTCGAAATGACCCCTTCTTTCTTGAAGATATCCCCCAGACTGGCGCGGGACTGACGTGGCAGGCCGGCAGCGTTGAGCACCCTGACGGCGCGGTTCATGTCGCTTGTGGCGACGGTGACGACAACGCCGGTTTTTTCCAGACGTTTGCGCGCGTCGATATGCTGATCGGCAAGGCGCGCAACGACCTCGTTGGAGTCCTGCTCGGACAGGCCGGTGAACAGATCGGTTTCATCACTGCAGCCGCCGAGCAACACCATGCAAATCAGCAACAGCCCTGCGCTCAGAAATTTCACGGAAACCTCTACTGCAAGTTAGTCAGCTTGTCGAGCGCCTGCGCAGTCTTGCTCACCACCTTGGTGGTGAGCGCAGTCTGCAACGAGCATTGCGACAAGGTTCTGGTCATCGCCGCGATATCCAGCGCGTCTCCAGTCCCGGAGGCTTTCTTCATCGACCGCATCGCTTGCTGAGACATTTTTTCGGTTTCGCCCAGACCCCCGGAAATTGCGCTGGCGATATGCTCGGAAAGCGGCGCTCCACTTGAAACGCCGTCCGGCTGCGTGGCAGCGGTGAAGATGTCGACATCCGCCTGGGCCGGTTCTGAAACGAGCCCCTGTGGCACATCCTGCCCGAGTTCCGGCGAGATGCTTTTAACATTACCAAGGTGGGAAATGGTCACGTGAGTTCTCCGTCAGGCGGTTGTCGGTCAGGCCGCAGCCTGATTGCGGGTGCCTTGCAGCAGCGTACTGACCAGCAAGGTGGCGATTTGCGCAGCGCTCGACTGCACGTCGGTGCCTGTTTGCCCGGCATCCTTGAGCGTTGCCTCCAGGCCCTTGAGCAGCAAGCCGCCCAGCAACTGATCAAGATCCTGAGCGGACTGTCCGCCATTCGCCGACGTACCGGTCTGCGGGGTGTTTACGGGTGTGCCCAGTCCACCACCGGCCAATACCGATTGCAGGCCACGGTCGATAAGCTCGCCGATCAGTTGCCCCGCGTCACCACGGGTATTGCCGCTGTCACCGGGACCGGTATTGGCGTCGATCAGCGGATCACCCATCACGGACGAGTTGTTGGAAAAACTGCTCGGAGTGCCCAGACCTCCACCCGTCCCTGCCAGACTGCCAGCGTCACTCTGCTGATTACCCAGTTGCTGGCCAATGATGTCGAGTGCCGAACGGAACGCAGCCGTTTCGTCGCCATCAAGGAAGTTGTCTTCCTTGAGTTCGTTCACCCAGGAGCCCGAGTCCGGCTTGGGAAACTGTGCGGGATTGTCATCCATGAACTGCGCGATCTTGTTCAGCATCGGCATATCGTCTTTGGAGAAGCTTGTCCCGCCA
Source organism: Plantibacter cousiniae (nom. nud.) (assembly GCF_977070315.1). Lineage (NCBI taxonomy): Bacteria > Bacillati > Actinomycetota > Actinomycetes > Micrococcales > Microbacteriaceae > Plantibacter > Plantibacter cousiniae (nom. nud.). The sequence continues at coordinate 403,057 of NZ_CDRVEU010000001.1, read as the reverse complement.
TCCTGCTTGGTCAGAAGATCATCGAGCATCGACTTGGCCAGGCCATTGAGCACCTGAGTCATCAGGTCCTGCTGTCCGGTACCCGAGGCGCTGTCCGCAGACGCGCCGAAGTTGTCACCGAGCTTTTCATGGATCAGCTTGTCCAGCGCAGCGATGACATCCTCGATACCGCCGCCCGCCTTGCCATCCGCGGCCATCGACTTGGCCAGCAGTTTGCCCAATGGCGAGCTGTCGTCGAGTTGACCATTGCGCATCAGTTCCTCGGCCAGCTTCACGACAACTTCCTGAAGCGCCTTGCTCGACGTACTGCCAGTCGTCTCGGCTTCAGGACGTACCAGGACAAGGGCCATTGCCGGGGTTTGCAGCGAGCTGCTGTTAAGACTGAGACTCTGCATCACAACCTCCTAAAAGTAGCAGCCCCCTCAGGTACGAAGGGGCGTCAAGAAATCAGAACTGGACGACCGAGTTCCGGATCTTGCTTGCGACGATCTGGTTGGAAAGCGCCTCTTTCTTGTCCTCAAAGCCCGCCAGCATGCTCGACTCGCGGAGCAGGCCGTTCTCTTCGTTCGCGGTGCCGTCAAGCTCGGCACTTTTTGCATCGCCTTTGCTGATGCTGGAGCGAGTAGCGTCGATGCTGTCAGTGCTGCCGATGTTGCTCACCAGTGCAGCATTACGGTCGGCGCTGCTCTTTACGCTGTTGATGCCCTGAGCGGCACCACCGATCGTGTTGACTACACCGCGACCCGCACCCGCCAGAGAACTCATGATAGTCATAACGTCATACCCCTTCGTCTGTACCAGCGTAATTGCTTGGTACAGCTAGGTGGCATGTGTCCGCGAATCGGTTCCAGATCTTCTGCAAAAAATCAGATGCTCAATTCCTTGATGCGACGGTAGAGCGTACGACGTGGAATATCGAGCTCCAGGCTGGCCGCGTCGATGCAATTGCGGTGGCGCTTGAGCGCTTGCTGAATCAAGGCCTTTTCGATCGCCCGCAATTGGAACTTGAGCCCGCACGCCATGTGCTCTTCGGTCTGCGAGTCAGCCCCCAGCAAGGGGAAGCCCAACACATGACGCTTTGCAGCGGCCTTGAGCTCGCGGATATTGCCGGGCCAGCGATGCCCCGTCAGTACCTGCTGCAGCAACGGGCATACATCGGGAATCGCGACGTTCAGTTCTTTGGCCGACGCCGCCACAAACCGAGTGAACAGCGGCAGGATACGCTCGGGCTGATCGCGCAGCGGCGGCAGTTTGAGGGTCAGCACGTTCAGGCGAAAGTACAGGTCGCGCCGAAACTTCCCCTCTTCGACGGCATCGTCCAGAGAGGCCTGAGCCGACGCAATCACACAGATATCCAGGTGGATCGTGGAGGTCGAGCCCAGACGCTCCAGTGCTCGGGTTTCAAGCACCCTCAGCAGCTTGGCCTGGAGGGCGAGCGGCATGCTATCGATCTCATCCAGATACAAGGTTCCACCCTGCGCCGCTTCGATGTAGCCCATTCGAGAACGGTCCGCGCCGGTGTAGGCTCCACTCACCACCCCGAACAGCTCGCTCTCGGCGAGCGATTCCGGAATGGCCGCGCAGTTCATCGGGACGAAGCGCCCCTGGCGCCCGGACATGTTGTGAATGCGCCGGGCAGTGGTGTCTTTACCGGTGCCGGTTTCGCCCGACAGCAAGACATCGATGCCGAGCTGCGAAATACTTTCGGCAACGATCCCCAGATTGGGTACGCGCTCCGCATCCAGGTCGTCGTCAAACTCATCATCGAGATTCATTTCATGACTCCAATGGCATCGGCGTTGCGCGAGCGCAGCGGCGATTCAGGACTCGGCTGCCAGGTCGATATGCGAAGCAACCCCCAGCTCTTTCATGCGGTGGTAGAGGGTCCGCCGGGGCAGTTCGAGTTCCTCGAGCACAGCGTCGAAATTGTGGCGATGCCGCTTCAAGGCATCCTGGATGAGCATTTTCTCGATGACGCGCATCTGCATGCGCAGTCCTGTTACCGGGTCACGCGCTTCGACCGGCTCGGCGCCCAGCAACGGCAATCCGAGGACAAATCGCTTGGCAGCGGACTTCAGTTCGCGCACGTTGCCGGGCCAGTCATGACTCAACAGGATCTGTACACGCCCATTGTCGAGCGTTGGAGCGGAGCGGCCGCACTCTGCGGCGACGTCCTGGGTGAACTGGTCGAACAATGGCAAAATCTGCTCGCGACGCTTGCGCAAGGCTGGCAACTGCAGTGTCAGCACATTGAGCCTGAAAAACAGGTCACGACGAAAAAGTCCTTGTTCCACCAGTTCATCCAGCGGGCGCTGGGCCGAGGCGATCACTCGCAGATCCAGGGGTATGAAGTCGGTCGAGCCCAGCCGCTCGACCCCCCTGCTTTCCAGCACGCGCAGGAGCTTGGCCTGAAGGCTCAACGGCATGCTGTCGATTTCGTCCAGATAGAGGGTGCCGCCGTTGGAGGCTTCGATGTAGCCCTCGCGAGCGCGGCACACGCCGGTGAACGCACCATTGACCACGCCGAATAGCTGACTCTCTGCCAACGACTCGGGGATGGCCGCACAGTTCATGCCGACAAAGGGCCCTGTCCTGCTCGACAGCTCGTGAATCCGGCTGGCCAGGGTGTCTTTGCCGGTGCCGGTTTCCCCGCAAAGAAGCAAGTCCATATCCAGTAGCGCACTGTGCATTGCAATTTGATGACCAGCCGATAATGCAGTTACGTTCCAACGCGTTCGAACGTCGTTATCAATGTCTGTGCTCATCGATCACTCTCATAGCGGGAGGAAGGCGGGATATTAATACCACGTCTTACAAGGCACACCTATAGTAATTTAGTTCCCCAACGACGGTAAAAAATTTCACAAACTCGAGAATCACTATCAAGTAGCGCCAGCACCTTAAGATTCGCTCGGTATAGCGAACGCGCTTTTACATGACCTTATTAATATATACTTATTCCAAAATTATCATAGACTTACGCTGGCCAAGCATCGCCGCAGGCCCCACAGCTGCTGGGGATCCGGGCGCATGCCCGATCAGGAGCCATAATGAAATCGAAAAATTTGTAACTTGCCAATCGTAGAAAAAACAGTTAGCCACCCCATGAACTTCGATGCCTCTGCACGGTGTGCCGCAACGCGTGAGTTCTTTGCAACAGTAGAAATCGATCAAACCAAAAGAATAAAGCACATGCACTTAATAGATTAACTTTCAATAACATTACAACTAACAAACTCAGGCATAAACCTGTCAATGTCCAACCTGTTCCACACGTTCGAATATAAAGTGCCGGACTGCAAAACAATGCCCGATAACTGGGCGGATACAACCAAGTTATCAGTCGGATTTCCGAACAGTGCCACATCGCTGATTTGGTTGGATCCAGAATCCCCCCATTTCTTGGGCCCATCTCGCGATAGCTTTTTGCCACACCTGCATTCGGTAATCCGAACGCGTCGCCTTTTCAGAATTTAGATTGTCAGGTTCTGAAAATGGCTAATCAGCTGAAAGGATTCACTGTAGGACAATCTGGCAATCAAGGATTAGGGCGCTGTGAACTTTTCCCTCCATAAGCAGCGCTGATACCTCATCATCACTGATGATTGTTTCAAAATATGTGTAAGTATTTCCTTACAATTCTTTACAAAGTTTGCATGATCCATTGAGAAACATATCTGGTACAGGTCGGCCAGCCGCCCTTTTTACGCCCCTATAACGGCAAAAAAAGGAGCAAAATTCTGCCTCCGAGGATTTCGGATACACACTGAAAACGCGAAAAAGCACTAAAAAAGATCAATTTTCAGGTGCTTTAAGGGCTCAGGAGAAAAAAATCGAGAGGTTATTGGCGTGGATCGCTCGCGTACACCACGACACGAGGACCGTTCGGCAGCTCACGCGGCTCATCGCGGTACGCAATCTCGTCGCGCTTGCGTGGCGACGAACGGTCATCGATGTACAGCCTCTTTTGTATCCGGCGGTCCAGTAACGAACGCTCGTTTTGCGATTCAAGCTGTGTCGCCTGCGACGACGCCAGACGCTCAGGCTGGATGGGGTCGGATACAGGCACCCGCTCGGCAGCCTTAACGGGTTGCGCGGCGCCGGGCAAGGGTTCCTGCCTGGCAACCTGCACCACTTTCGGTTGAGGTTCACGTCTGACCGGTTGCACCGATTCCGGTGCCGGCTCGCGCCCAAGCACCTGCATCAGGCCTACGGTCTGCTCGCGCGCTGCTGCTTGCAACGGTCCAGGCGTCGGAGCGCGCTCGGCCACCTGCGACGATGGCTGGCGCTCGATCACGCGCTTTCCGGAGCTGGGCGGGATGACAGCGGTTGTCGGCGACTCTCCGGTGATCCGCTCGATACCTGCAGTCAAAACCTGCGTGTGGGTCTTGGGAATCAGCAAGCGCCCCGGCCCATCCGGGGTCTTTTTTCGCAGGAATGCCGGGTTGAGGCGCAACAACTGCGCCTCATCTACCCCGGTGGTGGCGGCGAGCTGAGTCAGGTCTACCGTGTGGTTGAGCTCAACCACATCGAAATACGGCATGTTGGCGACCGGCGTCAGTTGCACGCCATAGGCGCCTGGATTACGCACCACCAGCGAGAGTGCCAGCAGGCGCGGAACGTAGTCCTGGGTTTCGCGGGGTAAATTCAAATGCCAGTAGTCGACAGGCAAGCCACGCCGACGGTTGGCGTCGATCGCTCGTGCAACCGTACCCTCGCCTGCGTTATAGGCCGCCAGTGCCAAAAGCCAGTCGTTATTGAACTGATCATGCAGGCGAGTCAGATAATCCATCGCCGCCTTGCTTGACGCTACGACATCGCGGCGGGCGTCGTAGGTAGCGCTCTGGTTCAAGTTGAACTGGCGACCGGTGGACGGGATGAACTGCCAGAGGCCCGCCGCCGCCGCCGGGGAGTTGGCCAAGGGATTGTAGGAGCTCTCGATCATGGGCAAGAGTGCCAATTCCAATGGCATGTTGCGCTCATCCAGGCGCTCGACAATGAAATGCAGATAAGGCGTGGCGCGCTTGCTGGCCCCGGTCAGGAAGCCCCTATTGTTCAGCAGCCAGTCACGCTGACGAGCAATACGTTCATTGACGCCCTGCCCGTCCACCAGCCGGCATCGCTGCGCTACCCGTTGCCAAACGTCCTCGCCGTTGTAGACGGGCAAATCGGAAACAGTCGTTGCAGCCAGAGGGTTTGCCTGCGCGTCGTCAGAGCGATGCCCCAGCCCGGCGACCAGTCGCGGTAAGCGGTCCAGGCGCGGCAGTGAGTCATCGACTGACTGACAGCCCACACACAGCGACCCCAAGGCCAGGACGGCGATCTGTATCGAACGAGCCAGCAAACGAGGAGACGAAACGTGGAGGGCAACGGCGGCCATGTGCGGAATGTCCTGAACGTGTCCCCCTACGTGGCACGCCCGCCTTTCCAGTTCCCTGCAACGCGTATTTCGCTTGCGTACGCACAAGCCTGAAACGTTTCAGCCAGCTGTTTTTCTGTGGAACCGGTGCCTTTCCCATGCCACACAGAAGCTGAAGGACTTTTCAAAGGGTTACAAAATCGCCGTCGTCGGGCGGCAAATGGAAAGGGAGATGCACCGTGCAGGCACCAACGGTCAACCGCAATACCGGTAACGTCATTTCGCCAGAAGCAACAGCAAGAGCCGACAACCCTTCAAATCTGCGGCAGCAAACTGAACAGCCGACCCAGCGCTCCTCACATTCTCTGGGGAGCATGGGAAAACGGCTGCTTAAAAGCGTCGGCAAGGTTTTCCAGACATCCAGGGCACCCCGGCAGTCGGCCGCCAGATCGCCCAGTACACAAACGCCCTCAAGCTCAGCGCCGCGCTCCAGTCGCGAGGCCGGCAGAAATACCGGTCGTGGCAATCGTTTGCCGGATAACCCGGCGCCGCGCAGCGACCAGCCTCCCAAGTCCATTCTGCGCACCAGTGCGAACAGGGCAAACGCGTCAGGGACGACGACGCATGAAATAGAAGAAGAATCGACGCGGACAGGCACTGCCCCCCGTAACAATCGCCGTGTCACATTCAATCTTCCGCAGGATCAGCTCACACACAGCGCTTCGCAGCAGCTCTCCGCAGAGCCCATGACTGACGAAGAGGCGGTCGCCAGCGCTATGCGCGAACGCCGTAACCCTGGCAGCCGCCTGCAAGGCTCCGATGGTACACGCCAGTCAATGCAACCTGTCGACACGAACACGGCAAGCAGTTCCGGCACCAAAGCCGACGATCCTGAAGAGCCGCTTGCGCCGCGCAACCCCGGGCTGGAACCTGGCACCAGCGGGCGCTCCGCGCTCAGGAGCGAGCAAGGGGTACGCAATGCGCAACCACAGGCCACTGTCAGGCTGAGTGCCGACGGCAAGCCGGATTTCTCTTCGTTCAAGACGCCCGGCATGGCCGCGCTGCTGGACGACATACTCGCCAAGCCCGGACAAACCTATCTGGCGCAGCAGAGTGAGCAAGGCGCGAAGGGCCACCAACTTCTGCAAGCCAACGGGCATCTGCTGCATCTGGCGCAGGACGACAGCTCGCTGGCCGTCATCCGCAGCAGCGAGCCCACACTGCCGGTAGCAGGCGGGAAGCCTCCGCCGGTGAACATGCAGCGTGAAGAAAACCACATTCATCTCGACACCCTTGACGGGCGGCGCAGCCAGGAGTTGCCAGGCAAGGCCCATATCGCCCACCTCACCGAGGTCCATCAGACCACCAGCGGCGACCGCCTGCGCGTGCACGAAGACCGGCTGTACCAGTTCGAACCGCTCGCCGCTCGCTGGAAACCAGTGGATGATATCGAGGACATCGCTTTCAACCGCCTGATAACCGGAGGCAACGGCTCGGTCTACGCCAAAAGTGACGATGTCGTCGTCGATCTCTCCAGCCCGTTCATGCCGCACGCCGAGTTCAACGACCTGAAGTCATTTTCGATTGCGCCTGACGATACCGCGGCACTGCTCAGCGGCTCGGACGTGCAGACCGTCCTGCTGACCGACATGAGTCCGGTGATTGGTGGGCTGACCCCGAAAAAAACCAAAGCCCTGGAACTCGACGGTGGTCAGGCACAGGCCGCCGAAGTCGCCCTGAGCAACGACAGGCTATTTATTGCAGACACGCAGGGCAGGCTTTACAGCACTGATCGCAGCGCCTTCGAAAGCAACGACCCGACGTTGCGCCTGATGCCGGAGCGGGCCGGCTACAGGCTGGACGATCAACCCATGGGCGGCCACAACAGCGTCAGCGGATTCATCAGTGGCGATGACGGTCGCGTGCACGCGCTGATCAGGAATCGTCAGGGCGAGGTTCACTCCCATGCGCTCGATGAGCAGGGTACGAAGCTGGAAAGCGGCTGGAACCTGACCAATGCATTGGTCCTGGACAACACACGCGGCCTGACGGTTATGCCAGCGCCCGCCGGGGCCGACCGCCTGCACCTCGACCGTGCCGGGCTGGTCGGCCTGAGCGCCGGTCGTATCCAGCGTTGGGATGCGACGCCACAGTGCTGGAAAGACGCTGGCATCAAGGAGGTGGATCGCTTGCAACGCGGTGCCGACAGCAACGCCTACGTATTGAAAGGTGGCAAGCTGCTCAGGCTGGATGTGGCCCCTAAACACCCCAATGTCGCCTTCGACCACAATACGGCGCTGGCCCAGATAGCACGCTCGACCAAGGTGGCGATGGGCAAGGAAATCGCAGGGCTGGAGAATCGGGTCGTGACCGCCTTTGCCATGGTCAGCGACAAGCGCTTTGTTGTGCTCGATGATCAGAACAGGCTGACGGCCCATAGCAAGGACCACAAACCCATTGATCTGGATACGTCCGCAATCGAGGGCGATATCAAGGAACTGGCCCTGGACGAAAAGCACAACCTTTACACACTGAGCAGCACCGGCAAGCTTTACTGCATGCCCAGAGAGGCATGGCAGGCAACCCGATTCGGAGGCCAGTTGGCCGCCAAATGGACGCCGCTCGCAGCACCTGACGGGCAACCGGTCAAAGCGCTGTACAGCAATGATGACAATCGCTTGAGCGTCCAGGTCGAGGACGCCGCCGGTCAAGGCCTGATGCAACTGAAAGAGGGGCAGTGGCAAGCGTTCGAACAGCGTCCCGTGGAAAAAAACGGCTTGAACGACGTCTACAATCGCATCACGCGAGCGCACAAGACCTGGCGGATTCCAGGCACCGGGTTGACGGCCAAGCTGGACATCAATGCATTCGGGCGCAGCGGCATGGAGAAAAGCAATCGTCCCGCCGCCAGCGAGGCTATTCGGGCCAATGTCTACAAGCACACGCTGGAACCGCCTCGCTGGATGAAGAACGTCGGCAACAACATCCAGCATCGCTATCATGGTCGCGAGGGCCTGAAGGAGCTCTACAAGAAAGAGCTGATCGCGTTCAAACAACTTGAACTGATTCATGAAGCCGGCGGCGCACCGCCGACCCCGGGCAACGATCTCAAGGCGCGGATTGCGCGCCTGCAGCTTGGCCCTGAAGGCGCTGAGCTGGCAAAAGAACTGGAAGTATTCCGCGACGAACTGGAGAAGCACGCCAGGACCGCGTTGGAGAACATCGGCAAGGATTACGGCAAGCTCAAAAACCTGAGGCAGAACGACGGCGTGCTCAACCAGCACAGCGAATTGGCAAAGTCGTCGAAACGCACTCAGCTAGGCAAGAAGCTGGCTGAACTGGGGTCGATGCTCAACTTCAAAAGCTCCGGCCATGATTTCGTCAATGAGCTGGATAACGCACTGACCCGGGTCGCCCCGTCCGCAGAAAACCCAACGGCCGCAACGCTCAAGCGGCTGAAAGACAACGGGGTAAAGCTTTCTCACACCAAAACCGATATCGGCCTGGGTCAACGCCGCGATGCCAATGAAGATCACGGGCTGAGCAAGGCCCGCCTGGCGCTGGATCTGGTCACCCTGAAAGACCTCGGCGCGCTGATTGGCAAGGTTGAGCTGCTGGCACGCAGCAGCGACCTGCCCAGGCTGCAAGCGGAATTGACCTCGTTGCGCGATGTGACCTATGGAGAGAACCCGGTCAAGCAGGTCACCGACATGGGCTTTACCGATAACGCAGCACTGGAAGGCGCGTATGACGCGGTCAAGGCGTTCTCGAACGCACTCAAAAAATCCGACCACGCTGTCAGCGTCAATATGCGCGCGGCAACCGGCAGCCAGGATCAGTCCGAGCTGGCCGACACGCTCAAGGCCATGCTCAAAAACCTGGAGCATGGCGACGATGAAATCGGCGTGCAACGCAGTTACGGGCTGAACCTGACCAGCCCGTTCGCCGTCCTTGCCGACAAGTCGACAGGCCCGTGGCCGACCGCCGGGGCTACCGGCAATCGCAACTACCTCTTCAGTGCTGAACGTTGCGAAGGTGGCGTGACCCTGTACCTGATGAGAGAAGCGGCCGGCAATATCAGCGGCGGCGTGGGGGGTGGCAAGGACTACTGGCCTGGCTTTTTCGACGAAAACCACCCTGCCCGCAGCGTCGATATCGGTAACAACCGCAAGATGACCCCGAACTTCCGTCTTGGCGGAGACGTGACCGCAACCGCTGCCGCCAGCCAGCGTGCAGGGGTGATCTTCAATGTAGCGGACGACGAAATCGACGGATTCGTCGACGACCTGTTCGAAGGCAAGCTCAACCCCTTGCAGCTGTTGAACAAGGTCAAGGACCACGAAACCTATGAAGCGCGCCGCTTCAATTTCGATATCACGACAGGCTTCAGCGCTGATATGCGCGTCGGCTTCGGTCTGTCGGAGGCCGACAGCGCGCCGCTTTCCGCCGTTGCGCGTCTGGGCGTGGCGGCGAATGTCACGGTCAACCTGCTGAGCTACACCGATTACTCCCTGACCCAGAAGAACGACAAGACAGAGCTGCGCGAAGGCGGCAAGAACCGTCCGCGCCTGTTCAACAGTCTGATCTTCGGCGGACAGGCGCGCGGGCAGATCGGTGGCACGCATACCAACGCCACAGCGACCCCGGCCTCCGCTGCCGGGCCGACGCCAGCGACTCAATCGGCGGCCAATAACCTGGGCGTCGCAGCGAACGTGACCATCGATGACAAAACCGTCAAACGGGTCAAGTTCCGCTTTAACGTAGCGACCCCGATGAGCACCGAGAGCCTGGACAAACTGTCGAAAAGTCTCGCTGCAGCCTTCAAGGATAAAGCCACGACAGCCAGGCTTGCAGCGCTGCAGGATCCGCTGAACGCGCTTTACGCCGATATGGACCCTGAGCAGGCCACTCAGGCAAGACTTGACGAGCTCAAAGCGCTGTTTGCCGACAGACCGTCGCAGAACGACACGCAATACAAGGCGCTTCGAGACCTGAAACGGGCGGCCGTGCAACACGAAGCGTCGATCAGCAATCACAGCGTGCTGGACAATGCCCGCTTCGAAACCAGCAAGACCAACCTGTCCGGCCTGAGCAAGGAAAGCATCCTCACCAGAATCATGGGTTCGATACGTGACGCCAGTGCGCCCGGCAACGCCGCCAGGGTCGCCGAGTACATGCGTCAGGACCCGACGCTCAGCGCCATGGTCAAGCAGCTTGAAAACAGCCAGGGCACCCTCGCCCGGGTACGCCTTGAACCAAAAGACTCGCTGATCGACGAGATCGACGAAGGCAGCCGCAGGGGTACGCTGACGCAGACCGAACTCTCCGGCCTTCTGGAAAATCGCAACAACATGAGGATCAAAAGGCTGGTGGTGTTCCATGCGCCACCGCAGACCGAGAACTTCACGTCACCCACGCCACTGATCAGCTACAACAGCGGTGCGTCGTTGAGCGTGAACAAGACCCTCGGGCGAATCAATTTCATCTATGGCGAAGACCAGGACAAACCCATCGGCTACACGTTCGACGGGGAGCTGTCGCGGCCCTCGGCATCGCTGAAAGAGGCGGCAGGCGAGTTGAAACTGTCGGGCTTCGAAGTCAAAAGCTGATAGCTGAAACAACGCAAAAGCGCCGCATGGAAGCGGCGCTTTTGCGTGTACACCCGTCTGCTCAGGCGTGCAGAAATGCGCGGGCTTCGCGTGCCTGAGCAATAAAGCCACGCGTCACGTCGCAAAAGGCTGGCTCATCGAGCGACACCAGCTCACGTTGCGCACACAGGCGTACATCGCCCTGATCGACGGCAAACCAGCAACCGTGCAAACGGGCGACATCGAAGTTCAGGCTCAACAAATGCTGCAAATCGGCAGTGCGTTCAGGGCAGCGCCCGACGCGGCAATGAAAGATGACCATTTCACTGTGCTCGGGCAGCTCGATGACGGCGGCTTCGTTATCCTGGCCGTCATACAGCGCGCATACCCCGTTCTGCCAGGTAAGCGAAGTGCCAAGCTGGGTACCCAGCGCAGTGATGAAACGGGAAAACTCATGTTGCGAGGTATTCATCGTCATAGTCCTTTAAGAAAAGCCTGAGCTGACCAGGCAGTGAGTGGCTGCCTGGCGCTGTCGGTTCCAAAAGAAAGGCTCAGCCCTGGTTGCTTTCGTCAGCGTCGGCGCCCCTCCTCCATCGCCGTCAGTTCGACAGCAGCGGCGTCATCAACTGCTGGCGATGATGTTTCCGCTGGTTTGAGTGCATCGCGCAATGAGGACACGCCGCTTGCTAGGCCGTCTTCCACGACACGCACCGTATCGACCACCACCTGGGTCGGTAATTGCAGCGCCCCCCTGGCCATGTGATAGGCGTTTTCCACGGCTCTGGGGACGCCACCCAGGGTAGCTGGCTGGAACGTATGCGGCAGTGAAGCTCTGTCCGGATGGCGGATGTTGCTCAGGGCGGTTTCAGTGCGGGCTACCATTGGCGTGGCGCCGCCCATGCCCGCCTCTTTCAAAGCCTTGGCCTCGGCCGTAACCGACTGGTTGGCATACAGGGTCGACAGGTAAGACACCGAACCGGTTGCCGCCAGCGCCATGTTGCGCAGGATATTACCTGCGCTGAGCGTGCCGGATGTACCTTCGGGCTGGACTGCCACCGGTGGTAGCGCGCCGTTCAGCGCTGCGCTCTGCACACCTGAAACAGCCTTGCTGTAGAACGCGGTGCGTACCGCCGGCTCGCGAAGGTCCAGGCCTTTGGCCAGGTCCTTGCCCAGTTCGGCATTGGCGCGGTCCGGGGTGAAGACCGGGATCTTGCGTCCGCGCGGATCGACATAGGTCGAGTTCAGCTGTGCAATGGTCTGGGTGGTGGCTGATATGGCCCCGGCGATCCCGGAGGTCACCGCTCTGGCCGACAGGGTCTGGCCATTGAGCAGATTGAAATCATTCAGCATCTGGCGTACCGCCTGCCCGCCACCAAAGGCGCCGTAGGGGATCATCTCACCCAGTGGGTGGGTGGACGAAACCTGAACCTTTTTCTGATTCAAAACCGCTCGCTCGCTTTCGACGAAGGCTTTGTCCTCAGCGGCTTCTTCAGGTGTTTTTCTGACCAGTGCGCCGTTGTCGTTCTTCAACTCGAAAGGGTCGGGAATCACCGAGTCAGTATCGATCCCTTTGAGTGGCACCATATTCAGCCGCTCGTTGAGGCCGGTTTTCTGAAACCCGGCCTGCACGATCGGCTTCAACAGGTTGGTAATGCCCTCATGAGCCACCCCGGCAGTCAGTCCTACGGCCAGAGCCCTCTTCATGCTGGCGTCGGCGCTCTTTCCGGGAACGGCATCTTTCATCGCGTCACCGGTGGCCGTACGGATATACCCCAGGTGGAGCATGGACACCATAAACTGCGGCACCGCTGCCGCGACGATCGGACCGACCCCCTTCCAGCCGCCGACCGAGTTTCGATCAACGTTCAACTTGTCGATCAGAGCATCCATTTGCGTGTGAGCGGCAACGGCATTCAGCCGCTTGGCTTCAGGCGATTTGCAGAAGTCGGCGTGCAGGTCGCTCAGCATCGCTCTGGCCGTTTCCAGCGCCTGTCTATCCATCAGCAGACTCGGTCTGCTGCCCTCATTGGCGCCCTCCAATTGACTGTCCAGTGCGGCGATGCGTTCGTCCAGCACCGCGAGACTGTGGTTCAACCCCGCTTCGATGGACTTACTCGCCCGACCGGCGTATTCGCCCAGCGCCGCCTGACTGACCGCCAGCGTGTTGCGGTCGCGCAGCCCTCCGGGGCCGAATCCATCAGCCGTCGCGTCGTGCATGAGCTGGAAGTGTTCCAGCTGGTCTGCGAGCGACTGGGCAAATCCCTTGATCAGTTGCTCGGTCTCGGCCTTGCCTGGCACATGCCCTGGCTCAGCGAATCGTCCGAGCGTTTGCTGCAAGTCGGAGCCATGAAACTGTTTCAACTCATAACGCTCAGGCGCCAACCGGGCGGCCATGACTTCGAAGGGCAGCTTTTCAGACTGCAACAAACTGCCGATCAGCAGGGCCGCGTTAGAGCTGATAGTCGGTGTGGAAGTGCCTTGTACGGTGGGCTGTTCGGCACGAAACTTCTGCAAAATCGGCAGATGTCGCGGCGCGACTGGCAGGCGAGCAGCGCCGGCCGCCGAGCTTTCCGGCGCCTGCGCGGCCGACTGGCTGGCGGTCAGCGGCGGGTTGCTGCCCGGGCTTACCGCGTGTGGATGAGCCTGGGCGACAGCGGCAGATGGCTGCGGCTGGTTCGCCTGGACGATCTCGGTACTGCCTGATCCGCCGACTCGTGTGCCGATCATTGGAACCTCCCGGCGCTCGCAGGATTATCACGCATGGTTGCCTTGGAAGCGGGCATATTGAGCGGGGCACCCGCAGTGCCCACCGGTCCCATGAAACCGTGTTCGCGCCACTCTCTGGCCAGGTCGGCAAAGGACTTCATCAACAACAGCACGCCCTCGGCTGTCGCTCGTTCAAGGCCTATCGATCCCATCAGCAGCACTCGGCCGGTCTGGGCATTCCAGGAGAAAGCCGGGCTGTGGGCACCCGAAAACATATGAAAGTTGATGTCCATCAACGCCAGCAATGCGCTGTCGCGATTGCGCGCGGGCAACGCGCCCATATCCCCGTAGATCAGAATCGCACGCCCCTCGTCGCGGTCCTGATAGTGAAGTGTGAAGTCGACGTCGCTGATTTTGAAATTGGCTGACTCGTAAAAACGTTCGGGTTCGGAGATCAGGCTGAGCGCGCAAATCTCATTTATAAGCGTTTGATACTCATAATTTTTATTCATTTCACGGCCTCTGAGTGCGATGTGGGTCCACACCATTTTTTTGCTGGCGTGCGCGCACTGAGTCGGAGGGCAAGGTGTTTTGGTTCCTTGGGGCGAGTCGGCCTCTCCAGACACGTACATCGGGATCATCGCCAGTCAACGCACACAAACGGGAACCCATCCCACCGTGTTGCCACTCACTTCGGGCAACGCCAAGGCAGAGTCCTCATCGACCTATAGAGCCCGACAAGGACGCGGCGATCAACGCCGGTAACTCCGGAAGACGACGCTGGTTCATATGTCCATCCCATCGAGGTAAAGCACCATGAGCATCGGTATCAACTCCTCCACCACCTACCAACCCGCTTCAACCCAGTTGGACTTCTCGGCGCTGAGCGGCAAGAGCCCACAGACCAATACGTTCAGCGAGGAGAGCACTGCACAGGCCGTCGACCCGAGTGCCCTGCTGTTCGACACTGCCAGCCAGAAAGACGTCAGTTTCGGAAAGCCCGACAATACGGTTCAAAGCCCCACCGACAGCAGTGCTGCAACTGACCCGCAGTCCAACGTCGTCAAGCTGCTCAGCGCGCTCGTCACATCGCTGCTGCAAATGCTCATGAACCTCAATAAAAAACAGGACACGGGTCAGGACTCCAACGAGTGGCAAGACCCGTTTCAGAACAATGGCGGACTCGGTACGCCATCGACCGAAGGCAGTGACGGTGGTACGCAGGAAGCTTCAGGCGGTGACGACGGCGGCGGCGGTACAACGGCAGCGTCGGGTGGTGGCGATGGTGGCGGTACATCCCCAACCACTGAAGGTGACGGCGGCGGTAGTTATGCGTCGACTGGCGCAGACGGCAGCGGCACGCCTTCGACCGAGGACGGAACCGGTGGCGGTGGCGGTGGCGGTGATAGCGTAACGCCTCAAGTCACCCCACAACTGGCCAATCCCGGCCGCAGCTCGGGCAACGGCACGGTTTCGGATACAACGGGCTCTCTTGAGCAATCCGGCGAGGTCAATGTCGAGAAAGACACCATCGAAGTCGGTCCTGGCCAGGTGTATGACGGCCACGGTGCAACCTTTACCGCCGACAAGTCGATGGGCACCGGCGACCAGGACGAACATCAGAAACCCCTGTTCGAACTGGCCGAAGGCGCTGTGCTGAAAAACGTGAACTTGGGTGAGAACGAAGCCGACGGCATCCACGTGAATGCCAAGAACTCGGAGCAGGTCACCATTGATAACGTGCACGCCCAGAACGTCGGTGAAGACATGATCACGGTCAAGGGCGAAGGAGGCGCAAAGGTCACCAACCTGAACATCACTAACAGCAGCGCCAACGGTGCCGATGACAAGGTCATTCAGCTCAACGCTGATACCCACCTGAAAGTCGACGGTTTCAAAGCCACCGATTTCGGTACCCTGGTCCGCACCAATGGCGGCAAGCAGTTTGATGACATGAGTGTCGAGCTCAATGGCGTGGACGCCACCCATGGCAAGTTCGCACTCGTCAAAAGCGACAGCGATAACCTGAAGCTGGCCACTGGCGACATCGCCATGAGCGACGTCAAGCACGCGTATGACAAGACCAAGGCGTCTACCCAGCACACCGAGCTCTGATACGACGCATAAATGAGGAACAAGCAAAGGGGCGCATTCCGTAGAGGGCGCCCCTTTCCTTTACCAGCTATGGTTGGAGACGCTTATGAGCGCCCTGGCTGGAACGGCACCGCGCTAGGTGAACCCGCTGCAATGCCACCCTCTTCGATGTCCGGCTCACGAGCATTGCGACGACGTAATGTGTCACGCAGGGATGCCCCCGTCGCAGCAATCGCCTCACTACTCGCGTCGATGCCCGCCCTGGCCAGCTTGACAGTCTGATCGGCTACATAGCTGGTCGAACTCGACGCCGCCGATTTAACCGTATCCTGCAAGAACGACTCGGCCTTTTTCACTGCGGGATCGGTTGCGACTGCGGCCGTGGTCCAAGCTGCGAACACACCTGCCGAGCCGGCCATATTGGTCAGTTGGCTGACCGCCGCCTTGGTGGCCGGGTCAGTGATATTTTTGGTCGCCATCTCCTGCAATTTGCCCACGCCGGCAAAGCCGCCCGCCAGGGCCAGCCCATTTTGCGCAAGACCGGTGGCCGACACCAGGCTTCTCACCGCTTTCAGGCCGTCGGTGGCGACGTCAAGCGGCAGACCCGCCATCCGCTTGCCAGCGTTCAGCGCCGCGCCGGCGTAGCTGGCTGACTTGATCGCATTGTAGGCCTCAAGCCAGTCGGTTTCTTCACTCAAGTCTGCCTTGGGTTCCTTGTCCTTGATGCCGAGCACGAATGCACCGCCGCGCAGGTGATCACGCGCCTGCACACTGAGCATTCGATTGCCGAACCCCGCGTTGGCCGCCAGGCCACCTGCCGCCGACACGCTGATGTCGACCGCACCCTGCACGGCGGGTCTGGATGCCAGTGCTGGCGCCAGCACGGTACGCACCGCATTACGCGCACTGTAAGTCTGAACGGCAATGCCCAGATCGACCGCCTGACGCATGACACCCGGCGAATGACGCTTCACGGAAGCAGCCATCGCATCATGCAGTTTCTCAGGCGAGGTGCTCAGGTAGTGCAGGTCGCCCGTGGCGCGATTCATGACCGTAGTGCCCACCTGATCCATGACACCGGACAGCGCTCCGGACACAAATGGCGTCAGGGGTTTGAGCGGCGTCGGCAGCCAGTCGCCCTTGTTGATGGCAGGCTGCATGTACTGCAACACCGACGCAGCGGCAAACGGCGTGGCACGTAGCGCGGTCGAAGCGGTGGTTGCCATCCTGTCGAACTTCTCCGCCTTGGCGAAGGTTTCGCCAATGCTGGCAGGCGTTTCGCCCTCGTCCAGCAAGCGTCTGGCGCGAGTATCGATGATGTTGTCGATCTGCTCGTTATGCGCATGAACAGCGTCCTGGTCGACAGCCGACTCACTCAACGGCAGTTTGTGCGCAGCGAACACATGATCTTTCAGGTAATCGGTAATGGCTTGCAGATTGGTCTGCTCGGCACTGCTGAGCTCGCGTACGGAACTGGAGGCAAACGATTCCGATGCGGAATAAAACCGCTCCAGCTCGATGCTGGGGTGCGGGCTGCCGGTTCGGTTGATGTTCATGGAAACTCCCTCTCTATTGCGTAAGTTGCGTAGCAACGCGACGAGACGGGTCTGGCCGGACGACTTGCTTGTGAACAGGCAAGGCAATGGGGCGTCGATCCGAGAGTGATAGGAATTGCAAACGTCCGGGTGCCCGTCAGCGAAGAGGACCGACAAGGCTGTGTGGTCGCAAGGGTGCCGGGGGTTCCAGCTGTTGAAATGGTCAAGACAGGCGTAACTGTTTCGCCACCATGGAGAATTAAGCGAGCTTTAAGCCTCGGCCAGTAAGTTTGCAGCGTGGTGTGTTGATTGACCGCGCCAAACCTCTTCCAACCCAGCAAAGGAGTGCCGCAATGTCTGGTCCTTTTGAAAAAAAATGGCGGTGCATCAGCAGGACGGTCACCTACGTTGGCTGGTCACTGTTCTGGCTTCTGCTCTGGGACGTGGCCGTGACCATGGACTTCATGTTGGTCCAGGGTGCTGGGATAGATCTCCCGCTGATGCCGCTTACGCTATTGTGCTCGGCGCTTATCGTGCTGATCAGCTTTCGCAATTCCAGCGCCTACAACCGCTGGTGGGAGGCACGCACGTTATGGGGCGCGATGGTCAACAGCTCGCGCAGCTATGGCCGTCAGGTACTGACCTTGATTGAAGGCAACGCCGATGAGCGCGGCAACCCGGTGAAAGAAGTGCTGTTCAATCGTCACATGGCTTACCTGCGGGCACTGCGCGCTCATTTGAAAGGCGATGTCAGCAAAGCGAAACTTGAAGGGCTGTTATCGGATTCCGAGATTCAGCGCGCAAAAGAGAGCAACAACTTTCCCAATGACATCCTCAATGGCTCGGCGGCCATGATCTCCGAAGAGTTTGCCGGAGGGCGAATCGACAGCATCCGCCTGGCGCGACTGGAGTCGACCATGGTCGAACTGTCCAACTGCCAGGGCGGGATGGAGCGCATCGCCAATACGCCGCTGCCCTACCCGTATGTCTATTTCCCCAGACTGTTCAGTACCCTGTTCTGCATCATCATGCCGCTGAGCATGGTGACCACTCTGGGCTGGTTCACCCCGGCGATATCCACGGTGGTCGGCTGCATGCTGCTGGCAATGGACCGCATCGGCACTGACCTGCAAGCCCCGTTCGGCGCCAGCCAGCACCGGATCCGCATGGAAGACCTGTGCAACACCATCGAAAAGAACCTGCGCTCGATGTTTGACGCACCGGCAAGGCAAAGTCTGGTGATTGACGCGCAAGACCAGCAGGGCAGCGCTTGGCAACCGCATCGGCTGGTCGTTTAGAAGCGCTTGATTGGCGTGCCTATGTTCAACGTTGGCACGCCACCCGGGACATTGAGCATCCCATTGCCAGACCACAGGCAGCACGGTTCAAAACACAAATCCCTGCCCCAGTTCGCCTTCCATCCATTCCAGAAATCGCCTGACTCTGGGGAAGCTGGAGTGCGCCTTGGGGAATACCAGATGGTGCGCGGCGACCGGTGCAGTCAGGGCTTGAGGGGCAACTTCGATCAACTCACCCGTGGCCAGGTATTTTTGCGCCAGCAACGTACTTTCCAAGGCAAATCCCAGCCCGTGGCTGGCCGCTTCGAGCGTCATGTATGAGCGGTCGAAACTCAGCGCGTAGGGTTTTTCCGGACGAGCCAGACCATGCCGGGCAAACCATTCAGGCCATTTCAGCAGTGTGGCCTCGGAGAGAATCAGTTCGCGGTCGAGCAAGCCAGCGGCGCTCTCGACCGGACGTCGCGCCAATAGCTGCGGAGACGCCAGCACAGCGAATTTCTCGTCACGCAAGGTGCGCACTTCATAACTCGGCCAGTTCGGCCTGCCATGCCGGATATCGACGTCGATCTTGTCCCTGCTGAAATGCAGCGACTCGTAAGAACACGACAGGTTGATCTGAATGTCCGGATGGCTTACGCGAAAGGCTTCCAGCCTGGGCATCAGCCACAGCAGCCCGAAACTGGGCGCAGAATGCAGACGCAGGCAATCGAGGCTGACATCGCTGGCGGCACGCTCGGTGGCGACGGCGAGACTGTGCAGCACTCCGAGCACTCCGGAGACATCTTTCAGATACTGCTCACCGACCGGCGTCAGGGTCACACCACGGGCGGCCCGAACGAACAACTGCCGGCCAATCAAGGCCTCCAGCCGGGCCAGTTGGTGACTGACCGCCGACGGCGTCAGATCCAGTACTTCGGCGGCTCTTGCCAGGTTGCCAAAGCGCGCCGTCTGCTCGAAAGCCTGAAGCGCTTTCAGCGGTGGCAGGCTCAGAGGTGCATCGTCATCAGGCCGCATGGATGCTCCGACGTGTCCGATTATTCGAGTTTCGTTCATTCAACCACTCGCCTGTCGAATTGACGAGAGGTGAATTTTTTTCAGCATCCAGTGATTTTTGCGGCATTGCTCAGGACCGGCACCGGGAACACTCTGAAGTCATCGATCACCCGAATCGAACCCAATAACAATAATCAGAGGTAACCCTCATGCTACTTCAAGGCAAAATTGCAGTGATCACCGGCGCGGCGTCGGAACGCGGTATCGGTCGCGCAACCGCGATCACCTTCGCCAACCACGGCGCACGCGTGGTGATTATCGATCTCGACGAGTCCGCAGCACGCGATGCCGCCGCCGCACTGGGCGAAGGTCATCTCGGCCTGGCGGCCAACGTCGCCGACGAACGTCAGGTTCACGAGGCCGTCAGCAAAATCATCGCGCACTATGGTCGCATCGACATTCTGGTGAATAACGCCGGTATCACACAACCCATCAAGACCCTGGACATCCGCCCTGCCGATTACGACAAGGTGCTCGACGTCAGCCTGCGCGGCACCTTGCTCATGTCGCAAGCGGTGATCCCGACCATGCGCGCCCAGTCCTCGGGCAGTATCGTGTGCATGTCTTCGGTTTCCGCCCAGCGCGGCGGCGGTATTTTCGGCGGGCCTCACTACAGCGCAGCGAAAGCCGGCGTGCTGGGCCTTGGCAAGGCAATGGCGCGGGAATTCGGCCCCGATCAGGTGCGTGTCAACTCCATCGCTCCCGGCCTGATTCATACCGATATCACCGGCGGTCTGATGCAGGATGAGCGACGCCACGCGATCATCGACGGCATTCCCTTGGGCCGCCTGGGCGCAGCGCAGGACGTGGCCAATGCCGCGCTGTTTCTGGCCAGCGACCTGTCGTCCTATCTCACCGGTATCACGCTGGATGTGAACGGCGGCATGCTGATTCACTGACCGCGAGTGGACGGGCTGGCAAACAGCCTGTGTTTGTTCTGGATCGACGATACGCCAGGCGGTTGCCTGGCGGTCTATAAAAACAAGAGATCAGACCATCATGATAACCACCATGACCCTCGACGCGGTGTCGACCACGCGCGCCAATGCCTACCGCAAGACCGCCTGGCGACTGATGCCGTTCCTGATGCTGTGCTACCTGTGCGCGTACCTGGATCGGGTCAATGTCGGCTTCGCCAAGCTGCAGATGATGAACGACCTGGCCTTCAGCGAAACCGTCTACGGGCTGGGTGCAGGCATGTTTTTCATCGGCTATTTCCTCTGTGAGGTGCCCAGCAACCTGATCCTTCACCGGGTCGGTGCCAGACGCTGGATCGCCCGCATCATGATCTCCTGGGGGATTATTTCCGCGCTCTTCGCCTTGGTCGAAACTGCCTGGCAGTTCTACGCCCTGCGCTTTCTGCTCGGGGTGGCGGAAGCCGGTCTGGCACCCGGCCTGCTGCTGTACCTGACGTACTGGTTCCCCTCTTATCGCCGCGCGCGCATGACCGTGCTGTGGTTCATCGCCATCCCGCTGTCCGGCATGATCGGCGGCCCGCTGTCGGGCTACATCATGACCCGCTTCGCAGGCGTTCATGGCTGGGCCGGCTGGCAATGGATGTTCGTCCTCGAAGCGATCCCGACGGTGATCGTCGGCTTGCTGGTACTCAGCTATCTGAAGGATGGCGTGCATCAGGCGACATGGTTGTCCGCTGAAGAAAAGGAACTGGTCAACAAGGAGCTGCAAGAGGACAACAGCCAGAAAGTGGTACACGCGTCGGTAGGCGCCTTCATTCGCGACAAGCGTCTGTGGCTGCTGGCGTGCATCTACTTCTGCGTGGTGATGGGCCAGTACGCAATCACCTTCTGGCTGCCGACGCTGATTCGCAATGCAGGCGTTTCCGACCCGCTGCATATCGGCCTGATGACCAGCCTTCCCTACCTGTGCGCAATCGTCGTGATGCTGTTGATGGGGCGCAGCGGCGACAAGCATCGAGAACGCCGCTGGCACCTGGTCGGGCCGATGATCGCAGGCGCGCTCGGGCTGAGCCTGGCAGCGCTGTTCGGCGGCAATCTGCTGCTCTCGGTGCTCAGCCTGTGCCTCGCCGCAGCAGGCATTCTCTCGGCATCGTCGCTGTTCTGGATGCTGCCCACCACCCTGCTGGGCGGGGTATCGGCGGCCGCCGGGATCGCCGGAATCAACAGCTTCGCCAATCTCGCGGGCTTCTGTTCGCCCTACCTGATCGGCTGGATCACCACCACGACCGGCTCAAGCGCCATTGGCATGTACCTGATTACCGGCGTGCTGTTCATCGGCGCCTATCTGGTGCTGCGCATCCCTGCCGCCTCGGTCAATCGTTGAGTCAACGGAGTAATCACCATGACAGCCACTACTTTACCTGCGCCTTCCACTTCGCTGGCGCAGCGTGCTCATAACATTCGTCGACACGCATTACGCATGGGCCAGGTTCAGGGCCAGGGTTATGTCGGACAGGCGCTGGGCGCTGCGGACCTGCTCGCCGTGTCCTATTTTCACGCGCTGAACTATCGCCCTGAAGACCCTGAATGGGAACAGCGTGACCGCTTTTATCTGTCGATCGGCCACTACGCCATTGCGCTGTACGCGGCATTGATAGAGGCGGAAATCGTCCCGCTCGATGAACTGGAAACCTACGGCTCGGATGACAGCCGTCTGCCTATGTCCGGTATGGCGACTTACACCCCCGGAATGGAAATAACCGGCGGTTCGCTGGGTCATGGTCTGGGCATTGCCGTAGGGGCCTGTCTGGGTTTGAAACGCAAGAACTCGCGTTCTTTCGTCTACAACCTGCTGTCGGACGGCGAGCTGAACGAAGGCTCCACCTGGGAAGCGGCCATGTCCGCCTCGCACTGGAAGCTGGACAACCTGATCGCGATCATCGATGTGAACAACCAACAGGCCGATGGTCACTCCAGTGAGGTACTGGCTTTCGAACCCATTGTCGAGCGCTGGCAGGCGTTTGGCTGGTTTACCCAACGGGTCGACGGCAACGATCTGGACGCGCTCGTCGCCGCCTTCGACAACGCGCGCCAGCACGACGGCGCGCAGCCCAGGGTCATCATCTGCGACACCAAAATGGGCAAGGGCGTGGCGTTTCTGGAAACCCGTGAAAAGACCCACTTCATCCGCGTGGATGAGCACGAATGGGACATCGCACTGAATAACCTCGATGAGGGGAAAACCATATGAGTTCTGCCAATCACACACCGGCTCCGTCCGTTGCCACGAAGAAAAAACTGACCACCTCGGCGATGATCGCGTCTATCGCGTCCGAGGGTCAGGCCACTCGCCCGGCTCCGTTCGGCCATGCATTGGCGGCGCTTGCGGAGCAACGTCAGGACATCGTCGGGCTGTCGGCTGACTTGTCGAAATACACCGACCTGCACATCTTCGCCAAAGCGCACCCTGAACGTTTCTACCAAATGGGCATGGCCGAACAGTTGCTGATGAGCGCGGCTGCGGGCATGGCTCGGGAAGGCTTCGTACCGTTTGCGACCACTTATGCGGTGTTCGCCTCGCGTCGCGCTTACGACTTCATCTGCATGGCGATTGCCGAAGATAACCTGAACGTCAAAATCGTCTGCGGTCTGCCGGGCCTGACCACCGGTTACGGGCCGAGCCATCAGGCCACCGACGACCTGGCGATCTTTCGCGCCATGCCCAATCTGATGATCGTCGACCCCTGTGATGCACTGGAAATCGAACAGGCGGTCCCTGCGATCGCAGCACATCAGGGCCCGGTGTACATGCGCCTGCTGCGCGGTAACGTGCCCTTGGTGCTGGACGAATACGGTTACACATTCGAGATCGGCAAAGCCAAGACACTGCGCACTGGCAACGACGTGTTGATCATTGCCACCGGTCTGATGACCATGCGTGCACTGGAAGCGGCCAAGCAGCTGCAGGCTGACGGTATCGACGTGGCAGTGTTGCACGTACCGACCATCAAACCGCTGGACGAACAGACCCTACTCGCTGAAGCCAGAAAGCCGGGCCGGCTGGTGGTGACGGCCGAAAACCATTCGGTCATTGGCGGGCTGGGCGAAGCAGTGGCGACGGTGCTGCTGCGCAATGGCGTGACGCCCACGTTCAGGCAGATCGCCCTGCCGGACGCTTTTCTCGACGCTGGCGCGCTGCCTACACTGCATGACCGTTATGGCATTTCCACGCCCGCCGTCTGTACGCAAATCAAGGCGTGGCTTTAAGCACTGACAGGCGCAGGGGCTTATCTCCCTGCGCCTCGGGAGCACGTATTGAACGCCGATGAATTACTGGACCCGGCCTATCGTTGGTTCATGGACGAGCCTTCGAGCAACTGGACGCTGCGCACCCTTGCCGACATCAGGGCTCGCGTCAACGCCTCATGGGCAACCGCTACCATAAAGCGCGGCGAGCAACACTGGACCTCCTCCGATTCGGACAACGGCGTCAGGTTATGTCTTTATCGTCCGGACCTTTCGCTCTCTCACTCTGGACTCCCCGTCATCCTGTATATCCACGGGGGCGGCTTTGTACTGGGCAGCCCGGAGATGGCCGATGACTACCTCGCAACGCTGGCCGTCGAGCTCCAGGCAATAGTCATTGCCGTCGACTACCGGCTTGCACCCGAGCATCCATTCCCGATCCCGCTGGAGGACTGTTACGCAGCGCTGGAGTGGGTATTGAGCAACGGGATGACGCAGGGCATGGACACCCGCAACCTGGTGATCATGGGCCACAGCGCCGGCGGCGGGCTTGCTGCCGCGCTCGCCCTGCTGGCAAGAAACAGAGGTCTGCGGACCATCGCCGGCCTGGTGCTGATCTACCCGATGCTGGATCACCGTACAGGCACACCCGACGCTGCGTCAGCCAACCCGACTACCGGCACTTTCAGTTGGTCGCGTCAGGCCAATCATTTTTGCTGGGAATGCCTGCGCGGTGCCTACGCACTGGACGATGATCGCCAAGCCCTGTTCTCGCCCGCACTGGCCACCGACCTGAGCGATCTGCCGCACACTTTCATCTGCGTTGGCGCACTCGATCTCTTTCTGGAAGAGGACCTGGCATTCGCGCTGACCCTGTCGCGCTCTGGGGTGCCGGTGGAATTGCATGTCTACCCAGGCGTGCCGCATATGTTTGATCAGTTGCCAGGCGAGCAGACCGCGCAGGCTACGCAAGATATTGCCCGGGCCGTGCGCAGGATGATCGCAGCAGGGTTATGCGATTAGAATGACGCGCATGTTGCGGTGACGATCGCGAGTGCCATTTCAATGATGCGCTGAATGTGCTTGGCTGAGAGCCTCCCGCAGGGTCACGGACTCGCCTCTGCTCAGGAATGCACACCTTACGACTGGAAAAGGGACACGCCTTGATGCTCGCCACGAAACTTCACCTGCTGTGCGGCAAGATCGCATCCGGTAAATCGACACTGGCAAAATCAATCGCGACCGAGCATTCAGCGATCCTGCTCAGTGAAGATCAATGGCTCTCTCGGCTCTACCCTGACGAGATCAAATCAGTGGCGGACTACGTGCGTCTGGCCCATCGGATTCGCGACATCATCGGCCCTTTGGTCATCGACATGCTGAAGTCCGGCATGTGCGTGGTTCTGGATTTCCCAGCCAATACGCTTGCAGACCGCCAATGGCTTCGCAGCCTGGCTGAAGACGCTCAGGTTAAGCATCGACTGCACTATCTCGATGTGGAAGATGATATTTGCCTTGCCAGACTGCATGCTCGTAACGAAACAGCAGAGCATGACTTTGCGGCTACAGATGCGGAGTTCAGGCTGATCACGCGCTACTTCCAGACTCCACACACTGACGAGGGGCTGGATATTCTGGTTCACCGCCTGTAATTCATCAGAGGGCGCGTGGCGACGTCCTTCCAAGAGTCTGATTTCTGATGCTCCCGCAACGGGCACCCTGCGTAGCCGGTCGGCAAAGATCAGGACAAACGGATGCCTTAACGCCACTCCACAACGAAGCCTGCCATATGAACCTTCGGCCGATATGGCGCTCACTTTATAGGTTGCCTTGTCTCATTGCCGAAAGGAATTCGCATGCTTTCGACCTCACCATCGAACCCTCTTGCCAGCCCTGTCGAGCGTGAGCTCAGTCTGCGCGCGGTGATTACCGGGGTTGTGCTCGGTATCCTGCTGACGCCTTCCAATGTGTACGCCGGGTTGAAGATCGGCTGGTCGTTCAACATGTCGATCATTGCGCTGTTGATCGGTTATGCGATCTGGCAAGGGCTGTCGAAGCGCGCCTCCGGGCAGCTGCCGTGGACGCTGCATGAGAGCAACATCAATCAGACGGTCGCCTCGGCCGCTGCGTCGATCATTTCCGGCGGGCTGGTCGCGCCCATTCCGGCTTATACCTTGCTGACAGGCCAGCAATTGGACGCCATCCCGATGATCGCCTGGGTCTTTTCGGTGAGCTTTCTGGGGATCTGGATTGCCTGGTATTTGCGGCCGTCACTGCTCAATGACACATCGCTGAAGTTTCCCGAAGGCATGGCCACTCTGGAAACCCTCCTGCACATCTACAATCACGGCCGTGAAGCTGCGACGCGCCTCAAGGTGCTGCTCAGTACCGCGTTGCTATCGGCGCTGGCCAAGTGGATCGACACGTTCGTATGGGCGTTCCCGCGCTGGTCGCCGAGCGCTCAGTTGGAGCGCCTGACCTTTACCGCGGACCCTTCGCTGCTGCTGGTGGGGTTCGGGGCGATTATCGGTATTCGCGTCGGCTTGACCCTGCTGATCGGTGCCGTGCTGGCCTGGGGTGGCCTGGCGCCGTGGCTGCTGGAACAGGGGCTGGTGACGTTGCCGTCCGACAGCAGCGGCCCGCAGTTCGCCGCGCTGGTGGAATGGTTGCTGTGGCCGGGCGTGAGCCTGATGGTCTGTTCGACGCTGGCTTCGCTGGCTATCCGCCTGTGGACACTGCACGCGTCTACCAAAGCCAGCGGTGGGACGCCCTGGTCAATGCCCAAACCCGGGCCGGCCGCCGGTTTTGCGCTGGCGATCCTGTTGGTGGTCAGCCTGCAGGCGCTGTTGTTCGGTATCAATCTGTGGATGGCATTGCTGACCATTCCTCTGGCGATCTGCCTGGCGGCCGTGGCGGCTCGTGTGGTCGGTGCCACGGGTATCCCGCCCATCGGCGCAATCGGGCAGTTATCGCAACTGAGCTTCGGTATCGTCGCGCCCGGTCAGGTGCCGATCAACCTGATGAGCGCCAACACCGCAGGCGGTTCAGCCGGGCAATGCACCGATTTGATGAACGACTTCAAGGTAGGCCGGGCGATTGGCGCCACGCCGCGCAAACAATTGATCGCCCAGACACTGGGGATTTTCGTCGGCAGTATCGTCGGGGTTCTGGCTTATATGGCGCTGATCCCGGACCCGCAATCGATGCTGCTCACCGAGGAGTGGCCAGCCCCGGCGGTGGCGACCTGGAAGGCTGTGGCGCAGACCCTGACGCACGGTCTGGATTCGCTGTCGGCAAGCATCCGCTGGGCGATTTTCATCGGCGGTCTGGCCGGCTTGCTGCTGGGCATCCTCGACAGCACACTACCTGCGTATCGCGCCCGGTACTTGCCCAGCGCCGCAGCCCTGGGCCTGGCCTTCGTGCTGCCCGCCTCGGTGTCGTTGATGATGGCGCTCGGTGCGGTGCTCACCTGGCTGGTGAACTGTCGCTGGCCGTCACTTACCGAACGCTTCGCCATCACCGCGGCGGCAGGCCTGATTGCCGGCGAGAGCATTACCGGCGTCGGTGCGTCGTTGTGGCAAATGGTTCAGAACGGCGGGTAGTCGCATGCATGGTGCGACAGGCAAACTGCTATGATTCGCGCCTGTGCAAGCGAGTTGAAGAATATGAATCGTCGCAAGAAAATCCAGCAGTTGCTGAAAGCTCATGCCAAAAAAGCCAGCGCCAAACTGGCCCCGCAGAGCAAGGCCAAATACATCAGCAAGGCCGACCGCGTGAAGCTGGCGGCCGAAGCGGATCAGGACTCGACCAGCCCGTCCGAAGGCTGACCCGCCACGTAAGCGCCATCGTGCGACGCAGAGCGTCGAGACCTGCATTCCCACGCTGGAGCGTGCGGAACGATCATCGCAACTATCGTACGACGCTCTGCGTCGTATGCCTTTCTGGACGCTCCGCGTCCTCTTGCGACGCAGAGCGTAGAGAACTGCATTCCCACGCTGGAGCGTGCGGAACGATCAGCCCGAGTATCGTGCGGTGCAAGCACTTCAGGCACGGCGGTTACTTGGCAAAGGAATATTCCCCGCCCTGCTCCAAAGCCTTGCGGTACGCAGGTCTGCCCTGCAGCCTTTCAACCCACGCGGTCACGTTCGGGTAAGGCTGCAGCATTCCCTGAGCCTTGGCAAACTCGCCGATAAAGCTCATCTGAATGTCCGCACCACTCAGCTCATCGCCAAGCAGATACGGCGTCAGACCCAGGGCTTCGTTCAGATAACCCAGGTAGTTGGCCAGCTCCGACTGGATACGCGGATGCAACGGCGCACCCGCGTCACCCAGACGCCCGACGTACAGGTTGAGCATCAACGGCAGAATCGCCGAGCCTTCAGCGAAGTGCAGCCATTGCACGTACTCGTCGTAGGTAGCGCTGGCCGGGTCCGGCTGCAGACGACCGTCGCCATGACGGCGAATCAGGTAGTCGACAATGGCACCGGACTCGATGACGACATGCGGGCCATCTTCGATGACAGGTGATTTGCCCAGCGGATGCACGGCCTTGAGCTCGGGTGGCGCAAGGTTGGTTTTCGGGTCGCGCTGATAACGTTTGATTTCGTAGGGCAGGTCGAGCTCTTCGAGCAGCCACAGAATACGCTGCGAACGTGAGTTGTTCAGGTGATGGACAGTGATCATGTGAGGCTCCGCCGGGTGAGAGTGTCTAAAAAAGACTGCGCTACTACCCCGGAGTGCCCTGAAATGATTTTACTTCGATGAACGTAACGAATTCATTCAGGTGCTTCTGTCACTCGAGGCGCCCGCCGCTTCGCCACGAAGCTCGCGCTCCACTGCCGCTTTATCAATGACCGACCAGACGCCGATGATCTTGCCGTCAGCAAAGGTATAGAACACGTTTTCGCTGAATTTAATGCGTTGGCCACGCGCCTCCAGCCCGAGAAAACGCCCTTGCGGCGAGCAGTTGAAGAGCAGACGGGCGGCAATCTGTGGCGCTTCGACCACCAGCAGGTCGATATTGAAACGCAGGTCGGGAATGATCCTGACGTCGTTTTCCAGCATCGCCCGGTAACCGGCCAGACTGATCCGCTCGCCGTTGTAGTGCACACCGTCGTCGACGAAATTGTCCAGGTCCTGCCAGCGACGCTCGTTGAGACAGGCGATGTAGGCACGGTACTGCTCGGCCAGGTTCATGTTGCGCCCTCTTTTTCAAAAGATACCGACGCAGCCTCATTGAAAAGACCGCACACCTCTGCTGTCTTACTGTAGCGCTTATGAGCGGCGCAGAGAGTGAGTAATGACAGCAGCGCATGTGCCAGATAAAAACTGCTTGGAAATCAATGAAAAGCATTTTTTACCAGTCAAAAAAACTGAATTTCATTGACAGCGAAAGGGGGAAACAGGGGCGTTTATGACAAGGAAAAGTTAATCGTTTCAGCAGCCTCAAGCTTAAGGCTTTCGCCAGGAAAACAATCCTGAGCAGGTTTGTAGGGAACTAGCACGGCCGACACCGCCCTAAGCGTGACATCCATGTACTGGCGCAACGCTGGTTTCAAGCCAAGGACTTCAGATTCATGTCTTCAAGTAGCACCTCAGCAGCGGCGGGTCAGCAAGGCCGGCAACGCGCTTCATCGAATCGACTCATCTTTATCTCTGTGCTTGTGGCGACCATGGGCGCACTGGCGTTCGGGTATGACACTGGCATCATCGCCGGTGCCCTGCCGTTCATGACACTGCCCGCCGATCAGGGCGGGCTGGGCCTGGATGCTTACAGCGAAGGGATGGTCACCGCGTCACTGATTGTCGGCGCCGCGTTCGGCTCGCTTGCCAGTGGCTATATCTCCGACCGCTTCGGACGCCGCCTCACCTTACGCCTGCTGTCAGTGCTGTTCATTGCGGGCGCACTGGGCACTGCTATTGCGCCGTCCATTCCGTTCATGATCGCAGCGCGCTTCCTGCTGGGTATCGCAGTGGGCGGCGGCTCTGCAACAGTGCCGGTGTTCATCGCCGAGATCGCAGGTCCGTCACGGCGTGCGCGGCTGGTCAGCCGTAACGAACTGATGATCGTCAGCGGCCAGCTGCTCGCGTATGTGCTGAGTGCGGTCATGGCGGCCTTGCTGCATACGCCGGGGATCTGGCGTTACATGCTGGCCGTCGCCATGGTGCCAGGGGTGTTGCTGCTGGTTGGTACGTTCTTCGTACCTGCGTCGCCGCGCTGGCTGGCCTCCAAAGGCCGTTTCGACGAAGCGCAGGACGTGCTGGAGCAACTGCGCCCCAGCAAACAGGACGCGCAGCGTGAAGTCGACGAGATGAAGGCGCAGGACGAAGAAGCTCGCCATCGCCCGAAAGCAAGAGAGTTGCTGCGTCAGCGCTGGGTCATCAAGTTGTTGCTGATCGGTGTAGGGCTGGGCTTCACCGCGCAGTTCACGGGGGTGAACGCGTTTATGTACTACACGCCGATCATTCTCAAGAACACCGGGATGGGCACTAACGCTGCGTTGACCGCGACGATCGGCAACGGCGTGGTATCAGTCATCGCGACCTTGCTGGGCATCTGGGCCATCGGCCGCTACGGGCGCCGGCATTTGCTGATGACCGGTCTGGTCATCGTCATTCTGATGCAGGCAGCGCTCGGTTGTGTGTTGCAGTTCATGCCGCAGAACATGACCCAGAGCTACACCGCCCTCGCCTGCATTCTGGTGTTTCTGCTGTTCATGCAGATGTGCATCTCGCCGGTTTACTGGCTGCTGATGTCAGAACTGTTCCCCATGCAGGTACGCGGCTTGCTGACCGGCACGGCGGTATCGATGCAGTGGCTGTTCAACGCATCGGTAGCGTTCACATTCCCGATTGCGGTCGATACCATCGGCAACCCGACGTTCTTCATCTTCGCCGCCATCAACATTGGCTCGTTGATTTTCGTGTTCCTGTGCCTGCCGGAAACCAAGGGCAAGTCACTGGAGCAAATCGAAAAACATTTGAAGAAAGAGCTGTAACAGCGACCGGATGAGGCCGTCAAAGGCCTCATCTACTCTCCAGGCAGATCAGCGCACCAGCATCGAAGCTGCCGCGGCGACCATGATGGCCGCCGCACCGCGAAACAGTTTCCTCTGCGCGCGCTCACTCGACAACAAATGTCGAATGCGCAAGGCGGCAAATATGAACACGGCCCCGACCCCCAGCAGCACCAGTACCGTCAGCGGCACCAGAACCAGCCCCCACGTCTGCAGAGAGACTGTTTCAAGATTGATGACCAACGGTAAAAGCGCCAGATAAAAGGCGATGGTCTTGGGGTTGCCCAAGGTGATGGTCAATCCGGAAGCGGCCGCAGACAGCAACTCTTTCTTCTTTGCCGGCTTGCCGATTTCTATGGCTTGATGATCTGCGAACCAGAACTGCCAGGCCAGGTAGCACAGATAAATCGCGGCCCCCCAACGCACGACCTGAAACAATGCATTGAAGTGTTCGGCAATCATGGCAAGACCAAATACGGCAAATGAAAGATAGGTCAAGTCACCCAGAATCAGCCCGGACAGCAGGCAGAAGCCTGACACCGCCCCGCCGCTGACACTCCGTGCGACCAGCGCTGCCATACCGGGGCCAGGAATGGCGGCGGCAATACCCAACGCTGCCGAATACGTAAGAACCTGAGTCAGATCAAGCATGTTGCACTCCTTGTGAGTGGCGCTGATTGCAGAGCTTGCTTGAGATCCAGCAGGCAAACCCCTGTGTCGAAAAATATTACGTGTTTCAACGCGGAAAGAATTGTCTGTTCTTACTGGCTGGACGGCTAAAACCGGTATAAATTTCCTGCAACATGAAGAGTAATGGTATTTATGACCCATCCGACATTAAGCCCGATAGATGTAAGGATCCTCACGGCCCTGCAACAGGACGGCCGGATCACCAATCAGACCCTGGCCGATCAGATCGGCATGTCTGCCTCGCCATGCTGGCGACGGGTCAAACAACTTGAAGAGCATCGCTATGTGCTGGGTTACAGAGCGGTGCTGGACCGTCGCAAGATCGGGCTGGGTGTCATGGTGTTCATTCGAGTCAGCATCGATTCTCACAGTGAAGCCGAGGCAAGAAAATTCGAGCAGGAAGTCATGCAACTGGAGAACGTCGTGGCGTGCTACAGCATCGGCGGAGATGCCGACTTTCTGCTCCAGGTGGTGGCTCGCGACCTGGATTCGTTTGCCGACTTCGCCATGACGGTGGTCAGAAGGCTGCCCGGGATTAAAGAGATGCAGAGCATGTTCGTCTTGAAGGAGATAAAGCCTTTCGTCTCATTCCCGGTCAAACCTGCGGCCTGACCGCATCAGGCTGAGGCTCTGGATGGCAAGTCCGGGTCAGCAAACATGCACCGCCTGCAAACATCAGACAATCGATCGTTTTCAATAAAGGAATAGCCATGTCCACGACCGAGCAAGCCACTGTCACCTTCAACAGTGCCGTCCCAATCCTGCGGATGTTCGATGAACGCAAGGCGCGTGAGTTTTACATCGACTTTCTCGGTTTCAGCATCGAATTCGAGCACCGCTTCGAAGCGGATCTGCCGTTGTATCTGGGCATCAGCCGTAACGGGTTGAACCTGCACCTCTCCGAGCATCACGGTGATGCCTGTCCAGGTGCGGCGGTGTTCATCCCGACGCAGAACATCGAGCAATTGCGCGATGAACTGATCGGCAAGCAGTATGGCTACGCTCGCCCGGACATCGTTCAGCAAGGCTGGGGAAAGACGCTGGAAGTCTGCGACCCGTTCGGTAACCGGCTCAGGTTCTGCGAGAGTTGAGGAACCTGCATTGATGTCAGCCGCGCGGCGCTACATTCGCCCTGCGGCTGACATGACCTATCTTTGTGCACGCAGACACATTCAAGCGCAAACATGACGCATGACTGCAGCGCAACGCCCCGCCAATAGCCAGTAACCCCACCGTAAATCGCCCTCCGGCTGACCTTGGCCCGTAACGTGCAAACGCCTCAGTTCATCTTGTATACATGAATGAACACCACCATGACCGCACTCGATATCCCTGAACTTCAGTCGGCGCTCCGCTCGGGCGAAACCACGCTGACGACACTGGTGCAGAACCTGACCGCGCACATTGATGCGGATGACCGGGCAGAGGTCTGGATTCATCGCGTCCCGCTGGCACAGCTTGTCGAGCGGGCACAGGCGCTGGAGAGTATCGCCGAACAACTGGGCGATGCGCTGTATGACCGGTTGCCGCTGTTCGGCGTGCCCTTTGCGGTCAAGGACAATTTCGACGTAGCGCAGATGCCCACCACGGCTGCCTGCCCGGCGTACGCCTACGTGCCCGAGGACAGTGCTCACGTTGTGCAACTGCTGCTCGACAGCGGCGCGATACTGATCGGCAAGACCAATCTCGATCAATTCGCCACTGGCCTGGTGGGCGTCCGTTCACCCTACGGCGCAGTGCGCAATGCGCATGATCCGGCCTACGTCAGCGGCGGTTCGAGTTCAGGCTCGGCAGTGGCGGTAGCGCGTGGCTACGTCAGTTTTGCACTGGGCACGGACACCGCAGGTTCAGGCCGCGTGCCAGCCGGCTTCAACGGCATCGTCGGCCTCAAGCCCAGCCTTGGTCTGTTCAGCAGCCGCGGGGTCGTACCTGCCTGCCGCACGCTGGACTGCCCATCCATCTTTGCCAACGATGTGATGCAAGCCTGGCAGGTGGCGCAGGTCATTGCAGCTTACGACCCGCTGGATGCGTCCAGTGCGACCGTGCAGGCATTGCCGGTACAGCGCAGGGTTCGGCGTGTCGCCGTCGCGCGGCACTGCGAGTTTTTCGGTGACGAGCAGGCAAAGGCGGCTTACCTCAAAACTTTGGAAGCCCTGCAAAACGACCCGCTGGTGACGGTCAGCGCTATCGAGTTCGACGTGTTCGCCGAGGCGGCTGCCCTGCTGTACCAGGGCCCGTGGGTGGCGGAACGCCGCGCTGCCATCGGCGAATTCTTCGCCAGCAACGCGGCCGACATTCATCCCGTGGTGCGCGGCATTGTGCAGAGCGCGGATTCATTCGACGCCGTGGACACGTTCAACGCCCGCTATCGTCTGGCAGAACTGACCCGCGCTGCGCAGCAGTTGCTGACCGACATCGACGTGCTGGTGGTGCCGACCGCGCCGTGCATGCCGACCATCGAAGCGGTGCTCGGCAATCCAGTCGAGCTCAACTCACAGCTTGGCTATTACACCAACTTCGTCAACCTGATGAACATGTGCGCCATCGCCATCCCGGCAGATCGCCGCGCGGACGGACTGCCTGCGGGCATCACGCTGATTGGCCCGGCCGGTGCCGATCAGCGCCTGGCGGAGATCGCCGCTGCCTGGCAGCCGCTGTTCGGCCAGGCTGACCAGCGTGACGCCGTGGCGATGGCTCCCCTGCCCTATAACAGCCCGACCGTGCAGGTTGCAGTGGTCGGTGCACACCTCGTTGGCCAGCCACTCAACTGGCAATTGCTCGAAGGTGGCGCGCGCCTGCTGCGCACCACAACCACCAGCGCGGATTACCGCCTGTATGCGCTGGCAGCAACGACACCGCCGAAACCGGGACTGGTGCGCGTCGCTGAACAGGGCGCGAGCATCGAGATAGAAGTCTGGGAAATGCCGCTGAGCCAGTTCGGCGCCTTCGTCGCGGCCATTCCCGCACCACTGGGCATCGGCTCGCTGCAATTGGCCGACGGCCAGTGGGTCAAGGGTTTTATCTGTGAGCCTGGCGGCCTTGAAGGCGCGTTGGACATCACCGATTACAAAGGCTGGCGCGCCTACCGCGCCGCGCACACATCTTCCATCGCTCAATGACCCGAGGTAGCACACATGTCGAATGTTGATCGTCGCAGTTTCATCAAGTTGGCGGGCATTATCGGCCTGAGCGCCGCGCTGCCTTTCGGTCGCGCCTATTCAGCCGATGCGCCGTTGGTAGTG
The DNA here is from genome assembly GCF_977070315.1 of Plantibacter cousiniae (nom. nud.). Taxonomy (NCBI): domain Bacteria; kingdom Bacillati; phylum Actinomycetota; class Actinomycetes; order Micrococcales; family Microbacteriaceae; genus Plantibacter; species Plantibacter cousiniae (nom. nud.). Next base: position 368,313 of record NZ_CDRVEU010000001.1, on the reverse strand, counting down.
GGTTTTATCTACGTCGGCGCTCGCGACGACTTTGGTTACAACCAGGCCCACGCTCAGGCAGCGGCCATCATCAAGACGCTGCCCAACGTCAAAGTGATCGAGGAAGAAAACGTTCCGGAAACCGTGGCCGTACAGAAGACCATGGAAGCCATGATCCGTCAGGACGGCGCCACGTTGATTTTCCCGACCTCGTTCGGCTATTTCGAACCGCACGTGGTCAAGGTCGCCAAAAAGTACCCGGACGTCCGTTTCGCGCACTGCGGCGGTCTCTGGCAGAAAGGTCGCGACCCGATGAACGCGGGTAGCTTTTTCGGGTACATCGACGAAGCGCAATACCTCAACGGCGTGATCGCCGGGCACATGAGCAAGAGCAAAAAGCTCGGTTTCGTCGCCGCCAAGCCTGTGCCTCAGGTGCTGCGCAACCTGAACGCGTTCGCCATGGGTGCTCGCTCGGTCGACCCGAGCATCGTCACCACGGTGATCTTCACCGGTGACTGGTCGCTGCCGGTCAAGGAAGCAGAAGCTGCCAACGGCCTGATCGACCAGGGTTGTGACGTGCTGACCTGCCATGTCGACGGGCCCAAGGTGATTGTCGAGACAGCTGAAAAACGCGGTGTGATGACCTGTGGCTACCACGCCAGCCAGGCTGCGCTGGCGCCCAAGGGCTACCTGACCGGTGCCGAATGGAACTGGGAGACGCCTTATCGTGCTCACGTCGCGGCAGCCCAGAGCGGCGCGCCGATGATCAACTTCCTGCGCGGCGGGCTGAAGGAAGGCTTCGTCAAAACGTCCGCCTACGGGCCTGCGGTAACAGACGACGCCAAACAGAAAGCGGATGCCATCAAGGCGCAGATGATGGCCGGTCAGTTCGTGATTTTCAAAGGCCCGCTCAAGGACAACAAGGGCAACGTGGTGATTGCCGATGGTGTTGCACAAGGCCAGACCGACATTGCGCTGGAGAGCATGAATTACCTGGTCGAAGGCGTGCTTGGCCAGATCTGAGGAACGTTCATGAGTTCATCGATAAGTCTGCGCCGCCTGGCCAGCGCGCTGTTGCCAGGGTTGCCTACAGTGCTGGCGGTGTTTTCCTCGTGCGTGCTGTTCGGGCTGTTTCTGGCGGTTCAGGGCAAGCCTGCCTGGCAGGCGCTGCACTTGGTCGGCGAAGGCGCGTTCGGCTCGTGGTTCGCCCTGGAAAACACCTTGCAACGCGCCGCGCCGCTAATGCTGACCGCGCTGTGCGTCGCCCTGCCCGCGCGAGCCGGGCTGATCATCATCGGCGGTGAAGGTGCGCTGGTACTGGGCGGCCTGGCTGCCGCAGTGACACCCTTGTGGCTCAGCCATCTGCCAGCCGGTTTGATGCTTGCCTGCATGGCCGTCGCGGCAATGACCGTGGGCGCACTGTGGATCGGTCTGAGTGGCTGGATGCGCCAGCGTCGCGGGGTCAATGAAACGATCAGCAGCCTGCTGCTTTCGTACATCGCCCTGGCACTGTTCCGGCAGTTGGTGGAAGGCCCGCTGCGCGACCCGGCAAGCCTGAACAAGCCTTCGACGCCGCCGCTGGACGATGCCTACATGATCGGCACGATCAGCGACAGTTTCGAGGTGCACTGGGGACTGGTGGCGGGCGTCGTCGCCTGCGTGCTGGCGTATGTGCTGGTGCGCCACAGCGTCAAGGGGTTTGCCCTCGCCGTGGTCGGCGGCAACGTGCGTACCGCGCTGATGATCGGCTTGCCCGTGGACCGGCTGATCATGCTCAGTTGCCTGCTGGGCGGTGCGGCGGCGGGTCTGGCCGGCATGTTCGAGGTCACCGCAGTGCAAGGCAGCGCCAACGCCGCGCTGATCGCAGGCTATGGCACCAGCGGCATCCTCGTGGCTTTCGCCGCTCGCCATCATCCGCTGGCAATTATCGTCTGCGCCATCCTGCTTGGCGGGCTGGAGGCCAGTGGCGGACTGCTGCAACGACGACTCGGTCTGCCAGACGCCACCACGCTGATTCTTGAAGGTCTGCTGTTCACCAATCTGCTGCTCTGGGAAGCCCTGGGTGGGCGTATCGCCGCCTGGAAGATCAGGCTGACGGCGTCGCCCGCGTCACTCGACAAGGGAGCACTGCAACATGGCTGATATCGACCTGACTACCTTTCTCCTCGCCCTGCTGGCCGGCGCTATCCGCGTCGGCACACCTTTTCTGTTCGTCAGCCTGGGCGAATGCCTGACCGAGAAGAGCGGCCGGATCAACCTGGGGCTGGAGGGCATTCTGGTGGCTGGCGCCATGTCCGGATATGCCATCGCGTGCCTGAGCGGATCGGCATGGCTGGGGGTGGGCGCGGCTGCAGGGGTCGGCATTCTGCTGGGCCTGCTGCATGGGCTGGCGTGCTCGTTGCCAAGGGTCAACGACATCGCGTTCGGCATCGCGCTGATTCTGCTCGGCACCGGCCTGGCGTTCTTTCTCGGCAAAGCCTTTATCCAGCCACAGGCGCCCATGCTGCCTTCACTGGCGCTGGGAGCCTGGAGCAGCGAAGAACGCGTGCGCTCGGCGCTGAACATCAATGTGCTGTTCTTCGTCGGTGCAGCCCTGGCGTTCGTTCTGCACTGGGGGCTGCGCACCACGCGCTGGGGGCTGATGCTGCGTCTGGTCGGCGACCACGCTGAAACCGCTCAGGCGCTGGGCTATCGACCGCTCAAGGTACGCATTGTGGCCACTGCGGTGGGTGGTGGGCTGGCCGGTATCGGCGGTGCCTATCTGTCGCTCTACTACCCCGGCAGCTGGAACGAAGGGCTGTCCAGCGGTCAGGGACTGATGGCCGTGGCGCTGGTGATCTTTGCCCGCTGGCGCCCGTTGGCGTGTCTGTGGGCGTCGTTGCTGTTCGGCGCTGCCGGTGCCATCGGCCCGGCCCTGCAAGCGGTCGGTATCAGCACCGGCTACTACCTGTTTGCCGCAGCACCTTATGCGCTGACGCTGGTGGTGATGTACGCCACCTGCCGCCGTGGTCGCACTCTGAATGGCGCGCCGGGCGAACTCAGCCTGACGCGATGAACTGATCTTTTCGAGGAGACATTGCATGGCCAGTGGTCTTGGTGGTTTGAACAAGTCGCCCAAGGGCGTGGTGATCGGCCTGGCGCAACTGGCGCTGCCCGATCCGCATACGCGCGAGGCGCTGTGGGCACAGACGCAGAAAGTGGTCGGCATGGTTGCCAAGGCGCGGCGCAGCAACCCGGGCATGGACCTGATCGTATTTCCCGAATACTCGCTGCACGGCCTGTCGATGAGCACGGCGCCGGAGATCATGTGCAGCCTCGACGGCCCGGAAGTCCTTGCACTGCGCGAGGCGTGCAAGACGCACCGGATATGGGGCTGCTTCTCGATCATGGAAGCCAACCCGCACGGCAACCCGTTCAACAGCGGCCTGATCGTCGATGACCTCGGGGACATCCGCCTGTACTACCGCAAGCTGCACCCGTGGGTGCCGGTCGAACCATGGGAGCCGGGCGATCTGGGTATTCCGGTATGCGACGGACCGCGCGGCAGCAAGCTGGCGCTGATCATCTGCCATGACGGCATGTTCCCGGAAATGGCCCGCGAGTGCGCCTACAAGGGCGCCGACATCATGCTGCGCACCGCGGGTTACACCGCACCGATCCGCCACTCGTGGAAGATCACCAATCAGAGCAACGCCTTCACCAACCTGATGCAGACCGCAAGCGTCTGCATGTGCGGCTCCGACGGCACGTTCGACTCCATGGGCGAAGCGATGTTTGTCGACTTCGACGGTACGATCATGGCTGAAGGGGGTGGCCGGGCCGACGAAATCGTCTGCTGCGAACTGCGCCCCGACCTGGTCCGCGAAGCCCGTGTGCACTGGGGCGTGGAGAACAACATCTATCAATTCGGGCATCGCGGCTATGTGGCGGTCAAGGGCGGCGCACGCGACTGCCCCTACACCTACATGCACGACCTGAGCGCAGGCCAGTACCGTCTGCCGTGGGAAAACGATGTCGTGCATACCGATGGCAGCTCGTGCGGGTTCGCGGCCCCCGAGCGCGACTTCAAACCTACCCCCAGCAGTTGGGAGGAGTAATGCCATGAGTGAACGTCATATTGCATCGGCGCCCTACCCCTGGCCCTGGAACGGCCAATTGCATGCGCACAACACAGCCTTGATCGTGATCGACATGCAGACCGATTTCTGCGGCGTCGGCGGCTACGTGGACAGCATGGGTTACGACCTGGCACTGACCCGTGCGCCCATCGAGCCGATCAAGGCGTTGCTCGCCGCGATGCGCCCGCTGGGCTTCACCATCATCCATACCCGCGAAGGCCATCGCCCGGACCTCAGCGACTTGCCCGCCAACAAACGCTGGCGCTCGCAGCGCATCGGTGCGGGAATCGGCGACCCAGGTCCGTGCGGCAAGATTCTGGTACGTGGCGAGCCGGGCTGGGAAATCATCGACGAGCTGGCACCGCTGCCCGGTGAAATCGTGCTCGACAAGCCCGGCAAAGGCTCCTTTTGCGCCACCGATCTGGAACTGATTCTGCGCACTCGTGGCATCGACAATCTGATCCTGACCGGCATCACCACCGACGTCTGCGTGCACACCACCATGCGCGAAGCCAATGACCGTGGCTTCGAGTGCCTGCTGCTGGAAGACTGCTGCGGGGCGACCGACCCTGGCAATCATGCGGCGGCCCTGAGCATGGTCAAAATGCAGGGTGGCGTGTTCGGCGCAGTCGGCCATTCCTCAATGCTTCGCGACCTGTTGGGAGCATGAACATGCGCGCCCCGAGCCTTGAGACGATTGGTGCCAGCAAGCATTTCGGAGCGTTTCACGCACTCGACGAGGTGTCCTTCAAGGTCCGCGCCGGCACCGTCCACGCCCTGCTCGGCGAAAACGGCGCCGGCAAGAGTACGCTGGTCAAAGGCATCATCGGCTACAGCCCGCTGCAGTCGGGCAGCATTCTGATCGACAACCGCGAACACGAGATTCGCACCCCGCGCGACTCTCATCAGTTGCAGATCGGCATGGTGTATCAGCACTTCACCGTCGCGCCGGGCCTGAGCGTGGCGGAAAACCTGGTGCTGTCGCGTGGCGATCTGCCGTGGCGTATCGACTGGGCCAGCGAGCACCAGCGTCTGGAAGCGTTCATGGCAAAAATGCCTTTTCGGCTGGACATCCATCGTCCGGTCAGCAGCCTGGCGGCCGGCGAAAAGCAGAAACTGGAAATCCTCAAACAGCTGTATCTGGAGCGTCGACTGGTCATTCTCGACGAACCCACCTCGGTGCTCACGCCGCAGGAAGCCGACGAAGTGCTGGGGCTGATGCAGGCGATGGCGCATCGTGGCGAACTGACCGTCTTGATGATCACGCACAAATTTCGCGAAGTCAGCACCTACGCCGATGACGTCACCGTTTTGCGCAAAGGCCGCTGGGTGGGCAGTGCAGCAGTGGCTGACACCACCACACAACAGATGGCAGCGTGGATGATGGGCAACGCACAGGTGCGCGGAGCGAGCACCGAGCGCCCGGTGATGGCAGCTCGTCCGCCGCAGTTGCAGGTGACAGGCCTGGATGTGCCTGGCGACAAAGGCACGCTGGCGGTGAAAAACCTGTCTCTGGCCGTTCACCCGGGTGAGATCGTCGGAGTTGCAGGCATCTCCGGCAACGGTCAACGCGAACTGACCGAAGCGCTGCTCGGCCAGCGAGCCTTCAGCGCCGGGCAGATAGCGGTCGACGGTCAGCCTTACCACGCGCGGCGTGAACAGATGCAGCGCCTGCGCGTGTTCAGCCTGCCCGAAGAGCCCCTGCGCAACGCCTGCATCGGCACGTTCAGCGTGGCTGACAACCTGGCCCTGCGCAATTTCGACCAGCCGCCGCTCTGCCGTCAGGGCTGGCGCCTGGATCGTCGCGCCGCAGGTGTGCAAGCACGCAGCCTGATTGAGCAGTTTCAGGTATCGCCCAACGATCCGAACCGGCCCATCGGCACTTTGTCAGGGGGCAACGTGCAGCGCGCTGTACTGGCCCGAGAGCTGACCCACGACGTCGCGGTACTGATCGTCGCCAACCCGGTATTCGGTCTGGACTTCGCCAGTGTCGCGCTCATTCACCAGCGCCTGATCGACGCTCGCAACAGCAGCACAGCGGTCCTTCTGCTCAGTGAGGACCTCGACGAACTGCTTAGCCTGGCAGACCGCATCGTGGTTATCCACGACGGCGAGCTGGTGTTTGAAACCAGTGCAGCGGACGCTGACCGTACCGAGCTGGGCCGACACATGGCCGGTGCCGAGCATCTCGCGGGGCAACCGGCATGATCAAGGTCAATGCGCGCCCTGACAGCTTCGCCTTCGACACGTCCCGGACCGCTGTGGTGATCATCGACATGCAGCGCGATTTTCTCGAACCCGGCGGCTTTGGTGCCGCACTGGGCAACGACGTCGCACCGTTGCAAGCCATCGTACCGTCCGTGCAACGCCTGCTGACGCTGGCCCGCGATAAAGGCATTGCGGTGATCCATACCCGCGAATCACACCGCCCGGACCTTGCCGATTGCCCGCAAGCCAAACGTGACCATGGCTCGCCGGGCCTGCGCATCGGCGATCCTGGTCCGATGGGACGCATCCTGATTCGCGGCGAACCCGGCAATCAGATTATCGACACCCTGGCGCCGCTCGCTGGCGAGTGGGTCATCGACAAACCCGGCAAAGGTATGTTCTTCGCCACGGATCTGCAGCCGCGGCTGACCGACGCCGGGATCACCCATTTGATCTTTGCAGGCGTCACCACCGAAGTCTGCGTGCAGACCAGCATGCGTGAAGCCAATGACCGGGGTTATCGCTGCCTGCTGATCGAGGACGCGACCGAAAGCTACTTCCCCGCATTCAAACGGGCCACGCTGGAGATGATCACCGCACAAGGCGGGATTGTTGGTCGCGTCGCCTCACTGACGGACCTGGAGCAGGCGCTGCAGACAAGGAGTACACATTGATGGACATCAACCTCCCTCACGTGGTCGCTGAAGTGACCCACGCCTTTCACGACTACGAACGCGCCCTGCTGGCCAATGAACTGACCACGCTGGATGCATATTTCTGGGATTCCGAACAGACCGTCCGCTACGGCGTCGCGGAGAACCTGCATGGCGCCGACACGATTGCGCGCTATCGGCGCCAGTGCCAGCCGGTCGGACCGGGCCGCATGCTGCTGCGTACCGTGGTGAGCACCTTCGGTGAAGACTTCGCCACGGTCAGTACCGAGTTTCACGATGGCGTCACCCAGCGCCTAGGTCGGCAGATGCAGACCTGGGCGCGACTGGAGGGCGGCTGGAAAGTCGTTGCTGCACATGTCAGCATTGACCTGAGCAGCCTGGAGCCACGCCCTTGAATTCCCCGAACACCACCAACGCACTGGCAGAAGACGTCTATCGGCGGCTCAAGCAGGAGATTTTCGACTTCTATCTGCTGCCTTATGACCGGTTCACCGAAACCCAACTGGCCGACCGTTATCAGGTCTCGCGAACACCGGTGCGTGACGCACTCTACCGCCTCCAGCGCGAAGGCTACCTGGACGTCGAGTTCCGACGTGGCTGGTCAGTCAAGCCTCTGGATTTCAACCAGATCGACCAACTCTACGATCTGCGCATCGTGCTGGAGTGCGCGGCGGTCGAGCGCATTTGTGCATCCGCCGAGGTGCATCCGGAACTCACTATTCTGCGCCAGCACTGGTTGGTCGATCGCGACCGCTGGCAGATAGACATGCAAGTGGTCGCCGACCTCGATGAGCAGTTTCACACCCAACTGGTGGCGGCGTCAGGCAACCTGGAAATGGCCCGCATCCATCAGGAAGTGACCGAGCGCATCCGTATTGTGCGCCGCCTGGACTTCTTCAAAAGCGCCCGTATCGAACATACCTACCTCGAACACGCCGCAATCCTCAATGCCCTTCAGGCGCGCAAACGCGACGAAGCATTATTGCTGCTGCGCTCCCATGTAGAGATCAGCAAACTGGAAGTACGCAAACTGACGATTTCCATGCTCAGTGATGCACGACGGCGGTATGAGGCATGAGCGTCTGTTCGCTTTGCGATCGGTAGCCAGGAGCTCATACTCAAATAAAAAGCACTTCTAGGGTTCCGGATAGATAAGCCGTTCAAGCTCTTCAATAGAGACTTTGCACCACTCCGGGACTTCGTCAACTTTGTATTCGACAATAGAAGCGTCTGTGATTTCTGCTTCGAGCTCTGCAGTATCTCCGGAGTTATCAAACAAGTATGCTCGGCTCGTCGCCTGGATGGCCTCCGGCAGTAACGCCAGGCATCTGTGATAACGAGTACGCACTTTCTCCGGGGTGACATTATGCCCGCCCTCGCCAACACGAATCGCGATCCGGTTGATATTGATACTCGGGTTTTCGGTAGCGACAAAATATAAATAGGTCCGGTATCCCATTGCCTTGGCTTTTTTGATGAACTCCACTTTGGAACGATCTGACATGACCGTCTCAAACGTGAAGCTGGCGGACTGATCAAGCAATTGATGCCTGATGAAGTCAGCAACCACCGAAGCGTGGTAGGACGTGAAGGTGATGCCTTCAATCAATAGCGATTGGGCGGTGATGACGAAATGCTCAGCCTGGCAAGCCAACTGTTCTCTTTCAATGAGGGGGTGGGACGAAAAAAACGTCCGGAAAGCCTGCTGGTCAGCGTCAATCGAAAAGGGAGAAAGATCCAGAAACCCGTTGTCACCCACCTCACGCTCAAGGTCGTCGGCATTGACATAGATGTAAATCAGGTCAGGATGAAGTATGCGTTTGATGGTGCTTTTGCCTGAACCGTTGGGGCCGGCAAAGACACGTAGCCTAGGTACGGGCACTGGTAGCGGACCCTGGGCCGATCCTGAAAGAGCCCGTCGTTACCTTGCGTCTCGGCTTCGAGGCACAAACGACTTTCTCCGTGCCGTCCGCACATTCGGCGACGATAAATCCTCCTTTGGACAACAACACTGTCTGCCCGGAGGATTTTGCCTTCTCATAAGCCATTCTGGTTGCAATGGACGCTTTAGCCGGGATCTGGGCTTCCAGCTCCTGAATAGCTTCTTCAGACAGTATATTTTCTGGAGATCTGGGCATGAATCCTCCTCGTCAGCATGTTCAGCGCGAACCTCAATGGCCAGATCATAGCCCGAAAGCGCTTTTTTCGACACCGACGGATACTCATCAGTGTTACCAATCATGGCGCGGGCGAACTGACATATACAAAGCCGTAAGTCAGAACAAAGTGAATTGGGGCGCATCAACCAGCCCACCCGGACATCGACTCTCCCATGCAACCTTTTGAAACCCGCCCTGTCGTAAACATTAGTGCGTAATAGCACTTAGGCATCAGCAAGAACTCACTGTATTAAACATGAGCCGTAACAGCAGGTGCGATCCGCAGCTGACTGAGGGGTACGTTATGCAGTAGGTCACTCGTCGCTTCGACCAAACGTCTTTTAGCAACATCAAGTCTGTACGTGGTGCTGGCTGAAAAAAAATCAGCTGAACCCGTCAGACGATCTCTCAGCGCAGCTGGAAGAGGTCCACGGAACGCGTCCACGGCTTATGCGCTGCCGAACAGGATCCGGACTATACATGCATGCCATTCAGGAATAGCGATCGATGAACCCTCAGGGCTATGAGCACGACCACGTCATACCAAAGAATATTGAAGATGTTGCCAAGGTATTGCAGGCCGCTGCTCATTCCGCCTCGTGCAACGCCGCTTTGCTGATGGTATCCAGCGCTACAGGCTGGGAGCAGTTGGTCAGCGTTGGTCAAAGCCAGACCAAGGCGGACGAAGCATGGTTAAGGATGATCTCATCGTATGGAGACGTGGTGCTGGTCGGTCAGGACAGCCCGGCGAAGGCAATCGAAGCGAATGGCTCAGGGCCTACCCTGATCTACGTCGCGATTCGTGGCTTCAGGCATGAGTTGCTGGGCGCGATGTTGTTGAGCAACAGCGATGACGCAACAGTGCTGAGCGCAGCGCAACGTTATGCGCTGCAGGCCCAGGCTGTTCATATTCGTACTTACCTGCAACCGGGACGTGATCCCGAAGCCAATAATCCGCTGGTCACCTCGTTCGAACGCCTGCGCTTGCTTGAATCGGTTGTCATCAACGCCAATGACGCGATTCTTATCACCGAAGCGGAACCCATCGATCTGCCCGGCCCGCGTATCGTCTATTGCAACCCTGCGTTTCTGGCAATAACCGGTTTCACGGAAGACGAAGTCATAGGTCGCACGCCGCGGATTCTGCAGTGTGAGGACACCAGTCGGGCAACGCTGGACGTTATTCGCGAGGCTCTCAGTCACTGGCGACCGGTTGAAGTCGAACTGCTCAACACCCGCAAGGATGGCAGCCAGTTCTGGGTCGAGCTGAGCATTGTGCCGGTGGCCAACGAAAAGGGCTGGTTCACTCATTGGGTATCCGTGCAGCGCGATATCACCGAGCGCAAGGAGTCCCAGCAACTGGCTCAGCGAGCTCGGCTGGAGTGGGAGGAAAAGCTTGCGTTACAGAGCCGGCTGGAGGAACGCGAGCGTATTTCCGAAGAGCTGACCTATATCGCTTTTCACGATGAGCTGACCTCACTGTTCAACCGCGCTTACTTGATGAACGAATTGACCACGGCATTTGTAACCCGTGACTCTCATTACGAACGGGCAACGGTACTCTTTCTGGACCTGGACGGCTTCAAGGTGGTCAACGACAGCATGGGGCACCTGGCCGGTGACAAGTTGCTCAAGGCGGTCGCGAACCGATTGCAGACCTGCGTTCGCTCGAATGACGTTTTGGCGCGAATCGGCGGCGACGAATTTGCAATTCTGCTGATGGGCAAGGAGCAGCCGGAGACTGCCGTAAAAATGGCTGAACGTATCGTCAGTCAATTGCACACGGCAATACAGATCGAAGGCCAGGACATTTTCATCTCGTGCAGCATCGGCATTGTCACCGCAGGTGAAAGCCATACCAAGCCCGAAGAGTTGCTGCGTGACGCCGATGTCGCCATGTATTCCGCAAAAAAACAGGGCAGAGGACGCTGGAACATCTTCAACGCCTCGATGCGCGAGGCGGCCATCGACACGCTGGTGATTCAGAATGCATTGCGCCAGGCACTGGAAAACAAGGATTTCCTGGTTTTTTATCAGCCGATCTACAGCGGCGACTGTGAGCATCTGGTGGGAGCCGAAGCCCTGGTCAGATGGAACCACGCCACCATGGGCATCATTTCCCCAGAGGCGTTTATCCCGATTGCCGAAGACCTCGGGATCATTCATGAGTTGGGGGCCTGGGTGATGCATCAGGCCTGTAGCGAAGTGCAGGCCTGGCGCAAGCAGTTCCCTCACCTGGACCTGAGGCTTAATGTCAATGTGTCCGGAAAAGAGTTGAGCCATCCCGGGTTCGTCGATCAGGTGACACGGATCATCGCCTCCACCGGCCTGCCTGCGGGCCAGCTGCAGATCGAGGTCACCGAATCGGTGTTTCTCTATCAGCCTGACGCGATCGCGGAGATTCTCCGGCAGATCAGGCAGCTCGGCGTGAGAGTAGCGCTGGATGACTTCGGTACGGGTTACAGCTCGCTCGGCTACATCGACCGTTACCCGATCGATGCCGTAAAGATCGATCGCTCCTTCGTGTCCCGAATGATGACGTTTGAGCGCAGCGAAGCCATTGTCAGCAGCATCCTGTCGCTGGGCCGAGCACTGGACCTGGATATCACGGCGGAAGGTGTGGAGACAGCGGAACAATACAACCTGCTGCGCAAAATGGGCTGCCCTTACTTTCAGGGTTATCTGTTGAACAGGCCGATGCGCTCAGAGGCACTGTTGCATATCATTAAGTCCGCAGCCGAATGCACTGCCTGATTTACGCCGACGTTGATGGGCCGGAATGATTCCCGGCCCTCCCGCAGGGCTTCACGTCAGCCAGTGCCACAGCAGCAATGTCCCGATCAGCCCGACCACCGAAACGATGGTCTGCAACACCGACCAGACCCAAATGGTTTGCTTGAGTTGCAGGCCGAAGTATTCGCGGACCATCCAGAAGCCTGCATCGTTGACGTGGCAGAAGAACACCGAACCGGCACCGATCACCAGCGCCACCAGTGAGGCCTGCACCGGCGCAAGCCCGGCCATCATCGGCGCGAGTATGCCTGCGGTCGTGGTGGTCGCCACGGTCGCGGAACCAGTGGCCTGACGCAGTGCCACGGCAATCAGCCAGGCGAGCAGCAAATAAGGCATGTGCGCACCTTCCGCTACTTTGCTGATGGTCTGGCTGACTCCCGCATCCAGCAACGTCTGCTTGAGGCCGCCACCCGCGCCGATGGTCAGCAACAGTACCGCGATGGGCGCGAGGCTTTTGCGCAATGTACCGCCGACGTGTTCACGGGAAAGCCCGTTGGCCCAGCCCAGACAAACCGTAGCCGCCAGCACCGCGATACCCAGCGCTACCAGCGGCTCACCGAGAAACTTCAAGGTCAGCGCGATGTTGCTTTCAGGCTCCAGGGCGATCTTGGCAAAGGTGCTGCCGAGCATGAGGATCACCGGCAAAAGGATGATCAGCAGCGAGATGCCGAACCCTGGCTGGCGACTGGTTTCAGGCTTGGCACTGAACAATTCACCAAGCTCGGCTGGCTCTGCAACGTGCATGCGTCCGGACAGCCAGTTGCCGTACAAGGGACCAGCGAGAATCACCGCCGGCACGGCAATGCACAACCCCAACAGCATGGTCAGCCCCAGATCGGCATGCAACGCGCTGACCGCAATCAACGGGCCGGGATGCGGGGGCATCAAAGCGTGCAAGGTGGTCATACCCGCCAGTGCCGGAATCGCGATTTTCAGCAGCGGCTGACCGGACTGACGCGCCATGACGAAGATGATCGGCACCATCAACACCAGACCGACTTCAAAGAACAGCGGCAAGCCGATGACCATCGCCACCAGCGCCATTATCCAGGGCAACATGCGGCCCTTGCCCAGCCTGAGCAAGGTGGAAGCAATACGATCCGCCGCCCCCGACTCGGCCATCAACGCACCAAGCATTGCCCCCAGCGCGATGATGATTCCGGCCTCGCCAAGGATGCTGCCCGCGCCTTTGCTAAAGGCTTTTGCAACAGCCTCGGCTGGCAAACCCGCGCCGATACCGGCGATGAACGTGCCGACGAGGATGGAGAGAAAAGGTGGCAACCGGGTAGCGCTGATCAGCACGATGATCGTGGCAATGGCAATCAGGCAGCAGATAATCAGACGGGTGTCGTGAAACACCCAGGCAGCAGACGACAAATCCAACTCAGACCTCCTGGCATTCGTTTTTTCAGGACGCATTTCAGCGCGCACCCCGAGAGAGTCAGAAACAATTAGTTTCAATTGACCGAACGATACCGGAATGCGACATCGCGTCGCAGTTAATATTTGCCAAACCGCTCAGATACTTGGGCGCTGCACGGGGAGTCATGCGCGCGTTTTTTCTTGGAGGTATAGTGCCCGTGCAACCAGTGCTCGGTGCCTGCGGTCCAACTCACTGCACCCATTGTCCAACCGGCATTGCGTCACACATTATCTGATCAGAGCCGCGATCAATTAACGGATCACTCGACAGGAAATCAGATGACCTCATCCAGTCAGCGTCTTGCCTTGCTTGAAGCAGTTGTCGAACAGTCATTCAATGCCGTATTGATCACCGACGCCAATCTGGCCAATGGCGGCCCCTTCATTGTGTACGTCAATCCGGCATTCTGCTCCATGACCGGCTACACGGCCGAGGCATTGATCGGTGCCTCGCCACGGATCCTGCAAGGCCCGGACACCGATCCTCAAGTGATCGAGCGGATGCGCGAATGCCTGAGTGAAAGCCTTTTTTTCGAAGGGTCGACAGTCAATTACCGCGCGGACGGAAGTCCTTACATCGTCGAATGGAAAATTTCTCCCGTGCGCGACGATGCAGGTTCGGTGTGCAACTTTGTCTCTGTGCAGCAGAACATCAGCCCGCGCATCCGGGCCGAGCGTGAGCAACACCTGCTGGCGCAGGCACTGAACGCTGCGCTTGATCCGATTATCATCACCGACTGCAATTCCACCATCGTGTTTGCCAATGAGGCTTTTCAGCAGATCACTGGCTACAGCAGCAGCGAAATCCTCGGCGAAAACCCGCGGATACTGAGCTCTGGAAAACACGATGAGGCGTTCTATGCGCAATTCAAGGAAGCGCTGAAGAGTGGCGCCCCGCTTCGCACGACCTTCATCAACAAGCGCAAGGATGGCTCGCTGTTCTATGCGGAACACAGCATTTCTCCGCTGTGTAACCTGGAGGGCGCAATCACCCACTACGTCAGCATCAGCCAGGATGTGACCACACGCCTGGGCCGTGAGCAAAAGTTGCTGGAGATTGCTCACAGCGATCCACTGACCGGGCTGGATAACCGACGCTCAGCCGAGCATACGCTTGAGCGACAGATACCTGCGGTGAGTATGTCGGGCAAGCCGTTCAGTCTGATCATCTGCGATATCGATCATTTCAAGGCGGTCAATGACAAGTACGGCCATCCTGCCGGTGACAGCGTAATCACCAGCGTTGCGGCCATCCTCAAACAGCGTATCCGCCTGTTGGACGTCGCCGCTCGATGGGGAGGAGAAGAGTTTCTGATCCTGGTGCCCGACAGCTCGTTGAAACAGGCGGCAGAACTCGCGGAGCGCATTCGCAAGAGCGTTGAAAGCCTGGTGATTCCGGAAACAGGGTCGGTGACCATTTCTCTGGGCGTTGCAGAACTGAGCGCCGGGGAAACGGCCGCCAGCCTCATTCAGCGCGCAGACCAGGCGCTCTATCAGGCCAAGCGTCTGGGCCGCAACCGTGTGGAATGCGCTTAGGCAAGGACCCGGCTTTCTTCGTCATCCGCGTCGTTCGCCCACGCATCGGAGTGAACACCGCTCATCGAAACCGGGCCTGTCATTGCAACAAGCCCGGACATCGTGTCAGAGCTTCGGCAACTGCCCGATACGCCCCATCATCTCGGTGACGATCTGCAGATCCAGCAAGAACTGTCCGGTGGTCTTGAACTCGTTATCCGTATGGCCGGTGTATTTGACTTCGGGTCTTGCCAGACCGAACTGCACACCGTTGGGTAATGAATGGACCGACGTAGCGCCAGCCGACGTGCCAAAGGTGTGCTCCATGCCGAGATTTTCACTGGCAACAGCCAGCAGCGCCTTGACCCACTCACCCTCGGGATTGCGATACATCGGCTCGGCGATGGAATAGTCAAACACTGGCTTGATAGAAGTTTTTGTACTCCAGGCCGCAAGCTTTTCAGCGATTTCGGATTTAAGGACCTGCGGGGACTTGCCCTTCGGCACACGCAGATTGACCGCCAGTTTGAACGCCTTTTCATCCATTGCTACGTAAGTCAGGGATGCGGTCAGAGGCCCCATGAAGTCGTCGGAGAACCCGACGCCCAACTTGCTGCCCAGATAATCGAGCCCCCAGTTGTCAGCGGCATAGCGGGCAGCGTCGGTGATCTGGTTCTGTTTGAGCGCAACCTTGCCCCGCAGACTGTTGATGAAGTCCAGCATCCTCGCGACCGGGTTGACGCCGGACTGGGGTGCCGACGAGTGTGCGGATACACCGGTGACCGTCAGCTTGACGTCCTTGCCGTCGACGCGGGCATCGACCTCGAAGTCGCCGCCATTACTTTTCACGTACTCGGCACCGGCCTGTTGCAGGCTGGCAGCCAGCTCGGCAGGCTTGTCGGTCACCAGAGTGGCCACCGACTTCGATGGAATCTGATTGGTGGCCATGCCCCCGGTCATTGAAACGATCTCGGCGCCCTCGCCCTCGGCCTGGCGTCGAGCAAAGCTAGCCATGACCGTGCCGTAGCCTTTTTCTGCGATCACGACGGGATAACCGCCATCCAGCGCCAGGTTGTAGGCGGGCGTCGGGTTACGCTCAAAATAGTACGGGATGGCGTCGCCGGCCGTTTCTTCCGTGGTATCGATCAGCAACTTGAAGTTTCTGGCCAGCGGCAGCTTTTCTTCCTTGATGACTTTCATGGCATAAAGCGCCACCACGATACCGTTCTTATCGTCCTCGGTGCCGCGTCCATACATGCGATCACCGATCAACGTCACCTTGAACGGGTCCAGACGAGTGCCGTCAGGCAAGACCCAGTTGTCCAGCGTGACCGGCACAACATCGGCATGCACATGAATGCCCACCACTTCGTCACCAGCCCCGTCGAGCGACACTTCATACACACGGTTATCGACGTTACGGAACTTCAGATTGAAGCCCTCGGCCAGGCGCTTGATCGTGTCGGCGATCTTTATGAACGCCGGGTTTTCATGCTGGGCAACGCCGTCGACACGAACAGTGGGAATCGCCACCAGCTCGCGCAGGGTTTCAGTAGCCGCGCTGCCATACTTCATGCGGGTATACAGACCAAGCAGACGATGAATATCGTTCTGTTGCGATGCGGAAAGTTGCTTGTTGTCGAGAAAGGCGCTGATGGCCGGGCCAAAATCGGCAGTTTTCACCACATCAGCGCTGGCGAGATTGTTCAGAAACTGCCTGAAATCCTTTACCGATGTCTCACTGAATGTCTGGAGAATGACAGCGCTCTGTTGTGCAGTGACAGTGGCATTTGCCAGACTGGCGAACGACGAGAGACTGGCCAGTATCAAGGTGGAGGCAGCCAGTTTTTTGAGTGACAGGTTCATTATTGAAGGCATTCCTTGGCAGGCAACGTGCGGATTTTCTGATCGTTTGATCAGGAAGCGTTTCAACTTACACCAAGAGCAGTGATGCGAGAATCCCCTTCTAAAACGAAGCGATGCACTGGAGTGCTCATATGATCAAGCTGCTGATGCGCCTGAAAGCGCGCTTCGACCGAAAGTCCAAGGGGCAGCAACCTGATCGGTTACCGCCTGCGCAGCCTGCCGATCAGCAAGAATCCATGTCACGCGTGCGGGAAAATCTGGCTTGGCTGCCAGTCTATAAAGAGCCGGAACCACTGCGTTTTACGCCAAGACAGGTCAGGACATTTCTGCCACATCCCTCAAGCGAGACACGTTTGCCTGATGAACCTTCGCCGGGGCCAGACGATATTGACCAGCTGCTCTCCTACCTGCCACTGCTGTACCCAGACGGTGTGGCGATCAAGACTTATATCGTCAAGGAAAACACCTATTGGCCAGACTACTTTCCGGTAGTTGAAGCGTTTTATCACGCAGTGGCCAAAGACTGCTGGTGTGATATTGATTACCTTAATCATGGCGCGGCGGACATGCTCAATGACGACAGCTATATGGCCCAGGCAAACCTCGCTGATATACAAACCTTGCTGACCTACTGCATCAGAGGCGAGCGTTTTTGCGATGGCCACAATGGTGCGATGATCGAAAAAGGCTACGTGCTGAAGATCTTACGCAGGCTGGCAGTGTTGCGCGAGGATTGAAGTTCGTGACAATCAGTCAGAGTGTCGGGCCATAACAGTGCACACCTGACGTCTTTCACATGCGCTCCTGTGCACCGAACGATTTCAATAGCGTATGTCGGCTCCAGGGGCCACAGTAGCGTGGAAGACATGCGATCGGCACGTAACCGCAACGCGCGTACCATCTGGCAACATCGTCATCCAGCGTTTCGATCAGAGCGTCAGTACAGCCTCGCTCGATGGCCAACGCTTCAAGCCTATTCAGGGTCTGCGCCCCGAGCCCTTTTCCGCGCCACCCGGCATCGATCCACAGGGAACTCACAAACAGCCGCTGGAACTCGGTTCGGCCTGTGGCGCCGCCAATCAATAGATCGTTCTCCATGATCATGCAGGCAATAGGATCAGCCATTCCCCCTTTCGCCTCGGACAATGCGCGGCCGTGTTGCAAGACGCCGTCAGCAACAGCCCGAGTTTGATCATCAATAATCTGTGCGCCTGTAAGCCACTTCCTCATGTAATCACTTCCTTGATAACGGACTGCAGATACATGAGCAAGATAAAGGCCAGGCACACGATCAACCGCATTGAATTCTTCCCGCGCCGGACACTCCGAACAATACCGAGCGAATGCTGCAGATCATTCGCTCCCCACTTGAGGAAGTCTGAATGACCACCGCATTCAAAGTTGGCGACGCCGTACACTGGAACTCCGAGGCGGGCCAGATACATGGCAAAGTCACTAAAGTACATGTGAAGGACGTTGAGTTCATGGGCAAACATCGGCCTGCTTCAAAGGACGATCCGCAGTACGAAGTGAAGAGCGACAAGACAGGCCATTCGGCGATGCATCATGGGGATGCGCTCAAGCACGCGTGATTGCTCCGCGCCGCGTTGTGGAGAGAACGGTGTAGCGCACGTCTCACTTACGCGAGAAAACTTAACCGATTGGCGCGCCTGCACCCGAAACGGATGCAGGCACGGTTCGTCAGATCACGCCACAGGCAGCACGATCACCGCCACCTCCCAGAGGTGCAGGGTGGTCGGAATGGTTGTCGCCGCCGGCGTGAACCATCAGCGCGTGGCCTTTGACTTGCGAGAGTTTCTTCAGGCGTGGGGCAAGCACCGGGTAAGTTGCAGTGCCGTCAGCAGCCACGTACAGCGCAGGCAGATCGCCTAGATGGCCATCGGCGTAAGGACCCAGATGCTTGCCGGTCTTGGCCGGGTCGAAGTGACCGCCAGCCGCGAGGGCTGCGACCTTCTTGCCGTCCTTGGTACCCGCCTCGCAACTGCCGTTTTCATGCACATGAAAACCGTGGATGCCCGCAGGCAGCTCTTTCAGATTCGGAGTGAACAGCAAGCCGTATTGCGTTTCGCTCACCGTAACGCTGCCGACAGGTTTGGGGGCGCCATCAGCGCTGACCAGATTGATCGGAACGTCCAGCGATGCAGCCTGAACACCGAAGGAGAAAACGCCAAGCAGACCTAGCAAAAGATGAGGTTTCATAATTTCAATGCGTCCCTGATCTGATAATCGAATTGAACGTGGCGCCAGGCAGCACTGATGCTGCACAGCACGAACGTCTTTCATGCCACAGAGGTGTGACCACAGACCGGCGAACTTGATGCGAGGAAATGAGCGGGGAGTACTTGGGAAAGTAATGCAAAACATCACAACTGGCCTGCCGACACCAGGGTCGGCAGGCCAGCGCTGTTCAACTGTGCTCAGTTAACAGCACAGTGTTGCGGATCAGATATCCAGGCAGATCTTGCCGAAATGCTGATTGGTTTCCTGGTAACGGAACGCTTCGACGATGTCGGTCATCGGGAAGGAACGGTCCATGACTGGGCGCATGCCATTGGCATCGATGGCCCGGATCATGTCCTGTTGCTGGGTGCGACTGCCGACCAGCACGCCCTGCATGCGCAGCTGTTTGACCAGCGCCGGGACGAACTCCAGTTGACCGGCAACACCGCTCAGAATACCGATGACCGAGATATGGCCAGCGACCCGGGCCGCGTTCATGGAGTGCTGCAGTGTCGAGGGCCCGCCCACGTCGATGATGTGATCCACGCCACGGCCGCCGGTCAGCTTGCGCGCCGTCTCGCCCCAATTGCTGTCCTTGCGGTAGTTGATCAGGTGATCAGCGCCCATGGCTTGCAGACGCTCCAGCTTTTCATCACTCGACGACGTGGCGATAACGGTCGCACCGACCATCTTGGCGAACTGCAACGCGAAAATCGATACACCACCAGTGCCCTGCACCAGAACGGTATCGCCGGCTTTCAGCGCGTCATCGACCATCAGCGCACGCCATGCGGTCAGACCGGCGGTGGTCAGCGTGGACGCTTCAGCATGGCTGTAGCCCTTTGGCGCAAGGGTGAACGAGGTGGCACGGGCAGTCACCTGCTCGCGGGCATAACCGTCGACGCCATCACCCGGCACCGTGACAAAACCTTCGACCAGCGGCTCGCCGCTGATCCATTCCGGGAAGAACGTGCTGACCACTGAGTCGCCAACCGCGAACTCGCTGACGCCCTCGCCCACTGCAGTGACTACACCTGCGCCATCGGCCATGGGAATGCGTTTTTCCGTCGGTGCCCACATGCCGGTAACGACCGCGAAGTCGTGATAGTTGAGCGAGTTGGCATGCAGACGCACAGTGATCTCACCGGCTTTCGGTGCCAGTACTTCGCTTTCGCCCACGCTGACCTGATCGTAGCCGCCGCCAGCCTGCACGTAGATGGTTTTATTGCTCATGGTCAATCTCCTATCAATTCAACATTACGCAAAATGACGAAATGTATAAATAACGCTCAAAGCCTAGAGTTCTTTCTTGAGCCTGTCGGCAAACCGGTCTATGGCCTGCTCGTCACGGCGAAAATAAGTCCACTTGCCGATCCTCGTTGCCTGAACCAGCCCGGCACGTTGCAGGATGGCCAGATGCGCAGACGCGGTAGAAGCCGACAGGTTGGCCTTGGCCTGAATGTGCGACACACACACGCCTATCGTCGGATCACCGTGGTCCTGGGGAGGGAAATGGGCTTGCGGGTTTTTCAGCCACTCCATGATCAACATGCGAGTGTCATTGCCGACCGCTTTGATTTGCTCAAGAATCATGGGGCACAACATTACGCTTTTTTACGAAATGTTCAACCCCTGATTTCCCTCCCCCGGCCAACGGCATGTTTTGATTACAGCTTCACAGCGGCCTGACAAATGAAGCAATCTGTCGGCTCCAATAAAACCGACTGCACCGCTGAGAGCATCCAGACTCATGATGAATCTTAAATACAGCGCACTGACCGCCCTGCTGCTGGGCATCACAGGCATGGCTCAGGCTCAGGACTACACCTCGCATCTGGACAAGGTGATGCAAGCTGGCCAGTTGGCTGTCTGCACCACTGGCGACTACAAGCCCTACACCCTGCTGCGCGAAGACGGTGAGTACGAAGGCATCGATATCACCATGGCCCGTTCACTGGCCAAGAGCCTGGGGGTGAAGGTGCAGTGGGTGCCCACGACCTGGAAAAATCTGATGCCGGACATGGTGGCCGGTAAATGCGACATCGGTATGGGCGGCATCTCGGTGAGTCTGGAACGCCAGAAAAAAGCGTTTTTCAGCAACACACTGGACGTCGATGGCAAAATCCCGCTGGTACGCTGCGCCGATCAGGCGCTGTATCAGACGGTCGAGCAGATCAACCAGCCCTCTGTGCGTTTGATCGAACCCGCCGGTGGCACCAATGAAGCCTTCGCTCGCGCTCATCTGCCAAAGGCGTCCTTGGCATTTCACGACAACAAGACCATCTTCCAGGAGCTGATGGACAAGAAAGCTGACGTGATGATCACCGATGCTTCCGAAGCGCTCTACCAGCAGAAACGCATGCCCGGCCTGTGCGCGGTCAATCCGACCCGCTACATGCAATACGGCGAAAAGGCTTACCTGTTGCCACGCGATGATGTGACCTGGAAAAACTACGTGGACCAATGGCTGCACCTGAGCAAGGCCACCGGCGAGTATCAGCAGGCGCTGGGAGAATGGCTGGCAGTGCCCGCCGAGTGAGTGTGAAGTGGTTTTGCCGGGCACTGCCTTCGACGTCCTGCTGTGCAATGGTTGCAAGGCGTGTCCGGGTGAAATAGCGTGTTACGGCAACTCTCACTGGAAGGCAGCCAAACGAGCATGAAGCCCAGCAAACCCATCACCCGTGCGTACTGTGTGGAACTGCAGCAGGAGCTGTCGATCGCCGCGGCGCGACGCGAATACTTCTCTCAGGAACCGCCACGCGCACGCTTCGAGTTTCTCTGCTCAACCGAGGCGTGCAGGGCAATGGGCGCGAAGGTCACCGGGGTTCGCTATGACGTGAAACCACAGGACAACCCGACCTTCGTCGCCGCGCACTTTCGCGCCAACCCGCATTACGACCATCACCCGGGCTGCGAATGGGTGGATGAGCGCGCAGAAGCAGAGGAAGAACCGAACGAGCCGGTCGAAGAAACCGATGTACAGACACGCCTGCGCAAGGCCAAACGCAAGCTGGACGATTACATCGATATCTTCGACCCGGTCATCAAGGTGCCGACCAAGGAAACGTCCGGCCCGGAAAAGCCCGATGCTGGCGCTCAGCGCCCTGCTGCAACGCTTCCAGTCACAGAACCTGCCAAGGCACCGATTGCTCGCTACAGCGAAACGCGCACCAACAATCTGGAGCGGCTGGTGGACAGCTATCGGCAGGCCAAGGCCGAGCTGTCACTGGAAGACTTCAAGCTGTTGAAGCTGAAGATTCCGGGCCAGGGCGAAGTGTCGCTGCGCTCATATTTTCGCCATATCAAATACGCGCAATCAGGCGATAACGGCCGGGTGCTGTTCGGCGGCGGCCTGATCGAGCAGCGGTACGGGCTGGGCTTCAAGCTCAGGTTCTTCGACCGTCTTGACGGCAAACTGGTGACGCTCTATGTGTCGCCCGCGCAGATGCAGGCCTATCGCTCCAGCCGTTACATCAGTGAGCTGCTGAGCCACGCGGATGACGTGAAGTTTTTCACGGTGTATGCGCTGGGAACGGTCACTCAGAGCCCTTCGGGCAAAAGCTATGGCCTGGAGGTCGACGACTTGCGACATTTGGCGATTGTGCTGGGGCCGGCTAAAGAACCGGTTGAGCAAGGAAAAACACCTGAAGCCTGAACGTGTGGTCGGTAGTCGTTCCAGCGTTCGACGCTGGAACGATCCGGGTCAGCTCATCAGACCTTGACGATCCAGCCGGCTGGCGCCTCGATGTCACCGGACTGAACGCCGGTCAGCTCCTTGTACAGACGCTGAGTGACAGGGCCGACTTCGGTCTGGCTGTAGAACACGTGCAGGTTGTCCTTGTAGGAAATCCCGCCGATCGGAGTAATGACCGCAGCCGTACCGCATGCGCCTGCTTCCTTGAACTCGCCGATCTGGTCGATGAACACATCGCCCTCTTCGACCGTCAGGCCCAAACGGGATTTCGCCAGTTCGATCAACGAAAGTCGGGTGATACCCGGCAATACTGATGGCGACTTGGGCGTCAGGAACACATCGTCCTTGGTGATGGCGAAGAAGTTGGCTGAACCTACTTCCTCGATCTTGGAGTGGGTCTGTGGATCGAGATAGATGCAATCTGCAAAGCTGTGCTTCTTGGCTTCGGAACCGGGCATCAGGCTGGCAGCGTAGTTACCGCCGACCTTGGCCGCACCTGTGCCGTTGGGCGCAGCACGGTCGTAGCCGGAGATGACGAAATTGTTCGGCTTCAGGCCGCCCTTGAAATAGGCGCCCACCGGAATGCAGAAGATCGAGAAGATGAACTCAGGCGCCGTACGCACGCCGATGTTGTCACCCACACCGATGACGAACGGGCGCAGGTACAACGCGCCGCCGGAACCGTAAGGCGGGATGAAGCGTTCGTTGGCCTTGACCACCTGTTTGCAGGCGTCGATGAATACATCGGTCGGGACGTGGGGCATCAACAGACGGGAGCAGCTGCGCTGCATGCGCTGGGCATTCTGATCGGGACGGAACAGATTGATCGAGCCATCCTTGCAGCGGTAGGCCTTGAGGCCTTCGAAGCACTGCTGACCATAATGCAGCGCGGTCGACCCTTCGCTGATATGCAGCGTGTTGTCCTCGGTCAGTGAGCCCTGATCCCAGGCACCGTCGCGCCAATGAGAAAGGTAGCGCTTGTCAGTCTTGATGTAATCAAAACCCAGAGTGTCCCAGTTGATGCTTTCTTGACTCATAACGCCCTCTATCATTTTAGCGACTGCCTGGTCGAGTCAGGCCAATGCCTTATTCTGCCAGATCATTCGGGCCATGAGGCTCGAAATAAATGCAAACCGACATGGCATTTCTGAAGCAGGCTTGCAGACAGAAGCCTCATGAGCCCGGCGGTCACCCGACCGGGAGCGGAGGCGATACCTGGCGCTGGCGGATATAGTCGATAAACGTGTCCATATCCGAACTGCACAACGTTCGCGCAACGAACTTGACCTCTTCGACAGGCCAGTTCCACCAGGCCGTCTGCAGCAGCAACCGGCGAATGTCCTCATCGAATCGCCAACGGATAAATTTGCAGGGGTTGCCTCCCACCACCGAATAGGGCGCCACGTCCCGAACGACCATCGCACCTGCCGCGACAATGGCTCCATCGCCGATGGTGACACCCGACACAATCGTTGCGTTAGCGCAAATCCAGCAGTCGCTGCCGATCACCACATCGCCCTTGCTCGGCGCGTAATCCTGAATATCCGCGACTTGCCCAACCATCGCCGGGAACGGGTATGTCGTAATCCAGTCCGTGCGATGCTCACCGCCCAGTAGAATTTTCACGCCTTCGGCAATAGAGGTGTAAGCACCTACCCTGAGCACAGCGTCGTCTCCGAAGTCGACAATCTCCGGGATGCCGTAAGTCCCCACGCCGACTACCGCACGCGGGTATTTCAATCTGATTTTTTCGGCGTGCCTGTCCAGCTTGTCCATCTTGCGCAACTGCTTGCGTATTTTTCTATTTTTTAACAGCTCGATGATTTTCATATCTTCAATCACATATGTTTTGACCAGCAGGCAGCGCCTACCGATAGCTCAACAACAAACGCTTGCAGCGCCGCAAGGTCGTTCTGTTGATCTGCCTCCACGGAATGGACAACAGCAGACTCCAGGCATATCGCTTGTCCGCGATCGCGGCATATTTCAAGGCCTTGTTGATGGCCTGAGTGCGACCGCTCTGGTATTCGCGATGGTCCCGATAAGGCTCGATGCTTTTCAAGTCAGCCTCTAGCAACACCTTGTACTTGCGTGAAAGGTTGTTCGAGTGACGTCGGTAGCGCGTAACGATCTCGGGGAGCACATGAATTTCATAGCCCAGATGGGCTATTTTCAATGTCGCCTGAAAATCCTGAACCTTTATCTGCGGGTCATAGCCGTTCGCATCCTTGATGGCCTTCATGCGGTACAGAGCGACCGGCGCGCCGACGACCACTGCGCCGCGCAATATGTCATCGAACGTCAGCCTCTCGATGTAATCGCGCGACTGACGTTTGATTTCATTGCCGTCACCATCCATGTAGCTGATCAATGCGCCGACACAGCCTACTGCGGGGTGATTGTCCAGATACTCGGCACGGATCCGCACCGATGAGGGAAGCATGATGTCATCCAGGTCCGGCGTGGAGAGGTAAACGCCTTTGGCATACCGCAGACCGTGGTTAAGGGCAGCACTGACACCCTGATTGGCCTGACGGTAAAGCTGGAAAGGATAGCGTTGCTGCAGGGACTCGAGCATCGCAATGCTGTTGTCGGTCGAGCCATCATCAACAACGATGACCTCGAAATTTTCGTAGTCCTGAGCAAAGATGCTCTGAATCGCAGCCTCAAGAAATCGCTCGGCGTTGTAGCAAGGGGCAACGATGGAAACCAAGGGGCTGGACGTGGGGTTCTGACTTTCTGAAGACATCATGGGTAGCAGCCATAATCATGATCAGCCCTGGCGGGCTCGGAAACCGGATATCTGTAACAGGTCGCTTGAAAACGGCACATCATGCGGCAAGCGCTCCTGATTTTCCATGAAAGGTCAAAAACGCCCTGCAAACAGGCTTTTACAGGCACTTCAATACTGCCGACACGCCCTGTGTTTCATCCAGTGTAGTTCGACACTCGAAAAAAAACCCCGTTCTTCGCAGAACGGGGTTTTCATAACGCGTATCAGGAGGAATCAGAAGGCGTAAGTCACCAGCAATTCTTTTGTCACCTGAAAGTCGACCGACATCATCACGCTCAACGCAGTAATGGTGAAGATCGAAAACACGAACAACTTGCGAGCCCAGACAGTATCGTCAACGGCCTTGTAGCCCTTCCAGGCCATGTACAACCAGTACATGCCCATACCCGCTGCGACAGCCAGGTAATTGAGACCCGCATAGCCACCGACGGTCAGCATCAGGGTCGCTACGAGGAACGCCAGGATGTAGAGCATGATGTGGCGCTTGGTAACCAGAATGCCGCGCTTGACCGGCAGAACCGGGATCTTCGCAGCACGGTAATCATTGAAGCGGAAGATGGCGATCGCATACGAATGCGGCATCTGCCACAGGCTGAACATCACCAGTAGCGTCAGGGCCGCAAAGTCGAAGCTGTTGCTCACTGCGCAGTAGCCAATCACCGGCGGCATGGCCCCCGAGAGACTGCCCACCAGCGTGCCGTGAACGGATCTGCGTTTCAGGTACAGGCTGTAAAGGCCGACGTAAATCACGAACCCGATCACTGCAAACAGTGCGGCCAACGGATTGGCCTCGGTGTACAGCAGGCCAACGCCTGCAATACCGAGCAAGGTTGCGTAGAGCAGCGCCAGTTTCAGTGAAACCAGGCCCTGCACCAGAACCCGGTTACGGGTTCTTTCCATTCGCTGATCGATATCGCGATCGATGCAGTTATTGAACACACAACCGGACGCAACGACCAGGGAAGTACCGATGACAGCAGCGAGGAACACGCCGAAATCGATATTTCCCTTGGAAGCCAGAAAAAAGCCACCTGCCACCGAAAGCACGTTACCGAAAATGATCCCCGGCTTGGTGATTTGGATAAAGTGCTTCAGTGACATCTGGTATTCCTCAATGCGCCATCATTTCGCGGTGGACGCTGAAAATGATCCACAGCGACAAGCCGACCAGCAGGACGATAACCATCGTGGTAAAGGCGAAGGCCATCACGTTGTTACGCTGCACGCTCGTGAAGTCCAGATGCAGGAAGTAATGCAGGTGCACCAGGATCTGGATGATCGCGAAGACCAGAACGATTGCGATCGTCATGTCCTTCGGCAGTGAAGGTGACATCACCAGGGCAAACGGAATGGCGGTCAGGATGATCGACAGTACGAAACCGATGACGTATGACTTCACTGAGCCGTGACTATTGTCTTCAGCGGAGTGATGCGAATTTGACATTACAAAGCTCCCATCAGATAGACAACGGTGAACACGCCGATCCAGACAACGTCCAGGAAGTGCCAGAACAGGCTCAGGCAGCTCAGGCGCGTCTTGTTGGTGTTGGTCAGGCCCCTTTTCTGGACCTGGAACATCATGATCGCCATCCAGATCAGACCGCTGGTCACGTGAGCACCATGCAGGCCTACCAAGGCGAAGAACGCTGACAGGAAGCCACTGCGGCTCGGACCGTAGCCCTCTTCGATCAGGTGATGGAACTCATAGATTTCCATGCCGATGAAGGCAGCACCGCACAGGAAGGTCAGTGCCAGCCAGCCCAGTACCTGGCTTTTATTGCCCTTGTACAGTGCCAGCATGGCGAAGCCGTAAGTGATACTACTGACCAACAGGAACGCGGTTTCCACAGCCACGAATGGCAGCAGGAAGATGTCCTGGCCCGATGGGCCGCCCGCGACACTGTTGACCATCACGGCGTATACCGCGAAGAACGAGGCGAACAACACGCAGTCGGTCATCAGGTACAGCCAGAAGCCGTAGACCGTCATGCCACCGCTGTCGTGGTGATCGTCATGCCCATGATCATGGTCGTGACCGTGATCGTGGGCTCCGGAGTTGATTGCAATATTTGACATTGTTTAAACCTGTTCCAGCGAGGACTTGACAGGAGTGTATGCACCGTTGGCCGCCAGGACCTTGTGATGCTCACCTTCAATACGCGCTACATCTTCAGCAGGCACCATGTAGCCCTGGTCGTCACGGACAGCGTGAGCAACGAAGACTGCAATGGTCGCAACCAGGCTTGCGCCTACCAGCCACCAGATGTGCCAGATGAATGCAAAGCCGAAGACCGTCAGCAACATACCCATGTACAGGCCGGTCGGCGTGTTGTTAGGCATGTGGATCGCCGAGTAGCGGGCAGGAACCTTGTAAGCGGTGCCGGCACGTTTTGCGTCGGTGAACGCGTCAATGTCGTCAGCTTTTGGCAGCTCGGCAAAGTTGTAGAACGGTGGAGGCGAAGACGTGGACCATTCCAGGGTATGGCCATTCCATGGGTCACCGGTCAGATCGCGGTTGTTGTCGCGGTCACGGATACTCACGAACAGCTGGATCAGCTGCGAAGCGATACCCATCGCGATCAGCACGGCACCGAACAGCGCGACGTCCAGGTAGATGTTCCACTCTGGCATGTCGGTAGCGTTCAGACGACGGGTCATGCCCAGGAAGCCCAGCGCGTACAGCGGCATGAATGCGACGAAGAAGCCGACGATCCAGAACCAGAACGCAGCCTTGCCCCACTTCTCGTTCAGGGTGAAACCGAACGCTTTAGGGAACCAGAACGCGAAGCCGGCGATGTAACCGAATACCGCACCGCCGATGATAACGTTGTGGAAGTGAGCGATCACGAACAGGCTGTTGTGCAGCACGAAGTCAGCACCCGGGATCGCCAGCAGAACGCCGGTCATGCCGCCGATCGAGAAGGTGACCATGAAACCCAGGGTCCAGAGTACCGGCGGAGTGAAGCGCAGACGCCCCTGATACATCGTGAACAGCCAGTTGAACAGCTTCACACCCGTCGGGATCGCGATCAGCATCGTCGCCAGACCGAAGAAGGCGTTGACGTTGGCACCCGCACCCATGGTGAAGAAGTGGTGCAGCCAGACCATGAAGCCCAGGATACAGATCGCACCGGAGGCGAAGATCATCGACTTGTGGCCGAACAGACGCTTGCCGGAGAACGTCGAGATGACTTCCGAGAACACGCCGAAGGCCGGCAGGATCAGGATGTACACCTCAGGGTGACCCCACGCCCAGAACAGGTTCACGTACATCATGGGGTTACCGCCCATTTCGTTCGTGAAAATGTGGAAGTCCAGGTAGCGGTCAAGGGTCAGGAACGCCAGGGTAGCGGTCAGGATCGGGAACGAAGCCACGATCAGGATGTTTGCCCAGGTGCAGGTCCAGGTGAAGATCGGCATGTCCATCAGTTTCATGCCAGGGGTACGCATCTTCAGAACGGTCACGAGGAAGTTGACCCCCGTCAGCGTCGTACCTAACCCGGATAACTGTAGCGCCCAGATGTAGTAGTCAACCCCTACGCCAGGACTGTATTGCAACCCGGAGAGAGGCGGATACGCGACCCAGCCGGTCTTGGCGAACTCACCGACACCCAGGGAGATGTTGATCAGCAGCATACCTGCGACCAGCAGCCAGAAGCTCAGGGAGTTCAGGAACGGGAACGCCACGTCGCGAGCGCCGATCTGCAGAGGCAGAACGATGTTCATCAGACCCGTGAAGAACGGCATCGCCATGAAGATGATCATGATCACACCGTGAGCGGTGAAGATCTGGTCATAGTGTTCAGGCGGAAGGAACCCTTCGGAACCGTTCTGGGCCATCGCCAGTTGGGTACGCATCATGATGGCGTCGGCAAAACCGCGCAGCAGCATGACCATGGCAACGACGATGTACATCACGCCGATTTTCTTGTGGTCGACAGAGGTCAGCCATTCAGACCACAAGTACGTCCACTTGCGGAAATAGGTGATCAACCCGACAACCGCAATGCCGCCGAGCGCGATCATGGCAAGTGTCACCATGACTATGGGCTCGTGGAACGGCACCGCTTCCAGACTTAATTTGCCAAACATCGTTTACTCCTCTGCCCCAGCAGCTGAATTTTTGCCTTTTTCCGCACCAGCGTCACCGGCCACTTCCTTCTCACCAGCAACAACCTTCTTGCCTGGATTCATACCTTCATACTTGTCGATGACGATCTGGAACAGGTTCGGGGTGACCGAGGAAAAGAGTTCGACAGGGTTGCGTTCGCTCGGCTTGATCAACTCGGCGTATTCGGCCGTGCCAAGCTTTTTAGGCGAGCTCTTGACTTCGCTGACCCAGCTGTCGAAATCAGCCTGGCTGGTAGCGATGGCCTTGAACTTCATGCCGGTAAAGCCTGCGCCACTGTAGTTGGCCGAAATACCGTTGAATTCGTGATTCTCGTTGGCAATTAGATGCAGCTTGGTGTGCATGCCCGCCATCGCGTAGATCTGACCACCCAGACCCGGGATGAAGAACGAGTTCATCACACTGTCGGAGGTCACCTGGAAGTTGATCGGAGTCTTGGCAGGGAACACGATCTTGTTGACCGTGGCGATGCCGTAGTCCGGATAGACGAATACCCATTTCCAGTCAACCGAGATCGCCTGGATGGTGACCGGCTTGACGTCCGAATCAAGCGGACGGTAAGGGTCCAGCGAGTGAGTCGAAACGTAAGTGATGTACCCCAGGAAGACCAGCAACAGCATGGGTACGCCCCAGACTGCGATTTCGATCTTGGTGGAGTGAGACCAGTCCGGCGTGTACTTGGCGGCCTTGTTCGACGCGCGATACTTCCAGGCGAAGATCAGGGTCATCAGGATGACCGGGATCACGACAATCAGCATCAGCAACGTTGCGATTACGATCAGGTTCCGCTGCTCGATACCCACCTGCCCTTTTGGATCGAGCAGAGGTACGCCATCGCATCCACTGAGCAAAAGCATACAGAAAAGGGCCAAGAAGCCAAAAAACCTGGGGTACCTTTTTTTACTCATTTCACGACCTCTAAAAGCAGCTTGCGCGGTGCAGTTGGGTTTCGACCGCCAACACTTCGCCCTGCCAGTGCCGGCTAATTTTTTTGAATTGAACAAGGGCCGCCAGTACGCACAGCGGCGTATCGACAAGTCCGGGTTTAGCTATGGATTCTTGTTTTTTGAGTTGCTGGAACTGCCCAAAACTTCGGGCAGACGCTTTCGACGCGGCCATTATACGCCCTCAGAGGCAAGCGTTGCGCTGCCTGTTCAGAGTGCACAGGGGACGCTCCAAGCCTCAAAATGCTGATCGTTCGGCCAAGCTGAACGACAAGTGACGGGGATTGTAGATACGTAAATTTTTAATGACTATGCCTAATTTTGTAACAGTTATTCTCTATATGCGTAACAATCGTCTTGCAAACGCCTCATTTCACTCGAAAAAAGCCCCGTATTCACGGGGCTTTTTTTGCGAAAGCCCCTGTAGTTAGTAAGGTTTGCGGCGATTGCGAATGATGCACGCCGGTACCAGAACTGCGGTCAGGACAAACGCCGTCAGCGCCCATTGCGCGAGTGACAATCCGAGAACCGGCGGATATGGCGTCGTGCAGAAACCGCTGACCTGAAACCCTGTAGGGAACAGTGTAGCCAATGGCAGGCCATCGACAATCGGCTGCAGCACGTCGATACCGCAGCTGTCGGACGGATGGGCGAGGATCCAGACATGCCGGCCGGCCGCGGCAATGCCGCCAAGGGCGCTGAGGGTAACCAGGGTTTCAAACGCCGTGACGCTGCGACGCCCGGGCATGGCCGCGCCGATGAACGCAAAAATGGCGATGAACAACAGCGCGTAACGCTGCAGGATGCACAACGGGCAAGGCGCTTCGCCCAGGACGATCTGCATGTACAGGGCGCCGCCGATCAGGGCCAGGCAGATAATCCCCAGCAAAACCAGAAAGCGCTTTTCGCGTCTCAGGTACAACGTGTTGTCGCTCATTCACATACCTTACTGAACTGATGAAAGGGTTGGTCAACGCCATGCAGCGTGCGTCAGCAACCTGAACGGGGGTGGACGGCCTGGCTGAGCCGAGGCGTGCGCGATGATCATCTGTCTGATCCGGCAACTCAAGCATTGGCCAGCCATACGGACGCATTTGCCAGCCGGATGGTCTGCGCGTCAGCAGATCCACGACCGACAGGACGTTTTTGCGGGAGCCGGAAGCAATGCCCTTCTATATATAGAAGGGTGCGTCAGTTTGTCGCAGCTCTTCTTCTATATATAGCTGCGGTATTTTGTCGCAGGGTGCCTTTTTGGCAAAGCACTACTGCGTGCGAACCCGCGATGCAGGTTGTCGGAATGCAGAGAGCGACAATCTGCCGCCCTCCTCCGGTTTGACGCAACCGAAGCCAGACGGCCACTATCGGGGCGTGGGCAGTCAGTTTGTCGGGCCCGCCGCGGTGTAGTGCAACGACTTCCAATGGCAAGCGAACGGCGTGCTCGGCTGTCGGTTAAAAATCCTCAAGCCAGCCCGTCTCAGGTCGATAACGTGTCATAGAAAGTTGTTTGCCGCTACCAGGCGACGAAACACCTACAGCCAGAAGGTTCATATGTCCAAGAACGTCCGAGCAGATTCACTTTCGCTGCTCCTCTTCACGTTGCGCAGCGGCAAGCTGATGGCGATCAACCTGCTCAAGGTCAGCGAGATTATCCCCTGCCCTCCCCTGACCCATCTTCCCGAATCGCACCCGCACGTCAAAGGCATCGCGACGTTACGTGGCTCGTCACTGTCGGTTATCGATCTGAGTCGTGCGATCGGCGAGCGTCCGCTGGCCGATCCCGACGGTGGCTGCCTGATCGTCACGGATGTCAGTCGCTCGAAGCAGGGCCTGCACGTTCAGGCCGTCAGCAAGATTGTGCATTGCCTGACCACCGATATCCGTCCGCCGCCCTACGGGTCGAGCAGCAAGTCGTTCATCACCGGGGTCACTCAGGTCGACGGCGTGCTGGTGCAGGTGCTGGACATCGAAAAGGTGATCCACGGCATCGCCCCTGCGCAGATCGTCGTGCAATCGACGGAGCTGGCCAAAGAGGATGCGGAACTGTTGAGCAAGGCGCGGATTCTGGTCGTCGATGACAGCCAGGTTGCCCTGCAGCAGTCGATCATTACCTTGCGTAATCTCGGCATCGAATGCCACACGGCGCGCAGTGCCAAAGAAGCTATCGATGTTCTGCTCGACCTGCAGGGCACTGCGCGGCAGATCAACGTGGTGGTTTCCGATATCGAGATGTCGGAAATGGACGGCTACGCCCTCACCCGCACACTCCGGGATACGCCGGACTTCAGTGACCTGTACATTCTGCTGCACACCTCGCTCGACAGCGCGATGAACAGCGAGAAGTCCCAGGTCGCCGGGGCCAATGCCGTGTTGACCAAGTTCTCGTCACCCGAGTTGACCAAATGCCTGATCGAGGCCGCACGTACGGTGGTCGCCCAAGGGCTCTGATCCCTGAGCGCACAGCGACACAACGTCCGAACCTGACCGACGCATCCGCCGCTCATTACTGGCTGATGCGTCGGGATCTCGCAGTGCCAGTATCATTCGCAGCCTGGCCGCATGGCATCCAGCCACGCCCCTTCACCATTGAGCGAGCCCCAGAGGTTCATCGCCTGCTGACCCTGGGTTACGGCAGCGCGGCAGGCTGCGTTCCGGATTATCCGGACTGGCTGGCCGCCTTCGAACACGATCCGGAATGCGACCCGTCGCTGTGCTTTCTGGCCATGCGTGATGCAACGGTAGTCGGTGTGATCGTGTGCTGGACCAGCGCATTCATCAGGGACTTGGTCGTGCACCCTGGTGTGCGACACAGCGGGATCGGCCACGCCCTGCTCAATCACCTGTTCGTCCATCTGCGTACGCGCAACGAAGCATCTGTCGACCTTCACGTCATGGAAAACAACCTGGCGGCGCGGCGTCTTTATGAGAAATCCGCAATGGCCTATCTCAAGCGTTTCGACATCCCTGCAGCCTGAACGCGCTGTTGACCCGCCCGGCGACTGGCGCACAACTTGCTTCCGGAGAGGTATCAAGCAGGTGAGTGACCAATTGTTGTCGCCCACCATATACCTCTTCGACGGATCATCGAGATAATGGACACCAAGTTTTCCTGCGTGGGTTGTGGCGGCTGTTGCACCGACCATCACGTACCGCTGACGCTCGGCGAAGCCAAGCAGTGGGCAGCAGATGGCGGCAACGTCATCGTTCTGACCGAGGCATTTTTGAGCAATGGCTACGGGGTCTCCGAGACCCAGCTGACCCATGCCAGCCGTCGCTCGACCGAGGTGAGCAGTGGCAGCACGACAGCCTTTGTGGCGATCACCTTCGCGGCCTACAACGTGGGGCGCTGCCGGAATCTTGACGAGAAGAACCTGTGCCGCATCTACGAGCGCCGGCCGCTGGTGTGCCGAATCTATCCGATGGAGATCAACCCGCACATTCCGTTACGCCCGGACAGCAAAGGTTGCCCGCCAGAGTCCTGGGAGCAGGGTCCCGACCTGATCGTCAACGACAGGCTGGTCGATACACAACTGATAGACCTGATCGAACGGTCGCGTCAGGCCGACCGGGATGAGATAGAGACCAAACAGCTGATTTGCCAGAAGCTCGGCATCCGTACCACCGCCCTCAAGGGCAACGGTTTCGTCGCCTACCTGCCGGACATGGGCGCGTTTGCCGCTGCCATCGAAGAAGTCGCAAATCCTGCGCAGGATGAGCGAGCTCAAGGGTCGAAGTGGGAGTTTCACGTGGCCGGCCAGCACGTTCTGGACACCCTGCAACAGGAAGGTGCCGAAGTGACTGACCGGCAGCCGGTTTCCTACCTGTTCATCCCGTTGCAGGCTGCCTGACAGGATCAATCAAGCAATCAGCGCTTGCCCATCGACCTGCGGGTACCGGCCGGCGCTGCGCCCGGGGTCTTGTGGTGGCCGTGCTTGTTGGTTTTCTGATGCCACGCCGGCTCCTTTTTGGCCTGGGCAAACTCCGAAGGCTTGAACGGAAAGCTGAAAGGCGCAATGACAGCCTTCTTTTCAGTGTCTGCGGCGGAGTCGGCTGCGGCGTCTTGAACAGGGGGTTGTTCAGGAGTGGTCATGGTGTCACCAGAAAGTCGAATTGGCCGGGCAAATGCCCGCGGCCGCGCAGCATACATCAATCGCCGCACAACCGCCCGAGCCTCCTGTCGCCGTCATTTGTAGAACAGATCGACCATCACTTCGGCATTGAACGGTCCGGGCCGTGGCGTGCTGGTGTTCCATAGCAGTTCGGCATTGAAGTCCGCCCTGGCAGTGTTGGTTTCGCCCAGCAATTCCGCCAGATGGAAGGGTTCGTTGTAGCGTAACGGCTGACCATTGACTGCGCTGGTCATCCGGATCCCCAACGAATCATTACCGACAGGGATCAGCAGCTCGCCAGACAGAGTGCCTGTCACCGGCCTGAAACGCGCGTCGATGCTGAAGGGCGAATCGCAGCTGCGACTGGTCAGCAGGGAGAATGTCTGGGTGGCAGTCACTTTGCCAATGGCCACCTGGTGTATCGCAACGTCGCCAAATTCCACGCTTTCCGGGAGCACTTGGAGATCGGCATCGCAGGCCACGAACCTCAGCCCCCGCAGGTTATTGATCACATAACTGAGGCTGCGCCCTGACAGCCGACTCGGGTCTGTCGCGCCGCCCAGCTGAAAAAACCGGTAATCGAGCAGGTCACTGGCCACGCCGGAGGACGGTGTAGCGCCGAACTTCTGGATGAACACCGAAAACGCCAGGCTGAAGCGCACCTTAGGGCAGTTGTCGAGCGTGCTCTCACCCTCACGACACATCGGCAGGTAGCTCCCGGTACTGATCCTTCCACCGCCTTGCAGATGATCGATGCCCTGCAGCGTCATCCCGGCGCGAATCCCCTGACCGATCGAACGATTGTCCGGATTCAGGTAGATAAAAATCTCTTCCGCGTTGGACTGCCAGCCCTCTCTCGCGCATTCGACCTGAACAGTCAGAGGTTCGGAACGCCATACCACTTCCCCGTCAGGACTCGACTCCGGGATTGCCACCGAACTGCTCAGATCATCGTGAATTTCGGTTTCGCCCGTCCCTTGAGTGGTACAGATCAGCGCGAAAGTGGAAGCCGGATGCAGTAACAGCACCACGGCAAGGGATCGCAGCCAGCCTCCGGCAGAGAGATATTTCATATCAGCATTCGTCCTGAATGGAATTGTTTTTCGGCAGCCCGGCCGTAGTGGCTGTCTGCCCGGTGAGCTGTGCGCAATGGGTCCGTCGGCCGCCGTAGTCGGTCAGCGCCTGGTATGAAAAACGATGTGTGGCAGAGGGCTCGACACTTGCGGGCACAGCCATGGCAACCTGGGCGCCCGGCGCCAGCAGCAGATGATCGCCGAGCTGCACACCGTCGATATGCAGCGCTTGCAGAGCGGCGTGATAGGGCGTCGGGTTACTGACCGTCAGCAACAAGGCGTGCGACGGGTCATGAGTCAGTGTCCACAGCAGTCGCGCGGGGGTGTCGGCCGGATCACCGTCAAGGCCGGGGGGCCGGTAGAACACGTTGATGCGTTGGCGCACGGCAATGTTCAACTGCCCCACGCCGTCCTGGCGTCGAGGCACCTCAAGCACATACAGATGCAGCAGAGACTCGTGCTCCTGCGGCATGCCCGAGCCCTGATACAGCACGCGCAAGGTCTGCCTGCCGCCCACCGCCAGGCGTGCAAGCGGTGGCGTGACCACGAATGGCAGCGCTTTGCGAAGCTCACCCGGGGTGTCGTCATCGTCCGCAGCGTCGCTGAGCCAAGCCTGCAAAAGCGCCTCGGACTTGCCGCGATTGCGCACTTCGAGCGTAACTTCGCGATACTGCCCGTCGAAAACCAGCCGTGTTCCACTCAGCGAAACAGCGCCCTGCGCCGCCAGGTCGCTCGTCAAAAGCACAGCCGTCAGCAGCGCCTTGCATGAGCCAGCGAAAGCGCTCATCGGCATATCACCCTGATCCGCTCGTAGGCTCGCGACGGGTCTCTGGGCGGTAGCGAGAATGTTGCCTGACAACGTTGATCGGACCAGCGCACCCACACGCTGCCGGCGTCCTGCTCGCTGAGCACCAGCGCCTGACTGCCGGGATCGACCACTGCCAGCGCCCTGCCCTGCTCATCTTCGACACTGGCGCCCAGCGGCACCTTGCTGCCATCGGTGCGCACCAGTTCGAACTGCACCCGACGGCCCACATTGGCCTTGAAGCGCACCACCGGGATCGCGCCCCTGCGCGGCACGATCTGGGTGATGGCATTTTCCAGATCGACATCAGCGCCCAGCTGCCGGGTATCCAGGCTGACCCAGTTGGTGCGGTAAGCCTGCGCATAAGGCAGAACCGCATAGCCGTTGCCGGCGGTCTCGACGTTACTGAACGACTTCAAGCGGGCGCCACCGACATCGGGCACCTGAACCAGTGCAAAGGTTTCCCCCAAGGCCTGCCCCAGGTTCACGCCACCGGCATGCGCTACCAGCGAACCAGCGGCGGACAGGCTGAATGCATCGTAATCCTGACCCTGGCTATAACCGGCCTCGAAACGGCCGAATGCCGTGCTGGTGCTGACCTTGCCTGCGCCGAAACTGCCGGAGGTACTGTCGCGTCCAGCCTGTACCGAATAGAACGTGTCGCGATCGCCCGGCACCTGGCCGTTAAGACCGGTCTGCGCGTTGTACTCGCCGCGGCTGTCGCGCACCGCGTTGAAAGACAATCGCGACGAGCCGGGGCTGGATCCAAGCGGCAGGGTCACGCTCAGAGCAATACGATTGTCGGTGCTCGCGTCACCGCTTCGCCCGAAATCCTCGTTGCGTTCGACGGACAGGCTGTAATTGAGCGAACGCCAGGCTGCGTTATAGGACAGGTAAAGTTGCCGGGTCTTGCCGGGCAGGTTCCAGTAGCGCTGCTCTGAAGCAGTCAGGCTCAGCGACGCCGACTGGCCAGGCACTATCTGAGTGATGCTGAGTTCGAGTCGATCCCGCGCCAGACCAGAGGGCAGTACCAGCCGCTGCGGGCCGATATCGCTGACGTGCTGGTTCAAGGTCCGGTATTGCTCGGTCGAATACCGGTAACCGGCCACTGCCAACGTGGTGTCGGTGACGTCCAGCGTGTTGGCATAACGCACCCGCAGGCTCTGACCACTGCGCGCCTGCTGATCCACCTTGCTGATCGATCGGGTGAGGTCCATCGACACCGCGCCCAGCCCGGTGTTTACTCCCGTACCTATATTCCAGGCCTGATAATCCTCGGCCAGTTGCAGCCCGGCAAACCCGGTGATCCGTTCGGAAAGCCCGTAGATCAGGGCTGCGCTGGCAAACGCCGGAGAGGCCTGCTGGTCGTCGTTGTTGTCGACCTGCCCGCTGGCCAGGCTGTAGCGCAACGAGCCTGCGGGAACCATGATCGGCAGCGACGCATAGGCCTGAGAGAAGGTACGCACACGCCCGTCGGCTTCGATGACAGACACCGACAAATCGCCATTCGAGCCACTGGAATAGATATCGGCAATCTCGAAAGGCCCGGGCGACACAGTGCCGCTGTAAAGCAGAAAGCCGTTCTGGCGAACTTCCACGGTCGCATTGGTTTCGGCAATCCCGCGGATGACCGGGGCATAGGCCCGCTCGCTGTCAGACAACATGCCGTCGTCAGAGACCAGCGCCGCGCCCCTGAAGCGGACACTGTCGAAGACCTGCGAATCGGTAAACGTCTCGCCCAGCGTGAGCTGGCTTTTCAGGGCGGTGATGTCGCGCTGTGCGAACGTACGATTGCTGCGATAACGCCAGGGTCTGTCACTGCCACCCACCAGAGAGGACTCGTTGCGCAAACGCCAGGCACCAACGTTCAGCCCGTTTCGCAGCCCCACGTAGTACTGATCCGTTTCCAGGCTTTTGTTACGCCGACGGCTGCCATTGAAGTTGTAATTGATAAAGCCTGCGGTCTCGCCCTGATCCCAAAGCTCCGGCGACACATAACCACGGGCACCGCGTGACATCACCGCTTGCGGCACACTGATCGTCAGTCGCAACGCACCGGGCTGATAGTCGACGCGGGCAAATTCGACACGCGCAGACAGGTCGAAACAGGCCTGGGCAGACACCTCACCTGACGGCAGACGACTCAAGTCCAGACCAAAGCTCTGTAGCATCTCGAGCGACAGGCAGGGCTCGATCAGGCCTGACAGCGGATTTTTCAAAAAGCGGATATCCCGCCTGCCGCTCAGCTTGCGATTGACGTAGATATCAACCCGGTAAGTACCGGGCAGTACGCTATTGGAGCGCAGAAACTCCTGAAGGTCAGCCGGCTGATCGCTTCCCTGGATAAAAGCCGTATTGAATCTGCCTGCGCCGCTGCCACCCGAAGAGGCGGCCGACGCGCTGACCGCAACCATCAACGCCAATCCGAAACCGATACCCCGCGCACAGCGTCGGGGGTGAGGGAGCGCGCACTGGGCAATGACTCCCTTGTTAACTTCTTTGCGCCATTCCATAGCGGTCTTCACTCTACTTCGGCTGTCGCGCGCGTCGCGCAATCCTTTTACACAGACGCAGGTCTGCCGGGCGGTCTTGTCGCTGAGGCCCGACGGTTTGAACAGTGAACGCTGACAGTGGATGCGCCAGCTTATCGGGCCGACGCCTTGCCGGCGTTAACCGGTTGTTTATGGGTAAGGGCTGCCTGATAAGGCACTTGTCCGCCGTAGTCATTGAGACTGACGAAACTCAACAGCAACGGCGCACTTGCCGATGTGTGCTGTAACGGAATACGCAGACGCTGATGCGGCGCCAGCATCTGACTGTCCAGACGGGCAAGTTCGGTGTCATGCTGGCGTATGGAAACCCTCAGCATGGAGACATGATAGGGGCCGGGATTTTCGACCTGTACACCGGTGTCATCGACCCACTGCCAGTTCAGTTTTTCCGGAGCCTGCTGTGGATCACCCTGCAAACCATCAGGCCGGAAGAAGACTTTGATGCGCTGACGTACCGCGATCTGCAGTGTGTTTTCAGCTGCGGTCTGGGGAATTTCCTGAACATTGAGCCATAACACCGATTCACGATCGGTGGGCATGTCGGCACCGGAATGAATGATCCGCAATAGCTGCCTGCCACCCCCGGCCATACGCGCAAGTGCGGGTGTGACAATGAACGGCAGGTTCGGCAGACTTTCGTGAGTGCTGACCGCCGCCACAGGCGATTCAAGCCAGGACTGCAGGAGAATCTCTCCCCCGCCACTGTTGTGAACACCCAGACTGACCTCTTTATCAGTGCCCTGGTAAATGACTCGCGTCGTATTCAATACAATGCCCGCCTGAACGGTGGATGCGCAGAACACCAACGCAACAAGCATCGTGTAGCGAAAAAAATCGGAAAACATGCTGGCGTTCGCCTTGAATTCGGTAGAGGACAGAGCGAGCACTGCCCGCCCCGCCCGACACGATTACTCGTAATCCATCACGAACGGCAGGAAGCCGTCGGCATTACCCGGATTGGTGGGCGTGCCGTTAAGCACATACACCGCGCCAAAATTGATTTCAGCGGTGGCACCGTTGGCGCCATCCTTGATCAGCGTGGTGTCGACGGTTTCGTCACCACTCAGATCCATCAGCACACTGGACGCATTGAGCAGGCCGATACCGACGCCATCTGCCGCACCGGTGGTGCGCAGGAGTTTCGCGTCGTTGTTGTCCAGGCCACTGCCGTTACGGGCAATAAGGCGCATCTTCACCATGTTGTACTGGTCTGCACCGGCACTGCAGTTGACCAGCAGCTGGATGGGGGCAGCCGTCTCGAATCGGCTTTCGCTCGATACACCGATATCGGAGAAGGACACGTTGCCCAGGTCGATATTGATTTCGCCAGGGTTGGTCCCCGCACTGACACCCGTGCCCGGCCCCACATCGCAGGAGATATTGGTCAGTGTTCCGTTAAAGACCATTGTGCCGTTGTTCGCAGCACTGGCGGTACCTGCCATGCCAACGCCCATTACGCCCAGAACTGCCAATGTAAGAGAACGCTTTTTCATGCTAACGACCTTCCTTGTGTTATTTCGTGTGTGCCCGCTATCGGACGGTGAGCACTATAGAGCCAGGTCTATTTCAATGCTGTCAGCCCGGTAACTTTCACCCCGCAGACAACACAACACGACACGCAGGACAGGTCTATAGGAATAATTATAAGTCGTGCCCGGCACACTGATAAAAACCCTTTTCCACACAGAAGCGCGTCTTTACTCAGGTACAGACTAGCGACGCCTTGACGGTGGCCGAGGTTATGTATCGTTCATACCTGGCGGGCACTGGACTGCCACTTGAAAACGTGACAGTCCGGACGAGAAAACACAACAGGCAGCTAGTTACTGATAGCTCAACGTAACGACGGCAGCGCGTGCCTGCAGGGCTTCTCCGTCGATAACCACGGCGGCAGGCAATACCTGATACTGCGTCACGAAGGGCATTGCCTGCTCACCACAGACATTGCGTTCGGTGCTCACATGAATAATGACCCCGGGTGCAACTTCCAGCGTTCTCGACTGATTACCGGGCACCGTTATCTCTGTACTGGAAACCCTGCAACTGCTGTTGACGATACTGCCACGCAACGTTATTGCACCGTCCTTTGCCCATGACACAGCGGGAGTAGCCAGCCACAGCGTCGACATGATTGCGACCCACAATTTTTTATCAAGGGACCGTAACTTCCACATCACTTTTCCGTTCGTTTTCTGACGGCTCATGGCGTACTCCATTCATTGACTCATACGATAAGTTAAGTTGATGAGAGAATGACCTGCCAGAAACCTACTTAGGAAAATGTAGGAAAACTCCTAGGACTTAATAAACATCTGGACAACTATCTCTTCAACATAGATATCGTCCAATTCCGACTTTTCTTGACTGCACGCCACACCCGCTGGAGGCTTTCTGACAAACCTGACAGCTGAAAGTCATTCTGTTGACCGGGTTTGCAGGCTATAAGGAAGCTGTAAAAAATATCTCTCCCGTACTGACATTTGGCGTTTTCTTCATATGCGCAGAAAGACCCTGACCGTCACCGCTGTCGTTCTGGTGATCGCCTGTGTGGCGATTGCCGGCTGGAAACTGACACGCCCGGCCACGCTTCCCAAAAATGCCGCTGCCGCTGTGCCGGTCAAAGTGATCACGGTCAGTCTTGAAGACGTGCCGCGCTTCGTCACAGGGATCGGATCGGTGCTGTCGCTGCAAAGCGTCGTGATCCGCCCCCAGGTGGATGGGGTGCTGACGCGCGTGCTGGTCAAGGAAGGTCAGCAGGTCAAGGCCGGAGACCTGTTGGCAACGCTGGATGACCGCTCTATCAGGGCTGCGCTGGAACAGGCGCGTGCCCAGTTGGCGCAGAGCAAGGCGCAGCTGGACGTAGCGCAATTGGACCTCAAGCGCTATCGCCAGCTCACCCAGGAAAATGGTATCTCGCGACAGACGTTCGATCAGCAACAGGCACTGGTCAGGCAGCTCGAAGCCACGGCAAAAGGCAACGAAGCGAGCATCAACGCCTCACAGGTGCAACTGTCCTACACTCAGATTCGCTCGCCGGTAACGGGACGGGTCGGCATTCGCAATGTCGATGAAGGCAACTTCCTGCGCGTCAGTGATGCTGCCGGACTGTTTTCAGTGACCCAGATCGACCCGATTGCCGTGGAGTTTTCCCTCCCACAGCAGATGTTGCCGACCCTGCAGGGGCTGATTGCCGAGCGCGACGCTGCGACCGTCAAGGCGTATCAGGGCGACGGCGCGGCCAACGGCCTGCTGCTGGGTGAAGGCACGCTTTCATTGATCGACAATCAGGTGTCGGCAAGCACCGGTACGATCCGCGCCAAGGCTCAATTCAGAAACCCCGGCGAGCAACTCTGGCCAGGGCAACTGG
This sequence comes from Plantibacter cousiniae (nom. nud.), assembly GCF_977070315.1. Classification (NCBI taxonomy): domain Bacteria; kingdom Bacillati; phylum Actinomycetota; class Actinomycetes; order Micrococcales; family Microbacteriaceae; genus Plantibacter; species Plantibacter cousiniae (nom. nud.). Next base: position 325,874 of record NZ_CDRVEU010000001.1, on the reverse strand, counting down.
TGACCGTGAAGATCCAGACCGGTATCGAACTCAACTCGCTGAAAGTGCCGCCACAAGTGGTGCAGCGCGGCGTTGACCTGCACTTTGTCTATCGGCTCACTGCCGATAACAAGGTGGAAGTCGTACCCGTCAAAGTGCTCTATCAGGACAGCGAGCAGACGCTGATCAGCGGGCCGCGTGCTGGCGATGTACTGGTCAGCGACGGCCAGTCACGGCTACGCCCGGGAGCAACGGTGGAAGTGATCACCGCGCCTGCTGCGGATGTCGCCAGCGCGCAAGTGGAGCCCGCACGATGAACGGCCGTGGTTCGGTATCGGCGTGGTGCATCGACCATCCGGTGGCCACCTTGTTGTTGACCTTCGCATTGGTACTGCTGGGGGTCATTGCCTTTCCGCGTCTGCCGATCGCGCCGTTGCCGGAAGCGGAATTCCCGACCATCCAGGTCACCGCGCAACTGCCCGGCGCCAGCCCCGAGACCATGGCGTCTTCGGTTGCCACGCCACTGGAAGTGCAGTTCAGTGCGATACCGGGCATGACCCAGATGACTTCCAGCAGCGCACTGGGCTCCACCAACCTTACGCTGCAGTTCACCCTCAACAAAAGCATCGACACTGCGGCCCAGGAAGTCCAGGCCGCCATCAATACCGCCGCCGGACGCCTGCCGGCCGATCTGCCCAGTCTGCCAACCTGGCGCAAGGTCAACCCGGCCGACAGCCCGGTGCTGATCCTCAGCGTGAGTTCCAGTCTGATCCCCGGCACCGAATTGAGCGACGTCACCGAAACCATTCTGGCGCGCCAGCTCAGCCAGATCGAAGGGGTGGGCCAGGTATACATCACCGGTCAGCAGCGTCCGGCGATTCGTGTCCAGGCCGCCCCCGAGAAACTCGCCGCGCTGGGGCTGACCCTGGCGGACATTCGCCAAGCGGTGCAACAGACCAGCCTGAACCTGGCCAAGGGTGCCCTGTACGGCAAGGACAGTATTTCGACCCTGTCTTCCAACGACCAGTTGTTCAAGCCGCAGGACTACGCGCAACTGATTGTTTCCTACAAAAACGGCGCGCCCGTCCAGCTCAAGGATGTGGCTCGGGTCGTCGCGGGCTCGGAAAACGCCTACGTCAAGGCGTGGTCCGGCGATCAGCAAGGCGTCAACATCGCCATCTTCCGCCAGCCGGGCGCCAACATTGTCGACACCGTGGACCGTATCCAGCGTGAATTGCCACGCTTGCAGGAAATGCTCCCGGCCAGCGTCGATGTATCGGTACTCAACGACCGGACCCGCACCATCCGTGCCTCGCTGCATGAAGTGGAACTGACCCTGCTGATCGCGGTGCTGCTGGTGGTCGCGGTCATGGCGCTGTTCCTGCGCCAACTGTCAGCCACCCTGATCGTCAGTGCGGTACTCGGGGTATCGCTGATTGCCAGCTTTGCGATGATGTACCTGTTCGGCTTCAGCCTGAACAACCTGACACTGGTGGCCATCGTGGTCGCGGTCGGTTTCGTGGTGGACGACGCCATCGTGGTGGTCGAGAACATCCACCGTCACCTCGAAGCCGGCCAAGGCATGCGCGAGGCGGCGATAAAGGGCTCCGGAGAAATCGGCTTTACCGTGGTGTCGATCAGTTTCTCGCTGGTGGCGGCGTTCATTCCGCTATTGTTCATGGGCGGTGTGGTCGGGCGACTGTTCAAGGAATTCGCACTGACCGCAACCGCGACCATTCTTATTTCGGTGGTCGTCTCCCTGACCCTCGCGCCGACCCTGGCCGCCCTGTTCATGCGCGCGCCCACCCATCACCCGCATCAGAAACCGGGGTTTGGTGAACGCCTGCTCGCCTCCTACGAGCGCGGCCTGCGCAAGGCCCTGGCCCATCAACGGCTGATGCTTGGCATATTCGGCCTGACCCTGGCGCTGGCGGTGGTCGGTTACATCCTCATACCCAAAGGCTTCTTTCCGGTCCAGGACACCGCGTTTGCACTCGGGACCACCGAGGCGGCTGCTGACATCTCCTACCCGGACATGGTGGAAAAACACCTGGAGCTGGCAAAGATCGTCGGCGCGGATCCTGCGGTGCTGGCGTTCTCGCATTCGGTTGGTGTTTCAGGCAGCAACCAGACCATCGCCAACGGCCGCTTCTGGATCTCGCTCAAGCCACGCTCCGAACGCGATGTGTCGGTCAGTGAATTCATCGACCGCCTGCGCCCCAAACTGGCCAAGGTCCCGGGCATCGTTCTGTATCTGCGCGCCGGGCAGGACATCAACCTCAGCTCCGGCCCGAGCCGCAGTCAGTACCAGTACGTGCTCAAGAGCAACGACGGCGAATTGCTCAACACCTGGACGCAACGGCTGACTGAAAAACTGCGCAGCAACCCTGCATTTCGCGACATGTCCAACGACTTGCAACTGGGCGGCAGCGTCACGCACATCGACATCGACCGCAGTGCTGCCGCGCGATTCGGCCTGACCACGGCCGATGTCGACCAGGCTCTGTACGACGCATTCGGCCAGCGGCAGATCAGCGAGTATCAGACTGAAGTCAACCAGTACAAGGTGATCCTTGAACTGGACGCCCAACAACGCGGCAAGGCCGAAAGCCTGGCGTACTTCTATCTGCGCTCGCCGCTGACCAGCGAAATGGTGCCGCTGTCGGCGCTGGCCAAAGTCAGTGCGCCGCGCATGGGACCGTTATCGATCAGCCATGACGGGATGTTCCCCGCGGCGAACCTGTCGTTCAACCTGGCACCCGGGGTCGCCCTGGGCGATGCCGTGAGCATGCTCGATCAGGCCAAGAACGAAATCGGCATGCCCGCCTCGATCATCGGCAGCTTCCAGGGCGCGGCCCAGGCGTTCCAGAGTTCGCTGGCCAACCAGCCCTGGCTGATCCTTGCGGCGCTGGTGGCGGTGTACATCATTCTGGGCGTGCTCTATGAAAGCTTCGTGCATCCGCTGACCATCATCTCCACCCTGCCCTCGGCAGGCATCGGCGCACTGTTGCTGCTGTGGATGATGGGGCAGGACTTCTCGATCATGGCCCTGATCGGCGTGGTGTTGCTGATTGGTATCGTCAAAAAGAACGGTATTCTGCTGGTGGACTTTGCCCTGCAGGCCCAGCGCGAGCAGGGCCTCACGCCGCACGAGGCCATTTATGAGGCCTGCATCACCCGCTTCCGACCGATTATCATGACCACCCTCGCCGCCCTGCTCGGCGCACTGCCGCTGATGCTCGGTTTCGGCGTCGGTGCCGAGTTGCGGCAGCCGCTGGGTATAGCCGTGGTCGGCGGCCTGCTGGTGAGCCAGATGCTCACGTTGTTCACCACGCCGGTCATTTATCTGCAACTGGAGCGGCTGTTTCATCGACGCCAACCGGCGCCCGCCGCACCGACGCTGGCCCTGCAAAAGTGAGAGTTGCCCGATGCGCGTGCTGATTATCGAAGACGAAGAGAAAACCGCCGACTACCTGCGTCGCGGTCTGACCGAACAGGGCTATGCCGTGGACGTGGCGCGCGACGGGATCGAAGGCCTGCACCTGGCGCTGGAGAATGACCATGCGATCGTCATTCTCGACGTGATGCTGCCGGGCCTGGATGGTTTTGGGGTGTTGCGTGCGCTGCGTGCGCGCAAACAGACGCCCGTGATCATGCTGACCGCGCGCGAGCAGGTCGACGACCGCATTCGCGGCCTGCGCGAAGGCGCGGATGATTACCTGGGCAAGCCGTTTTCCTTTCTGGAACTGGTCGCCCGCCTGCAGGCCCTGACGCGGCGCAGCGGTGGCCACGAGCCGGTGCAGATCACCATCGCCGACCTGTGGATAGACCTGATCAGCCGCAAGGCGACCCGCGCCGGCCTGCGCCTGGACCTGACCGCCAAGGAGTTTTCGCTGCTCAGTGTGCTGGCCCGACGTCAGGGTGACATCCTTTCCAAGACATCCATCGCCGAGATGGTCTGGGACATCAACTTCGACAGCGATACCAATGTGGTCGAAGTCGCGATCAAGCGCTTGCGGGCCAAGCTCGATGGCCCTCACGAGCACAAGCTGCTGCACACCATTCGCGGCATGGGCTATGTGCTGGAGAACCGCAGTGCGGGTTGATTCGATTGCCCTGCGCCTGAGCGGGCTGTTCGCGCTGGTGGCACTGGTGGTGTTCCTGCTGATCGGCTGGGCCTTGTACCTGCAGGTCGACAAAAGCCTCGATTTGCTGCCCCGTGCAGAGGTGGATGCGCGCTACAGCGTGCTGGAATCGGCGGTCAATCGTTTCGGCAACCCGGAACACTGGCGCAAGATCAAGGCCAAGCTCACCTTGCTCAGTGAAGAGGACAAACGCCTGCGCTTCTGGGTGGTGAGTGACAATCCGCTCTATGAGTTCGGCAATCCCGGTGCGGACATTCGTCGTTTTGCACAGGGGCCGCTGGGCATGCACGACCTGAAGCTGGCGGACCACCCGTTTTCGTTCAAAGTGCTGGTCAGCGAGTTTCCCGCCAAGGAACAGCGTCCGGCCCTGCGCTTTCTGACTGCCATCGACACCGAGACGTTCTGGCACACGCAGCACTCGCTGCTGGTCGCCTTGATCAGCCTGGCCACGCTGGGCATTCTGCTCGCGTCGGCGCTGGGCTACTGGGTCGCGCGGATTGGCCTGCGACCGCTGACCAGCCTTTCGCAGGAAGTCCAGAAGCTCGCCCCGCCAAGGCTGTCCGGACGCTTGCAGTTGTCGCCGCTGCCACCGGAACTCGAGCAATTTGTCGCCTCGTTCAACTCCACGCTGGAACGCGTCGAGCAAGCCTACTCGAGGCTGGAGTCGTTCAATGCCGATGTGGCACACGAGCTTCGTTCACCGCTGACCAACCTGATCGGTCAGACCCAGGTGGCGCTGACCCGTGGCCGCTCTGCCGAGCATTATTTCGAAGTGTTGCAGTCGAACCTCGAAGAGCTGGAGCGCCTGCGCTCGATCATCAACGACATGCTGTTTCTGGCCAGCGCCGATCAGGGCACCAAGGTCAAGGCACAGATCTGCACCTCACTGGCTGAAGAAGTCGCGACGACGCTGGATTATCTGGACTTCATTCTGGAAGACGCGCACGTGCAAGTCCGTGTCCACGGCGACGCCAGCGCACCCATTGAAAAACCCCACTTGCGCCGCGCGCTGATCAATCTGTTGCATAACGCCGTTCAGCACACTGGCGCTGGTGAAGTGATTGAAGTCAACATCGAATCCCGCGATGCCCATGTCACTGTCAGCGTGACCAATCCGGGCGTACAAATCGCTCAGGAACATTTACCCAGACTGTTCGAGCGCTTTTATCGGGTGGATGCCTCACGCAGTAACAGCGGCGCCAATCACGGCCTGGGGCTGGCCATCGTCAAGGCGATTGCCTTGATGCATGGCGGCACCGTGTTCGTGAACAGCGACAAGGGCGCCAATACCTTCGGCATCCAGTTGCCTCGCTGACACCTGAAAATACTGACTACATTGACCGTTTCACGGTCCTCAGTGTGCGTCTGTTCGCAGCGTTTTAAATACAGTTGCTTTATTCACATTCCCTTCATATGGGGCTATAAGGAGCGTGTTATACACGCGTCAATAAGTTCCCCACTTAACTGATAATTTTATTAACCGATTATCAAGAATCATTCGTCTGCAGGTAGAACAACCGATGATGGTGTTTGCGTTTTCTCGGCAAGCCCGGCTCAAATGGACCCGTCCGGAGCTGATATTGATTTTCGGCAGCTCGGTTTCAATGCTCGCCATTCTGGCGATTGTCGCGTCTTTACTGGCCCGGGAGCGCGACGACGCGGCACAGACAGCGGCACGTGCAGCGTCCAATATCGTGCGTTTGATCGATGCCGACGTCATGCGTAACGCAGAACTTTACGACTCTTCCCTACAGGGCATGATCAGCGCCTGGCAGCGTCCGGACCTTCAGCAATTGTCACCTGAACTGCGCCAACTTGTTCTGTTTGATCGCGCCACCGCCGCCTCTTACAAGGGCGATCTGGTATTGCTCGATAACCGCGGCGAAATAGTGGCTGATTCGTTGTCTGTCACTCCTCGACATGACAACTTCGCTGACAGCGCCTATTTCAAGGACCATGCAACAGACCGCTCTTTGACGCTACATGTCAGCGCGCCGTACAAGACTCGCTGGGGCTACAAGGACTGGTGCATCAGTTTCAGCCGTCGCCTATCAGGACCCAACGGCGAGTTCATGGGGATCGTGAGCGCGGCGATGCGCCTGGTGTATTTCAAACACCTGTTCATGAGCCAGAATCTGGGCAGTGAGAGCAGCATCAACCTGATCAATACCTCAGGCATTCTGATCGTTCGCTACCCGGAAATGGAAGGCCAGGAGTTGATCGGCAAGGATTACAGCCACAGCCCCAACTTTCAGCGCATCCTTCAGGAAGGCGATGGCAGCTTTGCCGCGATGTCGACGCAGTTGAATGCTCGCCGGCTGTATACCTTCTCCCGAGTCGGCAACTTGCCGCTGATCGTGGTGATCGGGCAATCCGAAGATGAGGTGTATGCCGTCTGGCGGCGCAATGCCTGGCTGGTCGGCTCCGCGACCAGCATATTGTGTCTGGGCATTTTGTGGCTGACCTGGCTGCTGTGTCGCGAGCTGAGAAGGCGCCACCGTGCCGAAGATGCACTGGCCAGCCTGGCCGCGACAGATGGTCTGACCGGGCTGGATAATCGCCGCCAGCTTGACGAAGCCATGGAAGTCGAATGGGCGCGAGCGCAACGCTCCGGCAAGCAGCTGTCATTGCTGATGATCGATGTAGACCATTTCAAGGCATTCAATGAGCGTCATGGCCATCAGGGCGGGGACGAGGCGCTGCGTCTGATTGCGCAGACCATCTCATACTGCATCCGTCGTCCGGGCGACCGCGTGGCACGCTATGGCGGCGAAGAGTTCGTAGTTGTGTTGCCGGAAACAGACTTGCCGGGGGCCATGCTGATCGCGGAAAAAATCCGCAAGGCTGCGGAGGCACTTCCGCTGTTCATGAATGCCGAGTATCCCATCACGGTCAGTATCGGGGTCGCTTCGGAGGTCGTCCGTCAGGGAGACAAGCTGGAAGCATTTTTCGGGGTGGCCGACAAGGCGCTGTATCAGGCCAAGGACAATGGGCGCAACCGGGTCGAGTACCGCAGTTCGGTTGCCAGAAAGGTGACAGACCCGGTCTGACCAGCTGCGTTCGGGCATAAAAAAACGCCAGACTGGCTGGCGTTTTTTCGGTTACCGCTGACGCATCGGATTACGATGCGGCGTGGGCTGCACGTGCTGCGTCACGCAGTGCTTTTACTTTGTCGTGGTTGGCCAGAACGCCAGCCTGCTGCTTTTCAATCAGCGCGATAACGTTAGGCGAAACGTTCTTGGCACGGGCTTTTTCCAGCGCTTCGCGGTAAGCCTTCTTGGCAACGTCTTCGCCTTTTTCAACTTCTTCCAGCACGGCCTTGTCGTCGTCGGAAGTAACCATCGACTTCAGGTTGACCCATGCGCGGTGCAGTGCGCCAGATACGCTGGAAGAATCTTCAGGCTTGCCACCCAGTGCGGTCACTTCAGCTTGCAGTTCACGAACGGCTGCAGCGACTTCGGTAGAGCGGTTTGCGAGGAACGATTTCACCTGGGCGCTTTTCGCGTGTTCTGCGCTGGTACGGAAACCTTCTTCACCGTCTTTGCTGGTTTCGATCAGGTCATTCAGGATAGAGATCGTTTCTTTGTTGATATCAGTCATTTGATAATTTCCTAATGGCAGGTTGATACGAAAGTGTTCGATGTATAGGTAATTGCAGACACCGTGCCAGTTTTTGATACGAAAATAACTATTTAAAATCAATGACTTACGAAATTTTCACAATTGGCCGTTCGTGACTTCTGCATGATCTGTCGTTTGGCCTGCATGCAGAATGCACGTATCGTACTGGCTGAAAGAGAAATACAGGCGTATCGCGGATGAATCCGGAAAAACTCAAGCTGCTGGTGACACAGGAAATGCCGTTCGGCAAATACAAGGGTCGGTTGATCGCTGATTTACCGGGGCATTATCTGAACTGGTTCGCCCGGGAAGGCTTTCCCAAAGGAGAGTTGGGAGGTCTGTTGGCGCTGATGCAGGAAATCGATCACAACGGCCTTGGCGCGCTATTGGACCCGTTGCGCACACGTCCACGCCAGTCGTTCAAGGACAAGGGATAAACAAAGAGACGGTCCGGGGAGAAAAAAACGGTGCTCCGGACCAGGGAGCACCGAAAAGCCATACAACCAACAACAACTTCCTTGTCGGAATCAGCAGCAAGGGCTGACTCCGAAATCCTGAAAATCAGTCAAACAGTGCCATTGCCTGCGCAGTCGCTTCCTGGATACGTCCCCAGTCGCCATTCTTGACCCATGCGTTATCGATCATCCAGGTGCCGCCTACGCACATGACGTTGGGCAGGGCCATGTAGCTCTTGAGGTTATGCTCGTTGACACCGCCTGTGGGGCAGAAACGCACCTCGTTGAACGGCCCACCCAAGGCCTTGATCGCTGCCACGCCACCACTGATCTCAGCCGGGAACAGCTTGAAGCGGCGATAGCCCATGGCATAGCCGATCATGATTTCCGAGGCGCTGCTGACACCCGGCAACAGCGGCAAAGGGCTGTCGACCGCGGCTTGCAGCAGGTCTTGCGTGCTGCCGGGAGTGACGATGAACTGCGAACCGGCCGCTTCAGCGTCAGCCAGCATCTTGCGGTCCAGGATGGTCCCGGCGCCCACACACAGCTCGGGGCGCTGTTCACGCAGGATACGAATGGCGCTCAGACCGAACGCCGAGCGCAGGGTCACCTCCAGTGCAGTCATGCCGCCAGCGGCCAGTGCATCGGCCAGCGGCAGTACGTCCTGGTCACGGGCGATGGTAATCACCGGCAGAATCTTCGCCTTGGCGCAGAGTTCGTCGATCTGGGCAATCTTGTTCGCCATGCTGGTCAGCGGCTGATTATTTTCATTCTGTGTCATGGCGACGGTTCCTTTGTTTGTGGGGCTTATCGGGGCTTATGGGCACCAGTAAATCTCGATAGACGGGTTGAGAAAGGCACGCACCGGCATCTCGGCGAGGTCGTCGCCTGCCAGCGCGGTGCGCAGAGTGTCGAGTTTGGCCTGACCGGACACCGACAGAATCGGTGAACGCGCCGACGCCAGCAGGCGGCGGGTCAGGGTCAGGCGCTGGTGCGGCACGCTCGGTGCGAGCATGGGCAGGCAGCGGCGCTCACCTTGCAGGTCAAGGGCTTCGCTCAGATTCGGGCTGTTGGGGAACAGCGACGCGGTATGCCCATCGTCGCCCATGCCCAGAATCAGTACATCAATGGGTGGCAGCTCGGCCAGTGCCTGATCGGCAGCCTGAGCGGCTTCCTCGACACTGCTCGCCACGCTGTACAGGCCGAGAAACTTCGCCTTCGCCACAGGCCCCTGCAACAAGTGGCGGTGCAACAGGCCGGCATTGCTGTCGGCATGTTCGGTCGGCACGAAGCGCTCGTCCGCCAGACTGATGACGACCTTCGACCACTCCAGCGGCTGTGCCGCCAGACGCTGGAAGAAGGCGACCGGGCTGCGTCCACCGGACACCACCAGCGTCGCCAGACCGTTCTCGCTGATCGCCTGCTTGAGGCGTTCGGCGACAGTTTCAGCCAGTGCATCGGCCAGTTGCTGCGCTGTGTCGAAATCGTGTGCTACCAGCCCTGCTGGCAGATTGAGGTCACATGTCGCCATACCAGGATCTCCCGTCGCGAGTAATCAGGGCAATGGAGCTCATCGGCCCCCAGGTTCCGGCCGGGTAAGGCTTGGGCGCATCGCCCGCCTTCTTCCAGCCAGCGATCAACTGATCACACCATTGCCAGGCGTACTCGATCTCATCTTTGCGGACAAACAGGTTCTGATTGCCACGCATGACTTCCAGCAACAACCGCTCATAAGCGTCGGGGACACGAGCGCTGCGGTAGGTGTCGGAAAAATTCAGTTGCAAGGGACCGCTGCGCAGCTGCATGCCCTTGTCCAGGCCCTGATCCTTGGTCATCACCTGCAAGGAAATGCCTTCGTCAGGCTGCAGGCGGATGATCAGGCGGTTGCTGATCTGCAAACGCTGTTCAGGCGCGAAGATGTAGTGCGGCGGTTCTTTGAAATGGATCACGATCTGCGACAGCTTCTGCGGCATGCGTTTGCCGGTGCGCAGATAGAACGGCGTACCCGACCAGCGCCAGTTGCGGATATCGGCACGCAACGCGACGAAGGTTTCGGTATCGCTCTGGGTATTGGAGTTTTCTTCCTCCAGATAGCCAGGCACCGCCTTGCCTTCGCTGTAGCCGGAGGTGTACTGGCCGCGCACCACCTGGGTGGCCAGACGCTCAGGGGTAAACGGGGCCAGTGCCTTGAGCACCTTGACCTTCTCGTCCCGGATACTGTCGGCGGACAGGTCGCTTGGCGGGTCCATGGCAATCAGGCAGAGCAGCTGCAGCAGGTGGTTCTGGATCATGTCACGCAGCTGGCCAGCCTGATCGAAGTAGCCCCAACGGCCCTCGATGCCGACCTTCTCGGCCACCGTGATCTCCACGTGCGAAATATGGTTCTGGTTCCACTGGGTTTCGAACAGGCTGTTGGCGAAGCGCAGAGCGATGAGGTTCTGTACCGTGTCCTTGCCCAGATAGTGGTCGATACGATAAACGCGGTTTTCTGGGAAAAACTGCGCAACAGCGTCATTGACCCGGCGCGAAGAGGCCAGGTCGTGACCGATGGGTTTTTCCAGCACGGCACGCGTGCGCTCAGCGAGGTTGACCGACGCAAGGTTCTCGCAGATGGCACCGTAGACCGAGGCAGGTGTGGCGAAATAGGCGATCAGGGTTTCGGCATTGCCGACGCGCTCGGCGAGTGCGACGTAATCCTCGGCCTTGAGGAAGTCGACATGCAGGTAGCTGAGGCGCGCCAGAAAGCGGCCCAGGTTGTCCGGCTCCAGTTCCGTCTCGGGAATGAAGCGACGCATGGATTTTTCGATGTACGCCAGATGCGACTCTTCGTCACCCGGTTCACGCGCCAGGGCAAGAATTTTTGTGTCTTCATGCAGCAGTCCAGCGCGATCAAGCTGATAAAGAGCCGGGAACAGCTTGCGTACCGCCAGGTCCCCCAAGGCACCAAACAGGGCAAATGTGCACGGTTCAACCGTAATCAAGGGCATAATGTTGGTTCTTTTATCAAGTTAGGCTACAAATACCTTTTTTAAAGGCGTTACTCAAGGCCATATGTAGTAATAACCACAACATTCTGCCTGAAAGCATATTCCAGTGGTGATCAACACAGGCCCTCAGTACGATAGGCCACCTTTGCTACAGGCTAAAGGGCTAATAAAAGCCCAAGGCAAAACCGTTGGTAAATCAGCCCCGACAAGGACTTTGAATGGACCGCGTAAGAAACCTCCTGGAGCAAATCCAGGGCCGACTTGACGAGCTGAACAAGGCCGAACGCAAAGTGGCCGAGGTCATCCTGCTCAATCCGCAGATGGCAACGCGGCTGAGCATTGCAGCGCTTGCCCAGGCCGCCAAGGTCAGCGAGCCGACGGTCAATCGCTTCTGCCGTTCGTTCAGTGTCAGCGGCTATCCGGAATTGAAGCTGCAACTGGCCCAGAGCCTGGCCAGCGGCGCGGCTTATGTCAGCCGTGCGGTGGAAGCGGATGATAATCCGGAGGCCTATACCCAGAAGATTTTCGGCAGTGCCATAGCGTCACTGGACAGCGCCTGCCAGCAGTTGGACCCGGCCTTGATCAGCAAGTCTGTGGACATGCTCATCCAGGCGCGGCAGATCCATTTTTTCGGGCTGGGTGCTTCGGCGCCGGTGGCTCTGGATGCGCAGCATAAATTCTTCCGCTTCAATCTGGCGGTGACGGCGCATGCCGATGTGCTGATGCAGCGGATGATTGCGTCAGTGGCGCATACCGGCGAGTTGTTCGTGATCATTTCGTATACGGGCCGTACTCGTGAGTTGGTGGAAGTGGCGCGTATCGCGCGGGCCAATGGCGCGTCGGTGCTGGGGCTGACTGCAGCCGGTTCGCCGCTGGCTCAGGCCAGTACGGTGAGTCTGAATATTCCTCTGCCGGAAGACACGGATATTTATATGCCGATGACGTCGCGGATCATTCAGTTGACTGTGCTCGATGTGTTGGCCACGGGTATGACGCTGCGTCGCGGTGTCGACTTTCAGCCGCATTTGCGCAAGATCAAGGAAAGCCTGAATGACAGCCGTTATCCGATCGAGGATCAGGGCTGACTGGGTGTCGTTGACTATCGTTCCAACGCTCCGCGTAGGAATGCCTTTCGTGACGCTCTGCGTCACACAGCGGTTCTGTGATCCTCAGGTGGATCCTTGCTGAGCGCGAGTGAAGACGACGCAACTCACCCTGCCAGGCTGGCTTGCAGTTTGAGCTGCACCTGCTCTCCGGGCCGCAGGCTGAAGGTGTCGCCGGAGCCTGAGGCGGCTTCGACACGGACGAAGCCTGTGGTTTCGCTGCCGCATACGCCGAGAAGCGGTCTGCTGCCGGGGTGCCAGACGACGGTGTTGGTGCTGTCGCCGGTGTCGATGTTAAGCCTGCGCTGCCAGATCGGGTCCTGGAGCTGTAGGGCGCCGGCGTGTTCGAATACGCGCTGGCAGGCGCCTGCCACGCGCAGTTCGCCGTGTTGCTGACACGCCTGTCGGCTGAGTTCGTCATAGCCCTGTGCACCGTCGAGCCCCTCCAGCGCGACTTCAGCCACATCACCGATCCGCCAGTACGCGTGCAGCGCATGGCTGAAGTGACACGGCTCGCTGTCCTCGTGACGCGTGCTCAGACGCAGTTCCATGCCCTGCCCCAGTTCAGCATGCAGATCGACCTGCCAGTCCCACAGTTGCAAGCGCCAGTGCAGGCTCACGCCTTCTTCGCACTCACTGCTGTCGATCAGCTTCCAGTCCAGCAAACGCCCCCAGCCGTGTGCCGGCCAGCCGCTCTCGCCGGGATGCCGGCCATACCAAGGCCAGCAGACTGGCACGCCTCCACGAATGGCGCCCACCTGTGGCCACTGAGCGGCACACCAGAGCCAGGGTTTCTGGCCCTGCGGCTGAAAATGCAGCAGTTGCGCGCCCTGACGACTGAACACGGCCTGACATTGCGGGTGGTCGATGACCAACACATCGCGCAGTTGATGGCGCTCCCACTCGAAAGTCGGTCTGGCACGTCGGGATCGGAAGAAGCGCTGCAATGGATGTTCAGGCAGTTGCGCGTCGTGAGTGGTCATCGCCAATCGCGTCCCTGAAAAATAAAAGGATCAAGCCAAAAAAAACGGGCAGCCAGGCTGCCCGCAAAGCACACACGACCCTTGATCGCGTTACGCGTCAGTCAATAATCAGAACTTCGACTGGATCTTGATGCCCGCTACCAGCGCATCGTCAACCTGATCTACGCCACCAGGATGCTTGATGTACTGCAGGTTGGGACGCACGGTCAGCCAGTTGGTGACATGGAAGCCGTAGTAGATTTCAGAGTTGTACTCAGTGCTCTGGACCGGCAGGTAGCCAGGGTTGTCATAGTCATTGATACCGCTGATCTGGTTGGCCAGACGCACGCGATCCTGCACATCGTCGTTGACGTGGATACGGGCAATACCGATACCGATGTCATCTTTCGGACGCGAGTTGAACGGACCTTTGTACGTGAAACCGATCTGCTGGTAGTTGTCGACGAAGTTGGTCGCCTTGTCATGCACGGTGGCGTTGGCAAAAATGCTGAGGCCGCGCGAAGCATCGCCGTCATGCGTGGTCAGTTGTTGCTGAGCCACGACCCACCAGCCATGCTTGCTGCTGTGCGATTTGAACGCTGCGCCAGTCAGCGCTTGCGGCTGACCATTCACGTCTTCATAGACGTCGTTGGCGTTTGGCGTGCTCTTGTAGTAACCGACACGGTACTCACCGGGCAACGAGTTGAAGGATGGAGTCCAGACCAGTTCGACCGGCAGAATCATGCCTTCGGTGCCACTGCCACTGAGCTTGAAGCCGTTGCCTGTTTCCAGGTTGGACGGGTTCTGCTCGTACACACCCACCTGGGCATAGACTTCAGGCGTGATGTTGTACTTGATGCGCAACGCCCATTGGCTGATTGGCCAGTTGTACCAGGTGCTTACGTAGTTACCGACCTGCGAGCCGCAGAATGACAGGTTCTGGAAGTCGCACGGGAAGCTGTTGAAGTCTTCGCCCGGACCGAAACGGCCGGCCTTGACGTCCAGCGCGCCGTCGAAGTACTTCTGCTTGATCCACATCTGCGTCAGACGCCAGGTCTGACCACGGCCCCAGACTTCCTGGGAGGAGCTGAGTGTACCGGCGCGAGGATCGCCGATACGGTCATTGGAGATGTTGCGACCGCTACGTTCGGTGATTGCCAGCTTGAACTCTGCGTCCTGCCAGCCGAGAACTTTCTGCAAATCGACTTTCATGCCCAGCGCGAACTGGTCGCTGTAACGGCCGGTGGTGTCGTCGTTGTAGCCGCCCTTGAGGTTGCTGGCCATCTCGGAAACGTATTCCAGCGAGAAGTCATAACCCTTGTCCAGCAACTCGGTGCGCTTGCCACCCCAGTCACCCGTCATCCAGGGTGAATCTGCGGCAAACGGCTCGGCGGCGTGAACGCTGCCTGCCAGACCCATCGCACCCAACGCCGACAGCTTGCATACCAACTGGAGCCGGGAAAGCGATTTACCTTTGTTGATCTTCTTCATCCCATCAATCCTCGTTTTATTGTTATTAGCTTTGGTAGACGCGTTACTTCATTCACTGCCCTGTGTTCGCTGGTCGGCCGTGCGTTTTGGCAGCAGACGGCCAGCCAGCGATGCTCGTTGCTGAATCAATTTATCACTTGCGGCTCGACCGGTGACACATTGTTTTCCCGTTCAGCCGCCAGTCGCGCTCCCAGCACCCCGAGACGCTCGCCGCTCTGGGCATCGAAAATCAGCACCCTGGCAGGATCGAATTGCAGGGTAAGGCTCTCGCCCACCTGCGGTGCGACGTCCGGGGCGAGGCGACAGCAAACCTTGCTCTGGTTGAGCGTGACGAACACCAGCGTATCCGGACCGGTCGGCTCGGTCACCTGGACCTCGGCACGAATGGTCGGCAGCCCGGTCGATTCAGCGCCGGCCAGCATAATCTGTTCGGGGCGAATACCAAGAATGATTTCTCGATCTTCAAGGCCTGCATCGGACACGCCCACCGGCAGCTCGCAACGGGCCTGACCACTGTCGAGCGCAGCGATCAACTGGCCATCCTTGCGTTGCAGGCGCAGC
Source organism: Plantibacter cousiniae (nom. nud.) (assembly GCF_977070315.1). Classification (NCBI taxonomy): domain Bacteria; kingdom Bacillati; phylum Actinomycetota; class Actinomycetes; order Micrococcales; family Microbacteriaceae; genus Plantibacter; species Plantibacter cousiniae (nom. nud.). Next base: position 310,570 of record NZ_CDRVEU010000001.1, on the reverse strand, counting down.
GGGATAAAGTTCATCGGCGGCGAACCGATGAAACTGGCGACGAACAGGTTGGCCGGATCGGTATAGATCTGCTTGGGCGTGCCGAACTGCTGGACGATACCGTCCTTCATCACCGCCACCTTGTCACCCAGCGTCATGGCCTCGATCTGATCGTGGGTCACATAAACAGTGGTGGTTTTGAGGCGTTGATGCATCAACTTCATTTCGGTGCGCATCTCGACGCGCAACTTGGCGTCGAGGTTGGAGAGTGGCTCGTCGAACAGGTAGATCTTCGGTCGACGCGCCAAGGCACGGCCCATCGCGACACGCTGCTGCTGACCACCGGACATCTGGCCCGGCTTACGATTGAGCAAGTGCTCAATCTGCAACAGTTTGGCAACGCGCGCCACTTCAGCGTCGATGTCGGCTTGCGGCATCTTGCGGATCTTCAGCCCGAACGCGATGTTTTCACGCACGCTCATGGTCGGATACAGGGCGTAGGACTGAAAGACCATGGCAATGTCGCGGTCCTTGGGGCTGGTGCCGCTGACGTCCTGGCCGTCGATCAGGATCTCACCGCCACTGATGCTTTCCAGACCGGCAATGCAGTTCATCAGCGTGGATTTACCACAGCCCGATGGACCGACCAGAATCAGGAACTCGCCATCCTTGATCGACAGGTCGATGTTCTTGAGGGTGTCCGGCAGATTGCTGCCGTAGGTCTTGTTGACGTTGCGTAATTCGAGAGTCGCCATGATTACCCCTTGACCGCGCCGGCCGTAAGCCCACGCAGGAAATACTTGCCAGCCAGTACGTAGACCAGCAGTGTCGGCAGGCCGGCAATCATCGCCGCCGCCATGTCAACGTTGTATTCCTTGGCACCTGTGCTGGTGTTGACCAGATTGTTCAGAGCCACAGTGATCGGCTGAGAATCGCCGCTGGAGAACACAACGCCGAACAGGAAATCGTTCCAGATCTGGGTGAACTGCCAGATCAGGCAAACCATCACGATAGGCGTGGACATCGGTAGAATGATGCGCCCGAAGATGGTGAAGAAACCGGCACCATCCAACCGTGCAGCCTTGACCAGCGCATCGGGAATGCTGACGTAGTAGTTACGGAAGAATAGCGTGGTAAATGCCAGTCCGTAGACCACGTGAACAAACACCAGCCCGGTGGTCGTGTTGGCCAGCCCCATCTTGCCCAGTGTGAAGGATGCCGGCAGCAGGACGGTCTGAAACGGCAGAAAGCAACCGAACAGCAACAGACCGAAGAACAGCTGCGAGCCCTTGAAGCGCCACATCGACAGCACATAGCCATTGAGCGCGCCGATTGCGGTGGAGATGATCACGGCCGGAACAGTGATTTTTATCGAGTTCCAGAAATAACCATCGACCAGGTCCCAGGCTTTTATCCAGCCGATTGCAGTCACTACGCTCGGCCAGCTCAACAGGTTGCCGGTGCCGATGTCTTCGGGTGTCTTGAAGCTGGTGAACAGCATCACCACCAACGGCACCAAATAAATCAGACAGGCCAGCATCAGCACGGCGTAAATCAGAACACGACTGAAGCTGATGCCCGGTTTGCCAACATGACTAGTCATGGCGTTTGGTCCTCAGCTCGGAATACAGATACGGCACCAGAATCGCCAGGATCGCGCCGAGCATCAGAATCGCACTGGCAGAACCCATGCCCATCTGGCCGCGGCTAAAGGTGAACGAATACATGAACATCGCCGGCAAGTCGGATGAGTAACCGGGGCCACCGGCGGTCATCGCGGCTACCAGGTCGAAACTCTTGATCGCAATGTGCGCGAGAATCATCACGGCACTGAAGAACACCGGACGCAGGCTTGGCAGCACGACGCGCCAGTAGATCATCGGCAAACTCGCGCCATCCATCTGGGCCGCGCGAATGATCGACTGATCGACGCCACGCAGACCTGCCAGAAACAACGCCATGACGAAGCCGGAGGACTGCCATACCGCGGCGATGACCAGGCAGTACACCACGCGGTCCTGGTCAATCAGCCAGTCGAAACGGAAACCTTCCCAGCCCCAGTCGCGCAACATCTTGTCCAGGCCCAGGCCTGGGTTGAGCAACCACTTCCAGGCAGTACCGGTGACGATCATCGACAGCGCCATCGGGTACAGGTAGATAGTACGAATCATGCCCTCGCGACGAATCCGCTGGTCCAGCAGGACGGCCAGCAGGACCCCGATCACCAGGCTGATTGCAATGAACATCCCGCCAAAGACCGCAAGGTTCTTGCTTGCCACCCACCAGCGATCGTTGTCCATGAGACGCGCGTATTGCGCCAGACCGACCCATTTATAGGAAGGCAGGAACGTCGAGTTGGTGAACGACAGTGCGAATGTCCAGAGGATATAGCCATAGAAACCCACCAGCACGATGAACATGCTGGGGGCCAGCACCAGTTTTGGTAGCCAGCGTTGCAGCGCATCCATTGGCGAGGCTTTGCTGTTCGCAGCGACAGAGCTCATCGGGAGTATCCCATGCGGTGTATCGAATCCAGGCCGCAGCCGCAGGTGAAATCAACCAGGGATTTCAACACTGCGGACGACGGTTAAAGGCGGTTCAGAACGAATTACTTGGCAGACTTGATCGCAGCGCCCAGCTTTTTGGCTGTTTCGGCCGGATCAGCTTTCGGGTCATTGATGTAGTTGGTCACCACATCGAAGAACGCGCCCTGCACTGCCAGCGTAGTTGCCATGTTGTGCGCCATGCTTGGCTGCAGACCACCGTTTTTCGAATCAGCCAGGAAGTCCTTCGCAGCGGTTTGCGCACACGAGTCGAAACCGTATTTGCTCATGTCGGACAGCATGTCTTCACGAACCGGGATCGAACCCTTGTTGATGCTGAAGACCTTCTGGAAGTCCTCGCCCATGGCGACCTTGGCCAGATCCTGCTGTGCGGCAGTCGTGCCCTTGTCTTTCTGCTTGAACACCGCCAGCGAGTCGATGTTGTAGGTAAAGGCTTTTTCGGTGCCCGGGAAGGCTACGCACTGGTAATCCTTGCCTGCGACCTTTTTGGCTGCGGTCCATTCACTCTTGGCCCAGTCGCCCATGATCTGCATGCCGGCCTTGCCATTGATAACCTTGCCAGCTTCCAGGTTCCAGTCCTGGCCCTTGCCATCGGCATCCATGTAGGTCGCGACTTTCTTGAGTTCGGTGAGCGACTTGACCATTTCTGGGCCGGTCAACGCGCCGTTGTCCAGATCGACCAGAGCTTTCTTGTAGCCATCAGCCCCCATCACCGAGAGCACGACAGCTTCAAAGACGGTGCTGTCCTGCCAAGGCTGGCCACCGTGGGCAAGTGGGATGAAGCCGGCTTTTTTCAGCTTGTCGCCTGCCGCGTAAAACTCTTCGAGCGTTGTAGGCGCCTTGTCGATACCGGCTTTCTTGAAGACTTCAGGGTTGATCCACAGCCAGTTGACGCGGTGAATGTTCACCGGTACTGCTACGTAATCACCGTCGTACTTCACGGTGTCGGAGACTTTCTTGTCCAGCAGGGAGTCCCACTTCTCGGACTTGGCGACCTCTTTCAGCGCATCGGTATCGAGCAGGCCGGTAGAGGCCCATTCCTGAATATCCGGGCCTTTGATCTGGGCCACACCGGGAGGATTTCCGGCAACCGCACGGCTCTTGAGCACGGTCATGGCCGTGGAGCCGCCGCCGCCTGCAACGGCGCCGTCCTTCCAGGTAAAGCCGTCCTTTTCAACCTGAGCTTTCAGAACATCGACTGCAGCCTTTTCGCCACCCGACGTCCACCAGTGCACGACTTCTACGGTGCCTTTGGATTCAGCGGCGTTAGCGCTCAGAGGGAACAACGAAGCGAGAGAGATGACAACAGCGAGACGTGACATGGAATTCATCGAATTGACCTTTCTTGTTGTTATGCATGAGCAAGTCTGGTGCTTGCGCTTCGTGGGAGTCTAACCAAGCCTGACGCGCCGACAGTAACGAAGGGACGCGTGATTGTCACAGGATGGTGACAATTGAAATCCCGGTGCAATCGCTAGCCAAAAGCCACTGTGCAGCGCGTCATTCCACAGTTCTCGGCAGGTACAACGTTACCCGCAACCCTCCGTCACGCAGGTTCTGCAGGCTGACTTCGCCGCCATGACTGTGGGCAATGTTGCGAGCGATACCCAGGCCGAGACCGTAGCCCTGCTGCTGATTGCCTGCCAGACGGAAATGCGGTTCGAAAACGTGTTCGAGACGCTGCTCGGGAACGCCAGGACCTTCGTCATCAACATGCAGTACGAACGCCTGGGCATCGTCCTCGACTTTCAGATGCGCGCGATCACCGTATTTGAGCGCGTTATCGATCAGGTTGCCGATGCAGCGCTTGAGCGCCAGCGGTTTGCCTGAATAGACAGCCTGAGCCTCACCCTGCTGCGTGACCCGCCCATTGCCGTCAGCAAGCAGCCAGGGTTCGACCAGACATTCAAGCAGCGCGTTGAGGTCTACCGGCTCGATGTTTTCATGAATATCAGTGTCCTTGACGCACTGCAGCGCGCCTTTGACCAGCAGCTCCAGTTCATCCAGATCACGACTGAATTTGCGTTGCAGTTGCTCATCCTCGAGCAGCTCGACCCGCAAGCGCAAACGGGTGATGGGCGTACGCAAATCATGGGAAATGGCACTGAACAACTGCCCCCGCTCGGTCAGGTAGCGACTGATCCGTGTGCGCATGGCATTGAACGCCCGGCTGACCTCGATGACTTCGCTGCCGCCGCCCTCGACCACAGGTTCGACGTCCGCGCCCAGCGACATGTCCCGTGCGGCCCGCGCCAGACGCTTGAGCGGGCGGCTCTGCCAGTGCACCAGCAAGCCGATGAACAACAGCAGAAATGCGCTGGTCAGGACAATGAACGAGACCTGCTGAAGAGGCAGCTCCTGCTCCTCCAGCGAGGTGTAGGGTTCGGGCAGCAGCGAGGCAATGTAGAACCACTCGCCCGGCGCCATTTCGATTTGCGTGACCAGCACCGGCGGGTTCACCGGCTCGAGTGTCAGCGCGTAATGCGCCCACGAACGCGGCAGCTCGTCGAGCTTCAGGCCGCTGTTGAAGATCCGCAGTTCTTCGGGCCGCGCGAACCATACGGTGATGTCCGGACCATTGCCCAGTCGCTGGCGCAGCACCTCGCCCACCACGTCCAGCACCGCCTGCTTGCGAGGGGTGGGCTGCATGATCTGCATGTCCAGCGGGTGATCGTTGAGTGACACCACGAACCGTGTGCCACCCATACTGCGTAACTGGTCGAGCACCATGGGCCGGTAAGCCAGCGGCAATGAGCGAAAGTAGCTGACACTGGCCGCCATCGAGTACGCCAGACTGCGCGCACTGGTCACCAGGCCTTCCATCTGCGTGGCACGCAACTGTGACAGCCAGATCACGCTGGACAGCGCCTGCGCCAAAAAAACTGCCAGCAAGGTCAGCAGCAACATGCGCCCCAGCAACGAGCGCGGCAGCGGCAGGCCGGTTCTCTTCGTGCCTGCCCCTGTCGGTTTAATAGCCGTTGCCCGCTTGCGAGTTGACGTTTGCGGCCAGCAGGTAACCACTGCCGCGAATAGTGCGGATCAGACGCGGTGACTTGCCGGTGTCGCGCAGACGCTGACGCAGGCGACTGACCGCCATGTCGACGATGCGCTCCAGCGGCATCAACTCACGCCCACGTGTGGCATTGCCGATGGTGTCGCGGTCGAGAATCTGCTGGGGGTTGTCGAGAAACAGTTTGAGCAGTGCGAAGTCGGCGCCGGACAGAATCACCTCTTCGCCGTCATTGTGAAACAGCCGGTGGCTGACCATATCGAGTCGCCACTCATCAAACAGGATCACGTCGCCACCCGGACGCTCCTGACCGAACTGGGCACGTCGCAACAGCGCCTTGATGCGGGCCTGAAGCTCGCGCGGGCTGAACGGCTTGCCAAGGTAATCATCGGCCCCCAGTTCCAGACCGATGACCCGGTCGGCTTCGTCCGAGCTGGCGGTCAACATGATGATCGGCACATGCGGCTGACGCGGGTGCTGGCGGATCCAGCGACACAGACTGAAACCGTCTTCATCGGGCAGCATGACGTCCAGGATCAGCAGATCGCTTGGTTCGTCATTGAACGCTCGACGAAAATCCGCGCCATCGCCCACTGTGCGCACCTGAAAACCGGCGCGGCTCAGGTAGGTGTCCAGCAACTCGCGAATTTCCTGATCGTCATCCACCAACAGGATCGATTTACTGACTGAGCTCAAGTTGAAGCGTCCTTGTCTGGCTGTTAATTTTTGTTGTTATGCCATATCGCTCAGATCTGCGCACCAAACGCCTGCTGCAGGGCCACGCCTGAACCCATGAGGCCCGGGTATTCGGCCGTGACCAGCCACACCGGCAGGCCATTGAAATAGTCGCTCATGACGCCCTTCTCGGCCATGGCGCGCTTGAACCCGCTGTTAATGAAGAACTCAGTGAAGCGCGGCACCACGCCGCCGACGATATAAACCCCGCCGAGGCTGCCCAGGGCCAGCACATGGTTGCCGACCACTCTGCCGAGAAACACGCAGAATTGTTCCAGCACTGCCGCAGCTACCGGGTCGCCCGAGAGCGCAGCGGTAGTGATCGCCGCAGGCGATTTAAGCACCGGTTCGATGTCGTCCAGCGCGCAGCTGACCTGATACAGCAACAGCAAGCCCGCACCGCTGAGCACGACTTCGGCGCTGACATGTTCATGCTCGGCCATCAGCCGCGTCCACAGCAGCGCCTCACGCGCGGTGCCGATGGGCAGGTCGGCATGACCGCCCTCGCCCGGCAACGCCATCCAGCGACTGCCTTCGAGTTTGATCAGCGTACCGACGCCCAGCCCGGTCCCCGGCCCCACCACCACGCGCGGCCGATCAGGCTTGCCGACACCGTGGCAGACCGTCAGGTATTCATCATCCTTGAGCCGGGTCATGCCCAGCGCCATGGCGGTGAAATCGTTGATCAGCAGCAGTTCATCGACCTGCAGGTCGGCGCAGAACGCCTTGCGGCTCAATTGCCAGTGGCTGTTGGTGAACTGGAAAAAATCGCCATCGACAGGCCCGGCCACCGCCAGGCACACATGACCGATATCGCCGCGCTGCAGCTCCAGGTCCTGCAGATAGACTTCGATGGCCTTCTCCGGGCCCGCGTAGTCAATGGTCGGGAATACCCGGACAGAATGCAGCGTGTCGTCTTCCCAAATGGCAAAACGTGCATTGGTACCGCCTATATCACCGACCAGGGCCAACTTCACTTAAGCGTCTCCAGACTAGAGGTAAAGGCGCTGGCGCCTTGCTCTGCGGAGCTGAAGGCCATGCGCATGAATCCAAAAAGCTCGCGACCGCAGCCGACACTGTTGTCGATCTGGTTGATGGCCGGTTCTCTGGCGGCCAATTCTGACGCTTCGACCAGCACTTGTAACGTGCCTTTTACACCATCCACGCGAATCACATCGCCATTGCGTACCAGCGCCAATGGGCCACCATCGAACGCCTCCGGGCAGACATGAATCGCCGCCGGGATCTTGCCCGAAGCGCCGGACATGCGTCCATCGGTGACCAGCGCAACCTTGAACCCGCGATCCTGAAGGACACCCAGAAACGGCGTCATCTTGTGCAGCTCGGGCATGCCGTTGCAACGCGGGCCCTGGAAGCGCATCACGGCGACGAAATCGCACTCCAGCTCGCCGGCCTTGAAAGCGTCGGCCAGCTCTTTCTGATCCTGGAACACCTTGGCCGGTGCTTCGACGATCTGATGCTCCGGAGCCACCGCGGACACTTTCATCACGCCGCGCCCCAGGTTGCCTTCCATGACCCGCAGCCCACCTTCCGGCGAGAACGGACGGGCCACCGGGCGCAGGATATTTTCATCGAGGCTTTCGAGCGGCCCTTCACGCCAGACGAGTTTGCCGTCCTCCAGGAACGGCTCCTTGGTGTAACGGCTGAGTCCATAACCGGCCACGGTATTGACGTTTTCGTGCAGCAGACCGGCAGCCAGCAGCTCGCGGATCAGGAACGACATGCCGCCTGCCGCCTGGAAGTGGTTGATATCGGCTTTGCCGTTGGGGTAGACGTGACTCAGGGTTGGCACCACTTCAGACAGATCGGCCATGTCCTGCCAGGTCAGTTGAATGCCAGCAGCCTGAGCAATGGCCGGCATGTGCAGCGTATGGTTGGTCGAGCCACCTGTCGCGTGCAGCGCAACGATGGAATTGACCAGCGAGCGCTCGTCGACGATTTCGCCGATCGGCATGAAGCTGCCACTCTGCTTGGTCAGACGCGTCACCTGGCGGGCCGCCTCTGCGGTCAGCGCATCACGCAATGGCGTGTAGGGATTGACGAACGAAGCACCAGGAAGGTGCATGCCCATGACTTCCATCAGCAACTGGTTGGTATTGGCGGTGCCGTAGAAGGTGCAGGTTCCCGGACCGTGATACGACTTCATTTCCGAGTCGAGCAGCTCTTCGCGGGTGGCCTTGCCTTCCGCATAACGCTGCCGTACGTCGGCTTTTTCCTTGTTGGAGATGCCTGAAACCATCGGTCCGCCGGGCACGAAAATGGTCGGCAGATGACCGAATCGCAATGCGCCCATCATCAGACCCGGCACGATCTTGTCGCAGATGCCCAGCATCATGGCGGCGTCGAACATGTTGTGTGACAAGGCAATCGCCGTGGACATGGCAATCACTTCACGACTGGCAATCGCCAGTTCCATGCCCGGCTCGCCCTGGGTGACGCCATCGCACATGGCCGGTACACCGCCCGCAAACTGACCGACCGAACCAATGTCACGTAATGCCTGTTTGATCTGGGCTGGAAAGTGTTCGTAGGGCTGATGCGCCGAGAGCATCTCGTTGTAGGAAGAGACGATTGCCACGTTGGCGGCGTTCATCAGACGCAGGCTTTGCTTGTCTTCCGGTCCGCAGGCGGCGACGCCGTGGGCAAAGTTGGCGCATTGGAGCTTGCCGCGCATCGGGCCATCGCTCGCTGCGCCGCGAATCAATTGAAGGTAGCGCTGACGGGTATCGCGACTGCGGGCGATGAGACGCTCGGTTACTTCAAGGACGCGGGGATGCATGTGATGAACTCCAGGCTAACGTCTAAGGTCACCCGTAAAGACGGCTCCGGTTTTCGAGCAGTGACTGTCAGGGAGCAAAACCCTGATCTCGATCAACTGGGAGTGCCTTTCAGGCTTGTAGTTGTAGATAAAACAAAATATTGCCACTAAAAAGGCTTGTTTTCTATTTCTATGAGAATAATCTTGTAATTCCAACAACAAATTCAGAAGGACGGCTGTATGACTCTTCGTATTGCAATCAACGGTTTTGGCCGAATCGGCCGCAACGTCCTACGCGCACTGTATACCCAAGGCTACCGTCAGGACCTGCAGGTCGTCGCCATCAACGATCTTGGCGACAGCGAAATGAACGCACACCTGCTGCGCTTCGACACTGTACACGGCCCTTTCAGCGGCACAGTCGAGTGTGACAAGGACAGCCTGACCGTCAATGGTGACCGTATTTCGGTCAGTGCCATCCGCAATCCGGCCGAGCTGCCGTGGAAAGCGCAGGACATCGACGTGGTGTTCGAATGCACCGGTCTGTTCACCAGCCGCGACAAGGCTGCCGCGCACCTCACCGCCGGTGCACGCAAGGTGATTATCTCCGCGCCAGCCAGCGGTGCCGATGCCACCATCGTCTATGGTGTCAACCACGACACGCTGCGCCAGTCGCACCAGATCATCTCCAGCGCCTCGTGCACCACCAACTGCCTGGCCCCGGTCGCTCAAGTGCTGCATCGCGAGCTGGGTATCGAAAACGGCCTGATGACCACCATTCATGCCTACACCAACGACCAGAACCTGATCGATGTCTATCACACCGATCCGTACCGCGCCCGCTCGGCGACGCAGTCGATGATCCCGAGCAAGACCGGCGCTGCCGAAGCGGTGGGCCTGGTACTGCCGGAGCTGGCAGGCAAACTCACCGGCATGGCGGTACGCGTACCGGTCATCAACGTTTCGCTGGTCGACCTGACCGTGACCCTGAAGCGTGAAACCACGGTCGATGAAGTCAACGCGCTGCTGAAAGAAGCCAGTCAGCATTCCAAAGTGCTCGGTTACAACGCCCTGCCGCTGGTCTCCCACGACTTCAACCACAACCCGCTGTCGTCGATCTTCGATGCCAACCACACCAAGGTGAGCGGCAAGCTGCTCAAGGTACTGTCGTGGTACGACAACGAATGGGCGTTCTCCAATCGCATGCTCGACAACTGCCTGGCACTGCATAACGCGCAGTAACGGCGCAGCCGCGCTGAAGCATGTGCAGCGAGAGGTGTCCGGGTCATGGACGCTCGCGACCATGCTCAGCGCATGGCAGATCGATGCACTGCGGGTGGTGAAACTGTGCAGGCATGAAAAAGCGCCCGGTGCTGTTAAGCTGACCGGGCTCCCCGAACCTGCCTGTAGAGACCATGACGTACAAACCACCCGGCTCAAGACTTTCACGCCTTTTATACGGCATCCTCGCCTATACCGCGTTGGGCATAGGCATCGTTGCGATCTTCGTTCCCGGCCTGCCAACCACCGAGTTCATTCTGCTGGCCGCCTGGGCGGCAACACGCAGTTCGCCGCGGCTGAACGCCTGGCTGGAAAACCACCGCGTGTTTGGGCCGATACTGTACAACTGGCGTAATGGCCGACTGGTCGCGCGCAAGGCCAAGATCAGCGCCACCATCAGCATGCTCGTCTGTGCCGTGGTGATGCTGAGCCTGATCGGCCATGCCTGGTGGCTGTACCTGGCACTCTCGGGGATGGCGCTGGGCAATCTATGGATCTGGTCGAGGCCGGAACCGGACAAGATCGATCGTTAAGCGCAGGCATGAAGCGAGCGGTACTTTGCGCAAGGCTGAACCGTCCGCTCGCGAGGGGTGTCTGACTGAGCACACTCACCACTTGATGGAGTCACTTCATGTACGAGCCAGGCCATCTGCACCTCACCCACGTGGCGCTTCAACCGTCGGATATCAGCTATGACATCCACTTGCGCTACAACGTGGAGGAAGATCCCAAGCAAGGCACGTCCATGCACTTCACCATGCAGGGCGCAATCAACGGCAAGTCGTTCGAAGAGCAATTCCAGCTGCCCCGTGACCTCGCCTTCAACTTCGCCCACGACGCGAGTCGCATCGCAATAAGGCACGGCTTGCCCAACTCGGCCGCACTGCCCATCGCCCAGCACAAGGACTACGACCGAATGTTCGCGGACATTCGCGACAAACTCCACGCCAAGTCAGGTGACCCGGTGAAGCCGGAGCATCTGGAGTAAGCCAGCGCTGTCGAGGCCCGTAGAACGCCAGCGGGCAGTAGCGGGAGGAATCAGGCACGGAAAACACCATCGTGCCCAAGCTGGAGCGTGAGCAGCGATCGGTGTGTGCAAGTCCACAAGCGGATTTCACCAAACCTGCCGCCACAAGGCATACTTGCCGCCTTCTCATTCGCGAACCGTCATCGCCCCATGCGCATCCATGTCAGCTTCATCGACCGCGTCGGTATCACCCAGGAAGTGCTGGCGATTCTGGGTGGACGCAATCTGAATCTGGACGCAGTGGAGATGGTGCCGCCCAATGTGTACATCGATGCGCCGACGCTCAGCCATCAGATGCTCGAAGAGCTCAAGGACGCGCTGTTTCGGGTCCGAGGTGTGGAAGCGATCACTGTGGTCGATATCCTTCCGGGGCAGCGTCGCCACCTGCAACTGGACGCGTTGCTCGCCGCCATGACTGACCCGGTGCTGGCTCTGGACAGCGCCGGGCACGTGCTGCTGGCCAACCCGGCACTCATCGCGCTGATTGGCCGGGAGCCCGCGGGTGAATCCATCGGTGAGCTGTTCAGCGACCCCAGTCTGCATGTCGCGTTGCTGGAAAACGGCTTTCGTCTGCCGCTGCGCGAGATCAACCTGAACGGTGAAGCCCTGCTGCTGGACGCCACGCCGATTACCGAAGCCGGCGCGCTGATTACCCTGTACCTGCCCAGCCGAATCGGCGAACGCCTGTCGGCATTGCACCATGATCACGCCGAAGGTTTCGACGCCCTGCTTGGCGACTCAGCCGCCATTCGCACCCTCAAGGCACGGGCGCAACGGGTGGCGGCGCTGGATGCACCGCTGCTGATTCAGGGTGAAACCGGCACCGGCAAAGAGTTGGTTGCCCGCGCCTGTCACGCCAGCAGCGCCCGCCACGGCGAGCCGTTCCTGGCTCTGAACTGCGCAGCGCTGCCGGAAAACCTCGCTGAAAGCGAACTGTTCGGCTATGCCCCGGGGGCCTTTACCGGGGCCCAGCGTGGCGGTAAACCGGGGCTGATGGAACTGGCCAACCAAGGCACCGTATTCCTCGATGAAATCGGCGAAATGTCACCCTATCTGCAAGCCAAATTGCTGCGTTTTCTCAACGATGGCAGCTTCCGCCGCGTCGGTGGCGATCGGGAAGTAAGGGTCAATGTGCGCATTCTCAGCGCCACCCACCGCGATCTGGAAAAAATGGTCAGCGAAGGCTCCTTCCGTGAAGACCTGTTCTACCGCCTCAACGTCCTCAATCTGGAGGTTCCGCCGTTGCGCGAGCGCGGTCAGGACATTCTGTTACTGGCCCGATACTTCATGGAACAGGCGTGCGCACAGATTCAGCGTCCGGTCTGCAGGCTCGCACCCGGCACCTACCCTGCCCTGCTCGGCAACCGCTGGCCAGGCAACGTGCGGCAATTGCAAAACGTGATTTTTCGCGCGGCCGCCATCTGCGAACACACTCAAGTGGATATAGGCGACCTGGATATCGCTGGCACCGCCGTGGCGCGTCAGAACGACAGCTCGATCGACAGTCTCGAACATGCCGTCGAAACCTTTGAGCGCAATCTGCTGGAAAAGCTCTATGCGGACTACCCTTCCACCCGCCAACTGGCCAATCGCCTGCATACCTCGCACACCGCAATCGCTCATCGCCTGCGAAAATATGGAATTCCCGACAAGCGTTAGTCGATTAGCGTCATTTATCGAAAATATATTCCGAGAAGTTTCATTTAATAACTAATCTGCCGATAACGATCTGGTATTGTCCATGAACCTCTTATCATCCATTTGAATGGATGTCCGTAGTGTGATTACGGCCGTAATGGCATAAAGGTCAGGTAGTACCGGGAAGTCATATGCCAACCTCGCCAGTGGACCGCCCGCTCGTCGATGCCCAGTCTCGCGCTGAAAAAATCGTCGAATCCCGCCGCCAGAAAATCCTCCTCAAGACTGGTGCACTGCAGGATGCCATTTTCAACAGCGCCTATTTCTCCAGCATCGCAACAGACGAACACGGCGTTATCCAGATATTCAATGTCGGCGCCGAACGCATGCTCGGTTATCACTCCGAGGACGTTGTCGACAAAATCACACCTGCCGACATCTCCGACCCCGCCGAGCTCATCATCCGCGCAGCAGCCCTCAGCCATGAACTCAACACCCCCATCACGCCGGGCTTCGAGGCTCAGGTGTTCAAGGCTTCGCGTGGCATCGAAGACATCTACGAACTCACCTACATCCGCAAGAATGGCAGCCGCCTGTCGGCCATGGTCTCGGTCACATCGCTGCGCGACAGCGCTGAAACCATCATCGGTTATCTGCTGATCGGCACCGACAACACTGCACGCAAACAGGAAGAAGAAGCTCAGGCACTGCTGGATCAGCGCTTGCGGGACCAACAGTTCTATACCCGCTCGCTGATCGAATCGAACATCGATGCGCTGATGATGACCGACCCGCAAGGCATCATTTCCGACGTCAACAAGCAGATGATGGCGCTGACCGGACGCACCCGCGACGAATTGATCGGTGCGCCCTGCAAAAACTTCTTCACCGACCCGGCGAGTGCCGATGCCGCGATCAAGCGCGTGCTCAGCGAGCACAAGGTCAGTGACTACGAACTTACCGTGCGGGCCTATGACGGCACTGAAACCGTGGTGTCCTGCCACGTTTCACGACCGTGACCGCAAGCTCAAGGGTGTCTTCGCCGCAGCCCGCGACGTGACCGAGCGCAAGCGTTTCGAGCGAACACTGGAAGAAAAGAATATCGAGCTGGAACACGCCAGCCACATGAAGTCCGAGTTTCTTGCCACCATGTCGCACGAACTGCGCACGCCGCTGAACGCCGTGATCGGTTTTTCCGAGGCACTCAGGGACGGCATGGTCGGCGACATGACCGATGCCCAGCGACGCTACATAGGCGATATCTTCAATAGCGGCCAGCATCTGTTGTCACTGATCAATGACATCCTCGACCTGTCCAAGGTCGAGGCCGGCATGATGACGCTGGAGCTAGAATCGGTGGATCTGGACGAACTGCTCGGCAACAGCCTGCTGATCGTTCGCGAGCAAGCCGCACTGCAACATATCCAGCTGAAGCTGGAAACAGAGGCCGACTTCGGCGTGCTTGAGCTCGACCGGCGCAAGACCAAACAGATCGTCTACAACCTGCTGGCCAACGCCGTGAAATTCAGCGAGCCCGGTGGCTGGGTGACACTGGCGGTGCGTCTGGTGCCGCTTGCTCAGGCAGGCCTTATCGACGGTGACTGGCCGACATACGGATTTGCGCTTCCCTCCAGCGACTGTGAGCAGTTTCTGGAACTGAGTGTCAGCGACACCGGAATCGGCATCGCCCAAAGCGACATGAACAAGCTGTTCAAGGCGTTCAGCCAGATCGACAGCGGCCTGGCACGCAAATTCGAAGGCACCGGACTGGGCCTGGCGATGGTCAAGCAGCTCGCCGAACTTCACGGCGGCTGCGTCGCAGTGGCCAGCGTGAAAGACCTCGGCGCACGCTTCGTTGTGTGGCTGCCCATCCGCTCACCTGAATCAGCGGAGGCACGATGGCCCAGATCCTGATCATTGAAGACAACGCGGCGAATATGCGTCTGGCAGAGCTGTTGCTGACCAGCGCCGGGCACGCTGTGCTGTCGGCCGTCGATGCCGAAAGCGGCCTGAAACTGGCTCGCGAGCGCCAGCCCGACCTGATCCTGATGGACATCCATCTGCCGGAAATGGACGGCCTGACCGCCACGTCGCTATTGAAGAAAGACGCCGGCACAGCCGCGATCCCGGTGATCGCACTGACCGCGATGGCCATGAAGGAAGACAAGGAGAAGATCCGCCTGGCGGGCTGCAACGCTTATGTTATCAAGCCGTTGCGCTACAAGGAGTTGTACCGGGTCATCGACACCCTGCTGGAAAAAAATCTGCCTCAACAGTCCATTACCTGAGCATTCGATATGACCCAGAGCGCGCGACCATCCTGATTATCGATGACGACGTCCATGTCCGGGACCTGCTGGAGGTGCTCTTGCAGAACCAGGGTTATCGGACACTGACGGCGGAATCAGGCGAGCTGGCGCTGGCCATGATCAAACAACAGGCACCCGACCTGATCCTGCTCGATATCATGATGCCGGGCATGGACGGCTATGAAGTCGCCACCCAGCTCAAGGCCGAAAAGGGCACCGCCAATATACCGATCATCATGCTCTCGGCTCTCGACGAGCAGAGTGCCCGCCTCTCGGGACTGGAGGCCGGGGCCGAGGAATACCTCAACAAGCCTGTGGACAGCGCCGAACTGTGGCTGCGTGTGCGTAATCTGCTGCGCCTCAAGTCCTTTGGCGACTACCTGAAAAGCCACAGCCTGATCCTCGAAGACCAATTGCAGCAGCGCACCATCGATCTCGAGCGCTTTCGCACGGTGATGGACGCTTCCGAAGACGCGATTTTCCTGATCAACCGCAACACCATGAGCCTGATCGAATTCAACCGCCGCGCCTGCCAGTTGCTCGGCTACACCGCTGAGGAACTGTCACACAAGACGCCTGCCGAACTGGGCGAAACGTCCATGGAGCAGCTTGAGGTCGTGTACGACCAGATCATTGCCGGCAAAGGCCCCAGCGAGCCACTGGAAACCCAGATTCGCGACAAGAGTGGCCGGGATGTCGAGGTCGAAATCCATCGCCAGGCGTACCGCACCGGCGAGGACTGGGTCATCGTCGGCATCGTGCGCGACATCACCCGGCGCAAGGAAAGCGACCAACGCCTGCTGACCATGGCCCACTACGACACGCTGACCGGCCTGCCCAACCGGGACCTGTTCTTTACCAGCCTGCAAATGGGCATGACCCAGGCGGCCATCAGTCGCTGGAAGCTGGCGGCCCTGACGGTCAATATCGACGGTTTCAAGAACATCAACGAAACCTGGGGGCATGTGCTGGGCGATGAGGTGCTGCTGGAAGTCAGCCGCCGATTGTCGAACTGCCTGAATGCCAGCGACACCCTTGGCCGCGTGGACGGAGATCAGTTCGCCCTGATTCTGATGCTTCGTCCCGGCCAGGCGGATACCCGGCAAACGCTCGAGCGCATCCGCAACGCATTGCGAGCGCCCTTCCACATAGAAGGCCAGAGCCTGGTCATGACCGCCAGCATCGGTATTGCGCTGTACCCGGAGGACGGCGAAGACTCAAGCGAGCTGATCAGACACGCCTACACCGCCATGAACAGCGCCCGAAAAATCGGCCCGGACAACTACCGGTTCTATACGCCGCAGATGAACGCCGATGTTTCGGCACGCCTGGACCTTGAGGCTGCCCTGCGCGAAGCCGTGCGTAATCAGTCCTTCGAAATCGTCTACCAACCCAAGCTGGACCTGAACAACGACCGCATTTGCGGGCTTGAGGCGCTGTTGCGCTGGCCACGCCCAGGCCATCCAGGCGTTTCGCCCGCTGTATTCGTTCCGGTGCTGGAAAGCCTCGGCCTGATCGGTGAAGTCGGCAACTGGGTGGTCGACAGCGTCTGCGCGCAGATCGCGCGCTGGCAACGCTCCGGGCTGGGCTTGTTTCAGGTAGCGGTCAACATTTCGGGGCAACAGATTTCCAGCAGCAGCCTGGTGGCCGACATTCGTCAGGCCCTCGAAAAACACAATGTTGCGCCGCAGTGGCTTGAGGTCGAACTGACAGAAAGTTCGCTGATGGAAAATACCACGCACACCATCGCCACCCTGGGAGCGCTGCGGGCCAATCGCGTGAGTATTTCCATCGATGACTTCGGCACCGGCTATTCAAGCCTGGCGTACCTGCGCCGCTTTCCTATCGACAAGCTCAAAATCGACATCGCATTCATTCGTGAAGTGACCAGCAATCCACAGGACGCGGCCATTGCCAGAGCCATCATCGAGCTGGCTCACAGCCTCGACCTGCAGGTGATCGCCGAGGGTGTGGAAACCCCGGAACAACTGGCGTTCCTGAGGGAAAACCACTGCGATCAAATCCAGGGTTATCTGATCAGCAAGCCGCTGCCGCTTGAAGAGCTCGAAACGTTTTTGTGCTCACCGGAAAAGAAAGCTGCGTCAGGTAAAGGGTGACGCGCGACCGATGCGTCCGACCTGCTTGAAAACGATGACCACTGCGGGATGGATGCACTCACTGCAACCCATTCGTAACGAAAACGCTCCACTGTAACGATTTCACTCCAAAACACCTCATTCCGTGCGTATCAAGGCCTTGATCAGTCAGGTATTTTCAAATACCTGACGACTGTAGCGTTTTCGCTACACCCAAGATCTACAGGCTCAGTTAAAAAACATACAACCCTTTGATTTAATTAAAAAAACAAAACATGGCCGCTAAATTGCTAAGTCATAGCTCATATTGTTCGCGTGCTGCGCGAGCCCTGTTCTCCTAGGAGTTTGTATGAGCGATTTGCGATTCACCGTTGACCATGAATGGCTGCGTGCCGAAACCGACGGCAGCGTGACGGTCGGCATTACGCCCTACGCGCAGGAATCGCTGGGCGATGTGGTCTTCGTGCAGCTCCCGGAATTACAGGCCTACACTCAACACGCTGAAGTGTCAGTGGTGGAATCGGTGAAAGCGGCCAGCAGCATCAACATGCCGCTGGACGGTGAAGTCGTCGAGGTCAATTCCGCCCTCGACGCCACACCGGAGCTGGTCAATGAAGATGCCCTCGGTGCGGGCTGGTTCTTCCGCTTCGTTCCACAAGATGCCAACGCCATTCACGGCCTGCTCGATCAGGACGCCTACGACCGCCTGATCAAAGCCAACGCCGAAGCCTGAGGAGCACGCCATGACTGACCGTATTGAACTGAGCACTGCCAACGAATTCATCGCCCGTCACATTGGCCCCCGGGCGGCCGACGAGCAGGCCATGCTGCAAACACTGGGTTTCGATTCCATCGATGCGCTGAGCGAAAGCGTCATTCCGGAAAGCATCAAGGGCACCAGCGTTTTGAACCTGCCTGCCGGGCAGAGCGAAGCTGATGCGCTGGCCTCCATCAAGGCCATCGCCAGCAAGAATCAGCTGTTCAAGACCTACATTGGCCAGGGTTACTACAACACCCACACGCCAGCACCGATCCTGCGCAACCTGCTGGAAAACCCGGCCTGGTACACCGCCTACACGCCCTATCAGCCAGAAATTTCCCAAGGCCGCCTGGAGTCACTGCTCAATTTCCAGACACTGATCAGCGACCTCACCGGCCTGCCGATTGCCAACGCCTCTCTGCTCGACGAAGCCACCGCGGCCGCCGAGGCAATGACCTTTTGCAAACGCTTGAGCAAAAACAAGGCTAGCCAACAGTTTTTCGCGTCCAGCCACTGCCACCCGCAGACCCTCGACGTGCTGCGTACCCGCGCCGAGCCGCTGGGCATCACCGTGGTCGTAGCCGACGAGCACGAGCTGGGCGATGTCAGCGATTACTTCGGCGCGCTGCTGCAATACCCGGCCAGCAATGGTGACGTATTCGATTACCGCGAGCTGGTCGAGCGCTTCCACGCGGCCAATGCACTGGTCGCCGTGGCTGCCGACCTGCTGGCCCTCACCCTGCTGACCCCGCCAGGCGAATTCGGCGCTGACGTGGCAATCGGGAGCGCGCAACGCTTCGGCGTGCCGCTGGGCTTCGGTGGCCCGCATGCGGCCTACTTCTCGACCCGCGATGCCTTCAAACGTGACATGCCCGGCCGTCTGGTCGGCGTGTCGGTAGATCGTCACGGCAAGCAGGCCCTGCGTCTGGCCATGCAGACCCGCGAGCAGCATATTCGTCGCGAGAAGGCCACCAGCAACATCTGCACCGCGCAGGTGCTGCTGGCCAACATCGCCAGCATGTACGCGGTCTATCATGGTCCGCGCGGCCTGACACAGATCGCCAATCGCGTTCACCACCTGACCGCGATTCTGGCTGAAGGCCTGAGCAGCCTGGGCCTGAAGGCCGAGCAGGCATTTTTCTTCGACAGCCTGACCCTGCACACCGGCGGCAGAACCGCTGCACTGCATGCCGCCGCACGCGCCAGGCACATCAACCTGCGCGAAATCGATGACCAGCGTCTGGGTCTGTCGCTGGACGAAACCACCTCGCAGTCGGCCGTCGAAACCCTGTGGGCAATCTTCGCCAGCGAAGGCCAGAGCCTGCCGGACTTCGCCGCATTGGCAGACAGCGTGCAATCGCGTCTGCCGGCCGGGCTGTTGCGTCAGTCAGCGATCCTCAGCCACCCGGTGTTCAACCGCTATCACTCGGAAACCGAGCTGATGCGCTACCTGCGCAAACTGGCCGACAAGGACCTGGCGCTGGATCGCACCATGATTCCGCTGGGCTCGTGCACCATGAAGCTCAACGCTGCCAGCGAAATGATCCCGGTGACCTGGGCCGAGTTCGGCAACCTGCACCCGTTTGCTCCGGCCGAGCAAAGCGCCGGTTACCAGCAACTGACCGACGAACTGGAGGCCATGCTCTGTGCGGCCACCGGTTATGACGCGATCTCGCTGCAGCCGAACGCCGGTTCACAGGGTGAATACGCCGGACTGCTGGCGATCCGCGCCTATCACCAGAGCCGTGGCGATGAACATCGCGACATCTGCCTGATCCCGTCCTCGGCGCACGGTACCAACCCGGCGACTGCCAACATGGCGGGTATGCGCGTCGTAGTGACTGCTTGTGATGCACGCGGCAACGTCGACATCGAGGACCTGCGCGCCAAGGCCATTCAGCATCGTGACCAGCTTGCGGCAATCATGATCACTTACCCGTCGACCCACGGCGTGTTCGAAGAAGGCATTCGCGAAATCTGTGGCATCGTTCATGACAACGGTGGCCAGGTCTACATCGATGGCGCAAACATGAACGCCATGGTCGGCCTGTGCGCTCCGGGCAAATTCGGCGGCGATGTATCGCACCTCAACCTGCACAAGACCTTCTGCATCCCCCACGGAGGTGGCGGCCCGGGCGTTGGCCCAATCGGCGTCAAATCCCATCTCGCCTCGTTCATGCCCGGCCATGCACGCATGGAGCGCAAGGAAGGCGCGGTCTGCGCAGCACCGTTCGGCAGCGCCAGCATTCTGCCCATTACCTGGATGTACATCCGCATGATGGGCGGTGACGGCCTCAAACGCGCTTCGCAACTGGCGATTCTCAACGCCAACTACATCTCGCGCCGCCTGGAGGAGCATTACCCGGTGCTCTACACCGGCAGCAACGGCCTCGTCGCACACGAGTGCATTCTCGACCTGCGCCCGATCAAGGACAGCAGCGGCATCAGCGTCGATGACGTGGCCAAGCGTCTGATCGACTTTGGCTTCCATGCCCCGACCATGTCGTTCCCGGTTGCCGGGACCTTGATGATCGAGCCGACCGAGAGTGAATCCAGAGAAGAACTGGACCGCTTCTGCGATGCCATGATCAAGATCCGCGAAGAAATCCGCGCAGTTGAAAACGGCACCCTGGACAAGGATGACAACCCGCTGAAAAACGCGCCGCATACCGCTGCCGAAATCGTCGGCCAGTGGAGCCATCCTTACAGCCGCGAACAGGCGGTGTACCCGGTCGATTCGTTGATCGAGAACAAGTACTGGCCTCCGGTCGGTCGTGTCGACAACGTCTTCGGCGACCGCAACCTGGTCTGCGCCTGCCCGTCCATCGAGAACTATCAGGAAGCGTGACAGCCCCGCCTGGCATTGCCTGATCGCGCTGCGCGCACAGGCAGTGCCATTGGCACGGCCCGCTCAACAAGGAATCGAACATGTCCACAGAATCACTGCTGACCACTCCCCTGCACGCCCTGCACCGCGAACTCGGCGCGAAGATGGTGCCCTTCGCCGGTTACGACATGCCTGTTCAATACCCGGCTGGCGTAATGAAAGAGCACCTGCACACCCGCGCACAGGCCGGTCTGTTCGATGTCTCGCACATGGGCCAGATTCGCCTCACCGGTACGGACGCGGCCAAGGCACTCGAGGCCCTGGTGCCGGTGGACATCATTGACCTGCCGGTCGGCATGCAGCGTTACGCGATGTTCACCGACGAGAACGGCGGCATTCTCGATGACCTGATGGTGGCCAATCTCGGCAACGACCAGTTGATGCTGGTGGTCAACGCGGCCTGCAAGGATCAGGATCTGGCGCACCTGTGCAAGCACCTGGCCGGGCATTGCAAGATCGAACCACTGTTCGAAGAACGCGCCCTGCTCGCGCTGCAAGGGCCGGCCGCGGTGACCGTACTGGCACGCCTCGCCCCGGAAGTTGCCAAAATGACCTTCATGCAGTTCGCCAGCGTCACGCTGCTCGGCGTCAAATGCTATGTCAGTCGCTCGGGCTATACCGGTGAAGACGGCTATGAAATTTCAGTGCCTGCCGAACAGGCTGAAGCCCTGGCACGCCACCTCCTGGATGAGCCGGAAGTGGCACCGATCGGTCTGGGCGCACGTGATTCGCTGCGACTGGAAGCCGGTCTGTGCCTGTACGGCCATGACATGGACACACATACCTCGCCGATCGAGGCCAGTCTGTTGTGGGCCATTTCCAAAGTGCGTCGCGCCGACGGTGCGCGTGCAGGCGGCTTTCCGGGCGCCGAGCGAATCTTTGCCCAGCAACAGAACGGCGTCAGCAAGAAGCGAGTCGGCCTGCTCCCCCAGGAGCGCACACCCGTGCGTGAAGGTACCGAGATCGTCGATGAACAGGGCGCTGTTATCGGCACCGTATGCAGCGGCGGTTTTGGACCGTCGCTGACCGGGCCGCTGGCCATGGGTTATCTGCATAACGATTACACGGCGCTGAATACACCTGTCTGGGCAATGGTGCGCGGCAAGAGAGTCCCCATGCTCGTCGCAAAAATGCCTTTTGTTGCGCAACGTTACTTCCGCGGTTAAATAGCGGCGTCAAAAAAACAGCAACACTTCGGTGTTGCTGAAGCGCTGTTCCCCAGCAGTGTTTCGTCAGTATTTCGAACACGGAAACAGCCTGTCATATATGCAAAAAATGCACCTATAAAGTGCAAAATGTTATGACGGATCAATCACCGTGCACCCGGCGCAAACACTGCGCATACAAGGCCAAAGCCCCGGAAACAGGGTGCCAAGCAAGGGGGTTGTATTTGTAACGGGACTTGGCGTAGAGTTTCCGAACTGTGTTTGCATGGGTCGCCGAATCTGGACCTGGGCAGTAGCTCTAGGTTTGCTACAACCCGTTCTACGTTTCTTACTTCCTGCAACCAGCCCCAGTGCTCTTTCATACGAAAGAGGCTGTAACCAATTCAAGTCAAGCGTCAAGGAAATAAGAAAATGGCTGAACGTCAGAGCGGTACCGTCAAGTGGTTCAACGACGAAAAAGGTTTTGGTTTTATCACTCCTGAGAGCGGGCCGGATCTGTTCGTACACTTCCGCGCCATTCAGGGTAACGGCTTCAAGAGCCTGAAAGAAGGTCAGAAAGTTACCTTCGTTGCGGTGCAGGGCCAGAAAGGCATGCAGGCTGACGAAGTTCAAGCCGAAGGCTGATAACGACGCACCCACGCAGATACAAGAAAGCCTCTGGCAGCGATGCCAGGGGCTTTTTTGCATGCGGGATTTGCAGGGCTCCGCAAGCGCCCATGAAAAAAGCCGACCCAAGGGTCGGCTTTTTTCAATAAGGCGGATGCATTACCCGGCGCGGCGTAACAGAAGTACCCCGGCCAGCGCACAGGCGGCAGCAGGCAGCAGCACTGCCAGCAAAGGCGGGAAGCCGAACAGCAAGCTCGATGGACCGAGCAGGTCCTGAATGATGCGGAAGGTAAAGCCGACCACCACACCGGTGAACACGCGCTGCCCCAACGTAACCGAACGCAGCGGGCCGAAGATGAACGAGATCGCCATCAGCACCAATGCGACGGTCACCGCCGGTTGCAGGACCTTGGTCCAGAATGCCAGCCAGTAGCGGCCATTGCTCAAGCCCTGATCAGCCAGGTAATGCGCGTAGCTCCAGAGGCCGCTGATGGACAGCGACTCGGGCGGCATGATCACCGTGCTCAGCAGTTGTGGGCTCAGCGCCACGTCCCAACGCTCGACCGGGGTGTTGATGACCTTGGTGCTGCCGTCATTGAAGTGCGTGGTGGTGACGTCCTTCAATTCCCAGTAATCGGTTTTGAAGTTGGCCTCTTTGGCAAAGCTGGAGGTCAGCATGTGGCGCTGATCGTCGAAACGATAACGTGTCACACCGAGCATCAGGCCATTGGGCTGTACCGTGTTGATGTGGATGAACTCATCGCCCTGGCGGTGCCACAGACCATGACGGGCGCTCTGCGCATCACCTGAGCCCTGCGCCAGCGAGCGCGCGGCCTGAGCCTGGTTCTCGGCGTAGGGAGCGACGTATTCGCCGACCAGCACGCCCGCGATCATCAGCAGCAGCATAGGCTTCATGACCGCCCAGACGATGCGCCCGATGGACACACCCGCCGCACGCATGATGGTCAGCTCGCTGCTGCTGGCCAGCGTACCCAGACCGATCAGGCAACCGATCAGGGCGGCCATCGGCAAGGTGTCGTAGACACGACGTGGCGCCGTCAGCATGACGTAGCTGAGGGCATCCGCCAGTGTGTAGGTGTCGCTGATATCGCCCATCTCGTCGATGAACGCGAACAGCGAGACCAGACCCAGAATGATGCCCAGAACCGCGAGAATCGCCAGCAGGACGCTTTTGCCAATGTATCGATCAAGCTTGACCACGAGTCACCTCCGTGACGCTGCGACGACTCGCCATCTTCAGACGCAGAGGCTCCCAATAGAACAGCAACAGGCCGATGGACAGGTAGATGGCATGCACCCACCACATCCCCAGACTGAGTGGCAGCTTGCCTTTCTCCAGCGAACTGCGCACCGAAATCAGAATGGCCAGGTACGACATATACAGCAGGATCGCCGGCAGCAGTTTCAGGTAACGGCCCTGACGCGGATTGACCCGTGACAGCGGAATGGCCATCAGTGTCACGATGAACACCGACAGCGGCAGCGAAATACGCCACTGCAACTCGGCCACGGAACGCGGTGCCGGGTTGCCGATCAGCTCGCTGGTCGGAATGGCTTCACGGTCGGTGATTTCTTCACTGATTTCCGGCTTGGGCAGCATCGCCCCGTAGGTGTCGTACTTGATCACGCGATAGTCGGCCGCCCCGGGATTGCCGTCATAGCGATAGCCGTTCTCGAGGATCAGGAAGCGACTGCCGTTGGGCCGTACCTCCTGGTGGCCCTTCTCCGCGACCAGCACGGTGATGCCGTTGTCCTTGCTCTTGTCGCTGGACATGCGCTTTTCAGAGATGAACACACCGGCCAGTTGCGAGCGGTCTTCCGACAGCTCCTTGGTGTAGGTGATGCGCGTACCGTCGCGCAGCGCCTGAAAACGGCCCGGCACCAGCGTGTCGAACTCGGTCATGGCGTCCTGCTGATTGATCAGCAGCGAAAACTGCGTAGCGCCCTGCGGAGCCAGGCTGAAGCTCAGCCAGGCAACCAGCAGACCGACCAGCGTGGCCGGCCCCATGGTGATGGCCAGCAGACGCTGCTGACTCATGCCGGTGGCGGCCAGTACGGTCATCTCGCTTTCCAGGTACAGGCGTCCGTACGCCATGAGGATGCCGAGGAACAGGCCAAGGGGCAGAATGACCTGCAGAAAGCCCGGCAGGCGGAAGCCCATGATCAGGAACAGTACGCCCGGATCGAGTGCACCGGACGCGGCCTGCGCCAGGTACTTGATGAAGCGTCCGCTCATGATGAAGACCAGCAGTACGGCGCTGACCGCACTCAAGGTAAGCAGCACTTCTCGGGACAGATAACGGAAGACAATCAAACCAGACACTCCAGAGTTGTCAGGCTCAGGCAGCCAAACAGGGAAAATTTGTGAGCCACGGCAACCAGAGCTTCACGCCGAAAAAAGGCGTGGGCCTCAAAAAATATGCGGCATTATCCTGTGATTGTGTGTTTCTGTCACTGCGCACCGGGGATAGTTCGCACATAGACGCCAGACAGGCAGCTCTGCGGGGTTGTCAGCAGTCGTGCAGCGGGGTCAAACTGCAAGGCTTAGCGCAGGCATCGCCCCTGGAAACACTCAGGCCATGCCGCGTACGACATTTATATTGCGACTCTCATCGTCTATTCGGGGACCCCACATGGAATTGGTTGTTAAAAGCGTAAGCCCAGAAACCTTGAAAACCGCAACGCTGGTGGTCACCGTCGGTGAAAGCCGTGTACTGGCCGGTGCGGCCAGGACGGTGGATATCCTCAGCGGCGGAGCCATTTCGCTGATCCTCAAGCGCGGCGATCTGGCCGGCAAGGTCGGCCAGAGCCTGCTGTTGCACAATCTGCCCAACATCAAGGCCGAACGCGTGCTGCTGGTGGGTACGGGCAAGGAAGACGAGCTGTCGGACCGTCAGTTGAAAAAACTCGTCGGCGCAGCGCTCACCTGCCTCAAGGGCCTGGGCGGGACCGATGCAGCGATCGCGCTCGATGACCTGGCGGTGAAAAACCGCGACACCTATGGCATGGCTCGTCTGCTGGTCGAAGCCCTGGCCGACGGTGAATACGTCTTCGACCGCTTCAAGAGCCAGAAGGCCGAAGTTCGCGCCCTGAAGAAAATCACCCTGCTGACCGACAAGGTCAAGGCGGCCGATGTCGAACGCGCGTCGACTCACGCTCAGGCAATCGCCACCGGCATGGCACTGACCCGCGACCTCGGCAATCTGCCGCCGAACATCTGCCACCCGACCTACCTGGGCGAAGAAGCCAAGGCGCTGGGCAAGGCACACAAGAACCTGAAAGTGGAAGTCCACGACGAGAAGAAACTGGCCGACCTGGGCATGGGTTCTTTCCTCGCGGTAGCACAGGGCAGCGCCCAGCCGCCGCGCCTCATCGTCATGAACTACCAGGGTGCCAAAAAAGGCGACCAGCCGTTCGTGCTGGTCGGTAAAGGCATCACCTTCGATACCGGCGGCATCAGCATCAAGCCTGCCTCGGGCATGGACGAGATGAAGTTCGACATGTGCGGCGCTGCCAGCGTGTTCGGCACCCTGCGTGCGGTGCTCGAATTGAAGCTGCCGATCAATCTGGTGTGCATTCTGGCCTGTGCCGAAAACATGCCGAGCGGCACCGCGACACGTCCTGGCGACATCGTCACGACCATGAGCGGCCAGACCGTCGAAATCCTCAACACCGACGCCGAAGGCCGTCTGGTGCTGTGCGATGCACTGACCTACGCCGAGCGTTTCAAGCCGCAGGCGGTCATCGATATCGCAACCCTGACCGGCGCCTGCGTCGTTGCACTGGGCGGCCACACCTCCGGCCTGCTGGGCAATAACGACGCGCTGATCAATCAGTTGCTCGACGCGGGCAAACAGGCCGATGACCGTGCCTGGCAGTTGCCGTTGTTCGATGAGTATCAGGAGCAACTCGACAGCCCGTTCGCCGACATCGCCAACATCGGCGGCCCGAAAGGCGGCACCATCACCGCGGCCTGCTTCCTGTCGCGCTTCACCAAGGCCTACCACTGGGCTCACCTGGACATCGCCGGCACGGCATGGCTGAGCGGCGGCAAGGAAAAAGGCGCCACCGGGCGTCCGGTTCCGCTGCTGACCCAATACCTGCTCGACCGCGCCGGCGTATAAAAAGAGACCCTGGCGTATCGACTGCTCAGTCGATACGCCTCCGGTTCTGGAACCCACATGACTCAAGTCGACTTCTACATCCTGCCCAGCGCCGATCCTGCGGCCCGCCTGGACTTTGCCTGCAAGCTGACGGAAAAGGCCTGGCGCCTGGGTCACAAGGTCTATCTGCATTGCAGCGATGCTGCG
Source organism: Plantibacter cousiniae (nom. nud.) (assembly GCF_977070315.1). Classification (NCBI taxonomy): domain Bacteria; kingdom Bacillati; phylum Actinomycetota; class Actinomycetes; order Micrococcales; family Microbacteriaceae; genus Plantibacter; species Plantibacter cousiniae (nom. nud.). Next base: position 283,402 of record NZ_CDRVEU010000001.1, on the reverse strand, counting down.
CAGCGTGAGGACCTCGATGCCCGGCTCTGGCGTTTCAGAGGTGAAGTGTTTCTACCCCATGGCGACGCCGAGAGCGATCACGATGCTGCCGTGGTACTGGGCCTGGGCGACGACTCGGGCGAACACAGTGACCTGCTGGTCAACCTCGACCTGAGCATTCCGGCCTTCTTCAAACGTTTCGCCCGCGTGGCCGAAGTCGTTGTCGAAGACCCCGCCATACGTCTTGCCGCACGCGAGAGTTTCCGTTCCTATCGCGAACAGGGCTATCCTCCGCAAGATCACCGACTGCAGCGCCTTTGAGGACACGATGGATACTTCAAAAAAAGCTGAATCCGCGCACTTGCTGAACGACCTCGAGTCGATCCGCCAACTGCTCGGCGATGACCCCGCTCACTCCCCCGTGTCGAACGACACGGCTCGTCCCGAAGGCCAGATTCCCCTGTTGTTCGATGTCGTCGGCGCTCGCCCCGACGCGGCGTATCAACAGGACTTCGACGAAGACGACATCCCGACGCTGACACCTGATGCCCATACAGCGCCCGCCCCGCAGGTGCAGCAGACAGCCCAGCCGCAAGCGCAGCCCAACCCTGATGCACTGTTACATCTGGACAGCGAGTTGCGCGCAGCCGCGCAATTGATCATGCAGGACGTGATCGACGACTTCGCCCCGCATATCGAAAACGAAATCAAGCGTCGGCTGGAGGCAAGGCTGGAGCGGCTATTGGCGCAGCAGCAGAAGTGAAGTTTCTGGCTCGGGACCCGCACCTCGGGTAACTGACTGCGAGCGTATCAGAGCCGCCAGCGGACCCTCGGACCACTCGCCGCCTACTGACTGATCTGCCAGTTGTGGCCCGGCACTTATGGCTTGTCGCTGGCCGTCAGGTCTATACTTACCGGTTTCCGAATCAATGCCACAGGTTCCCGCCGCGCATGGACAAGACTTACCAGCCGCACGCCATCGAAACTTCCTGGTACCAGACCTGGGAGTCCGAGAACTACTTCGCTCCGCAAGGCGTGGGTGACTCGTACACCATCATGATCCCGCCGCCGAACGTCACCGGCAGCCTGCACATGGGCCACGGTTTCAATAACGCGATCATGGATGCACTGATCCGTTTCCGTCGCATGCAGGGCCGCAATACGCTGTGGCAACCGGGCACCGACCACGCCGGCATCGCCACGCAGATGCTGGTCGAGCGTCGTCTCGAAGCGCAAGGCGTAAGCCGTCATGAACTGGGCCGCGAGAAGTTTCTGGACAAGATCTGGGAATGGAAAGCCGAGTCCGGCGGCAACATCAGCCGTCAGATCCGCCGCCTGGGCTCGTCCGTCGACTGGAGCCGCGAGCGCTTCACCATGGACGACGGCCTGTCCGAAGCGGTGAAGGAAGCCTTCGTGCGCCTGCATGAAGACGGCCTGATCTACCGTGGCAAGCGCCTGGTCAACTGGGACACCAAGCTGCACACCGCCATTTCCGACCTCGAAGTGGAGAACCATGACGAGAAAGGTCATCTGTGGAACCTGCGTTATCCACTGGCTGACGGCGCAAAGACCGCCGAAGGTCTGGATTACCTGATCGTGGCCACCACTCGCCCGGAAACCATGCTCGGTGATGCCGCCGTCGCCGTGAACCCGCAGGACGAGCGCTACAAGGCGCTGATCGGCAAGTTCGTCGAATTGCCTCTGGTAGGCCGCCGCATCCCGATCATCGCGGATGATTACTGCGATCCCGAATTCGGCACCGGCTGCGTAAAAATCACCCCGGCCCACGATTTCAACGACTATGAAGTCGGCAAACGCCACAACCTGCCGCTGCTGAACATTTTCGACAAGAATGCCAACGTATTGCCCGCCGCTCAGGTGTTCAACCTCGATGGCACGCTGAACGAAAGCGTCGACGGCAGCCTGCCTGCGGCCTACGCCGGCCTGGACCGTTTTGAAGCGCGCAAGCAGATCGTTGCCGCATTCGATGCCGCCGGGTTGCTGGTCAGTGTCGATGATCACGCCCTTAAGGTGCCGAAAGGCGACCGTTCCGGCACCATCATCGAGCCGTGGCTGACCGATCAGTGGTACGTCTCCACCAAGCCATTGGCCGAGCCTGCGATTGCCGCTGTCGAAGACGGCCGCATCGCGTTCGTGCCCAAGCAGTATGAAAACATGTACTTCTCGTGGATGCGCGACATCCAGGACTGGTGCATCAGCCGTCAGCTCTGGTGGGGCCACCGCATTCCGGCCTGGTACGACGAATCCGGCAAGGTTTACGTCGGCCGCGACGAGGCCGAGGTCCGGGCGAAAAACAACCTGGGGCCGGAAATCGCGCTGCAGCAGGACAACGACGTACTGGACACCTGGTTCAGCTCGGGCCTGTGGACCTTCTCCACACTCGGCTGGCCGGAAAAGACCAAGGCACTGGAGACCTTCCACTCCACCGACGTACTGGTCACTGGCTTCGACATCATTTTCTTCTGGGTCGCCCGGATGATCATGCTCACCATGCACCTGGTGAAGAACGAGGACGGTACGCCGCAAGTCCCGTTCAAGACCGTCTATGTGCATGGTCTGGTGCGCGACGGTCAGGGCCAGAAGATGTCCAAGTCCAAGGGCAACGTGCTTGACCCGCTGGACATCGTCGACGGTATCGACCTCGAAACGCTGGTAGAGAAACGCACCAGTGGTTTGATGCAGCCGCAACTGGCGAAAAAGATCGAGAAGCAGACCCGTCAGGAATTCGCCGACGGCATCGCCAGCTATGGCACCGATGCCCTGCGCTTTACCTTCTGCTCGCTGGCGTCCACCGGTCGCGACATCAAGTTCGACATGGGCCGCGTCGAAGGCTACCGCAACTTCTGCAACAAGATCTGGAACGCGGCGCGCTACGTACTGGACAAGGGCGAGGACTGCGGCCAGAACGGCGAAGCGGTCGAACTGTCGCTGGCTGATCGCTGGATCATCTCGCAGTTGCAACGCACCGAAGCCGAAGTGACCCGCCAACTGGATCAGTTCCGCTTCGACCTCGCTGCCCAGGCATTGTACGAGTTCATCTGGAACCAGTATTGCGACTGGTATCTGGAGCTGTCCAAGCCCGTGCTGTGGGACGAAACAGCGCCCGTCGAGCGTCAGCGCGGCACACGCCGTACGCTGGTCCGCGTTCTGGAAGTCGCGCTGCGTCTTGCGCACCCGTTCATGCCGTTCATCACCGAAGAAATCTGGCAGCGCCTCGCGCCGCTGGCCGGTGCGCAAGGCAAGACCATCATGCTGCAACCCTGGCCGGTGGCCAACGAAGCACGCATCGATCAGGCGGCCGAAGACGACATCGAATGGCTCAAGGGCCTGATGCTCGCCGTGCGTAACATCCGTGGCGAGATGAACATCGGTCCGGGCAAGCCGCTGCAACTGTTCCTCAAGAACGTCAGCGCCGAAGATCAGCGTCGTTTGAGCGAAAACGATTACCTGCTCAAGAAGCTCGCCAAGCTCGAATCCATGACCGTACTGACCGAGGGCGCAGAAGCCCCGCTGTCCGCCACCGCGCTGGTCGGTGACATGGAAGTGCTGGTGCCGATGGCCGGGCTGATCGATAAAGGGGCCGAACTGGCGCGCCTGGACAAGGAAATCCAGCGTCTGCAAGGCGAAGTGCAACGCGTCGGCGGCAAGCTGTCCAACGCCGCCTTCGTCGACAAGGCACCGCCTGAAGTCATCGCCAAGGAACGCGCCAAGCTGACCGAAGCCGAACAGGCACTGGGCAAGCTGGCCGAGCAACACGCGCGCATCGCCAGCCTGTAAGATGGCCAGAAAAGCCAGCCCGATTATGGGCTGGCTTTTTGTTATCTGAACTTCTGTACTGACTTATTCGCGAGCAAGGCCTGTCACGCCGAAGGCGACACGTCGCTTGCTCGCGAATAAGCCAGGCAACTCAACCTCACGGCTGACAATCGAATCCATGCCCGATACCCGCAAACCACCGCGCAAGAAGCCTCAGCGGCCAGCCAAACCTGCTGCGCCGCGTGAAAAGGCCACCTTGCACCCGCGCAATCGGCATCAGGGCCAGTACGACTTTGCGAAGCTGATCAAATCCAGCCCCGAACTGGCAGCCTTCGTGATCCTCAATCCTTACGGCAAGGAAAGCATCGACTTCGCCAATCCGCAGGCGGTACGGGTGTTCAACCGCGCGCTGCTCAAAGCGTTCTATGGCATTGCCCATTGGGACATTCCGGCCGATTACCTGTGCCCGCCGATTCCGGGGCGCGCGGACTATCTGCACTTCCTCGCCGACCTGCTGGCTGAAGACCATGAAGGCGTGATACCCCGCGGTGCATCCATCAAGGCGCTGGACATCGGCACCGGCGCCAATTGCATCTACCCGCTGCTGGGGCATAGCGACTATGGCTGGCAGTTCGTGGGTTCGGACATCGACAGCACCGCCATCGCCGCAGCCACCACCATTGTAAAGGCCAATGGCCTCAGCAAGGCCATCAGCGTGCGCCAGCAGGGCAATCGCAAGCAAATCCTGCTCGGGTTGCTCGACAGCAGCGAACGCTTCCACGTGAGCCTCTGCAACCCGCCCTTCCATGCTTCGCTGGAAGAAGCGCAGCGTGGCAGCCAACGAAAATGGCGCGCACTGGGCAAGGCGGATCCCAAGCGCAAGCTGCCGGTTCTCAACTTCGGCGGGCAATCTCAGGAGTTGTGGTGCGAAGGCGGCGAGATTGGCTTCGTGACCCAATTGATTCAGGAAAGCGCCACATTGCCGGGCCAGGTGGTGTGGTTCAGCACCCTGGTGTCCAAGGCATCCAACCTGCCGCCGATCCAGAGCGCCCTGAAAAAAGCCGGCGCGCTTGAAGTGAAGGTAGTCGAGATGGGCCAGGGCCAGAAACAAAGCCGCTTCGTGGCCTGGACCTTCCTTGACAAGGCACAACGCACACCCCACTGATAGGGCTATCGTGCCGCATCGACTATCGTGCGACGCCACGTCGGCAGGCCTTAATCTCGATTATCGTGCGACGCTCTGCGTCGGCATGCCGTTCTGGACGCTCTGCGTCCTCTCTTGAGTGTGCCGTGCGGCACAGATCTGTGATCAGACGCCCACAAAAAAGCCGTGCCCGGTTAACCGGTGCACGACTTTTTCACAGCAAGCGGTTGCTTACTTGTTGATCGAGTCGGTCAGCACTTTGGCTGGAACGAACTTGATAACTTTCTTGGCAGCGATTTCGATGGCAGCGCCAGTCGAAGGGTTGCGGCCAGTGCGAGCCGGACGCTCTGCAACTTTCAGTTTGCCGATACCTGGCAAAGTGATTTCCACGCCGTTTTCCAATTGGTCGGCAACAATTTGGCCCAATTGCTCAAGAGCATTACGCGCGGTGGTTTTTGGCGCGTCGATAGCTTCAGCGATATCGGCGATCAATTGGTCTTTAGTAAGAGCCATGGTGGTGTTCCTTCCCTATCAAATTCATTTGGATTGCAGAGCGCAACGTCGGCCCGTGGCCAGGCAACGAACCTGGCCACCCGCTAGCAGCCACGATTAATCGCGAAAGTGTAGATACTGAAACCGGGTAATGGTTCGACCTACGTGTGCGCTAACTGCATGCTTGACGCGCTAAGTGCGCAAGACCGCGCAAAACTAGCACAGAGCCGGGCAAATATCCGCCTCTACCTATCCTTTTGGTCAGGTTTTAATGCTAATTGCACAAAAAACACCCAGCAAACACTCGCTGCAGGCGAAAACCAGCCTGCCCCGGGCCATCAGGCGCATGCGTGCGTTACACTGGGCACCTTGCAATGAGCCGCACGCTCTTCACCTTTTTCAGCCGAGAAGCCCATGCCGATCCGTCACTGCATCGTCCACCTGATCGAGAAGAAACCCGACGGTACGCCCGCTGTTCTCCATGCACGCGACTCCGAACTCGCTGAGTCCCAGGCCATCGAGAACATGCTGGCCGACCTCAACGAAAGCTATAACGCCAAACAGGGCAAGGCATGGGGCCTGTTCCATCCCGAGTCCGGCGCACATCCATTCAGTGGCTGGCTGAAGGAATACATCGACGGTGGCAGCGACTTCACGGCGTTCTCGCGGGTGTCGGTCGAGCACCTGCAAAAGCTCATGATCTGGCACCTGGAGAACGTTAAATATTTGTGCTATGCCTTACAGACATTTAGACGCTCAGGCGCTTCAAAGGCTGCTTAAGGTCCCTTAGCTCTGCCTGAGAGCACGATAGGCGCCGATACTGGGGGCCGCAGATGGAACTTGTGTGGGCTACTGAAGATTTGGTGATCGACGGGCAACCCTATCCAGGATTCCCTATTCTGCTCTGGGGCTCGATGGAGAGTTGCGCACCCGCCAATCAGTTCTTCCGACACTACTTACTTCGTGGAGCTATTGGCTCCAAGCGGTCCTGGCCCAGTACCGGACGCGCCCTATACGACTTCTTCAGCTTTCTTGAAGCTCACAACATTAGCTGGCTCGACGTAGAGCGTGGCGAAGCCAAAAGCCTTGCCGCGGCCTATCGGGACTATTGCTTGACGACATGCAAGCTGGCACCGAACACCACTCGCCAACGCCTGACTTACATCTGCAAGTTTTACGAACATGCGCTGGAGAAGGGTTGGGTGAAACGTCTCCCCTTTGCCCACGAGGAACGCGCCGTACGGAGCAGAAAAACCTTCCTTCAACATGTCGACGGCAGCGGCGGCATGACTATGGCAAACGACGTGATGCCACGCAGGCAGAATGCTTTGCCCAAGTTTTTGAGCATGCCTGAGATCAAGTTGCTCTTGGCAGCAGCGGAAAATCCCCATCACCGAATGATGATGCGCCTCGCTTTGCATACGGGCCTGCGCCGGGAGGAAATCGCAACCTTCCCACTGGCCTATGTTTTCGATCCAGACAAGGCACAAGGAAGAGAGCGTAACCTGCGCATCTGTCTCGACCCCTTTGACGGAAGCGGCATGGCGACGAAGGGCAGCAAGCCGCGAACCATTTACCTCAGCCGCGCGTTCATCGCCGAACTCTATCGCTACGTGGCCAAGGTACGTGGGGAGCGCGTTTCACTGAGCAAGCCCCCGCAAAAAGCGCTATTTCTCAACCAATTCGGGGCCCCCTATGCAGAGGATGGCAAGAGCCTCAACCGGATCATCAGCGAAGCCGGTATGCGGGCTGGTATTAAAGTCCATACGCATATGCTCCGGCATACCTACGCTACGCACACGCTGGTCAGCCTTCAGCGGAACCCCGCGAACGGACTGGATCCCCTTGTGTTCCTTCAGGGACAACTCGGTCACAGCTCGATTCAGACGACTATGGTGTACCTGCATCTGATCAACGAAATGGCCGACGAAGCCGTGCTGGCCTATGACGATGAGTTGAACACACTGGCGGGGACAGCCTGATGAGCAAGCGCAAGGTGTTTATCATGACCGACCTCAGCGCTCCCCAGGTCGAACACCACCACGACGCGGCCGGCAATGTGACCATCCTGCCCCAGTCTATCTCTGAGATAAACAGTATCGTCGAGCTTGGACTGAATACGTCTAGGAGTCGTCGCTTCGACTTTGCTCGCTGGTACGGCGTCGGCATTGATACCATCACTTACGCATGTCAGCGCCAAATCGAACGCTTCATGGCCGGGCAGGATGGCGCCATCACCTCCACCACCGTGGCAGGCTACTGCGTAAATGGACTGCGCAACTTCCTCGACTGCTGCATGCTGCGGGCAATCGGTTTTGGCCGTGACTTACTTTTGACCGACATAAACCGGGACTTGATCGACGGTTACCTCGGGCATCTGGCGGGGCTAGGCGTAGCAACAACGTCTCAAAAGGCGCTTTACACGCAAACTAAGCCGGTACTACTTGCCTTGGGGCGACGTGGGCTGATTCCTCTGATCGCCTCCGGCGATATGGCCACCTTCCCAAGCACGCCCTTCCCGAATAGTAACCACAAGTTCAAAAGCGAGACCGCATTAACCAACACAGAACGACAAGCCTTCACTGCGGCATTGCGGCAAGCCATCAAACCGATATGGACCGAAGGCGTGTCTGTTACCGGCGAGCTGCTAGCCATCGCACTGTTGGTTGTGGCGCTGCACACCGGACGTAATAACACGCCACTCTTGGAAATGGGCCGTAACTGCCTACGCCCGCACCCGAAAGATGACACGGTATTCCTGGTTCTATGGAAGCGGCGAGGATACAACACCAGCAAGGTGGCGCTCCGCGCCGAGACGGACGTCGAACAGCTTCTTGAATCCACGCCGAGCGTAAGAACCAGCGTGGAATGTCTGATTCGTCGAGTGATGGTCTTGACCGAACCTCTGGATGCGGAGGCTCCGGCTGACCTCAAGGGCCGGGTATGGCTGTATCGCACTCGCGCCGCGAAAAATGTCGGCGACGTCACAGCATTGAATTCAGCAGCGGTGGCAGTCGCTGTAACCCGACTTGTAGCTAAATATAGTCTGACCGACAGCGATGGGGAGCCGCTGCGCATTAACATCTCACGCCTGCGCAAGACGTTCGCCAGCAGTATATTCGAGCTGACCGGCGGAGACGTCGCAACCACCGCCGCCGCACTAGGAAACACCCTTCAGATCACCGACCAACACTATCTAGCGCCCACTGAAGAGGCCCGTCGCAACTGGCAGTTCATGGGAGAGGTATTGGTACAGGAGTTACGGACTCGGACCATCGGTACAACTTATCGAGACACTCCCATGGGACGCTGCGCCGACCCGGAGAACGGCCACTACGCTCCTAAGCGAGAGGGTGCGACTTGTATGAACTTCATCAACTGCCTGCGCTGTAAGCACTACGCGGTGACCGCCGAAGATTTGTACAAACTGTTCAGTTTCTACTTTCGCGTGCTGTCCGAACGCTCGCGCATGGATAAAAGGCTCTGGGCACGGCAATACGCCCACATTCCCCGCTTAATCGATCACTACATCATTGACGAAGGGCTGAGGCGCGGCACTTTCAAAGCCGCAGCGGTGGAAGCCGCACGTGAGCATGCTCGCACCCAGCCACATCCGTTCTGGTCGATTGATCTGATCGATAGCCTGGAGGTATTTGCATGAACGACAACCTTCTAGCAGTACCGCTTTGGGACGCCGTCACAGCGCAACCTAGCGATGTGCGAGGACTCCACGAACGCGACACCTTAATCATTAGCGCGACCCAAATTGATGGGCTTTGGGTCATCCTCAGCCGGTATGGCGACGACATCTGGCAGCTCGACGGCTTCAGTAGCAACGTGCCGGCCTGCGAGAAACGAATGGATTTCAACCTCGTACCACTGGTGTTTCGAGCGGTTATGAAAGCGATGATGTACCGCTACCTACGACGTGGGCGCCGAGGGGGCTCGCGGCCTAAAGGTAGCTCAATGAAAAGTTTTTTCTACGCAACGCTGCCATTCTTACGCCATCTGGCGGCACTTAAGCTCAATCATGTTGGCGCGGTGACACCTATGGTCTGCGCAGTCTATGTGAATACCTGCAAGGCGTACCGGCAAATCAGCCGACATCATGGCAAGCCACTATCGCAACGTGGATTGGAAGACCGCTTAAAGGCAGTCGAAGCGCTCTATGAACTTAGTCAATACACCGACGACCGAATGCCGATGCACCCCTGGCCCGATACTTCCGCGAAGGCGTTGGCGGGGCTTACCCGTCTTGGCGCTCAAGAAAGCAAAACGCCACTGATGCCCGACGATCTGTTCTGCTCTCTATTCGAGCGAGCCTACCAGCAGGTTGAGCGCGGTCAACAACTGCTTGACCTTCGCGATGCACTACATGCGCTCACGGTGCAGCGAAAGGGGCAACCATACACAACAGTCAATGTTGCAAAGAACCGCCACCTGGATGCTCTTGGTTGGGAGGGTGGCCTGAAAACACTCAACAAAGCACTGATTGATTTGCGTACGGCCTGTTACATCATTCTGGCCAGCACCTCCGGCTGCCGCAACCACGAGCTGGCGAATGTACAATCGGGTTCGCACTTGCGCACCCAAGACAATCAGGGCACGGTCTTCCACTGGATGCGTTCAAGCTCGAACAAGACCGATGAGGGCATCCATCACTGGATGGTCCCCGAGGCGGCTGTACGCGCGCTGCGTGTGATGGAGCGCTGGGCCCTGCCATATCAGGCCATGATCACCGCCGAACTCCTGCGGCGACGCCGGTCTAACCCGTCTGATTCGCAGATCGTCGAGGCAAACAAACATCGCCATGCGCTCTTCCTCGGCGTGGCTCAGGGAGGCGACCAAGTACGCACACTTTGCAACGCTACTTGGAACTGCTACCTGAAGGCGTTCGTTAAAGATTGCGGGCTGAGCTGGAACCTTAGCAGCCATCAATTCCGCCGCAAGTTCGCCAACTACGCCGCGCATAGCCGCTTCGGTGACTTGCGCTACCTCAAGGAACATTACGCGCACTGGACGCTGGACATGACTTTACGCTACAGCATGGACGACAGCTGGGGGCAGCATCTGGATCTTGAGCTGTATACCGACATTCAGACCGAGTTGGATGGCATCAAACTCGGCGTGGTAGACGACTGGTTCGGTGACTCGCCTCTGGCCGGGGGCTATGGCCGCACCCTCAAGCAGTGGCAACGAGAGCCGCAGAACTTGCTGATATTCAAGGATCATGCCTCGATGTTGAAGTCCATTGCCGAGAGCACTGCAATTCGTAGCAATGGACATGCTTGGTGCACGGCGGACAATGACGGATGTATCGGCAATACCCTAGAGCGCACAAGATGCGGCAACTGCAATAACGCCGTGATCGGGAGTAGGCACACGGCGATCTACCAGCGGCTCTACGAGGAGTTGAAAGGTCTGCTGCATTGCCCAGACATTGGCGACGGCGGCCGCCAACGCGTTGAGCGCGACCTGACTCGATGCCATGACGTACTAACACAGTTGGGCATGCATCTGGAGACTCCGCTCGCATGAAGTCCACGAAAAAGCAAGCCCACTACAAGCCGGCTGAGGATCGCGAAAAGGATCTGCGGCTCGCCCTTTATCGTATCCAGAAAGGTCGCCCCCATTTCGGGGAAACCAAGATTACTATCGCCGCAGTCGCCCGCGAGGCAGGCGTATCAACAGCGTTGATCCACAACTACTACCCAAAGGTTGCTGAAGCTATCCGCGAAGCTCAGGGGCGGTCCAGTCGTACTGTACGTGATATGAAACATCACGACTTGATTGCTGAGCGCAAGAGATCCGCAGCCTTCCGTCATGAGATAGAGGAACTGCGGGCCAAAATCGCCAGTCTCGCGTCCTTCAACGAAATGCTATTGGACGAGAACCGTGTGCTCAAAGCCAAGGTGAGCGACAGTAAGGTGACGGATCTGAGTTCAGCGGCGTTTTAACTGATCAATGAGTTGAGTTGGCAAGCCTTTAATGATCAAGGTACCGGCGGCTTCGTCGTATTCGATCTTTTCGCCCAGTAAGTGCGCCTCGAAGCTGATCGACAGCCCTTCGGCGCGCCCGGTGAAGCGGCGAAACTGGTTCAGGGTGCGTTTGTCGGCCGGAATCTCTGGCGACAAACCATAGTCACTGTTTCGGATGTGATCGTAGAACGCCTTTGGGCGGTCCTCGTCGATCAGGCTAGAGAGCTCTTCGAGAGTCACCGGCTCGCCAAGCTTGGTCTGCGTGGTGGCGTAATTGACCAGGGTCTGGGTCTTCTCCCGCGCGGACTCCTCTGGAAGGTCCTCTTTTTCGACGTAGTCACTGAAGGCCTTCAGCAGAGTACGGGTCTCGCCCGGGCCGTCGACTCCCTCCTGACAACCGATGAAGTCGCGGAAGTACTCTGAGACCTTCTTGCCGTTCTTGCCCTTGATGAACGAGATGTACTGCTTGGAGTTCTGGTTGTTCTTCCACTCCGACAGGTTGATCCGCGCCGCGAGGTGCAACTGGCCGAGGTCCAGGTGGCGCGACGGGGTCACGTTCAGTTCGGCGTTCACCGCCACGCCTTCGCTGTGGTGCAGCAGGGCGATGGCGAGATATTCGGTCATGCCTTGCTGGTAGTGGGCGAACAGCACATGGCCGCCGGTGGAGAGGTTGGATGCCTCCATGAGCGTCTGCAAATGCTTTATGGCCACGCGGCTGAAGCTAGTGAAATCCTGACTACCGTCGAAATACTCTTTCAACCAGCCGCTGAACGGGTAAGCGCCGGACTCTGCATGGAAGAACCCCCAGGCCTTGCCTTGTTTGGCGTTATAGCTGTCGTTGAGGTCAGCCAGCAGGTTCTCGATGGCGACCGACTCGGCAAGCTCGGAGTCGCGGGCGTGGAGAACTGCAGGTGTGCCGTCAGGTTTTTTGTCGATCAGATGAACAATGCAATGACGGATAGGCATCAGAGCGTTTCCTGTATGGGGAGTTATCAAGAAAATCTGCACGGAGTAGACAGACGGAAGCGTTGCTTTAAGCGCGGTATCCACCGGCAGTGCAAGACGCGTTACGCCAACTATCATGGGGCAAGATCGGTAACTTTACTGTAACAGCGGACATCCTGCTGCCGAGGATGCCCCTCATGATGTGAGGGCCGCTCAGGACCTGCGGGAAATTAAGCCCCACATCAAAGCTCAGCGCCGGCTTAGTACCATTGGCCTGCCGCGTCATGGCGCTGCATATCGTCAGGCGCCAAGACTGGCATCTGCAACTGATAGCGACGCGATCCATTCCTGCGCTATTCTGAACATTCTCCCAATGGCCAAGTGCCCATCGCCGCTTCAAGGAATGAACCTCGTGCGTATTGAGTCTGTAAGCTTGTCTGGATTCCGCTGCTTTGGCCCGAACCCCATCACCGTAGATGTTTCGGTAGAAATCACGACCATTGTAGGTCCGAACGCAGCGGGAAAAACCGCACTCTTGCACGCCATGCTGAAGTTGTTTGGGGTGACTCGAGCACAGCGCACAATTCTAAGGTCAGATTTCCACTTAGGGCCTGATGATGACCCTGAGAGTCGTGATTCCAAGCACCTCTTCATTGAGGTTTCGATCGCTTTTCCAGAACTAAAAAATGGCACCGCAACCGCAGAAACGATCGCACCGTCGTTTAAGCATATGCTGATTGATCGCGCAGAAAAGCCGCCTATATGTCGTATGCGCCTAGAAGCGCAGTGGGATGACGACGGGACGGTTGAGGGCGAGGTCTCACAAGAGCTCTTCTGGGTCGATACGCTCGATGAACAACCGGAAAATGACAAACGCCACCCCGTCGCGGTGGCAGACCGTGGTCTGATCCAGCTTTACTACACGCCGGCCAGTCGTGATGCGGCCGCGCAGACCCGAGCGACTACCGGTGCATTAGCTGCTCGTTTGTTACGTGCGATTGAATGGTCATCCGATACGGAGGATGCAGTTCAAGAAGCCACAGAAAGCCTAACGGCTGCTTTCGAAGATGAATCTGCAATCGCCGCTATAACTAAAGCGCTTCAAACTCGATGGTCTGATCTTCACGATGAAGTTGTTGATACGAATCCTAGGCTTAGCCTAGTGAGCCGTCGCTTTGAGGACGTCGTCAACAAGATCGCTGTAGTGTTTGAACAGGGAGCCGATGGGCGTGAGCGCGGGATTGAGGCCCTCAGTGACGGTCAGCAATCACTCTTCTATTTTGCGCTGGCAGCAGCTGTATTTGACTTGGAGCGAGAGGTCGTCGCTGGTTCAGTTGAGGGCTTCCGTGACAATGCATTGCGTATTCCCGCACTCTCCATTTTCGCCTTGGAGGAACCTGAAAACCACCTTTCTCCCTATTTCTTAGCGCGCATCATTCGTCAGGTCCGATCTTTAACCGACCAGAGCCGCGCGCAGGCCATCATCACCAGCCACTCACCAGCAGTGCTCAGTCGCGTGAACCCGCGTGAGGTGCGTTACTGCCGATGTGAGCCTAAGACACGGGTCTCGACTGTCAAAAAGATTAGGTTTCCAGTCAACGAGGTAGATGCGAGCAAATTTGTTCGGGGAGCCATGCTGGCGTATCCGGAGCTCTATTTCGCTCGATTTGTACTGCTTGTTGAGGGAGATTCTGAAAGGATCGTTCTGCCAATTCTGGCCGAAGCGCTCGATTTGCTGATTGATCCGGCCTTCGTTGCCATCGTCCCCTTGGGAGGGCGCCATGTGCAGTATTTCTGGCGTTTGCTAAAACACCTGGGTATCCCTCATGCCACCTTGCTCGATCTAGACCTTGGCCGTGATGGCGGAGGGTTTGGTCGGATTAAAACCGCCATTCAAAAGCTAATTGAGTTTGACGTGCCAAAAACCGCAGTACTTAAGATTGATAAAGGCATTTTGAGTGATACAGATCTTGAAGAAATGCACGAGTGGTCAACTACTGGTGATCACGCAAACCTCCAGGCATGGATTAGCAACAACTTGAGGCCGCATGGTGTGTTTTTCTCTGCGCCTTTGGACCTCGACCTAGCCATGCTTCAGGCATTCCCTGACGCGTATGCGGGAATCATCCCAAAAGGAGGCGGACCGCGCATGGCTGAGGAAAAGGCCGCCGATGCTGTACTAGGCACCGCAGGTCCGGGACTCGGCGCTTACACAGGTCCGTTCGAAGTGTATAAAGCGCTGTTACCGGCTTACCGATACCACTTTCTCACCAATAGTAAGCCGGCCACCCATTTGGCAGCGCTATCGCGGGTAAAGCAGAAGGACCTACGTGAAAAAATGCCGGCAGTTCTAGCTGAGGTGCTCAAGCACATAGAAGCTTCATTGAGGCGCGACTAGTTATGGCCGTTTCGTCACTTCGAGTTCGACCAGAAGATTGGACGCCGATTGGGGTAAAATCTCTTGAAGCCAATGCTCTTAAAGTCGTCAGAGCGGGCATAAATCAATCCGTCATAGCTGGCCCAGGGGCAGGTAAAACCGAGCTACTGGCACAGCGTGCTGCCTTTTTACTCCAGACGGAGGCCGCACCAACGCCCCGGCGGATCCTCGCGATTAGTTTTAAACGCGACGCAGCCTCCAATCTAGCTGCTCGCGTCCGTAAACGTTGCCATAGCAGTCACGCCAGCCGATTCGACTCTATGACTTTTGACGCATTTGCAAAAGGGCTTCTGGACCGCTTCGGCCAAGCGTTACCCGAATTCTGGCGGCCACGCCCAGGTTACGAGATAACTACATACTACGAGAGAGATTATAGAAATTTTCTAGATCTAATTGCGGGATCTCCTCCAGGGGATATAGGTACGAAAGCCTCTCTGCGCGCGATTGGGGCGAAGTCGTTCGAGCGAAAGCACCTGCTGGGAGCCCCCCTACCCGTTGCGGCTTGGCCTAAGCCCGACGTCGCTCAATGGGCGATGGCGCGTTTTTGGCACTATTCACTACACGAAGGCAAGAAGAGTGTATTGACGTTCCCTATGATCGGCCGACTAGTAGAGCTCCTACTTCGAATCAACCCTATGGTGCGGGAGGCACTGCGACTCACGTATTCGCACTTATTCATGGATGAATTTCAAGACACAACTCAGGTTCAATACGATCTTGTGCATACAATTTTCTGTGGCACTGACACAGTCGTTACTGCTGTAGGTGACAACAAGCAGCAGATCATGCGCTGGGCATTGGCCATGGATGATCCCTTCTCCGAGTTTGACGCAGATTTTGGGGGACTTCGAACGACACTCTTCAACAACTATCGATCATCCCCTGACTTGGTTCGTATCCAGCACGTGCTAGCTCAGGCATTAGATTCAGGCGCGATGGAGCCGATATCCCAAACCGAAGGTACGATTGATGGGGAGAGCTGCGTAATCCTCGACTTTCGAAGCCCAAAAAATGAAGCGCGACATCTGGCTAAAACTATTTCAGCGGCCATTGCTGACAAGAAACTGCTCCCTCGCGATTTTGTCGTACTCGTTCGGCAGAAGGCCGGGGACTACGCAGATGTATTGAGACCAGCTTTTGAAGCTGAAGGCCTTTCACTAAGAAATGAGGCTGGAACTGCTGGACAAATCATGTTGCAGGAGTTGATGACCGAGGATCTGTCTAAGCACTTAGTTTCGCTTCTCCGTCTCGCAATGAACCCGCGCGCTGGACGCCACTGGTCTAACTGCCAGACATGGCTCGCTTTATTGCGCGGCGTGGCAGCCGATGAACCTGGCGCTCAGCAAAAACTAGCGACTGACTTGGACGCGTTCGCAAGAGCCCTCAGCGCGAACTACCCCACCCCTCCAGGCGATGAAGCTACATCAAGGTCATTGGTGACCGAGGTGCTGAACTTCTTAGGCCGTGAGCGTCTTAGCAGCTCCTATCCTAGCTATGCACACGGGGACTGGCTAGACACGGTTATAGATTCTGCAGTGAAACATTTATTAGATTGCTCTTTAAACAGTATCGACTGGTGCGCCACCCTAGATGCCTATGAAGGTCTCCACGCCGTACCACTTATGACCATTCACAAAAGTAAGGGGCTTGAATACCACACGGTCATATTCGTGGGCTTGGACGATGGTGCGTGGTGGAGCTTCTCTAATGATCAGATCGAAGCTACAGCAGGCTTTTTTGTCGCATTTACCAGAGCCAAGCAACGAGTCATCTTCACATACTGCAAGGATCGCGGTACTAGAACTAAAATCGCAACGCTTTACAATCTCCTAGAGCTAGCTGGAGTACGGATAACCTCTGTTTACTAGGCGTTAGTAGCAACGAAGTGGCGAAAGTGCGTTAGTCATAGCTAACGCACTGAATTATTATGGCAGGCCAAGAAATCACACCACAGATCAGGAGGCCTGTGCCGACTTGGCCGAAAACCCTTAGCGCATGCGATGGGTTTTAATTTTTTTTGTGCCTCTCTCTCGCTCAGCACCAAGGACTCCATCACAAACAAGGTTAGGTTCCTCATGCAGTTTTCAAGCGCATCACAAAAAGTCAAGCGATGAGTTTCCTGAGCTTCAACTACAAGTGGTTCGAAGCTATCAAGGAATAGACTCCTCTCAAGAATATACTCGTCATCTTGAAAGGTCCCAAAAATAGCCTCTAGAGATTCATCTAGTTTTTTAGCATAAGCTACAGTGTAATAACTCCCATGATGCACTAGGCGATTCCTGATGAGATTAAGCAAACTCCAGGTTTTTGAAAGAGTCTCAAAATTTGCAAAAAACTTACTACGCTCCGCTAGCTTAATCGTGAAAATATCAAAAATCTTCTTGGCTTCTAGGACCTCTCTCAACTGCCGGGAGATTGCTTCTGCCGCAGAAGACTTTTCTCCGCCTACTTTACGACCAATTTCATTCCAATGAAGCCTGCTCAAGGTTTCCTCAAATAGGCCAAAGTAGCTCAAGTAAGCCGAGGAATTCAGAGCCGCCAATATAAGCTCTCTATTAGATAGCCCTACCTCATTGGAGCGCTCCTCAAAAATGTTACTGAAAAATGTTCGACCCTCATTATCTTGAACCATTATGCCTGGGTCGATCATAGCTGCGCGGGAATAATCGCGGAATATTTTTCGCCTGTGCTCGGAGCGTTCTGGCAGTTTCTGGATAAATTCATTAACGTCAGTATCTATATCTTCCCGGCTGCAACCCTCATAAGGGCCTGGCGTTAAAACCCCCTGAGAAAATACAGCGGGAACGGTGATCAGCGTATAACTTATCAAGAAGTTTTTGTAGTAGTAAGGGTCATTTGACTTGGCAGGTAGAACATCACAAAGAAAACTTGCAATTGGAAGCATAAACCTTATCCCTAGTTTATTGGTTTCGAAATTCCCTGTCGCGCCATACCTTCACAAAGACAAACTAAGGCGCAACGCAGCTCACCAATCCATATTAAAGCATTTCCCGTGCAATAGGTTACTGATTGGTATCCGTCCGGCCAAGTCATCTAGTGGAAGAAAGCAACTGCCTCTTCCGATCAACGCACATTATGGCGATGGCTGAGGTCGTCTTTGATGATGCAACAAGGTCAAGCGGTGGCTGTGGAAGCCCAAGAGGCGTTTGTTTGGTTCGACACCAATGCAGTCGCCCACAACTCAGCAAGGGACAAGCCAGTTTGAAAAAATATTGTTTCACGTCTCTGAAGGCTTCGCGTTATGACTCCGTGACGGATAATAGTGACTGAGCCACCCTCTTCCTGCCTCAATGTGGAGGCCAAGCCATAAATACTATTGCTATATAAGTTCATTAGGGTTTCATGGTGCAGTGACAGAGCGATCAAGAAGAAAGAAATCGCTCACATCTGCGTCGTTGAACCAGAACCCGCGCCCTTCAGGCGTGCTGCCGTTTCTCCGACCTGCCCCATAGAGCGACGAAGTCAAGACAACCTGAATAAACTCCACCATCTTCTGCAGCTTTGCATCGGACTGGCTCACAAACCCTAAGGGCACGTTGTACCGGTCTGCGCTTGGCACTACCCATTGGTACGTCGCCGCGCCGAAGATGCCTGGGATCAGTAGAACTTCGAAACACTCCTGCTTGGGTTGGTATGGGCCAAGAAATACGCGACTGAAACCTGCATCGAGTAGATGACGTGCGCGCTTGACGAGGCGATCCCTATGTTCCTCTTGGCGGCAGGGCGCAATGGCAACGACTTCCAGCGTTGTGCCCAAGCTCTCTTTGAGCGCAGCCTGGATGCTGTCAATTAGATCGCGAACCAGGCTAGTGCGCCCCCATAGATCAGAGTCCGGGATAGTCCAGAAGATAGCCGCTGGCCGCTCAAATTTTGTAGCCCGCTTGGATGCAGCGAGGGCTTCACTCAGTCCATCCAAAAAACGGGACTGGCATTTGGGCATATACGGAGCACCAAGAAGCGCTTGGCTATTGCCAGCATCATACATTTCGCCGTTCGCCTGGCCATGCACATCGCGTACATACCGCCCAAAGTCAATCACCTGGTCTTTCCGCAGGCCGATTCGCCCGTCAGGTTTGATTAATGTGGTTCTCTCCCCACTAGCCTGCGCGGGCAGCAAATATCGCGAGAGCAGTTCATCGTCGAAGAGCTCAATGAAAGTGCGCAGGTGATTGGTCCGGGTTGAGAGGGCGGCGATCCGGTCGGATGTTAGGGTCCGCACCTGCGAGCGTAGTGACTCAGGCAGAAGTTCGAACTGCGTGTCGATTTCAAACGCGACGTTGCCCTCGACGTCTACTTCGAAGTGGACGGGAAGGGGGACGCTGAACGGGCGCCCAGCGCGAATCTCGTCCACTTTGTAGCAAGCGTAAGCGCGCTTGTTTTCATCTTCCTGTTCGAAGCGTTCGATATCGATGAAATGCTTGTGAAACGCGGCCTCTGCCCTATCAATTGTCTTGCCTTCTGTAGGGTCGTCAGTGTTCCAATTAAGCTCCAAGGCATTGTCCCAGTAGCTGCTCGATAGCGCCTTGGGCAGTGGCGTGTAACTCAACAGTTCGAAGACGGGTCGGCTTTGCCGCTCAGCGATTCTTGTGAAGCGCGGCATTCCTTCTGATGAGCCCGCGAAGCGCGATTCAGCATAGGAGGTTAATGAAATGCGTCCATGGGTCTCCCCAACGAGACCTTCCTCTCGCAAGAGTTCAAGCAGATTCCGGACCTCGCTCGCGGAGAGGCCAAAATACTCTCGCAGCGCCCCAACCTCCAGAGGACCGCTCAGGTGCAGTAAACGCACTGCGAAGTCCGTCATGACGGGAACCTGGCGGTCGATTGAGACATGACAACGCACGCTGAAAAGCTGCGCCGGAATCGCTACTGCGACGGTATTGAAACGCTCACGCATTGGACAGGCTCCGCTTCAATTCTTTGGATGGTACAAACGTGGCCAGTTTTTTCTCCGCGAGGCATTCGACTTCGTCGAGCACGCTTTTCATCGGTGTTTTCGTCCGGGAGCGCCACATCGCCGAGGAGGTCACGATCACAAGCCGGTCCTTTGCTCGAGACATGGCAACGTTGATGCGCTCTGGATCGCTTAAAAAACCAACGTTCTCGTTGGTGTCATTGCGCACAACCGAAAGCACGATGATACGATTTTCCTTGCCCTGGTAGCTGTCAACAGTACCCACTGAGAAGCAGTGACGAAGCCCGGATGCCCATTCAGCTTGCTCGAGCTTATTCAGGATCAAGTCGCGCTGATCTGAGTACATAGCGATGACTCCGATTATGGGCTCGTGGACACCTTCCTGCGCTTGGACCGCCTCCAAGAAATCAACTGAGGTTAGAATTGCTCGAACCACTTCCACCACAGCCAAGGCTTCCTGCTCGTTCACGAGCGCACCTTCGTGAGTACCAGCGGAACGGTGGAAAGCCTCTCGGCCCTGATCTTGGGTATCTACCCACACAACCTGCGAGGCGAGAAATTCGGGCAGCTTCTCGTACTCTGCCCCTGGAGGCGCACGTCCCACCTCAAGTGCATCCGCGTAGAAGCAGTGCGATACAAGTCGGTTGATGTGCTCCGCCATACGGTATTGCACGCGTAGTGTTCTTCCCACCGACTGGCCGTAATTCGATGAAAACGCACGTTGGAAATTGTTCATCCGCCGGAAGTCCTTTCGCTGCATCCCTAATAGGGCTGACGCTTGGTCCTCAACGGCGCGGGGGTACGACGGCGGCAGTTGTAAGTGATCGCCCACCAGTAGCACGCGCTTACCCGCTTGCATCGCGACAACGAGTTCCATCGGCGATGCCCGTGCGGCCTCGTCGACGATGACCCAATCGTAGGGAACTTCTGTGATGCCCAATGCCTGCTTGCCAACTCCTACGCAGGTGCCTGCCACAATGCTGGAGCTGCGCGCAAGGAAAGCTGTGTAGTTGGATCGTGGGCTACGTAGCACCTGGGAAAACTCCATCGACAGATGAGCGATCTGCTCTAACCGAGCGCATTTAGCCGGACTCGGTGAACCGTGCTGTTGAGCCAACGATTCGAGTTTTTTGCCTATTAAGCCACGTAGGCTGGCCGCGTCATTTCCGGTCGATGCCTGAATGCCGAACTGACGCTCCGCGACTTCGACGAACACCCGCCTGAGCCGTCGTAAATGCTCCTTAGCAGAGGAGTCCTTACTATCGGTCTCGTCTATCGCGTGTATAAGACGGTCAATACTTTGGAGCATCGGACCCAGTGCGATGTGAATCTTCGTTGCGGAGCGCACGTAGCCTTCTGGAAGTCCCATAGCCACGCCCGCTGCTCGCACACGATCCGTGATTTCTGCTTCGAAGCTCTCGCGGTAGCGCTGACGTAGCGAATCCTCTTGGACGTTACGGAGCCCGGGCGATACCATTGATTGAAGGCCGATGCGTACCATAGGCACATCCATGCTCGACGCGCGCAGCGAACCAGCCACCTTGTCCATGGCATTGTTCACGGCCTCATGAGATTGGCTAACTAGCAAGATGTTATGCGCGAGCCCTTGCGACAGCAACAGGTGAACAAACGACGCAATGAATTTGGTCTTCCCTGTTCCTGGCGGTCCCTGCAGCAGTGAAATTGGGCCATGGGACAGAGCGGTCCGCAATGCCTCTTCTTGGGAGGAGTTCAGTTCGTATTTGCTGAGGTCACCTAAGTCGATCGCGACGTGGCACTTCGGCATTCGTT
Source organism: Plantibacter cousiniae (nom. nud.) (assembly GCF_977070315.1). Classification (NCBI taxonomy): domain Bacteria; kingdom Bacillati; phylum Actinomycetota; class Actinomycetes; order Micrococcales; family Microbacteriaceae; genus Plantibacter; species Plantibacter cousiniae (nom. nud.). The sequence goes on along the minus strand of NZ_CDRVEU010000001.1, from coordinate 261,926 downwards.
CGGTGTCCGGATCGAAGTAGTCAACAAGTGAAGGAATAAGGCTTCCTCCCGCGAGCACGCGCTTCATTGCCGCGACCCGCCGCTCAGACGCTGCCTTTTCGAAGGTACCACGGACGTGCAAGGTGTCTCCTGCCTTCGGCGAGAAGCGTATATTCTTGGAGCGCACCCGCATGACGTCGCGCCCGAGGTCGGGTGAGACCCAGCCAACAGTAAACCATCGCTCGCTGCCGTCGATCGCGCCTACGCCGCGTTCCATCAGTTCGATGCCTTCACCCTCCGAGAAATCGAGTACGCCCGCCTCGCAGTTGAAGGGGATGAGCCACTCCTCGCTATCCGGCGAAAATTGCTTCGCCCCCTGCCGTACCGTAATCTTTATGACGTTCATCTCATCGGTATCGGATAGCGCGGTCCAGAGTGCTGTAGCCGATACTTTTTGCGAGGTCGAGCCCCCAGACTGGCGTGCGTAGGGGTCAACACCGAATACCGGCGCCGCGTCATTGCCTTCCAGATCGTCCAGAACATTCACGCGGTAGAGTTCGTACAGCAAACCGGCGAGTGCGGTGACGTCGGTCTCCTCCGCAAAGGTGACTTGAATCTCTCCGCTCAGAGAGAAGGCCTTGCTGCGGTGGGCACTGACGAAATCGATATGGTCGACATCCTTAACCGCGCAGCCAAGCACAGCGTCCTCTTTTGGGTCGTATTTGATGTAGAGTTCTTGCCGCACTCCGACGATGTTAAATCGAACGTGCCCAGTCTCGGGATGCCGGGTCGCGCGTACCGAGTATTCGCCATTGTTGGAGACCAAATCCAAAGACGAAGAATCATTACGACCGCGGCGCTTTAGGATTGCCTTGAACGTTGAGATTGAACGCTGCTTTGGGTATAGCTCGCCCTGCAGCGTTTCGGCGAGCAGGTCCAGCGGCGGCAATGTGTCTACCAGCTCAATGGCCCGGTTGACGTCGCTTCGCGTGGCCGCGAAATCCTCAGGCAACAGTGTCAATACAAGCGTGCACACTGCAAACGCGTCACGGTGAAGAGAGGATGCGCACTCCAGAGCCGGAGGCACCGTACCAACCGTTACTCCTTCGTCTCCATCGGCGCTTAGGTCTGGGATGTCTACCAGCACGACCTGCGGCAGCTGTGCCTCCGCCGTCTGCGACACGATGATGTTGTCCGCTTTCACATCGCCGTGGGACAGCCCCAAGATATGAAGACGCTGCACGGCATTAAGCACTGCGTGCGCGACGAGCGCACGATGCCGCCCCTCTGGGTTGTTTGACAGCCACTCGGTTAGCGTCTCACCTTCTGCCCATCGCGTTACCAACATTAAGCCAAACATGCTCAAGCCGAAATCCAAGACTTCCGGGGCTGCATCGAACCCTGACTGCCGCATAGACCTAGCCTGCTGAAGGAAAGCGAGCAGACGAAGACTGCGGGCTAGGTACTTCGGGTCGTACTTGAGTTGTGGCCAGCACTTCACCAGTACCCGCTCACCGTTCTGCTCCGACTCGTAAACCATCTTGGTGGGATGAGTCGAAATAGTATGCTTAATGGGGAAGGTTATCAGGCTGGCGTCAGTCTCGTAGCCCTCAAAATCTCCAGCACAGACGTCTGTTCCAGCATCAACCGACAAACAATCGTTCAACGCGTCGAGCGCCTCGGAAGCATTGCGATAGCGCGTTTTAGGATCCAGGTCCATGGCTTTTGCGTACCACGGCGCCAGAGCTGGGACGACGAGTGTAACTGCATCGTCGTAGACCGGTACGTTGTTGAGTCGCTCTAACTCTTGGCTCTCCAGCATCTCGTAGACCAGCACCCCAAGCAGGAATACGTCGCGAGCGAAGGGGTCAATTGAGCGAGCTTGTGCAGCGACGCCTTCATCTTCCGGCAGTTCGATAGACCCGGTTTCTAGCTCGATACGATGAACGCCTACGGTCTGTGCCTGGGGCACCCGCGCGGCAGCAAATGTAGACAGGATCACACGGGACGGTTCGACCACCCACAGCGTACGTTTAGTGATGTCGCGATGAGCAATCCCCAGTGCGTGTAGTTTCGAGAAGCGTGCCAGGATGCTTTTAGCCAGTAAGCGTCGATCTTGCTCGCTCTTGTTGCTGTTGCGCTCTAAGTGCTCGGAGAGACGTTCAATACCCGTAGGAAGTCGGTACGCTTCGATGAAGTTAGTAGTGATGTCGTCAGCCGTCGCCGAACCGACCGGTTCTAGCAAATCTTCGTGAAGCTCAGGGGCTTGGACACGTAGCGCCTCGTTCAAGCGTAGCTCGCGAAGGCCGATTGTCTGTCGCTCGACGGTGGACGTGCCGCCGGCGGCAAGCTCTTCAAAATTCCACTTACGCAGTAGCGCTTTTGAACTTCGGTTCTCCTGATGCTCGGCGAGGAACTCCGACCAAATATTGCGTGGGTGTACGTAGTCCGCCTGATCCTCAATCTGCTCAAAGCCATGCAGTACGGTGCGACGTTTGAGCACTGACGGGTTGAAATTAGAAAAAATGGTGTTGTACTTCTGAAGGTGTGGCAAGGGGTTTGCGGAGCGATAGGTCCATTTAGAAGGAATATCGGGGAAGCGCGTCTCGTAGCGTGTCCTTTCGGAAGCCGTACGAACGAACTCGGGGAGCGTTGTGACGAAGCGCAGCTGCTCATCTGGAAAGCTAATCAACCGGCACTTTGGATGACACAACACTACCAGCGACTCAATGAAGGGCACCTTCAGGGAAGGAATCTTCTCCTGAATGAGCTGCTTCAAAGCACGGGCCTTGTTGTCTGTTGTATCGACAGGCGACGGCATGGGAGCCCCGCGATGAAACCACTGACCGGACGAATACGTAATGTCGCCGGACCAGTTTTTTAACTCTACTACCAGGATCCTATTGCTTGTCAGCAACAGCAAATCGATATCGAGTGGTTGCTTGGAACCTCGCGTCACCAACCGAAATGCTGCATAGGCTCCCCATTCGCGGGGTAGCTTCGCTTCGAGCTCGCGCAAGGCGGCATGCTCGACCTCCAAAACTCCTCGAGGGCTGAGATAGTTGATACGCAAGAGACCTCCCTATCCTAATTTATTCGCCAGCCATCAACCCTTGAAGACTCGCTCAACACTTGCATTGTGCCATTACGCTCACGAGCTGTGCCATAACGCATTGGAAGACCTTTAGATCCGAATCAAGCACCAGGCATGCCATCTGAATGGAACAGACTCTACCTGACGGCAGCTCAAGCAGAATGGATTTCCGTGTAGCAGCCATCTTTTTAAGTTAAAGCCACTGACCTTCTCTCAAAAGAATTCCGAAAAATAGTTACATGAGGTAAATAACTGATTTACATTAGATAAACCACATATAACAGTTAGGGAGGTTCCGGAACTCATGGAAGAATCCAATCTGTCAGTGGGTGGCCACGTGCTGTTTGCCCATTATCAGCAAGGCATGACCGACTACCTGGCCATCGCCCTGCTGCACCACAGCGAAGGCGTGGCAGTGAATGCCGAACTGGACGTGACCCCGTCCCGACACCTGGACCTTGGCCAATTGCACCTCGCCGCCCGGATCAATATTTCCGAGTGGCAGAACAACAAACAGTCCAAGCAATACATCTCGTTCATCAAGGGCAAGAACGGCAAGAAGGTTTCCGAGTACTTCCGCGACTTCATCGGTTGCCAGGAAGGCGTGGATGGCCCCGGCGAAACCCGCACCCTGCTCAAGGCGTTCAGTGATTTCGTTGAAAGCGAAGACCTGCCGGAAGAATCGGCTCGCGAGAAGACCAAGACCTTGGTCGACTACGCCAGCAGTCAGAGCAAGATGGGCGAACCGATGGGCCTGGAAGAGCTGTCCGAGCTGATCGACGAAGATCGTCCGCGCGCGTTCTATGATCACATCCGCAACAAGGATTACGGCCTGTCCCCGGAAATACCGGCGGATAAGCGCACCCTCAACCAGTTCCGCCGCTTCACCGGCCGCGCCGAGGGCCTGTCGATCAGTTTTGAGGCCCACCTGTTGGGCGACAAGATCGAATACGACGAAACCGCCGGCACCCTGATCATCAAGGGGCTGCCGACGCAACTGACCGACCAGTTGAAGCGGCGGTAATCAACATGCTGCTGCGCACCCTGAAGAAGTTCGCCCTGATCATGCTGGTGGTGGTGATTTACCAGAACTGGGGCAGGATCGAGAATTTCGTCAACCCTCCCCCGGCAGACGTCGCGCAGCGCTACAGCCAGGCAAAAGTGGTGATGTACGCCACCGACTGGTGCGGCTACTGCAAGCAGACCCGGCGTTTTCTGGACAACAAGGGGATTGCGTATCAGGAGTTCGACATCGAGAAGTCGGAAGAAGGCCGCAAGGCCTATGAAGCGCTGGGCGGCAGAGGCATCCCGCTGATCGACGTCAACGGCACGCTGATCAGGGGGTTTGACCCGGATCAGATACTGGCGGCGCTGAAGTAGCCTACCTGACTATTGTGCCAATGCTCTGCGTCCTCCTTGCGACGCAGAGCATCGTAGAACCTCAGCGCTTCTCGATCCGATAGCCCATTCTCGGGAAGTGTACGTGCACGACACCTGCACGTTCGTCCTCGCGGCGCAGGATCAGTTCTTCGCGGCCGGTAAATACCAGCTCGCCCTCAACCGCTTCGACGCCATAGTCGACTGCAGAAACCGCGACCTTGTCGCCTGCCTTGAAGCCATTTGGATCGACGAAGGTTTCATCCGGCAACGACGCAGGCGTGGCGTTTCTGGCGATGTCGATGGCATCTGCCGAGCTCAGGTCGCTGAACGTGCCATGGCCAAAACCCAGCACACGATCGAGCCAGGCCCTGACACTCGGATAATCATCGACAAAGGGTGCAGTGACCGGCGTCTGCTTGAGAAACCACAATGTATGGGCGACCGAGAAATCGGCAATCGACGGTACGCCGAACAGGAAGTCACCGCCGTGCGAGAGTTGCAGTTCCAGACGCGACATCAGCGTAGGCCATTGGTGTTTGACCTGCTCCACAGGCGGGCGCGACGCAGTGCCGCCGTTGAACAGCGTCGAACGGTCGGCGACGAACGCCTTGGCGGCGTCTGGCGGCACCTTGGCAAAGCGCACAGCCATTGATTCAGGCTGAAACACCAGGCTCACGGCATGCATGAACAACACCGAATCGGCCCAGGCGGCCAGGCCGGCAACCGTGAACTCCTGCCCCTTCGGATAAAACGCCGGCGACGCTTTTTCCTGCTCCAGACGCCGCGCCATCAGCGCAGTGTCACAGTAGATGTCCGCACCCGCCTGCAACACCGGGGTTCTGCGATAACCGCCCGTCAATGCAGTCAGGTCAGGCTTGGGCATGATCGAAGGGATAGTCACCGAACGCCATGTGAGGCCTTTGAAGCCCAGCATCAGGCGGGCTTTTTCGGCGAACAGCGACGTGGGGTAGTGGTGAAGGATCAACTCGGACATGTTCAGCCTCTGTGCACATGGGAAAAACACAGCTTAACCCGCAGCACCCTGCCCGCACACAGCTTCAAACTGATGGGACGGCATCACGCTCATGGATCGATGACGTTGCGTAGCTGGCAGCCAACGCCTCTTTGGCGCTTTTTTTGAGCTTCTTGATCAGCCGCTCATGGCGCAACGCCTCGCCCTTGCTGGGCCATTGTTCAACGTAGACCAGTGCCATCGCCGGACTCGAAGAGAAAAAGCGCGCGCCCTTGCCGCTCTGGTGCATAGCGAATCGGCGCTGCGGATCATCACTGATGCCACAGTACAGCGAGCCGTTGGCAGCGCGCACCAGATAGACAAACCAGGGTTTGCCGACCGCCTGTTCGGCAGTCGGCGCACTCGCGGTGCTGGCAACCTCAGGCACGGCGATTCTCTGAAAAGGTCTTCAGACCCTTGAGCGCCTGAGCCCTCACGGCATTGCGTACCAAAGGCGTCCAGCCAAGCAACAGGCCCTTCAAACCCAGTGCCTGACGCGACCAGCGCCATATGTCGAAATGATCGTGATGCTCGCAGATCTTGCCATCGCGGAACACGAACCGGGCCTGAATATCGTTCACCACCGTGCGCCCGGTCTGGCTGAACAGGTACGTCGCCACCCAGTGCGCACTGCCAGTCTGGTCATCGGCTCGCACCTGATCGAAGACCACCGAGAAATTCTTCGCCCGGGAAGTCAGCATGCGCCACATGTCGCCGACCTGAGCGCCACGCAATTCACCAAAGGCCGGGTCGCTGAACAGCACGTCATCGGTATAACAGGCACTCATCGCCTCGGCATCCAGCTGCGCAAACGCCTCATAAAAGCGGGTGATCAGTGCGCTGTTGGCCTGACTTTGTTCCTCGTAGTTCATGCGTGCACATCCCTTGGCGAATTATCCGTGCACGATAAGCGGCGCCGCTGAAAATGGCGAGGGTTGATGGCGCATCAGCCATCACTTTTACCTGTCCGGATAACGATTTCGCGCTGCACTGAACGCCTCTGAATTTTCAATCACCCAAGTCCACAGCGGAATCATTTGTACCAGCAGCCCCATGCCCAGGTCGGTCAACGAATATTCCACCCTGAGCGGCTTCTCGCAGTAGTCATGACGGGTGATCAACCCGTCCTGTTCAAGCTGGCGCAAGGTATGAGTGAGCATGCGCTGAGTGACACCGTGCAGCTTTCGGCGCAATTCGGCATGGCGCAAAGGGCTGCTGACGCCGAGGGCATGTACCACGCCCAATGACCACCGGTTTCCGGCGTGGCCGAGAATATCGCGCTTGAGACCATCCTCATCATCGCTGAGCGCAGCACAGGCCGCTTCGGAGCGTCTGACCACTTCCTGCGCGTCCAGCCCGCCCGGTATCACCGATGTGCCTACTTTTTGTATGTCGACAGGCATGCCAGCATCTCTCCCGCCTGAATTGAAAGACTGTCCAAAGGGGTCACCATGCAAGCCGATAACGCAAACGTCAAACAACGCATTCTGGTAATAGGCGCAGGAGAGCTTGGGCTCGCCGTGCTGCGAGGGCTGGTCGAGAAAGCCGGAGCATATGACTTGAGCATTGCCGTGCTGCTACGCCAGAGCAGCTTGAGCACTCAAGCGCCCGCCAAGCGTGTGGAAATCGAAGAAATCCGCGCGCTGAACATTGCCATCGAAACCGCCGATCTGGCCGATGCCACCGTGGACGAACTAGCCACTGTCATGAAGCGCTATGACACGGTAATCAGTTGTGCGGGTTTTGCCGCTGGCCGGGGCACTCAACGCAAACTGACCGATGCGGCGCTCAAGGCCGGCATAAAACGCTACCTGCCCTGGCAATTCGGCGTTGACTACGACCTTATCGGCCGGGGCAGCCCTCAGGATCTGTTCGATGAGCAACTCGATGTACGAGAAAAGCTGCGCGCCCAGCAGCAAACCGAGTGGGTAATCGTTTCGACCGGTATGTTTACAAGCTTCCTGTTCGAACCCGCGTTCGGTGTCGTCGATCTGCAAGGCGGTCGGATCAATGCGCTGGGCAGCCTCGATACGGCCGTGACAGTCACCACCGCAGAGGACATTGGCAGGCTGACTGCTGCCATCGTGATGCACGAGCCGCGCATAGTGAATCAGGTGGTGTACACCGCTGGCGACACATTGACGTACGCCGGGCTGGCCGATCTTGTGGAGCGTGTCACGGGGCGCGACATCGAGCGGCACGTATGGAGTGTTGCGCAGTTGCAGGCCGATCTGACGGAAATGCCGGATGACAATCTGCGCAAATACCGGGCAGTCTTTGCCATGGGCCGAGGCGTGGCATGGGACGTCGCCCGTACCTACAACGCGAAATCAGGGCTGAGCGTCACCAGTGCCGAACAATGGGCCCTGGCCAATCTGGCTCAGACCTGAAGCAGCTCAAGCCCGGTCCTAACGATCAACAATCATCGAAAATCAAACCTTCTCGCTACTGACCTGCACCTGCAGCGCCCGACCGGCACCCATGCCCGCGATGATGGCGCCCAGCCCGAGTACCGCGAAGATCCAGCCAATCGCGCTCCAGCTGCCGGTCATGTCATGCACCACGCCCACGGCAAACGGGCCGGTCGAGGCGATGGTGTAGCCGAAGCCTTGCGCCATGCTCGACAGATTGGCAGCGACATGTGAGTCACGCGAGCGCAGGACGATCAAGGCCAGCGCCAGACTGAACGTGCCGCCCTGCCCGATCCCCAGCAGAATCGCCCAGCCCCACAGACCGCCGAGTGGCGCGTACAGGCAGCCGAACAGGCCGATCAGGGTCAGCGACATGACCAGCATAATCGCCAGACGCTGATCCTTGCCGCGTGTGGCCAGATAGGGCACCGCCAGCGCGCTGATGACTTGCGCGATGATCGAGCCGGACAGCAGCAGACCGGCCTGGGTCGGCGTCAGGCCGCGACCGATGAGGATCGACGGCAACCAGCCGAAAACGATGTACGACAGCGACGATTGCAGGCCCATGTACAGCGTGACCTGCCAGGCCAGTGGATCACGCAACAAACCGCGGACCCGGTAGACATCGCGATGCGTGCCATGCACCTCACGCGCCTGCGGAAGCCACAGCGCTGCGGCAATCAGCGCAGGAACCAGCCAGAAACCCAGGCCAATCTGCCAACTGCCACCAACGTACTGACTCAGCGGCACCGTCGAACCCGCTGCAATTGCTGCGCCCAGGCACAAGGCCATGGTGTAGACACCGGTCATGGCTCCGGCCTTGCGCGGGAAATCACGTTTGACGATACCCGGCAGCAGCACGCCGATGATTCCGATGCTCGCGCCCGCCAGCAGACTGCCGGAAAACAGCCCGATCTGGCCAAACAGACTGCGCACTGCCAGACCTGCTGCCAGCGTCAGAAGCACCACCAGAACCACGCGCTCACTGCCAAACCGGCGGGCAAGAATCGGTGCCAGCGGCGCGAACAAGCCCAGACACAGGACCGGCAAGGTGGTCAGCAGTCCGGCTTCGGCGGCGGACATGCCGAGGCTGTCTGAAACTGTATTGAGCAGTGGCGCAATGCTGGACAACGCTGGGCGCAGGTTGAGGGCAACCAGCACCAGGCCCAGCAACAGCAGCCAGGGGCGCTTCAAAGCAGAATGGGGTTGATCGGTAGTCGGTTGGGGGCTGGGTTGAGCCTTGGCAGTCATCAGTTTCTCGGTCATCAGGTATGTCGACCCTTTTCAGGGGGTCGGTATCCTGTTGGAGAATCATCGCGAATACAAGGTTCAGCGTAATTGCATACAACCCGAACAGCACCGACAGGCATAAAAAAACCGGGCACATGGCCCGGTTTCCTTGTTCAGCAGATGTCCACTCAGTGAATGATCTGGCTGAGGAACAGCTTGGTACGGTCGCTCTGCGGGTTATCGAAGAAGTCGTTCGGCGCAGCCTGTTCGACGATTTCGCCCTTGTCCATGAAGATCACCCGGTTTGCCACGGTACGGGCAAAGCCCATCTCGTGGGTTACGCACAACATGGTCATGCCTTCTTCAGCCAGACCGACCATGGTGTCGAGCACTTCCTTGACCATTTCCGGGTCAAGCGCCGAAGTTGGCTCATCGAACAGCATGATTTTCGGCTTCATGCACAAGGCACGGGCAATCGCCACACGCTGCTGCTGACCACCGGAAAGCTGACCCGGAAACTTGTGAGCCTGCTCCGGAATACGCACACGCTCCAGATAGTGCATGGCGATTTCTTCAGCCTTCTTTTTCGGCATGTTACGCACCCACATTGGCGCCAGCGTGCAGTTCTGCAGGATGGTCAGGTGCGGAAACAGGTTGAAGTGCTGAAACACCATGCCCACTTCACGGCGAATGGTTTCGATCTGCTTCAGGTCCGAGGTCAGCTCGGTGCCGTCGACAATGATACGGCCCTGCTGATGCTCTTCCAGACGGTTGAGGCAGCGAATGGTGGTCGACTTGCCCGAACCCGACGGGCCGCACAGCACGATACGTTCACCCTGACGCACATTCAGGTTGATGTCCTTGAGTACATGGAACTGGCCGTACCATTTGTGTACGCCCTCCATGCGGATCATGCCTTCAGCGCCCAGAGGCTTATTGATAACTTCACTCATCACAAAACTCCTAACGCTTGTGGCCTGTGTCCAGCTTACGTTCCAAATGCATGGAATAGCGGGACATACCGAAACAGAAGATCCAGAACACCAGGGCCGCGAAGACGTAGCCTTCAGTGGCCATACCCAGCCATGCCGGGTCGGCGGTAGCCTGCTTGACGCTGTTGAGCAGGTCGAACAGACCGATAATGATCACCAGACTGGTGTCTTTGAACAAGGCAATGAAGGTGTTGACGATGCCGGGAATAACCATCTTCAGCGCCTGCGGCAGGATCACCAGCCCCATGCTGCGCCAGTAACCCAGGCCCATCGCCGAGGCTGCTTCGTACTGGCCCTTGGGAATGGCCTGCATGCCGCCACGCACCACTTCGGCAATGTACGCGGACTGGAACAGGATGACGCCGATCAGCGCACGCAGCAGCTTGTCGAAGTTCATGCCCTCTGGCATGAACAGCGGCAGCATGACCGACGACATGAACAGCACGGTGATCAGCGGCACGCCGCGCCAGAACTCGATGAACGTCACGCACACCACGCGCACAGCGGGCATGTTTGACCGACGACCGAGCGCCAGAACTATACCCAGCGGCAAGGCACCGACGATACCCACGGTAGCGATCACCAGGGTCAGCATCAGACCGCCCCACTGGCTGGTCGGTACGTTGGTCAGACCGAACGCGCCGCCATGCAGCAGGTAGAACGCAACAACCGGATAGATCACCAGGAAGGCGATACCGTAGACAGCCTTGCGCGGAAACTTCGAAATGAACAGCGGCGCAGCGCCGACGATCGCCAGGATAGCGGTCAGGTCGACCCTCCAGCGCAGCTCATTGGGAAAGTAGCCGTACATGAACTGACCGAAGCGCTGCTCGATGAACACCCAGCAGGCGCCCGCCTTGGTGCAGTCTGCCTTGGTCGTGCCGACCCAGTTGGCGTCCAGCAGGGCCCAACTGATGATAGGCGGCACGACCAGATAGATCAGATACAGGGAGAACAGGGTCAGCAGGGTGTTGATCCAGCTGGAGAACAGGTTCTGCCGCATCCACGCCATCGGGCCGAACACTTTGCCCGGTGGTGGCATATCAGGTTTGAAAGTATGAGTTGTCATGCGCTTTTCCTCACCGCTCGATCAGCGCAATGCGCTTGTTGTACCAGTTCATCAGCAGGGAAATGCTGATACTGATCGCCAGGTACACACTCATGGTGATGGCAATGACTTCAATCGCCTGCCCGGTCTGGTTGAGCACCGTACCGGCAAACAGGGAAACCATTTCCGGATACCCGATGGCTGCTGCCAAAGAAGAGTTTTTCGCCAGGTTCAGGAACTGACTGGTCAGCGGCGGAATGATCACGCGCAGCGCCTGCGGAATGATCACCTTGCGCAGCGTCGGCCCAGGACGCAGGCCCAGTGAGCGGGCAGCTTCGGTCTGGCCGTGGCTGACCGACTTGATGCCGGAACGCACGATTTCAGCGATGAACGCCGCGGTGTAGATGGTCAGTGCCAGGGTCAGGGAGATCAGTTCAGGGATCAGCACCCAGCCGCCCGTGAAATTGAAGCCCTTCAATTGTGGCAGTTCCCAATGCACCGGGCTGCCGAAGATCAGCATGCTCAGACCGGGGATGACCAGCAACAATGCCAGGCCGACCCAGAACTTGTGAAACGGCTGACCAGTGGCTTCGAAGCGTTTGTTGGCCCAGCGCACCATCATGACGATGGCGATCACGGCAACAACCAGACTGACCAGGAAAGCCCAGGCGCCTTCGGCAGGCAACGCTCTGGGCATGTTAAGCCCGCGGCTGCTGACGAAGAACATGTCCAGATAACCATGCGCCTGACGCGGACCGGGCAGCGTGAGGAATACGGCGGTGTACCAGAACAGGATTTGCAGCAGTGGCGGAATGTTGCGGAAGACTTCGACATACACGGTGGCCAGCTTGCTGATCATCCAGTTCGGAGACAGGCGAGCGACACCAATGACAAAGCCCAGCAAGGTCGCCAGGACAATACCGATAACCGACACCAGCAAGGTATTCAGCAAACCGATGACGAACACACGGGCATAACTGTCCGCTTCGCTGTAGTCGATCAGGTGCTGAGCAATACCGAAACCGGCACTGTTCTCAAGAAAACCGAAGCCCGAGGTAATACCACGGTGTTGCAGGTTGGTCTGGGTGTTGTCGAAGATGAACCAGCCCAACGCGATCACCGCCACGACAGTGATGATCTGAAATAACCACGCGCGCACTTTCGGATCGCTCAGAGAGAGCTTTTGCTTGGGTGCGACGATTTGCTTTTCCATGAAATGCCCCAGGAAAAATCCAACAGAACAACGCCCGACAGGCTGGGAAGCCTGTCGGGCGCCGGGTCAATCAACGAATAGGTGGAGCGTACTGGATGCCACCGGCATTCCACAGGGCATTCTGACCACGCTTGATTTTCAGCGGGGTGCCTTCGCCCAGGTTGCGTTCAAACACTTCGCCGTAGTTACCGACCTGCTTGACGATCTGCACGACCCAGTCTTTCGGCAGCTTGAGGTCCTTGCCGTAAGTACCGTCGGCGCCCAGCATACGGGCTACGTCGGGGTTCTTGGTCGACTTGGCTTCAGCTTCAACGTTCTTGGAAGTGATTTTGGCTTCCTCGGCGTTGAGCATGGCGAACAGGGTCCAGCGAACGATCGAGAACCAGTCTTCGTCGCCTTTACGTACGACAGGGCCCAGAGGCTCCTTGGAGATCACTTCAGGCAGAACAATGTAATCGTCCGGCTTGGCCAGCTTGCTGCGCTGTGCGTAGAGCTGCGACTGGTCGGAAGTCAACACGTCGCAACGGCCGCCTTCCAGCGACTTGGCGCTTTCGTCAGAGGTGTCGAAGGTGATCGGGGTGTATTTCAGGCCGTTCGAACGGAAGTAGTCGGAGACGTTCAGCTCGGTGGTGGTACCGGCCTGGATGCAGATGGTTGCACCGTCCAGTTCCTTGGCGCTTTTCACGCCCAGCTTGTTGTTTACCAGGAAGCCGATACCGTCGTAGTAGGTAACGCCGGTGAACACCAGGCCCATGCCCGCATCACGGGAACTGGTCCAGGTGGTGTTACGCGAAAGGATATCGATCTCGCCGGATTGCAACGCGGTGAAGCGCTCCTTGGCGTTCAACTGGCTGAACTTGACCTTGGTGGCGTCGCCGAACACAGCGGCTGCAACGGCGCGGCAGACGTCAGCGTCGATACCGGTGATCTTGCCGGTGGAGTCCGGAACGGAAAACCCTGGCAGGCCATCGCTGACGCCGCACTGGATGAAACCCTTCTTCTGAATAGCGTCAAGCGTGGCACCGGCGTTGGCAGCCCCGGTCACACCGAATGCGGCCAAGGCGGTGACGACAGCCAGGGTAGATTTCAACATCTTCATTCAAAAACCTCCAGTTTGCTCTTTGTTGTGTAGGTGTCTCAGTCGCGTCGCACCTTTGTGAGGCGCTAATGACCCGTGCTGGCTTATTTTTGGGTCATGCAACGCTGGGCCTGAATCATGAATTGCCTGCAGGATCATCCCGTCATTCGTCTTCATCATTCAGAATCGGCCCCGTGGACTGAAACCCCATGATTTTCCCGGACCGGAGCGGTACAGGTTGAATCGTGCCGCGAATCCTGACGCATGGACTCCCGAGCTGCTTTTCGATCGCTATAAGTAATAGCCTTATAGTGTTACCGAACGATGTGAGCGACTCGACTCCAGTCCTGCTGTAGCAAAGCCCGTACCAGCATGCTGGCTAAGTCGAATTAGCGACAGGTCAAGACAAAAACTTGTAACCTTGCGACATCTTCTTTCATTTTTAATCTACCCGCGCACCTTATTAATGCGCTCAAAAAGAGCCCGCGCACACAAATGGAGCAGTCATGAGCGATTCTTTGATCATTGAACCTTCCAGCCCCGCCGACGCCTGCGTTATCTGGCTGCATGGATTGGGTGCCGACCGCTATGATTTTCTGCCGGTCGCCGAGGCGCTGCAGGAGTCGTTGCGCACCACCCGCTTCGTACTGCCTCAGGCACCGACGCGCGCCGTGACCGTCAATGGCGGTTATGAAATGCCCAGCTGGTATGACATCAAGTCCATGAGTTCAGAGGCCCGGGCCATTGATCATGATCAGATGGAAGCCTCGGCGCAGAAGGTGCTGGACCTGATCGAGCAGCAGCGCGACAGCGGCATCGACCCGGCGCGAATCTTCCTGGCCGGTTTTTCCCAGGGGGGCGCGGTGGTCTTGCACGCTGGCTACCGTCGCTGGCAGGGCCCATTGGGCGGCGTACTCGCGCTGTCCACTTATGCCCCTACATTCAGCAACGAGATGACCCTGTCGGCGAGTCAGCAACGCATCCCGGCCTACTGCCTGCACGGCAAGCACGACGCGGTTGTGCATTACCCAATGGGCCGCGCCGTCTACGACCACCTCACCGCCCAGGGTGTAACCGTTCAATGGCAGGAATACCCAATGGAGCATCAAGTGTTACCGGAGGAAATTCGCGACATCGGCGTCTGGCTGGCTGAACGGCTTCGCTGAAGCGCTCTGAGCCCCTTGCGACGGACCGCTTTTGTAGCTCGCCATGGATGGCACTACGCCGAGCACGGTTCTTGCTTTACACTGCTCGGCGTACATTCCTTAACCAATTGATGAGATGACCGTGCTCAAAGCACTTAAAAAGATGTTCGGTAAGAGCGAGGCTGAGCAGCCTGCGCCTACTCCGATAACCTCTATTCCCACCTCTCCCGCTGCCACAGGCGACACACCGGATCATGCTGTCCAGACTCAGGCTCTGGACACAACCAGCGAGCCCTCCAAAGCCAGAGCGCCGCGCACCGACAAGCCGAGGGCCGAGCGCCCGCGTCGCGAGCGCGTGACAAAACCGCCCGCGCCGGCCTGGAAACTCGAAGATTTCGTCGTCGAACCCCAGGAAGGCAAGACCCGCTTCCACGACTTCAACCTCGCGCCTGAACTGATGCATGCGATTCAGGACCTGGGTTTCCCGTACTGCACACCGATCCAGGCGGGCGTACTGGGCTTCACCCTCAAGGGCAAGGATGCGATCGGACGCGCCCAGACCGGCACCGGCAAGACCGCTGCGTTTCTGATCTCGATCATCGAACAGCTGACCCAGACGCCGCCGCCTGCAGAACGCTACATGGGTGAGCCGCGCGCGCTGATCATCGCACCGACCCGCGAGCTGGTGGTGCAGATCGCCAAGGACGCCGCCGACCTGACCAAGTACACCAACCTGAACGTCATGACGTTCGTCGGTGGCATGGACTTCGACAAGCAGCTCAAACAACTCGAAGCACGGCACTGCGACATCCTGGTCGCCACGCCTGGCCGCCTGCTGGACTTCAACCAGCGCGGCGAAGTGCATCTGGACATGGTCGAAGTGATGGTCCTCGACGAAGCCGACCGCATGCTGGACATGGGCTTCATCCCGCAGGTACGTCAGATCATTCGTCAGACGCCGCACAAGGGTGAGCGCCAGACCCTGCTGTTCTCCGCGACCTTCACCGAGGACGTGATGAACCTCGCCAAGCAGTGGACGACGGACCCTTCGATCGTCGAGATCGAATCGCTGAACGTTGCCAGTGACAACGTCGAACAGCATATCTATGCCGTCGCCGGCGCCGACAAGTACAAGCTGCTCTACAACCTGGTAACCGACAATGGTTGGGAACGGGTGATGGTCTTTGCCAACCGCAAGGACGAAGTCCGGCGCATTGAAGAGCGTCTGGTGCGCGATGGCGTGAACGCGGCGCAGCTGTCAGGCGATGTGCCTCAGCACAAGCGCATCAAGACCCTTGAAGGCTTCCGCGAAGGCAAGATCCGCGTGCTGGTCGCCACCGATGTGGCCGGTCGCGGCATTCACATCGACGGCATCAGCCACGTGATCAACTTCACCCTGCCCGAAGTGCCGGACGATTATGTGCACCGCATCGGCCGTACCGGTCGCGCCGGCGCCGATGGCGTGTCGATCAGTTTTGCCGGTGAGGATGACTCTTACCAGTTGCCCGCCATCGAGGAAAAACTGGGCCGCAAGATCAGTTGCGAGACACCGCCGACTCATTTGCTCAGGGCCGTGGTACGCAGCAACGCCTGATGCTTACTTCCAGCGATCAGCCGCTTGGTGATCGCTGTGACGACCTTCCACCCAGCGCGTGCCTTCTGACGTGTTTTCACGCTTCCAGAACGGCGCGCGGGTCTTGAGGTAGTCCATGACGAAATCACAGGCTTCGAACGCCGCCTGACGGTGCGCGCTGGCAACGCCGACGAACACGATCGGCTCGCCAGGCTCCAGCGCCCCTACCCTGTGCAACACATCGACGCGCAGCAACGGCCAGCGCTGTTCGGCCTCGGTAACGATTTTTGCCAGTGCCTTTTCGGTCATCCCCGGATAGTGCTCCAGAAACATGCCGGACACTTCGCGCCCTTCATTGAAATCCCGAACATAGCCGACAAAACTGACCACTGCGCCGATGCCGAGGTTGGCAGCATGCAGCGCGTTGACTTCAGTGCCTGGGTCGAAGGCTGCCGCCTGGACGCGAACGCTCATCATCAACCTCCTGTCACGGGCGGAAAGAACGCGACTTCATCGCCATCGGCCAACGGCTCGGTCGGCTTGCACAGTTCCTGGTTGCGAGCACACATCAGGTTCTGTTCGGCAAGCACCTGCCAGGCCTCGCCACGCTGCAGCAGCGTCTGGCGCAACGCATCCAGCGTAGCGAACTCGCCTTCGACGGACTCGTTGTCCACGCCCAGGACTTCACGGTAACGGGCAAAATACTGGACCTGAACCTTCATGACGATACCTGTGCCTGATCGGCAATGAAGTGACCGCTCTTGCCGCCCAGCTTCTCCAGCAGCCGGACCGACTCGATGACCATGCCCCGGTCTACGGCCTTGCACATGTCGTAAATGGTCAGCGCGGCAACGCTGGCGGCCGTCAGGGCTTCCATTTCCACACCGGTCTGCCCGGCCAGCTTGCAGCTCACGGTGATGCGCACGGCATCATCACCCTCCGCGGCGAGGTGGACCTTGATGCTGGTGAGCATCAATGGATGGCAAAGCGGGATCAGATCGCTGGTTTTCTTCGCCGCCTGAATACCGGCGATACGTGCGACGGCAAACACGTCACCCTTGGGATGACCACCGCTGACGATCATTTGCAGCGTCGTCGGCAGCATGCGCACAAAGGCTTCGGCCACCGCCTCACGGGACGTCACGGCTTTATCCGTGACATCAACCATATTGGCGCGACCCTGGGAATCGAGATGAGTGAGCACAACGTTACTCCTTGGCAGAAGCAAGAAGTGTAGAGGGAGTGGCAGTTACACGCTACAAGCCGTGAGCTGCAAGCAAGGAACCCATTCACACATGGGCTCCCCGCATGCATCTGATTTACAAATGACTCTCCGCGTATTCGGCCAGTATCGAGCGTGGCACGCCCTGCAGGGTGATGTGCACGCCGTTCGGGAAGTCCTTGAAGCGCTCCGTCAGGTAGGTCAGCCCGGAACTGGTGGCCGACAGGTAAGGGGTGTCGATCTGCGCCAGGTTGCCCAGGCAGACCACTTTGGAACCGGCACCGGCACGGGTGATGATGGTTTTCATCTGGTGCGGGGTCAGGTTCTGGCATTCATCGATCAGAATCAGACTTTGCTGGAAGCTGCGACCTCGAATGTAGTTGAGGGATTTGAACTGCAACGGCACCTTGCTGAGGATGTAATCGACACTGCCATGGGTGTTTTCGTCATCCATGTGCAGCGCTTCGAGGTTATCGGTGATAGCGCCGAGCCACGGCTCCATCTTCTCCGCCTCGGTGCCGGGCAGGAAACCGATTTCCTGATCCAGCCCCTGAACGCTGCGGGTGGCGATGATGCGCCGATAGCGCTTGGTGACCATGGTCTGCTCGATGGCAGCGGCCAGGGCCAGAATGGTTTTACCCGAGCCCGCAGCGCCTGACAGGTTGACCAGATGAATATCCGGGTCGAGCAACGCAAACAGCGCCAGCCCCTGATAGATATCGCGCGGCTTCAGCCCCCAGGCCTCCTGATGCAGCAAAGGCTCCTGGTGCATGTCGAGAATCAGCAGTTCGTCGTTCTTGACGCCTTTGATCCAGCCGACAAAACCCTGCTCATCGACAATGAACTCGTTGATATGAACCGCCGGCAGCATTTCAGTGAGCTGCACGCGGTGCCAGGTACGACCACGCTCCTGACGCGTATCGACCTTGCTGACGCGGTCCCAGAACGAACCGGTCATGTCATGGTAGCCACGCGACAACAGTGAAACGTCGTCGACCAGTTGGTCTGTACTGTAATCCTCGGCAGCAATGCCACAGGCGCGCGCCTTGAGGCGCATGTTGATGTCTTTGGTCACCAGCACGACGCTCAAGTCCTTGTTGCGCGCATGCAGGTCAATCAATTGGTTGATAATGATGTTGTCGTTCAGGTGCTCGGGCAGCAGGCTGTTGGGTTCCTCGCGTTTGCTCATCAAAATCGACAGGTAGCCCTTGAGCACGCCTGTACCACGATCGATGGGCACGCCCTTCTCGACTTCCTCAGGCGAAGCTTCGCCCAGGGTCTTGTCGATCAGACGGATGGCCTGACGGCATTCGGCAGCAACCGAATGTTTACCGGCCTTGAGTTTGTCCAGTTCCTCCAGAACCGTCATGGGTATGGCGACGTGGTGCTCTTCGAAGTTCAGCAGTGCGTTTGGATCATGAATCAATACGTTGGTATCGAGCACGTAAAGGATTGGCTGGTTGGTGGAAGGGGTGCGTCCGTGGTCATCCATACTCGCTCACCTTTGTAGAAGCCGGGCGACGCAGAACCACGACAGTACTGCGCCACGAAAAGGCCGCCGGATTCTCCCCTTCAGGCAGGGCAGAAATGTCGCTCAAGGTGGGTCTTGGAAGACGCCACCTGTGTTGCAGGTTTCGGCGGTCTGTATTCGTAATACAGCAAAAGGGATGACAGAAAAAAGCTCTTTGACAGTTTTTTGAAGTTTATTTCACAGCCTGACGAATAGGACTTGGCGGACGTACCCCGCACGTTTAAAGTCGGAAGTCCGCCCACGCCGAATCTGCCTTCATTCCCCTTCCGGCGCAGCCTCTTCACTGCTCTGCAGCCCTTGTTCTTCGGGCGCTTCAGAGATATTTCGGCAATCGTCCCAGATCAACTCGCTTTGCGCGGTATTGGCCAGCAGCAATGGCAGCGCCGACTGCGCCTTGTTGGCCACATCGTGGAATACCACCGTCCCTTTGCGCCAGAGCAGCATGAGTGTCAGTACACGGTCGCCCACCTGCTCTGCAGAAAGCCTTCCAGTGTCGTCTTCGGCGTCGATATTCCACAATGACACGCGCAAATGCTCGGTGCGGAAGAAGTTGCCGCTGTCGGCACGTCGATGGCCATAAGGAGGGCGAAACAGCGGCACGAAGTTGTCCGGCAACACCTGCTGAACCAGTGCCGCGCTGCGTTGCACTGAATTCTGCCAGTCCAGCCACTGACTGTGCGAACGGTACTCCCAGCCCTGGATGCCCACACACTGCTGGCGATACAGCGCCTGCAAACCTGCAACCGACGTGCTGTCGAGACGCTCCTGAAGACTCTTGCCCAGCACGAAGAAGGTGGCGGTCATTTTCTGCTGGCGCATAAAGTCAGCCAGCCAGTCGGTACCACCGTCGGCCGGGCTCGGGCCACTTTCGAAGTTGAGCATGAAGGTGCGATCCGGCATCTCGTCGCCGCTCATCTCATCGGAGTTGTAGCGTTCGATCTCGCTGCTGGTCTGCGGAAACAGGGCTGCCATGAACAGCAGCTCGTTCAGATAACGCTGGTGGAATGCGGCGCTGGGTCTGGCCCAGTTGGCGTAGAACGAATCGTTGGATACCTGGTATTCCTCGGCGCGCTGCCGGAACTGATCCATGTCCTCGACCAGCACACAGAAATTGGCGTCCTGCTCACAGCTCTTCTGTGCGTTCTGGTAGTTCTCCAGCAACCGCAGCCACAGCCGATGACGAACCACATTCAACGACGGCACGTTGACGAAGCGCAGGCCGAGGCGCTGCTTGAGGCCCTCCTCATCGAGCTTTTCGCTCAGGTACAGCTCGTGGGCAAAAGCGAGGATCTCCGCACGCGACGCGACGTCGAACAACCCCGGCGTCTCGAGCCGTTCAGGCCAGACGCTGCGGTCAATGGTGGCGATGACCGGCGCTGCCGCCTGCGCCTGAAGCCAGAACAGACCTGCACACACTGCTAAAACGATACGCAAACCCGATGTCCTCTCGATCAACCATTAACGTCATGACCAGCGCGCCACTATAGCTGATATGCGCCGGGCTTCTTATGTCGGCGCGCATACAAAGCCGCAGGTCATGCTGGCATCACCCGCGGAACGGTCTCTATTGCCACCATCGCTGGAGTCGCAGGCTGTCAGCCCCTAGAATCCACGGACGATAAAAGGAGACGATTTCATGCTGATGGTGATTTCCCCGGCAAAAACCCTCGATTTCGAGACACCGCCCACGACCGGCCGCTTCACTCAGCCGCAGTACCTGGACCATTCCCGGGTGTTGATCGAGCAGCTGCGTGAACTGACGCCGGCGCAGATCAGCGAACTGATGCACCTGTCCGACAAGCTGGCCGGATTGAACGCGGCACGCTTTGGCAGCTGGAACCCGGACTTCACCCTCGACAACGCCAAGCAGGCACTGCTGGCCTTCAAGGGTGACGTCTATACGGGCCTGGAAGCGGAAACGCTGAGCGAAACGCAGCTCGACTACGCGCAGGGCCACTTGCGCATGCTGTCAGGTCTGTACGGCCTGTTGCGTCCACTGGACCTGATGCAGCCCTACCGGCTGGAAATGGGCACCCGGCTGGCCAACGCTCGCGGCAAGGACCTCTACGCCTTCTGGGGCACGCGGATCAGCGAATGGCTGAATGAAGCGCTGGCAGACCAGGGCGACGACCTGCTGCTCAACCTGGCCTCGACTGAATACTTCTCTGCCGTCAAACGTTCGTCGCTCAAGGCAAGGATCATCGACACCGAGTTCAAGGACTTCAAGAACGGCCAGTACAAGATCATCAGCTTCTATGCGAAAAAAGCACGCGGCATGATGAGCCGCTTCGTTATAGAAGAGCGCATCAATAATCCCGAAGCATTACAAGCGTTCGATGCACAGGGCTATCGTTACAACCGCGAACAGTCGACCCCTGACAAGTTGGTGTTTTTGCGCAACATCGCAGAACACTAGATGATGTAACCGTCGTGTAACAGAGCGCTGTTACACGGCCTGTCCTACGATCCAACACCAAATGCCAACTTCATGACGCCAGACAAACGTCAACTTTTCGACTCGCCACTCACGTGCGATTTTTTCTTAAAAAAAAATCCATTTTTTTAACTAGTGGCGTTTCAGCTTTTTACAGTAGTGGCACTTTCATATTCACCCCTCTACACCCCTCGTAAATCGAGGCTTTTACGAAAAAAGCCATCATCTCGATACCCTCCCTGTGACAAATCGGATACCGCAAAATCTGCAAATCAGGACGAGTGGCCAGGAACTAAATACGAATTCATACGCTCCTACATCCCGTAACAATTCTGGGCTGACGTGTAAGAGATCACTTACAGGTCGCCTCGAAAAACGGGAAGTTACCGACAAGGAAGCCAGGCCCACGTGATCCTGGCGTCAGGTACCAGAACTAAACTCACATCACTAGTTGATGTTGTAGACAGGCGAAGCGCCGAACCGGTGTGATGCGCAGGATTCGAACAGGACGGCCCTGGCTTGCGCCAGAGGCATGCTTACCGAGGTCCGCCGTCAATCGTCGAACAAGGAGTGGTTTACTGCATCCAAGGAGAGCAAGGCCCTGACCGAACGGACAGGTTACTTGCCGCTTGCACTTAGTGTCATTTGAGTTCGCCTTACTTGTTTTGGGCACTCACTCATTAAATATGCCTGCGTTAGTTCCACGGCGTTGTTAGCCGTGAGGGATGGCGCGTGACATCTGCTGGCCAAAATTAATATCCAGCCAATTTATGGCGTGAAAAATCGAGGAGAATACGATGCGTATCAGCATATTTGGTTTGGGTTACGTCGGTGCAGTCTGTGCCGGTTGCCTGTCTGCCCGCGGTCACGAAGTAGTTGGTGTGGATATTTCCAGCACCAAGATCGACCTGATCAACAACGGCAAATCACCTATCGTTGAACCGGGTCTGGAAGAGCTGTTGCAGAAAGGTATCAGTACCGGAAAACTGCGCGGCACTACAGACTTCGCCGAAGCCATTCGCGCCACCGACCTGTCGATGATCTGCGTCGGTACGCCGAGCAAGAAGAACGGCGATCTGGAACTGGATTACATTGAATCGGTGTGCCGCGAAATCGGTTATGTCCTGCGTGACAAAGCCACTCGCCACACTATCGTGGTTCGCAGTACCGTACTGCCGGGCACTGTTGCCAACGTCGTTATCCCGATTCTGGAAGACTGCTCCGGCAAGAAAGCCGGTGTTGACTTCGGCGTTGCCGTCAACCCTGAGTTCCTGCGCGAAAGTACTGCGATCAAGGACTACGACCTGCCGCCAATGACCGTGATCGGCGAGTTCGACAAAGCGTCGGGCGACGTTCTGCAATCGCTGTACGAAGAACTCGATGCACCGATCATCCGCAAGGACATCGCTGTTGCCGAGATGATCAAGTACACCTGCAACGTGTGGCACGCCACCAAGGTTACTTTCGCCAACGAAATCGGCAACATTGCCAAGGCCGTCGGCGTCGATGGCCGTGAAGTGATGGACGTTGTCTGCCAGGACAAGGCGCTGAACCTGTCCCAGTACTACATGCGCCCTGGCTTCGCATTCGGCGGCTCCTGCCTGCCGAAAGACGTTCGTGCCCTGACCTACCGCGCCGGCAGCCTGGACGTTGAAGCTCCCCTGCTCAACTCGCTGATGCGCAGTAACACGTCGCAAGTACAGAACGCTTTCGACATGGTTGCCAGCTACGACACCCGCAAGGTTGCACTGCTGGGCCTGAGCTTCAAGGCCGGTACTGACGATCTGCGTGAAAGCCCGCTGGTAGAGCTGGCCGAAATGCTGATCGGCAAGGGCTTCGACCTGAGCATCTTCGACAGCAACGTTGAATATGCACGCGTTCACGGTGCCAACAAGGACTACATCGAATCCAAGATTCCGCACGTTTCCTCGCTGCTGAACTCGGACTTCGACCAAGTCATCAATGACTCCGACGTCATCATCCTCGGCAACCGCGATGAGCGTTTCCGCGCCCTCGCCAACAAGACCCCTGAAGGCAAGCGCGTCATCGATCTGGTGGGCTTCATGGCCAACGCCACCAGCGAAGACGGTCGTGCCGAAGGTATCTGCTGGTAAATCAGCCGCAAGCCACAAGCGCCAGGCTCCAGGCCACAGGCTCAAGCAATGTGCTTGCAGCCTGGGGCTTGAGGCTCGCAACTGACTTAGGGATACGATTATGCAGAGGCTCAAGCACGGCCTGTTACAGGCCGCAGGTTGGCTGTTCTATTTAAGTTTACTCATGGGCCTTGCCGCGGCATTGCCTACCAGTATCTTCGACTCACAGTCGAAGAACTTTATATTCCTGATTGGCGCCGTTGGTATCTGGCGCTACTCGATGGGGATCACGCACTTCGTGCGCGGGATGATTTTCCTGTACATCGTCTACCCGCACTTGCGCCGCAAGGTTCGCAAGCTGGGCAGCGCAGCAGACCCGTCCCATGTGTTTCTGATGGTCACCAGCTTCCGCATCGACGCACTGACCACCGCACAGGTCTACAACTCGGTTATCCGCGAAGCCATCGACTGCGGCCTGCCGACGACTATCGTCTGCTCGCTGGTGGAAATGTCCGATGAGCTGCTGGTCAAGAGCATGTGGGCGAAGTTCAACCCGCCGGAGCGCGTCAAGCTGGACTTCGTACGCATTCCGGGCACCGGCAAGCGCGACGGTCTGGCCTATGGCTTCCGCGCCATCTCGCGTCACTTGCCTGACAGCCGTGCCGTGGTTGCAGTGATCGACGGCGACACCGTGCTCAACGAAGGTGTGGTCGCCAAGACCGTGCCGTGGTTCCAGCTGTTCGACAACGTCGGCGGCCTGACCACCAACGAGTTCTGTGAAGTACGTGGTGGCTACATCATGAGCGAGTGGCACAAGCTGCGTTTCGCTCAGCGTCACATCAACATGTGCTCGATGGCCCTGTCCAAACGCGTGTTGACCATGACCGGTCGCATGTCGGTGTTCCGCGCAACCGTGGTAACCGACCCCGAGTTCATTGCCGACGTGGAAAGCGACTCGCTCAATCACTGGCGTCTGGGCACCTTCCGCTTCCTGACCGGCGACGACAAGTCCAGCTGGTTCAGCCTGATGCGCCTGGGTTACGACACGTTCTACGTGCCGGACGCAGCGATCAACACCGTGGAACACCCGCCCGAGAAGAGCTTCCTGAAAGCCAGCCGCAAGCTGATGTATCGCTGGTACGGCAACAACCTGCGTCAGAACTCGCGTGCACTGGGTCTGGGCGTACGTCGCCTGGGGATTTTCACCAGCATCGTACTGTTCGACCAGCGTGTGTCGATGTGGACCTCCATCCTCGGTCTGACCGTCGCACTGATCGCCAGCTTCAAGTATGGCGGCGCGTTCCTGTTGATGTATCTGCTGTGGATCGGCATGACCCGTCTGATCCTCACCCTGCTGCTGTCCCTCTCGGGACACAGGATCGGGCCCGCCTACCCGATCATTCTCTATTACAACCAGATCGTCGGCGCGCTGATGAAGATCTATGTCTTCTTCCGCCTGGACCGCCAGTCCTGGACTCGCCAGGACACCAAACTAAGCCGCGACATGGCCAGCTTTCAGGGCTGGTTCAACACGTGGTCGTCCCGAACCATGACTTTCTCGGCTGGCACCATCTTCGTCGCTGTGCTGTTGACGATGGTTTGACCGGGCCAACGGATTAATCGCTTAAGTAGGAAAAATAGCCATGAATACAGCCGTGAATGCGAACGTCGTACATGAATCCGAAGCCCAGCGCCAACACGCGCGGATCAAGATCCCTGCCAAGCTGCGCCTGCTGAATGATCAGCCCAACGCGCCACTGGTACGTGTCGAAGACCTGTCGGCCGGTGGCCTGAGCTTCGTTGCTCCGTCCGGGCAGAAATTCAGCGAAGGGCAGATCGTCAAGGGACGCCTGCAATTCATCATCGACAATCTTGGCCTGGCCATGGACGTCGATCTGCAGGTGCGCTCGATCGACAACGCCAGCAACCGCATCGGTTGCCAGTTCCAGAATCTGGAACCTCAGGACATCGCTACCCTGCGCCACCTGATCACCTCGCACCTGTCCGGCGAAGTCGTCACCCTGGGCGAAGTGCTGGCCACGCTGCAGCGCGATAACTTCACCAAGGCACGCAAGGTCAAGGGCAAGGACAGCGGCATGAGCGCCATGGGTCGCCTGCGCGCCGTGACCTTCAGCCTGGGCGTGTTCATTGTCGGTCTGGCCGCTTTCGGCTTCATCTTCAAGACGATCTACGGCCTGTACTTCGTCAGCCATGCATCGGCTGGTCTGGTCACCATTCCAAGCATGGACGTGACCATGCCGCGTGAAGGTACCGTACAAAGCCTGGTCGCCCAGAATGGCGAAGCCGCCAAAGGCGCGCCACTGGCGTCCTTCAACACCAGCATGCTGGAAATGCTCAAGGGCAGCCTGACCGGTGAAGACCTGCAGCCAGCCAAGATCGAAGAGCTGTATGGCAAGCAGATGAGCGGCACCATGACCAGCCCGTGCGATTGCGTCGTGGCTCGCCAGCTGGTTGCCGACGGTCAGTTCGCGTCCAAGGGTCAGGTGATCTTCCAACTGGTGCCACGCAACGCGCCGGCCACGGTTGAAGCTCGCTTCACCTATCGCCAGTTCAACGACGTCAAGCCAGGCACACGTGTCAGCTTCCAGATCGCTGGCGAAGACAAACTGCGCACGGGTCAGATCATCAGCAGCACCAACCTGAGCGACGCCGACCTGTCCACCGACATCCGTGTGCAGATCAAGCCTGACGAAAGCCTGAGCAGCTCGCTTGCCGGTCGCCCTGTCGAAGTGGTCAGCGATCGCGGCCCGTCCGTGAACTGGCTGATCGATAAAGCAATGGCTGCGGGTCTGTAACCATGAACAGCCCACTACGACGCCTGTCGACCCCCACGCTACTGAGCCTCGCCGTCGCGCTCGGCCTGAGCGGCTGTGCCGGCCTGCCTGATCAACGCCTTGCCAATGAAGCCCTGAAAAACGGCGACACTGCATTGGCGGAGCAGAACTATCGGCAGCTGGCGGACCTGGGCTACAGCGACGCGCAAGTCGGCCTGGCTGATATTCAGGTCGCGACTCGCGACCCGGCTCAGCTCAAGCAGGCCGAGGCTACCTACCGCGCTGCCGCGCAGACCTCCCCCCGGGCGCAGTCGCGCCTGGGCCGCCTGCTGGCTGCCAAGCCCGACGCTACCGAAGCCGAACATCGCGAAGCCGAAGGCCTGCTGAAAAAGGCCTTCGCCAATGGCGAATCCGGCACGCTGATCCCGCTGGCGATGCTGTATCTGCAATACCCGCACACCTTCCCTGAAGTGAATGCGCAGCAGAAGATCAGTGAGTGGCGCGCTGCCGGTTATCCGGAGGCAGGTCTGGCCCAGGTGCTGCTGTATCGCACTCAAGGCACATATGCTCAACACCTCGATGAGGTCGAGAGCATCTGCAAACAGGCGCTGTCGGCCACGGATATCTGCTACGTGGAACTGGCCACTGTCTACCAGACACGTGGCCAGGCCGAGCAGCGCACGGCCTTGATCGAAAAGCTCAAGAGCGACTACGCCGCTGGCCGCGTCAATGCTCAACGTGTGGACAGCGTCGCGCGCGTACTGGGTGACTCCACCATCGGTACGCCAGACGAAAAGACCGCTCAGCAATTGCTGGAAAACGTTGCGCCGGGCTACCCGATCTCGTGGGTCACGCTGGCCAAACTGCTTTACGACTTCCCCGAACTGGGTGACGTCAACAAGATGATGGAATACCTGAACAACGGCCGCGCGGCAGACCAGCCTCGCGCCGAGCTGCTGCTTGGACGCCTTTACTACGAAGGTAAATGGGTCACGCCCGATGCCTTCAAGGCCGAGGAGCACCTGAAGAAAGCCACCGCCACGGAAATCTCTGCCCATTACTACCTGGGTCAGATCTACCGTCGCGGCTACCTGGGCCAGGTCTACTCGCAAAAAGCCGTGGACGAGCTGCTGACCGCCGCCCGTGGTGGCCAGAACAGCGCCGACTTCGCCCTTGCGCAATTGTTCTCGCAGGGCAAGGGCACTATGCCCGACCCGGTCAACGCCTGGGTGTTCGCGCAACTGGCGCTGGCCAGTCAGACCCCGCAAGCGACCGAGCTTGCCGAGGCCCTCAATACACAACTGCCGCCTGAAAAGCTCGCCACCGCCAAAGACCTGTTGGCACGCGAGCAAAAAGTCCGGGGCGCTAACGCCACTCAGAACGCGATGGCATTGCAGGCCCTGCAAGAAGAAAAAGACGGTGAGGAAGCATTATGAAGTTGAATCCCCTGATGGCCGCCGGCATGGGCCTTGGCTTCACCCTGTTGTGGGCCTGCCCGACACTGGCAGCGCTGACCGAACAACCGCAAAATTTCGGTATCGAAATCAAAGCCACGGCGCAGGCCGAGGATGATCGCGATCTGGGCACCCGTTCGGGCGGCGACGTCAACGGTGTGGGCCTGGACCTGCGTCCCTGGGTCTATGGCGAGCGCGGCGACTGGAGCGGTTACGCGATGGGCCAGGTGGTCACCGCCACCGACATCATTCAGACCGACCCGCTGGAGCAGAGCAACAGCGACGGCAGCGGCACCCAGACTTCGCGTGGCACGGCCAGCGAGCGCGAAGCCGACAAGACCTACGCCGCACTGCGTGAGTTCTGGATCGGCTACAGCGGTTTCACGCCCTACCCTGGCGAGATCCTGAAAGTCGGTCGTCAGCGTCTGCGTAACGACGACGGTCAATGGCACGACACCAATATCGAGGCCATCAACTGGTCGTTCGATACCACGCTGCTGCGCGCTGAACTGGGTGCTGCCCAGCGTTTCAGCGAATACCGCACCGACCTGACCGAACTGGCACCTGACGACGAAGATCGCAAGCACCTGTTCGGCTCGGTGAGCTACCAGTGGACACCAGGCCATTGGGCCGGTATCCGTGCTCACCACAGTGCCGACGACGGCAAGCTCAAGTCGCAGGGCCAGGTGCTGGATGATCTGGACAAGACCTCCAATGGCGATCTGACCTGGGTCGGCCTGCAGGCTGACAGCGATGCCTACAACTATCGCAGCAACACCAATCAGCTCAACTACTGGGGCAGCCTGACCTGGCTGAACGGAACGCGCGACGAGATCGGCGTGACCTCCGCTCCCAACGACCAGTTCATCGCCGGCGAAAAGAACAGCCGTGACATGAATGGCTGGGCCACCGACCTGGGCCTGCGCCTGCGTCTGGACCCGCAATGGCAAGTCGGCGCCGCCTACTCGCGCGCCAGCAAGGACTACGTCCAGAACGGTCTGGAAAGTAACCGCTCCAACTGGACCGGTACGCGTTCGCGCATCCATCGTTTCGGTGAAGCCTTCCAGGGCGAAATGGCCAACGTGGAAACCGGCTCGCTGTTCGCCTCCTGGCAGATGAACGAGGAATACGACGCGTCGCTGATCTACCACAAGTTCCGTCGCGTGGACGGCAACACCGGTATCGGTGGCTCGGGCATCAACGCGGTGAACGACAACCAGAACGGTACGTTCAGCTCGCTGCCGCTGGAAGACGGCAGCAAGGACCTGGGTCAGGAAATGGACCTGGTCGTGACCAAGTATTTCAAGCAAGGCCTGCTGCCAGCCTCGCTGAGCCAGTCGTTCGATGAACCTTCGGCACTGGTGCGCCTGCGCGCAGGTGTCTTCAAGCCAGGCGACGCGTATCAGAACAACGTGGACAGCTACATGCACCGCGCTGTTGTCGACGTCATCTGGCGCTTCTGATGCGAACCGCCAAAGGAGTGCCAGAGATGAACAGTCATACAAGCAACGGGCGTAGCCGACACTGGCCGCACACCCTGCTCGAAAGCGCACTGCTGACCAGCGCCCTGCTGCTGGCCAGCGGTGTGGCGCTGGCCAACGCGCCTGTCGTACCCGACACACAGAAGGCGGTGGTCAAGGAGTTGCACCAGGCCAAGACCTACACCATCACCAGCCCGCCGACCGAGCCGTTGGAAATGGCCAAGCCGGTGTTGCCCGACCTCAAGGGCTACACCGCCGAAGCCGCCCTGAAAAAGATCGTGCGCAACAAACCGGGCAAGGTCACTGTTTCACGGATGATGGAAGAAACCGGCCTGAAGGAATTCATCGGCGGCGATAACAAGATGGCCGAATGGGTCAACCGTCAGCGCGGCATCCCCCAGGCCATCATGATTTCCGACGGCTACGTGAGCCTGCAGGACCTGGCCAGGAAGGTGCCCAAGCAGTTCCTCAACGAGGTCTCGCCAGGTGTCTATGTGGCGCGCCTGCCAATCCTGATCAAGGAAACCGGGATCTTCGAGATCGACAGCAAGACCAAGGAATTGCGTCTGTCTCAGGAAAAGGGCTCGTTCATCGTCAGTGAAGGCAAGATGCTGATCACTCACACTCAGGTCAACGCCTGGAGTGAAACCCGCAACAGCCTGGCGACCTATCGCAAGCCTGACGAGTTTCGCCCTTTCCTGCTGACCTGGGGTGGCTCGGAAACCTGGATCGCCAATACCAAAATGGCGAGCATGGGCTACGACCAGAGCAAGTCCTATGGCATCAGTATTTCCCAGTACACACCCAACACCGCGAAGATTCTCAAGCGTGCCGAACCGACGGGCTGGATCATCGATTCAGAGTTCTCGGACATGTGGTACGGCTTCTACTGCTATGAAACCCGCGACTTCGTGGTCAAAGGCAACACCTACCGCGACAACATCATTTACGGCATTGACCCGCACGACCGTTCGCACGGTCTGATCATCGCCGAAAACGACGTTTACGGGACCAAGAAGAAGCACGGGATAATCATTTCCCGGGAAGTCGACAACAGCTTCATCTTCCGCAACAAGAGCCACAACAACAAATTGTCCGGCGTGGTTCTGGACCGTAACAGCGTCGGCAACATCGTCGCCTACAACGAGATTTACCAGAACCACACTGACGGCATCACCCTGTACGAAAGCGGCAACAACCTGCTGTGGGGCAATCGCGTGATCGCCAACCGCCGCCACGGTATCCGCGTGCGTAACAGCGTGAATATCAAGCTGTACGAGAACGTCGCCATGGGCAACGGCCTGATGGGCGTTTACGGCCACATCAAGGACTTGAGCGACACTGACCGCGACATTGAGCTCGATCCGTTCGACGCTCAGGTCTCGCTGATCATGGTTGGCGGCGAACTGTCCAGCAATGGTTCCGGCCCGCTGTCCATCGACTCGCCACTGAGTGTCGAGCTGTATCGCGTCTCGATGCTGATGCCTACCAAAGAAGTCGGCATCAGCCTCAACGGCGTCCTCGGTGAGCGCCAGGACGAAATCCTCGACCTGCTGGTACGCCAGAAGAAAGCCGTATTGATCGACCCCGTCGAAAGCCAGACCGAGCTGCGGGAATGAGGAAGGGTATTGTTATGCACGCACATCTGATCAAGCTGTTGAGCCTGTCCAGCCTCACCGCCGCCTTGATGGCCGCCGCTGGTGTCGCTCGGGCAGACGACTCGCAAGCGCCGACGTTCAAGGCCGAGCCTTGCTGCTCGCTGTGCCCGGCCGCGCATGATGCGAAAAACTACACCACGCGCTATCAGCAGAACTTCACCACGCTGGTCCAGGCTCAGGGTGACTGGCTGTTCCGGACTCAGGAAGACCTGCGCACCGAGTTCGACACCACGCCTGCCGGCTATCGCCGCATGAAACAACTGCACGATGCGTTCAAGAGCAAAGGCGTCGAACTGGTCGTGGTGTATCAGCCGACCCGTGGCCTGGTGGATCGCAACAAATTGTTCCCGGCCGAACGCGACAAATTCGACTACGACAAGGCGCTGAAAAACTATCAGGCCATGCTTGGCCGCTTCAGCAAGATGGGCTACTGGGTCCCTGACCTGTCACCGTTGACCAACGAGCAGCAGGCGCATGACTTCTACTTCCGCGGTGACCAGCACTGGACGCCGTATGGCGCACAGCGTACGGCGAAGATCGTCGCCGAAACCGTGAAAAAGATTCCGGCCTACGGCGATATCCCCAAGCGTGAGTTCGAAAGCCATATTTCCGGGCGCATGGGCAAGACGGGCACTTTGCACAATATGGCAGGTCAATTGTGCGGTACCAGCTACGCGATCCAGTACATGGACCAGTTCACCACCGAGCCCAAGGGTGAGGCGGGCGACGGCGACCTGTTCGGCGATTCCGGTAACCCGGAAATCACCCTGGTCGGTACCAGCCACAGCGGCAAGAACTACAACTTCGCGGGCTTCCTGCAGGAATACATGGGCGCTGACGTGTTGAACGTGGCGTTCCCTGGTGGTGGCCTGGAAGGTTCGATGCTGCAGTATCTGGGCAGTGAAGACTTCCAGAAGCGTCCGCCGAAGATCCTCATCTGGGAATTCTCGCCGCTGTATCGCCTGGATCAGGAGACCATCTATCGCCAGATGATGTCGCTGCTGGACAACGGCTGTGAAGGCAAGCCTGCCGTCATGAGCGCCAGCACCACGCTTAAGCCGGGTACCAACGAATTGCTGGTCAATGGCAAGAATGGCATCAAGGACATTCGCAACGGCAGCAATCAGATCGACATCAAGTTTGACGACACCTCGGTGAAAGTCCTTCAGGCCAGACTCTGGTACATGAACGGTCGCCATGAGGATCTGAAAATCGAGAAGCCGGAAACGTCAGACACCGATGGACGCTTCGCCTTTGAATTGCGCGAGGATGAGGATTGGGCCGACCAGCAACTGCTGGCGCTGGAAGTCCAGGGACCGGAAGCAGGCACGGCACCACAAAAAGTCGAAGCCAAAGTATGCAAACGCAACGTGTTCCCGAGCGCTGCGACACACACCGCTCAAGCCGGACTATGAGGTGACTTATGCAGACTCCTAAACTGATACGCCCTACCCTGCTGTCGATGGCAATCCTGTCATCGATGGCCTGGGCCACGGGCGCGTCCGCCGCACTGGTTCCACCCAAGGGCTATGACGCCCCGATCGAAAAAATGAAGACGGGCGATCACAACTTCAGCTGTGAAGCCATTCCAAAGCCCTACACCGACAAGCTGGTCTTCCGCAGCAAGTACGAGGGTTCGGACAAGGCACGCGCAACGCTCAATGCGGTATCCGAAGAAGCGTTCCGCGATGCGACCAAGGACATCACCACCCTTGAGCGTGGCGTCAGCAAAGTCGTGATGCAGTACATGCGCGACGGTCGTCCGGAACAACTCGATTGTGCGCTGAACATGATGACCACCTGGGCCAAGGCCGATGCGCTGGAGTCGCGCGAGTTCAACCACACCGGTAAATCCATGCGCAAATGGGCACTGGGCAGCATGTCCTCCGCCTACCTGCGTCTGAAGTTCTCCGAGTCGCACCCGCTGGCCAATCGTCAGCAAGACGCGAAGATCATCGAGACCTGGTTCAGCAAGCTGGCCGATCAGGTGGTCAGCGACTGGAGCAATCTGCCGCTGGAAAAAATCAACAACCACTCGTACTGGGCTGCCTGGTCGGTGATGGCAACCGCTGTCGCCACCAATCGTCAGGACCTGTTCGACTGGGCCGTGAAGGAATACAAGGTCGCTGCCAATCAAGTGGACAAGGACGGTTTCCTGCCCAACGAGATGAAGCGCCGTCAGCGGGCACTGTCGTATCACAACTATGCACTGCCGCCGCTCGCGATGATTGCCAGCTTCGCCCAGGCCAATGGCGTGGACCTGCGTCCGGAAAACAATGGCGCCTTGAAGCGTCTGGGCGACCGGGTGCTGGCCGGCGTCAAGGATCCTTCGATTTTCGCTGAACACAACGGCGAGAAACAGGACATGACGGACCTGAAGAAAGATCCGAAATTCGCTTGGCTCGAACCGTACTGCTCGCTCTACACCTGCAGCCCGGATGTGCTTGAAGAGAAACACGAAAAGCAGCCATTCAAGACATTCCGTCTGGGCGGTGACCTGACCAAGGTCTACGACCCGACGCACGAGAAAGGCGACAAGGGCGATAACGACGGTTCGTGATTCACAGAGTTCTTTGTGGGAGCGGGCTTGCTCGCGAAGAGGCACGCCCAGGCGCTGAATCCGTAAGACCGGACCTCGCCTGAGCTGCCTCACCGACAAGCCGTAACGCGACGTGTTTTACCCCCCAATTTCAACGGGGGGTTTGGGGGGGCTTTAGCCCTTGAATGTTGGACAAACGGAGAGATAAGGATGGTTTTCTCATCCAACGTGTTCCTGTTCCTGTTCATGCCGATTTTCCTCGGCTTGTACTACCTGAGCGGGCAACGCTATCGCAATCTGCTGCTGCTGATTGCCAGCTATATCTTCTACGCCTGGTGGCGAGTGGACTTTCTGGCGCTGTTCGTCGGCGTGACCGTCTGGAACTACTGGATCGGTCTCAAGGTAGGCGCAGCAGGTGTGCGGACCAAGCCGGCACAGAAATGGTTGCTGCTTGGCGTGATAGTGGACCTGTGTATTCTGGGCTACTTCAAATACGCCAACTTCGGCGTGGACAGCATCAACGCAGCCATGACCTCGATGGGTCTGGAACCGTTCATCCTGACTCACGTGCTGTTGCCGATCGGTATCTCGTTCTATGTCTTCGAGTCCATCAGCTACATCATCGACGTTTACCGCGGCGATACTCCGGCCACGCGCAATCTGATCGACTTCGCTGCATTCGTCGCGATCTTTCCGCACCTGATCGCCGGCCCCGTGCTGCGTTTCCGCGATCTGGCCGACCAGTTCAACAACCGTACACACACGCTGGACAAGTTCTCCGAAGGTGCCACGCGCTTCATGCAGGGCTTCATCAAGAAAGTGTTCATCGCCGACACCCTGGCGGTGGTCGCCGACCACTGCTTCGCCCTGCAAAACCCGACCACCGGCGATGCCTGGCTGGGTGCGCTGGCCTACACCGCGCAACTGTATTTCGACTTCTCCGGTTACAGCGATATGGCTATCGGTCTGGGTCTGATGATGGGTTTCCGCTTCATGGAAAACTTCAAACAGCCCTACATCAGCCAATCGATCACCGAGTTCTGGCGTCGCTGGCACATCAGCCTGTCCACCTGGCTGCGTGACTACCTGTACATCACGCTGGGCGGCAACCGCGGCGGCAAGTTCGCGACCTACCGCAACCTGTTCCTGACCATGCTGCTCGGCGGTCTGTGGCACGGTGCCAACGTCACCTACATCATCTGGGGTGCCTGGCACGGCATGTGGCTGGCGATCGAAAAAGCGGTCGGTATCAACACCAAACCCTACAGTTTCAACCCGATCCGCTGGGCACTGACCTTCCTGCTGGTGGTCATAGGCTGGGTCATCTTCCGCGCTGAAAACCTGCATGTCGCCGGTCGTATGTACAGCGCCATGTTCAGCTTCGGCGAGTGGCAGCTGTCGGAACTCAACCGCGCCAGCCTGACCGGTCTGCAAGTGGCAACACTGGTGGTGGCGTATCTGACGCTGGCGTTCTTCGGTCTGCGCGACTTCTACCAGAACCGCGAAAAAGACACCGGCAAGAGCGCCAAGGCTGACGGTCCTGCGACCGCCCAACCGGGCACCATCAAGGCCGTTCCCGGCGATGCTCCCGGCAGTCTGCACCTGCCAGGCTACACCGTGGGCAGCGAAGCTCAGGTGCAGCCTGCGTACTGGGTTGCCGACTGGCCACGTTACGCCATGCGTGCACTGATCCTGCTGCTGTTCGTGGCTTCGATTCTCAAACTTTCGGCGCAAAGCTTCTCGCCGTTCCTTTACTTCCAGTTCTGAGGAGCCTGACATGACGCGTTCATTACGAATCCTCTACATCGCCATCTTCCTGGCCATTCTGCTGGTCCTGGGCGTCTGGTCGCTGCGCAGCTTCAGCACCTTCTCGACGTCGGCCGAGACCACTGTGCTCAACGGCAAATGGACCAAGGCGGCGGAAACTCATTACGACGATGAGTTCCCGATCAAGCGCCTGGGCACCAACCTCTGGGCGGCGCTGGATTTCAAACTGTTCAACGAAGGTCGTCCGGGCGTCGTGCTCGGCAAGGACCAGTGGTTGTACACCGACGAAGAGTTCGATGCGGTTGCCAACGGCGAGCAGAACGAAGCCGACAACCTGGCGATCATTCAGGGTGTGCGTGACGCGCTGGAAAAACAGGGCACCAAACTGGTCCTGGCGATCGTTCCGGCGAAGACCCGTCTGTACCCGGAACACATCGGTGACAACAAGCCTGCCAGCCTGCACACCGACCTGTATCAGCAGTTCCACGCTCAGGTCGCCAAGGCCGGGATCTTTGCCCCGGACTTGCTGGCGCCGCTGCAAGCTGCCAAGCAACAGGGCCAGGTTTTCCTGCGCACCGACACCCACTGGACGCCAATGGGTGCCGAAGTCGCCGCGCAGCAACTGAGCGCCGCGATTGCCCAGAAAACACCACTGGAAGGTGAACCTGAGCAGTTCGTCACACAAGCCAAAGGAACCGAAGCCTACAAAGGTGACCTGACTACATTCCTGCCGCTCGATCCGTTGTTCAGCAACATGCTGCCCAAGCCGGACGAGTTGCAGAAACGCAGTACCGATCCGGTAGCAGACGAAGCGGCAGGCGGTGACGCACTGTTCGCAGACAGCGACATCCCGGTGGGTCTGGTGGGCACCAGCTACAGCGCCAACCCTAACTGGAACTTCGTCGGCGCCTTGAAAGAAGCGCTGCGCAGCGATGTCGTCAACTACGCCGAAGACGGCCATGGCCCGATCCTGCCGATGCTCAAGTACCTGCAGACCGACGCCTTTAAGAACACCCCGCCGCAAGTGGTGATCTGGGAGTTCCCGGAGCGCTACCTGCCGGCACACAACGATCTTGGCGAGTTCGATCCGAAGTGGATCGCCGAGCTGAAGAAATCGCGTGACACCCAAGAAAACGTGGCGCTCAACGCCAAACAATCCGAGTCGCCCAACCGGGCGCAAAACTGAGAGGACTGACTCATGACTTTCAACACTACTGCCAACCGTTCGGCCGCAAAACGCATTTTCAAAACCTGCGCAATGGCCGCAGGTCTGGGCCTGATGTCCCTGCAGGCTTTCGCCGGTGACTCCGCCCTGTACGGCCCGACCGCACCGAAAGGCTCGACCTTCGTGCGTGTCTACAACGCCAGCAACGCTGAAATCAGCGCCACCGTTGGCAACACCAATCTCAACGAAGTGGCGCCACTGGGCAGCACTGCGTTCAGCTTCATGCCGCAGGGCGACTACACCGCCAAGCTGGGCAGCCAGAGCCTGCCGGTGAAACTGGCGGGTGATCACTACTACACCATCGTCAACAACGCCAGCGGCAAGCCACAGCTGGTCGAAGAGCCACCGTTCAAGAACAAGCAGAAATCCCTGGTTCGTGTGCAGAACCTGAGCGACAAGTCCCTGACCCTGAAAACTGCTGACGGCAAGACCGAAGTGGTCAACACCGTTGCGGCCAAAGGCACCGGCGAGCGTGAAATCAACCCGGTCAAAGTCAGCCTGGCGCTGTACGACGGCGACAAGAAAGTCACCGATTTGAAACCTGTGGCACTGGAGCGTGGCGAAGCCGCTGTGCTCTACATCACCGGCAGTGGCAGCAGCCTCTCGCCAGTGTGGGTCAAGCCACCGGTCGCTACCCGCTAAACGGATTATGCCGGTCGGTTCAGGGCATCAGCGTTGAACCGACCCGCGCGGAACAAGAACAAGACAGAAACGACAGACACCTCGTACGGCCCTAATTGAATGCTTTTGGAGAAACAAAATGATTCCAGTTATCTTGTCAGGCGGTAGTGGTTCACGACTCTGGCCGCTTTCGCGTAAACAATTCCCTAAACAGTTCCTGGCGTTGACCGGCGAGCACACCCTGTTCCAGCAAACCCTGGAGCGTCTGGTGTTCGAGGGCATGCAGGAGCCTATCGTGGTCTGCAACAAGGACCACCGTTTCATCGTCAACGAGCAACTCGCTGCGCTGAACCTGGAAACCCAGGCGATCCTCTTGGAACCGTTCGGCCGCAACACGGCACCCGCCGTTGCACTGACTGCCATGAAGCTGGTCAACGAAGGCAACGACGGCCTGATGCTGGTGCTGCCGGCCGACCACGTCATCGAAGACCAGAAAGCCCTGCAACGCGCACTGGCACTGGCGACCGTCGCCGCAGAGCGTGGCGAAATGGTGCTGTTCGGCGTACCGGCCAACAAGCCTGAAACCGGCTATGGCTACATCAAGTCCACCGCCGATGCCCTGCTGCCGGAAGGCGTCAGCCGCGTGTCGCAGTTCGTCGAAAAACCTGACGAAAAACGCGCCAAGGAATTCGTCGAAGCCGGTGGCTACTACTGGAACAGCGGCATGTTCCTGTTCCGCGCCAGCCGCTTCCTGGAAGAACTGAAAAAGCATGACCCGGACATCTACGACACCTGCCTGCTGACCCTTGAGCGCAGCGTGCAGGACGGCGACGCCCTTGAAATCGACTCCTCGACCTTCGCCTGCTGCCCGGACAATTCCATCGACTACGCGGTCATGGAAAAAACCCAGCGCGCCTGCGTCGTACCGCTGTCGGCCGGCTGGAGCGATGTCGGCTGCTGGTCGTCGCTGTGGGAAGTCAACGCCAAGGACGCCAACGGCAACGTCACCAAGGGCGACGTCGTCATCCAGGACAGCCGCAACTGCATGATCCACGGCAACGGCAAACTGGTGTCGGTGATCGGTCTGGACAACATCGTGGTCGTCGAAACCAAGGACGCGATGATGATTGCCCACAAGGACAAGGTCCAGGGCGTCAAGCAAATGGTCGCCACCCTGAACGAACAGGGCCGCACCGAGACCCAGAACCACCTCGAAGTGTACCGTCCGTGGGGCTCCTACGATTCGGTGGACATGGGCGGTCGTTTCCAGGTCAAGCGTATCTCCGTCAAGCCGGGTGCCTGCCTGTCGCTGCAGATGCACCACCACCGCGCCGAACACTGGATCGTGGTATCCGGTACTGCGCAGGTGACCTGTGACGAGAACGTGTTCCTGCTCACCGAAAACCAGTCCACCTACATCCCGATCGCCTCGGTCCATCGCCTGCGCAACCCAGGCAAGATCCCGTTGGAAATCATCGAAGTACAATCGGGCAGCTACTTGGGCGAAGACGACATCGAGCGTTTCGAAGACATCTACGGTCGCTCGAACGCGCTGGAAGCGGGTGTGAAGACGCAAACTATCGCTCGTTGATAGGGTTTTAGCTGCACGCTACAGGTAACACAGCCCTCGACAACTCTTTGCGTAGATTTATACGCAGAGAGTTGTCGGGGGCTTTTCATTTGCGCGACGTCCCCCTCCCTGGTTCTGTAGGATGTCCAGCATTACCTTTGCTGGAGACCTGCATGTTTATCGGCATCCTGTTGATCCTGACCTGGCTCATCCTTCTGCTCCGCTACCCGGCGAAGGCATTGCCCGTCTCGCTGGCTGCGGCGGTCGGGCTTGGGGCGGTGGCGGCCATCGTCATCTGGCAGGACAGCCGGGAAACACGCCAGCTTGAGCGTCTGGATATCCGCCTGAGTTACGATCCGCAAAACTGCCCGGCAGATCGTCCGTTGCAGGTCAGCATCACCAACACCAATCAGGTCACCCTGCAGGAACTGCGTTGGCGAATAGCGGCCTATGCACCTGGTGATTCAGTGAATCTGATCGACAACACCTACGCATCCTCACGCTATCGCGGCCCCGGTGAACTTCAGGCCAAAGGCACGTGGCAGGATTGCGTGCCGGTGCCGGCACTGCGCAACGGGTACCGCCCGCAAACCCTGGAATTTCGCGCAGAACATCTACAAGGCAGTTTCTCGGACTGACCACAAGGATCTCCCTCATGCCCATCGCTTTGATTACAGGCTGTTCCAGCGGAATCGGCCGTGCTCTGGCCGACGCGTTCAAGGCCACTGGCTATGAAGTCTGGGCCACTGCGCGCAAGACCGACGATGTCGCGGCACTCAGTGCAGCGGGTTTCATCGCCGTACAACTGGACGTCAACGACAGCTTGGCGCTGGAGCAACTGGCCGCCGGTCTGGAGCACAGCGGCCTGGATGTGTTGATCAACAACGCTGGCTATGGCGCGATGGGTCCCCTGCTCGACGGCGGTGTGCAGGCCTTGCAGCGACAGTTCGAAACCAATGTGTTTTCCGTCGTCGGGGTAACCCGGGCGCTTTTTCCGGCACTGCGCCGCAACAAGGGGCTGGTGGTGAACATCGGCAGCGTATCCGGTGTGCTGGTCACGCCGTTCGCGGGCGCTTATTGCGCATCCAAGGCGGCGGTGCATGCGCTCAGTGATGCGCTGCGTCTGGAGTTGGCGCCATTCGGCGTACAGGTGATGGAGGTTCAGCCAGGCGCGATCGCGTCGAGCTTTGCGCAGAATGCCAGCCACGAAGCCGAGCAGTTGATCAGTGAGCAATCGCCGTGGTGGCCGATTCGCGAAGGCATTCGTGCACGCGCCAGAGCTTCACTGGACAACCCTACCCCCGCCACAGCATTCGCTCAAGACTTGCTCAAGGCCGTGCAACACACCCATCCGCCACGCCTTCTGCGTCTTGGCAACGGCTCACGCCTGCTGCCGCTGATGGCGTGGGTGCTGCCCAAAGGGCTACTGGATATGGGCCTGAGAAAACGCTTTGGATTGAACACCGACTTGTGACGCAGAGCGTCACGAACTGCATTCCCACGCTGGAGCGTGCGGAACGATCACCTGCCTATCGTGCGACGCTCCGCGTCGGCATGCCGTTCTGGACGCTCCGCGTCCTCAAGCATCAGCCGTCTACCGGCCTGACAATCACCGTGCAGGTCATTCCCGCTGCCAGAAGTACGCCTTCAGGTATAGCGTCCAGATGGATACGCACCGGCACGCGCTGGGCCAGACGCACCCAGTTGAAAGTCGGGTTGACGTCGGCGATCAGTTCGCGGCTTTGCGGGTTGTCACGGTCGTAGATGCCGCGTGCAATGCTTTCGACATGACCCTTGAGCACCTCGCCGCTCATTAACTGCATATCGGCAGGATCGCCCACGTTCAGGTGCGGCAATTTGGTTTCCTCGAAGAAGCCGTAGACCCAGAACGAGTTCATGTCGACCACGGCCATCTTCGCTTCACCGATACGCGCATAGTCACCGCGATGGACATTGAGGTTGGTGACGTAACCGTCCACCGCCGCCAGTACCCGCGTGCGTGACAGGTTAAGCTCGGCCGCCTCCAGTTGCGCCTGGGCCAACTGGTAATCGGCCAGGGCCGAGGTGGCTACGTTACTCGCGTCGTCACGATTTTCCGCCGAGATGACCAGTTCATCCATGTCGGCACGCCGCCTGGCATTCAGTTTGCGCATCTCCCAGGTTGCCTTGCGTGAAGCCAGTAACGCCTGCGCCTGCTTTACGGCGATCCGGTAATGCTCCGGGTCAATCTGCATCAGCAAATCGCCACGCTTTACCCACTGGTTGTCACGCACCGGCACCTCGACCACAGTGCCGGACACATCGGCGGCCACGTTGATGATATCGGCGCGCACCCGGCCATCGCGGGTCCATGGGCTATCCATATAGTCGATCCACAGCGTACGACCGATCCAGAGCGCGACTGCCAGCACCAGCAACGTGGCAAACAGACTGAAGAACTTTTTCATCCAGAGATTTTTCCCGACTCAGGCGTCAACGATAAAGGGGCAGCGCCAACGCGCCGAAGATGCAGATAAACAGGCTCAGACGCAGCAAGGCCGGGTGCCAGAAATGCCGATACAGGTCAAAACCAGCCAGCAGACGATCCAGCGCCCATGCCAGAACCACGGCCAGCAGAAAGATCAGCGTGAGGGTCGGCATATACAGACCGTGGAAGGCTATTTCACGCGGCATGGGCGAGTCCTGAAGCGGCTCGCGCAACACCATAAGCGGCAAGCGGCGATTGCGGGTCCAGCAGTGACGTGCGGATAAAGTGCAGGTAGCTTTTTACCCGGCGCAGCACCGACGTATCGAAATGCGAGGCGAAGGGTTCATCGGCCTCCTGCACCCGCTTGATGGCCTGATCGACTGCCGAGAGACAGCGCTGCAGATTGACCGAATCAGGCTGGATGAACAGCCGCACCAAAGCGCGCCCCATGACTCGCAGCGCGATGCGCCAGGGCTGGTACTCGGCGTAGGCAGGGTGAATCGGCAGCAGCGCCTGTTCATGGCGCAGCTCGATAATGGCGTGGCCGATTTCCAGCACCACGAACATCCAGCGCAACAACTCGCGCTGAACCAGCGGTTTGCCAATCGCCAGGCCGTACGCCTGATGCATCAGGTCGCGGGTCTGGCTTTCGAAGCTTGAGCCCAGACGCTTGAGCGGCGCGCTGATCGCAAACACCACTTGATTGCGCAAGGCCTGTTCCAGGCGTTGCCACATCCAGCGGCTGTTGGGCGGCAGGATGATTGCTCCGGCAGCGGCACAGATCAGCATACCGACGACCATCGCGAGGTAATCGTTGATGAAGGTGTAGGGGTCGTAGACCGTCAGGTTGTCCGGCACCGAGCCCAGGCTGAAAAAAATCAGCAGCCCCAGTCCGTATCCCGTCCACTGTGGACGTGAGCCCAGGTATGCACCGAGCACAAACACCGGGGCCAGTAGCAGGCACAGCAACGGAAAACCGTCGATGTGCGGGAACAGAAAAAAGGTCTCGATAAATCCCGACAGCGCGCCGAGCAATGTACCGCCAGCCATTTGCAGCGACATGCGTCTGGGGTTGTGGGTGGTCGACGACAGAGCAACGGTGGCCGCCGAGGCCAGGACCATGCTCGCGCCGCTGGGCCACGCCGTCAGCACCCAATACACACTCATCAGACCGACCACGCAGGTCGCCCGGGCGCCGGCTGCCAGCGCGGTCATCCAGTGGGTACGCGGTACGAACGAGCCCTTCCACTGTTCACGCTCATGGCTGTGGTCGGCCAGTGATGCGTGGGTTCGTGCGTAGTCGAGCAACTCGCTGAGCAGGCGGTACAGCAGCTCGAACGAGGTGTGAAAGTCCAGTCGTTCGGCGTCGTTGGGCAGGGTGTGCTCCAACTCGGCGCGCAGGCTTCTGACCCGTTCGGGGAAGTGCGCCCTGCACGACTCCAGACGCGTGACCAGCAGCGCCGCGTCATCGTTGGTCAAGGCGCGGTCGGCGAATCCGTCGAGCAGCTCTGCAAGGTTTTCAAGGCCGGGATCGATATGCTTCAACACCTGATCGGCCTGTTCGAGACGCAAACGCTCGAGCAATTGGTGCAGGGCATTGAAGCGCGTGGTGACCGCCATGAATTCGCTGTTCAAACGGTTGAGTCGACCGTTGCGGCGACGCATGTGCGGGTCTTCGAATACCGTGACGCTGCGCAGCCCTTCAAGGCCGATGGCCTCGGCCACAAAACGTACATTGCCGGTTTCAAATTCAGTGCGTGAAATATCGCCGCGCAGGCCGTTGACCACGAAGCGCGCGAACCCGCCGAAGCGCAGATAAAGCGCGTTGCGCATCGCTGCGCTGGAGCTCTGCGGCAGCACCGCTGCGCTGATGGCCGTGGAACACAGGATACCCAGAGTGATTTCCAGTACCCGCCACACCGCCGACATGAACGAACCTTCAGGATGCGCCAGGGCAGGCAGCCCCACCATGGCGGCGGTGTACCCGGCCAGCACAAAACCGTACGCGCGAAAGTTGCGATAGCGCGCCGCACCGGCCGAACACAGACCGACCCAGAGCGCGAGGCTGCCGAGAAACGGCAGCGGGTTCTGCGCAAACAGGGCCATCAACAGCACCATCATCGCCGACCCGGCCAGCGTCCCCAGCAGGCGATAAAAACTCTTGGCGAACACCTGTCCGCTCTGTGGCTGCATGACGATGAACACCGTGATCATCGCCGTGTGCGGCTGCGGCAGTTCCAGGCGCAGTGCCAGCCAGTAGGTGAGGAATGCGGCGAGCAGCACCTTGAAGATGTAAACCCAGGTCACCCCGTCACTGCGCGCCCAGCTGTGTAATTCGCGACGCCACGGCAGGTCGGTGATGCGCTGTAGCGAGGCGATCATTGCCCGCCCCCGGACTTGGCAGCAGTGTCAGCGGAATGACCATTGGGATTGCCACTCTCGCCACCGTCACCGCCCAGCGCCACCACCAGCCCGGCGTAGGCTTCCAGCCGCGCGGCCTCGACCTGCTGCTGAATCTGCTGCTGGCGAAACAGCTGCGTGCGCGCATTGAGCACGTTCAGGTAATCGGTCAGGCCGCGCTGCCAGGCGATCAACGCGATGTCGTAGGTCTTTTGCGCAGACGCCACCGACTCGGCAGCGAGTGCCTGCTGCTTGTCCATCGAGGCACGCCGAATCAACTGGTCGGAGACACTTTTCAGCGCCATCACCAGCGTCTGGTTGTAATGCGCAACGGCCTGATCGTAAGCAGCCGACGCCTGCCCCAGTTCCGCCCGCAAGCGTCCAGCGTCGAAGATCGGCAGGCTGATGGCCGGCCCGACCTTGTAACCCAGTTTGCTGCCGGTCAGAAACTCCAGCATGCCGCCGCCCGTGGCCATGTAGCTCAGGCTGCCGACCAGATCGACATTGGGATAAAAGCCCGCATGCGCGACGTCGATACCGCGCGCCTGCGCCGCCACCTGCCAGCGAGCGGCCACCACGTCAGGCCGCTGGCCCAGCAGTTCGGCAGGCAATGTCGAGGGCAATGTGAGTGAGGTGTGCAAGGACAGCGCAGGCCGCTGCAAGGCCGCACCCTGCCCCGGCCCCTTGCCTGCCAGCGCGGCCAGCTGGTTTCGACCCAACGCGATGGCCTCTTGCAGCGCGTCGATCTGCCGATGCGCCTCAGGCAGCGGGGTTTCGGCCTGACTGACATCGAAGTGCGTACCGATCCCGCCCTTGAGGCGACGCTGCGCCAGGTCGAGTATCTGTTGCTGCTGGGCCAGTGCCGCCTCTGCGATATCCAGTCGGGCGTAGTCGAGGGACAGCTGGATGTAGGCGCGCACCACGTTTTCCTGCAATTCGAGCTGCGCCTGACGCTGCTCGGCAGCACTCACGTGCGCCAGATCAACGGCCTGCTCGCTGGCGTTGCGTTCACGTCCCCACAGATCCAGCGCGTAGCTCAGGCCCAGTGACGCATTGTTGTCCCAGGTGCGAGTATCGGCCAGCGCGCCGGGGCCATAAAACTGATCCTCGGGCCAGTCGTGACGCATCAGGCTGGCGTTGCCTTGCAGTTGCACAGCCTCGGCGGACTCGGCGACCTGCGCCATCGCTCTCGCCTGGCGCACACGAGCCGCGGCAAGTGCCAGA
This sequence comes from Plantibacter cousiniae (nom. nud.), assembly GCF_977070315.1. Taxonomy (NCBI): domain Bacteria; kingdom Bacillati; phylum Actinomycetota; class Actinomycetes; order Micrococcales; family Microbacteriaceae; genus Plantibacter; species Plantibacter cousiniae (nom. nud.). Next base: position 217,290 of record NZ_CDRVEU010000001.1, on the reverse strand, counting down.
CTCGGGCTGCCCAGCGTCGCCATCTCGACCCAGTGGTCCAGTTGCGCATCGCCGTAGGCACGCCACCATTGCGCTGCGGGCCAATGGGCGTCGAGGGCAGCGCTCTGAATCGCCTGATCCGTGGCCAGGCTGTCGGCGTGCAGGACAGTGCCCTGCGGTTTGATTCCATGTGTTCCGATACAGCCGTTGAGGACCAGCGTAAAAGCCAGGATACCGACGGGCCAGAGCCCTCTGATGATGCGACGCGGCACAGCTGCAAGTTCCCGAACGAAGGTGACACACCTTGAATGGCGGCGATTCTAGGCGGCGCTCGACGCGGCGATAAGCGGGGAGATTTGTGAATCTTTGTTACTGAAACGGCGATAATCCTTTGGTCTGGATACATGCATCCGTTACTTCATGTCACAATTTGCCATCTACTCAGAGAAGTACCCATGGACACCCTGCAAAACATGCGTGCCTTCAGCTGCGTGGCGCAAGCGGGCAGCTTCACTGCCGCCGCCGCCGTGCTGGACACCACCACCGCTAACGTCTCGCGCGCGGTCTCCAACCTTGAAGCACATTTACAGACGCGCCTGCTCAATCGCACCACCCGACGCATTGCCCTCACCGAAGCAGGCAAGCGTTATCTGTTGCGCTGCGAACAGATTCTCGCCTCGGTAGAAGAAGCCGAGGCCGAAGCCAGCGATGCTCATGCCCGCCCGGCCGGGCAGCTCAAAGTGCATTCGATGCCCGGCGTCGGCCAGCATTATGTGATCGACGCCATCGCCCGTTACCGGCGCAGCCACCCGGACGTCGCGTTCGATCTGACCATGACTCACCGCGTGCCGGACTTGCTGGAAGAAGGCTATGACGTGTCGATCGTGCTGGCCAGTGAACTGGCTGACTCGGGCTTTGTGTCTCAGCGCCTGGGCATTACCTACAGCATCGTGTGCGCGTCCCCCGAGTACGTGAAAACGTTCGGCATGGCCCACAAGCCTGCCGACCTGCTGAATCATGCGTGTCTGCGTCTGGTGAGCCCGGTGTTCCCGCTGGACAAGTGGCTGTTCGACGGCCCGGAAGGCCAGGAAATGGTCACCATCAACAGCTCGCCGCTGCTGGTCAACTCTGCGGATGCGATGAAAACTGCGATTTCCAGCGGCATGGGGATTGGCATTCTGCCGATCTACTCGGCGATCGAGGGGCTGCGCAACGGCACACTGGTGCGCGTATTGTCCGATTACCGCTCGCAAGAGCTGAACCTGTACGCCATCTACCCTTCACGCCAGTATCTGGATGCGAAGATCAGAACCTGGGTTGAATACCTGCGCGGTTCCCTGCCGGAAATTCTCGCTGCCGATGAAGCCGATCTGCATGTGCAGGCTCTCAAGTCATCGTACTGACATCGTACAACTGCAAAAAGCGGCTGCCAAAGAGCGGGGAGGAATGTTAGCGTGCTACTCATTCAACCGCTCGAGAGTGACTGCCCAATGAAAAAAACCGTACTCGCCTTCAGCCGTGTTTCTCCTGAAATGGCCGAGCGCCTGGCGCAAGACTTCAACGTGATCGTGCCCAACCCCAAACAGGGTGATATCAACGCGCAGTTTGCAGAAGCCTTGCCTGAATCCCACGGGCTGATTGGCGCAGGCCGCAAGCTGGGTCGCGAACAACTGCAGAACGCCACGAAGCTGGAGGTGGTGTCCAGCATTTCGGTGGGCTACGACAACTACGACGTAGACTACCTGAGCGAGCGCGGCATTCTGCTGACCAACACGCCGGATGTACTGACCGAAAGCACCGCCGACCTGGGCTTCTCGCTGATCATGAGCAGCGCTCGCCGGGTCGCCGAACTGGATGCCTACACCAAGGCCGGACAGTGGACGCGGAGCATCGAACCGCCGCACTTCGGCACCGATGTGCATGGCAAGACGCTGGGGATCGTCGGCATGGGTAACATCGGCGCAGCCATTGCCCGCCGTGGTCGTCTGGGTTTCAACATGCCGATTCTGTACAGCGGCAACAGCCGCAAGACCGAGCTCGAACAGGAGCTGGGCGCACAATTTCGCAGCCTGGATCAATTGCTGGCCGAAGCGGATTTCGTCTGCCTGGTCGTGCCGCTGAGTGAAAAGACCAAACACTTGATCGGCCGCCGCGAGCTGAGCCTGATGAAGCCCGGCGCCATCCTGGTCAACATCGCCCGCGGCCCGATCGTCGATGAACCCGCGCTGATCGAAGCGCTGCAGAACGGCACCCTTCGCGGTGCCGGTCTGGACGTCTACGAAAAAGAGCCGCTGAGCGAATCGCCGCTGTTCCAATTGAAGAACGCGGTGACCCTGCCGCACATCGGCTCAGCCACCACCGAAACCCGCCAGGCCATGGCCGACCGCGCCTACGGCAACCTGCGCAGCGCGCTGCTCGGTGAACGACCACAGGATCTGGTCAACCCGCAGGTGTGGAAAGGCTGAAGCCCGCGCCTCTGCCGATCTGCCGGAAAGGCACGATAGCCACCAGCTCAGGCCAGTTTGCCGCCGACCACGACGGCAACCGGTCTGATCTTCCTGAACACCAGCACGTTGCCGACCATCACCAGCACCAGCCCCAGCAAGGCAGCCAAGGTCCACTGATAGCCTTCCACCCAGGCGGAGATATTCAGCGCCACGACCGGGAACAGCACCGTGCAGTAAGCCGCACGCTCCGGCCCCATGCGCCCGACCAGGGTCAGGTAGGCAGTGAACGCAATCACCGAGCCGGGGATCACCAGAAACAGCAGTGAGCCTACGTAGCGCGTGTTCCATTCGAAGGTGAACGACGTGCCGCTCAGCAGGCAATACATGCCCAGTATCGTTGCCCCGTAGAACATCCCCCACGCATTGGTGGTCAGCGGACGCAGACCGGCTTTCTGCTGCAGGCTCGACAGCATGTTGCCCGCCGAGAAGCACAGCGTGCCGAGCAAGGCCAGTCCCAGGCCGATCAGGGTCTGCCGGCTCGCGCCATGCCCGGACATTTCAGGCCAGAACAGACAGGCCAGACCGATCAGGCCCATGGCGCCACCGGCCAGTACATTGCTGGCGATTTTCTGGCGAAAGAACACCCGTGCGTTCAGCGCATTCCACAGTGTCGAGGTCGAGAACACCACCGCGATCAGGCCACTGGGTATCCACTGGCTGGCCGTGTAGAAGCACATGAAGTTGACGCAGAACAGGCACACGCCCTGCGCCAGGCAAATCAACTGGCCACGACGATTGACCGGCTGCAGACGCTTGCTCAGCAACAGGAATGCAAACAGCACCAACGCTGCCAGGGCAAAGCGATAGACGATCGATACCGGAATCGCGACATCGCCGAGTTGAAGTTTCAGAGCGATCCAGGTGGTGCCCCAGATCAGCACGGTCAGCAGATAAAGCGAGAGGTTCATGGTGCAGGCTCCTTGATGAGCCATCAGTCTGCTGCGTGCCGGTCTGCCAGCGCTTGCACAATCTTGCGCATTTGCTTCAAGCGCTACTGGCAGCGGCGTCGCCAGCGAGTAGGATACAAATCCTAGAGGAATCGTCATGCCCACCATTGAATCCATCCAGGTCTTTCAGGCCCTGAACAGTTCGCCCAATGCCCATCTGGAGCAAAGCGCGCCGCTGGGCGACGGGTTGGTGGCGGCGTTGTGGAACAATCGGCATGACTCGCAGGAATATCACGCACCGACCCACCATACGCTGTCGTGCTATATCGAGGACGGTACCGGGACCTTTCGCCGCGGCAGACCCGACCAGAAAGGCGCGCCGGGCAAACTGTGCATCTTGCCTGCCGGCCATGAGTCCGCTTGGGTAGTGAATGGCGAGATCCGTCTGGCGCATCTGTATTTCAGCCCGGAACAGTTTGCGCTGGGCTGCGTGACCCTGTTGGACCGTGAGCCGCGCGAGATGCAACTGCGGGAAAACACCTTTCTGGAAGACCCCGCACAGGCGGCACGCTTCCGGCAGCTGATTCGCCTGAACTGGGCAGAACCCGGCGAGCGCCTGCTGACCAGCAGCCTGGCGCACGAGATGGTCAGCCATGCGCTGCTCAGCCAGGCTGGGCTGCGCGAAGGGCTGCGCTTGAAAGGCGGCCTGGCGCCGCACCTGCGCCGGCACCTGGTGGACTTCATCGAAATGCATCTCGCCGACCCGCTGAGCCTTGGCCAACTGGCCGGCCTGTGCGCGCTGTCGGAATACCACTTCGCACGCATGTTTCGCGAAAGCTTCGGCTTGCCGCCGCACCAGTACCTGCTGGCGCGGCGTATCGAGCGGGCGCGCCAGTTACTGCGCGGCACCGGCAAGCCGCTGGGCGAGATCGCGCTGGCCTGCGGGTTCGCCAGCGCCAGCCATTTCAGCAACCGCTTTCGTCAGGCCACAGGGGCGACACCGGGTGAATACAGAACGGCGTTAGGCCAATAACTGACCTACCGCGGCCAACGGGCTCAACAGCGCCCCACACCCCGCCAGTGCCAGCACCCAACGCGGACGGAACGACAGCAACGCAACCAGCAACACCGCGCTGCCCATCAGCGCAGCGAACCAGTACACCGTCCCCATCATCCAGCCACAGTCATGAACCGCAGCCCACGACGACAGTAACAGCGCCCCCCAGCCAGCCAGTTTGAGCAGCCGTCGCCGCTGTTCGGTCAACGGCCCCTTGAGCAGTTCACCGTAATGTCGGGCCATGGACAGACACAGGCACGTGAACCCCACATAACAGAGCAAGGCCGCCAGCAGCATCAGGGGGCCTCCTGAGGTACGACCGGCAACGAGACGCGGGAGGTTTTACCGGCAGGCGCAGCCTTGAACTTCAGCGCCGCCCAGCCCAGGAACAGCCCGGTGACCAGCACCGTCAGGTCAAAAGCCACCAACACCCGGTTTCCTGACATCAACGAATCCAGCAGATAGCGACCGCAGGTCAGCAGATCGAGCAACGGCAGACCGGCGAACAGCAGCGCGCCGAGCCACAGTTGTTCTCGCCATGCGCTACGCCCCTTGCGCAGCGCAGCATGCATGACTGACACGGCCCAAACCGTGAAGAACACGCTGACCTCCCAATCAGCACGCCCGACGAATCCGCCAGGCAGCAAACGATTGGCCCAGAAAAAGCTGGCCACGGCAATCATCAACCCGGACATGCTGGCAATGTTCAGCACTTCGACCACACGCAGTTCCAGCGGCAGCACGCCGGTCTTGGCGTGTTTGAGATGACGCTTGCCCAGCCACATCACCAACCCGGTGCCGATCATTGCAGTCCCGGCGACACCAAAAATGAAGTACAGCCAGCGCAGCAACGGTTCGGCGAAATGGCCCACGTGCAGGCCATACATCCCGCTTGAAATCAGCAGCGCCAGCGGGCGCTCGGGCACTTCGTTCAACAGTTCGCCGCTGGCACCGCTGAACGTCAGCGCCCCGCCCCGGTCCGGCACAATGCTGCCCTTGTCGTCACGCGTCAGCAGAATCGAAGCGGTGCTGTCGCCCGGATTATTAACGATAACCCGACCCACCTGACCGCTGTCCCATTTCGCATTCGCTGCGTTGACCAATGGCGCAAGCGCCACCAGCGGCGCAGCGGTGCCTTCGCGCTTGACCGTTTCCGGAAACGGATAGGCTTCGCTGTAGAAGGCCTGGACGGTGTCGTACTGGCTGAGAATGCTCGCGGGCATCACCATCGACATGAAGATCACCAGACTGCTGTAAGTGATCATCAGGTGAAACGGCAGCACCAGCACGCCCAGCGCGTTATGCCCGTCCAGCCAGGAACGCTGGCCCTTGCGCGGACGAAAGGTGAAGAACTCCTTGAAAACCTTCTTGTGAATGATGATGCCGGTGATCAGCGCGACCAGCATCACCATCGCGGCGCTGGTTGCCAACCAGCGGCCCCAGGGATATGGCATCTGCAGTTGATAGTGAAACCGGTAGAAGAAATCGCCACCGCGTGTGTCACGCGCCTGCACCTCACTGCCGGTCTGCGGATCGAGCAGCTTGCGTACGAAGTTGTTGCGCTGGCCCTGTTTGCCTTCGGGCAGCCAGCCGACCATCAGGCCGGGCGTGCGCTGATCGGGCAGACTGATGAACCAGCGCGTAGCCCCGGCGGCATGGCTTTGCAGATAAAGCTGAGCCTGTTGCACGCTGGCGTCTGCATCAAGGGCGCGCACCGGAATCTCCGGCTGCATCCAGTGGGTAATCTCGTCCTTGAAATAGGAAAGCGTGCCGGTCAGAAAAATCGCGAACAGCAACCAGCCAAACAGTAAACCGACCCAGGTGTGCAACCAGGCCATCGACTGGCGAAAGCCCTCCTTCACAGCAACCACCGACCACAGGCGTAGGCCGCGCCCAACAGTGCACAGGGCGTCAGCACCCCGACCCACGCCTGCAGCGCCGTGCGGCAGGCAAAACACCAGAGCACCGCGCCCAGATAGGCGAGAAACGAGAACATCATCCCCGTCACCACCGCTTCGGCGCGGGTAATCGGCAGCCATTGTGCGATGCAGGTACTGAACAACGACGCCAGCAGGTAACCGGCAAATACCGCAGCCAGTGTCCGCGAGACAATGGCAAGGCGATAGGCAGCCGTCACGCCCCTGGTTCTGGCTTTTGCCGTGCGCTTTTCCGGCAACGGGCGGCTTGCGGTGGTGACATCCATCAAAGGTTCTGCATTGATTCATGAAACCAGGGAAGCCGGTCACAAGCGGCCAGGAAGGGGTCGCAACAAAAGCCGGCGGTGTGCGCCATTCATCCCGGACGGGACAAATGAACCGCAATATTAATGATAAATATTCTCATACGCAAAAGAGTCTGCCAGAATCCACGCCATCAATGAGTCCCCGTGGATTGTTTCCCGTGATGCCCGTCGCCCACTCCGCTCTCAATCACACTGTCGAAGGCCTGTACAGGGCACACAACGTCTGGCTGACGACCTGGTTGCGGCGCAGGCTCGGCTGCCCGCACAGCGCGGCAGATCTTGCGCAGGACACCTTCATCAAGGTCCTGGGCGCACGCGATACGCCGCAGATTATCGAACCGCGTGCCTTTCTGACGACCATTGCCAAGCGCGTGCTGTGCAATCACTACCGGCGTCAGGACCTGGAGCACGCCTACTATCAGACACTGGCCGCACTGCCGGAGAGCGTGGCGCCTTCGGAAGAAGAGCGGGCGATCATTCTCGAAACCCTGGTGGAACTCGATCAACTGCTGGACGGCCTGCCGACCCTGGTCAAGCAGGCGTTTCTGCTGTCGCAGGTCGACGGTTTGAGCCATGGCCGGATCGCTGCCGAACTGGGTATTTCCATCGCCACGGTCAAGCGCCATCTGCACAAGGCCGCCCTGCGCTGCTATTTCGCCCTATGAACACCAACAGCGAGTCCCTGAACAAATCCGACATCTCGCCCGCCGTGGCACAGCAGGCCGTTGGCTGGCTGCTGGAAATGCAGGAGGGCACGCTGGATGCCCGCCGTCAGCACGCCTGGCAGATGTGGCTCAATGGCAACGTCGAGCATCAACGGGCGTGGGCGCACATGCAGCGGGTCAATCAGCGCCTGAGTGGACTGTCCTCGCCGCTGGCGCACGCGGCACTCAATGCGCCGAAGTCCGCCAGCCGTCGGCATGCGTTGAAGCTGCTGTTGCTGCTCGGCGCAGGCTCGGCAGTGGGCTGGAGCCTGCGCGAGCAGATCGCCCTGCAACCTTTGCTGGCCGACTACGACAGTGGCGTGGGTGAACAGCGCAAAGTGGCGTTGAGCGACGGCAGTCAGGTGCAGTTGAATACTGCCAGCGCGGTGGATGTGCGTTTTGATGCTCAGCAGCGCCTGATCGAACTGCTGCAGGGCGAAATCCTCATGACGGCCTCGGCGGACACGCGCCCGCTGAACCTGTTGAGTGCCGAAGGCTCGGTCAGGGCGTCGACAGGTGCCAGTCGTTTCAACCTGCGTCAACTGAATGGGCGCACGCAGTTGGCCGTGTTTGCCGGAGCCCTTGAAATAGTCCCTGCCGGCAAGAGCGGCCCCGGTTTGATGCTGCTGGCCAGCCAACAGGTGACGTTCAGTCGTGATGCCTGGGACAAGGTTCGTCCGCTGGACGCAGGCAGTGGCGCCTGGGCGGACGGGATGCTGGTGGCGTCGCGCATGAGGCTGGTGGATTTTCTCGCAGAGTTGGGCCGCTACCGCCGCGGTCGTCTCAATTGCGATGCGAAGGTTGCAGGGCTGCTTATTTCCGGCAGTTACCCACTGGCCGACAGCGAGCGCATCCTCGACATGCTCGAACGCGCCCTCCCGGTGCGCGTGCAACGCTTCACGCGGTATTGGGTGAACGTGCAGGCGCGGGTTTGATCGTGATTGCTCGTTTCCACGCCGGGTCCTCATGGTGACGTACACATCCTGAAGAGCCCGAAATACGGGACTGAAACTCCGCTGACTATCGTCCCCATGCTCCGCGTGGGAATGCCGTTCGTGACGCTCTGCGTCACACAGCGGTTTTTGGATGACAGCTGGATTTGCGCTGGCCGGCTAAAATGTTTCAAAAAGCGTGAGCCGTTTTTCGATCCTCGCGTGACAGACAGGGAAAGCCTCTCTCAACCTTCCGGTCAAAGGACTCCTGCATGTCAGCCCGCCCTACTCAACTTTCACCGCTGGTGCGCACATTGCGCCATGTCATTTTCGGTGCCAGCCTCTCGGTCGGCAGTCTGTCGATGGTGCAGGCTGCAGAGGTCGCACCCAAGGTGTATCACATTGCGCCGAGCGAGCTTGAAGCGGCGCTGAGCCAGTTCGGTCGTGAGTCTGGCGTGCTGATTTCGTATGGTTCGCAGATCACCAGCGGCCTGAAAAGCCGTGGCCTGGAAGGTCAGTACACACCTGAGCAGGGCCTCAACGCCTTGCTCGAAGGCACCGGCCTGCAGGCCATGGCCGATGGCAATAACGGCTTCACCCTGCAACCGGTCAATGCTATTGGCGCGCCGATCGAGCTGGGTGTCTCCACGGTGGTAGGCGACTGGCTGGGCGCGGCGCAGCAAACCAACGTTTTCGAACATCCCGGCGCACGTGACGTGATTCGTCGTGAGGAGTTCGAGCGGGTCGGAGCGACATCGGCGCGTGAAGTGCTCAATCGCATTCCGGGCGTCAATGCGCCGGACAACAACGGCACCGGCAGCCACGACATGGCGCTGAATTTCGGCATTCGCGGCCTCAATCCACGCCTGGCGTCGCGCTCTACCGTGCTGATGGACGGTATCCCGGTGCCATTCGCGCCCTATGGCCAGCCGCAACTGTCGTTTGCACCGATCAGCATGGGCAACATGGACGCAGTCGATGTGGTGCGTGGCGGTGGCGCAGTCCGTTACGGTCCGCAGAACGTGGGCGGCATCGTCAACTTCGTGACCCGCGCGATCCCTGATGCACCTACTCTCAAGGGCGGCATACAAACCGAGACCAGCCCGTCGTCCAGCCACGACGGCTTCAAGACCACCGGCAACCTGCTGGCCGGCGGCACCGCAGACAACGGCCTGGGCGGTGCGATTCTGTATTCCGGCGTGCGCGGCGGTGACTGGCGTGAACACAGCGATACCGAAATCGACGACCTGATCCTCAAGGGTAAATACCAGATCGACGAAGCCAACAGCCTCAACGCCATGGCACAGTACTACGATGGCGAAGCGCAGATGCCCGGCGGCCTGAGCGTCAAGGACTACGACGCCGACCCTTACCAGTCGACGCGCCTGAAGGACAAGTTCTGGGGCCGTCGCACGATGTTCAACTTCGGCTATCGCTACGAACAGGACGCGCGCGTCTTCACCGCCAACACGTTCTTCACCAAGACCCTGCGCAGCGGCTATCTGGATCAGGGCAGCTTCGTTTCCCTGTCGCCCCGCGAATACTGGGTACGCGGTCTGGAAACGCGCTTTTCGCAAGGCTTTGCGCTGGGCGAAACCTGGCATGAAGTCGGCGTTGGCTACCGCTACGTCAACGAAGCCGGTCACGAACTGCGCTACCGCGAACCGGTCACCGGCAACCTGCCGACCACCGCCAGCCGCAACGACCGCGACACACGCGGCGCGACCGAAGCGCATGCGTTCTACATCGACGACCGCATCGATATCGGCAAGTGGACCATCACGCCGGGCGTTCGCTACGAGATGATCGACACCGCGCAGAACAACAACCTCACCAACGCACGCTACCAGGGCGACTACAGCACTGCGTTGCCGGCGTTGAACGTGCTTTATCACCTGACCGACACCTGGAACCTGTACGCCAACACCGAAGGCTCGTTCGGCAGCGTGCAGTACAGCCAGATGCCTAACCGCGTCACCGGGGATGAAGTCAAACCGGAAAAAGCCCGCACCTGGGAACTGGGCACACGCTACGACAATGGCAACCTGCGGGCCGAGATCGGCGCATTCCTGATCAATTTCGACAACCAGTACGACAGCAACCAGACCAACGACACGGTGATCGCACGCGGCGAGACGCGCCATCAGGGCATCGAGACCAGCGTCAACTATGCACTGGAAGGCCTGAGCCCGATGCTGGCCGGCTACGATATCTACGCGACCTACGCCTTCGTCGACGCCACGATCCGCGAAGACGGCCCGAACAAGGGCAATCGCGTGCCGTTCTCGTCAAAGCACAAGGGAACGATGGGCGTCAGCTACACCGAAGGGCCGTGGAAGCTCAATTTCGACAGCTCCTTCCAGAGCGACCAGTTTGCCGACAACGCCAATACCTCGACTGAAAGCGCCGATGGCAGCACCGGCAAGATCCCTGGGTACATGCTGTTCAGCACCCGAGCCAACTACGATTTCGGCCCGCAACTGTCTGACCTCAACGTAGCGGTCGGGATGAAGAACATCTTCAACCGCCAGTACTACACCCGCTCGTTCGACGACAACAACCGCGGCAAATACGTCGGCGAACCGCGCACGGTGTACGTACAGACGTCGGTCGCGTTCTAGTTTCGGACGCCAGAGCGCGAGAGCAGTGTTCTCCCGGACACCTCTCGTTCCTCACGCTCCGCGTGGGAATGCCGTTCTGGACGCTCTGCGTCCGTTCCCGATTCGTAACCTCGCGCCAGGGCAGCCATTTTTTGCTGCGAAATATTTCTTACACATTGGGGTTGAATTGTCAGGCCATTGCCGCCAACACTGTGAATGAGCGCAAACGAAATCGATTCCGCAAGGAATCGTGCAGTCCAGCCTCGCACGAGCAAGCCCTAATAAGGATTAACTATGCAAATCCAGGTCAATAGCGATAATCACATCGAAAGCAGTATCCGACTGGAGGAGTGGGTTCGTACCACCGTTGAAAGCACGCTCGAACACTACGATGAAAACCTGACCCGCGTGGAAGTCCACATCCGCGACGAAAACGGCGACAAGCCTGGCCCGCACGACATCAAGTGCCAGATGGAAGCTCGCCCCAAAGGACACCAACCCATTTCTGTTTCCCACAAGGCCGATACGGTAGATCAGGCTGTGGATGGCGCTGCTGTAAAACTCGATCACGCCCTCGAGCATCTGTTTGGCAAACTGCGCGGCAAACGAGGCGCCGCACCGACCATCGCCGAACAGGATGAAGATCCGGTCAGTCCGGACGCGCTGCTCGAAGAAGAATTTCTGGAAAAAGAGCAGGAGAAAGAAGCCGCTCGTCTGACCTGATGCTTCACTGACACGTTTTGCAAGAAAAGGGCGAACCGGCAACGGTTCGCCCTTTTTGTTCGCCATGGGTTCACGCCCCAATCAGTACGCACCACAAACGCTCGCTGCACAGCTTTGGCCGCCTTGACCCGTCGCTAGCCTCGCAGCCATTTCGATCGCCGGGTGCCGTCCATCGAATTTAACATTCAGCGCCGTGCAGCCCGAGCGCTGTACCTGAGCACCATCGGCGAGCAAAAAAACATGCTGCTCGCTTCCATGAGCAGGCAAGTCAGCCAGTCATACCGACAAGCGTTCAACACTCATCCCGCAGCTCCGCAGCACGACGCTCAACGTCAGAACCTGGACAGTGGGCGAGTACGGTTTCGACCCCGTCTTTACGAATCTCTGACGTCAAGATTCGGTTGTCGGAGTGTCAGACAATCACTCGAAAAAGTCATAAGCAAAACGCATTCGCGAGACGGGCAGGCCATGTCCGGGAGCTGTTTTTCGCCCGGCTTGGAGAGCACTTTTCTCAACCGAACTGAACGGCTCGTCCTGTGGCAAAGCCAACCAGGAAGCGGCTGCGGAGTGCGCCCGCTCGGCGGCTTCTAGCGCATCGCCCCTGCAATATGGCCCGAACCATGCAAAGCCCTGTAGTACGCGCCACGAGGCAGGCCATCAGGACGGCCACTTTCTGGCGCGAACTGAACGTCGTGAATGCGTCAAAGCTTCTCTAAACGAAACCCTGTCATCAGCGCGAAAGACGACAGCAACACCGTCAGCAGCAAGCGCAGGAGTAACGCAACCGCTGATCAGTCGTCGAGAACCAAAAGGACTAATACCCGGTCAACTTATGCAGACCATTGAGCAGGTGAATGATATGGACAATCCTTTTCAGATGATCACGGACACGTTTCACCCTGACTATCGGGTGAATCTGAGCATTCAAGGGCTGGACGGCAGCATCATGCTGACCTTGTCCAACGAATGCGGCGTCGTTGCCAAGCGCTTGATCAGCGCTGCCCAACGCAATGACCCACAACGCCTGCGCAAGCTGATAGAAAGCGTGCAATTCGGCATCGCCATCGAACGTGGCGACAGCGCGATCAAGATTCTTGCAGCGATGACTGACGGCGCGACGCTGAAAAAGACACCTGTCCCGGCCAATGGTCTGTGGCCACAGAGCCAGGCAACGGTGAATGCCGGGGTTTGATGCATGCCTGCCCTTCCCCGCTGTGCAGTGCCGTTGTTGGCACTGCACAGAGCAAGACTATCCCGATGCCGCTCGATACTTTCCAGCCTGCTTGAACGGGCTTTCCCCCCCGTAAAACCGGCCTTTCGCTATCATTCCCCCTTCCTCCTCTTCAGCAAAAGTACAGATACATCCTGCTACAACAATCCTTGCGCAGAAACATTCGAGCGACTGGGCACTGAGCTCAGCGCCACTGCACCTGCGGTTGATTCCGAGGAGGCAACATGTACTTACGTTATGGGGTATTGATCGCATCACTTGCGATAGCGTCAGGCTGTGTCGAGGAGCGCGTGGTTCATGAACGGCCGCATGTCCATCACGAATACGTTGAAGAAGTGATCGCGCCACAACCGCCACCGGAACGCGTCGTCGAGGTGGAACCGGCGCCTCGTCCCGGCTATATATGGGCACGCGGTTACTGGCACTGGAACGGCCAGCGTTTCGTGCCGGTGCATGGCCACTGGGAAGCAGAGCGTCCCGGCTATCACTATGTACATCCGCACTGGGAAAGCGCCGGTGACGGCTGGCACTGGCGTGCCGGGGTCTGGCTGAACTGATTGGGCTCCTGTCCAGCAACATTGCTGGCGGCATCTTGCACAGATGCCGCCACTGCCTTCGATCAGATCTCGCCCTTTTCTTCCGTCACTGCACCTTTGACGGTGCTGGACGAATCGGGAATCTTCGCTGACGGGTACTTGTACGACGCATAGCGCACCACCAGAATCGCAAACGCCAGCAACAGGATGCCGCCACACAGGTAGATGATGCCGATGTCCGGCGGGTTGTGATGGGACACGTCGGAAATCAGCAGCCGGGTCAGTGCAGTGATCGCAACATAGATCAGGAAGCGCACGGGCATGTGGTTGGTCTTGAAATAAATCCCGGTCATCGCCCCCAGTTCGAGGTAGATGAACAGCAGCAGGATGTCATCGACCGTGACGTTGCCTTTCTCGACCATCCCCAGAAATGCGACCACTGACGCCCAGGCAGTGATCGCGCCGATCGCGAACAGGGCGAGAAAGTGGAAGCTCTCCACACACAGGTTGCCCAGTGACTCGGCCTGCGCATGTACGCGGTGTCTTATCTTTACTGCCCATTTATTCCCCATGACGCGTTACCTCTGAACCTTCGTTTATGCCGACCGGATGATGCCGGGTACTCGTGACACCCTTGTGGCCTGCTTTTTAAAGCAGGAACAGGGCCATAGGCTATGGTTGAGAGCGCGGCGGGTTGTCGCAAGGCACATTTGCAGCGCAAAAAAGATGCGTAAACGCCACTATTCAGGCGGGGCTTGATTGGCACATGGCTTTTACTGTATAAAAACACAGTAATCGAGAAATCGCTTCCGCTGTTGCGTCGCAGGCCAGCCTCCCTAAAGGTCTTCACGCAGTGCCCCGCTACACCTGACCGGCGCGCTGGTCATGCACGATCAATGCTTTGCATACCCGCTGGTCAGAGCACGACGCCCTGAACGTCCGGGTCTAGCCCTTTCAACACTGGATAAGACGACGAGGCCAAAATGGCTGTTGAAACCCTTTACCGCAGTACCCGCGATCTGGAGACTACTTTCGTGGACCGTAAACTCGCCGATGCGCACGACCAAATGCTCGAGCTGGCCGAGCTTCTCACCGACGTCCTGATCAAGAACGTGCCGGGGATCTCGGAGAAGCATGCAGAGGACGCGAGCATTTACATGGCCAAGAATCGCGCTGTGTTCGCCGCGGCGTTCAAGAACAACGCGACCGCGCTCAGCGAGCTGTCGGAACCGGCCGAGGCGAAAGACTGATTCCGCTGTGGGCTGCGACTCCCCTCATTGCGAGGGGGTCGCCAATCATTCTCATTTAATGGCTGGGCAATCACCCGTATTGCTGCTACAACTCAATACTGTATATGCCGCGCAAATTTGAACAGCATCTAAGCTAATTCCTAACATCCCGTCTGCCGCTCAGTGTGTCAAACTCGATACATAATCAAAGCTCCCAAGCGTCATTATATCAGCGTCATTTTTGTGAACCCCTTTTCTCTTCCTGTCATTAAACAGGCGTCAGGATTCTGCTGTAGTGACGTACACCTCGCTGCCGATATTTTTGTTGGAACTTTTTGCCATCATCCAGAATTACAGCGGATAACCCAGCACTCAAAACAGCAGGAAAGGCGTTACCAAAAGCCCCGGAAGACCCCGCATTCATTGGCCGAAGCGCCATTTTTCAAAAAATACAACCCTGTACTGACCGTGGTGAAAAACTAAAGTTCCTACCCATTGTTACTTTGAAAAATACTTAATAAAACGTTTTGCTTTATTATCTTGTTCTGCTAATAATCCCGACAATTCCGGGTAACAAGGCATATTGCTACATTCACACTGAAGTGAACATCGAGCCACAAACTCCGATCTTTCCGCCCGAGAAACTCATCAACTCGCAGTCTCACCAAGCTGTTCTCAGCTTGGTTTTTGCTGCTGTGCGGCGCGCTAAAGGCGCGGGAGGAAATAATGGCTGGTCTGCACCCCAGAATGAAGGTCCTTTCCATTTTCGGTACTCGTCCGGAGGCCATCAAAATGGCTCCCCTGGTCAGAGCATTGGCTGCAGAGCCGGGTATCGACTCAAGAATCTGCATTACCGGGCAGCATCAAAGCATGCTGCAACAGGTGCTGGACATGTTCGAGCTCAAAGCCGACTACAGCCTCGATGTGATGCGCCCGGATCAGACGCTGAATTCTCTGACGGCTGCGCTTTACGCGGCGATCGACCCGATTCTGGACGAGATGAAGCCGGACAAGGTGCTGGTTCATGGCGACACCACATCAGCGATGGTGGCGGCCATGTCGGCCTTTCATCGCCGCATCCCCATCGGCCACGTCGAAGCGGGTCTGCGCACCGGCGATATCCGTCAGCCGTGGCCTGAAGAGATGAATCGTCGCTGCATCGATCTGATTTCCGATCACCTGTTCGCGCCTACCGCCGAGTCGCGCCGCAACGTGCTCGGCGAACGCCTGCAGGGCATCTCGTTCGTGACCGGCAACACCGTGATCGACGCCCTGCACCTGACGGCCCAGCGAATCGACAGCAATCGCCAGTTGCGTCATGCCCTGGATCGCCAGTTTTCGTTCCTGGTGCCCGAGCGCAGGGTATTGGTGGTGACCGGGCATCGCCGTGAGAACTTCGGCGACGGCTTCCTCAACATCTGCAAGGCGCTGGGCGAACTCGCCAGGCGTGACGACATACAGATCGTCTACCCGGTGCACCTGAACCCCAACGTACTGGGGCCGGTGACCGAGCACCTGGGCGACCTGCCCAACGTGCACCTGATCAAACCGCTGGACTACCTGTCGTTCGTGCGCCTGATGCAACGTGCCCACGTCATCCTCACCGACTCCGGTGGCGTGCAGGAAGAAGCGCCGTCGCTGGGCAAGCCGGTGTTGGTCATGCGCGATGTCACCGAGCGCCCGGAAGCGGTCGCAGCGGGGACCGTGCGCCTGGTGGGCACGGAAACGGACGCCATCATTCGCGGCGTGAACGCCCTGTTTGACGACGACGCCCTGTGGCAGAACGCATCCCGCGCAGCCAATCCTTATGGCGATGGCAAAGCCAGCTCACGGATCGTCGATGCCCTGATGGGCCGTCCGGTGGATGAATTTGTCGCCGAGCTGCCGCGTCAGCGCCAGGACCCGGTGGACATGCAATTGGATACGCGAATCAAGCCTCAGCACGAACATGCAGAGTTGCGCTCGATGGCCAGTTAGCAAAAAGGACGCGCAGGCAGCGCAAACAAACCCTAAAACAATCCGCAGGAAGCAGTCCGCAAACGATACGGGCACCCGGTTCAGACCGAGTGCCCGAAAAACGTTGTAGCAGACCGGCAGCCTGTATCAAGACCCAATGGCCTTGAGCCTTTACCGAGATCTGCACGATGAAATCTTCCGTTGCCGTAAACATGGGCGCGTTTGGCGTACTTGCCTGCGGGATGAGCCTGCTGGCGCTGATGCCTGCATTCGCCCTGGCTGCCGAAAGCCCCCTGACCCAGGCGATCAACCGAATCACTGCCGACAATCGCCAGGAGCGCGTGATCGAGCTGAGGGAGCTGGGTATCGATCGCCCGATCATCCTCAATGCTACCGACGCACGCCGCGAACTGTACCTGCCGGTGCCGGCCAATGTGCCATTGACCGAGGCCACGCTGAATTTCGATGCCAGCTACCTGAACGGCGAGGCTGGCCGCAACACGCTGCTGCTGTCGCTGGACGGATATCCGGTACGCGCGCTGGGCCTCAATGAAGAACAGGGCAATGCCAGCGCGACGCTGGGTGTCGACAAGGCAGCACGGGAAAGCGGTTCGGTACGACTGGGGATCGCCTGGTCGTCGGTGATCTCGAAAGTGCTTTGCGAAGACGAACGTGCGATCGGCAACGTGTTGCGCATCGACCCGCACACGCGCCTGACGTACAGCTATGACGCCAGCCAGTTGCAGGATGTCGGCGCGGTATGGAATGCACTGCCCGGCAAACCCGGCCTGCTGGTCGCACCCGGCACATTGTCGAACGCCAGCTACGATGCCGCCTGGCGTCTGGGCGTAGCGCTGGAGCGCATCGGCAAGCAGGCACGCATCCTGCCGTTTCCTGCGGTGCAGGACAGCGTGGACCTGAGCGGCCTGACTATTCCAGCGGAACTCAAGCAGATTCCGGCGTTTGCAGGGCTAGAAGGCAAGGGCCAGTACACCCTGCGCGACCCGGCGGAAATCGGTGCATTGTTGATGCTTGGCCAGACACCTGCGTTGCAGGCCGACTTGGCGATCAGCGATCCACAGCTGCTCAAGGCCATCGACGACGCCATGGACGCTCTCCAGGCGCAGGTGCAGGGTCTGGATGCTTCGGCGGCCAGCGCACTGGGCCAGTGGCGCGAGCGTCACATCAAGAAGCCGCTCGCCAACAGCACCGGGGATGACGTGAGCCTGGCCCTGCTGGGCAATCGTGCGCTGCTGATGATCAAGCCGGAGTCGGCCAACAAGGCCATTGGCCTGTTCAGTTCGGCGTGGAACAAACTGGCGCGCAATCGTCAGCTGACCATTGGCGAAGAAGCCGCCATGCCGCTGAGCGAAGACGGTCGCGTCGCGCTGACCCGTCTGGGCGGCAAGCCCGGCACGGTGGATGTGCTGGCAAAAACCGACTGGAGCGCCTCGTTCCCGCTGGGCAGCGTTGCCTATGACGGTCGCGTACCGGTGACTGCGATGATCGATATCGCTGCCGCCCCGGGCGCATCGGGTACACCACCGGTTGCCACGCTGTTCCTCAACGATTACCTGATCGGTGCGATGCAACTGACTGCCGATGGCAAGAAAGAGCGCATCGAAGCCCGCATTCCGCAGTACGCACTGGCGGCGCAGAACGTCCTGCGCGTGTCCTTCCAGCGTCAGCCGGTCAGCAACCAGTGCCTGGAAACGCCGCAAGCGTTCCCGATCTCGGTATTGCCGACCAGCCACATCGTGCTGGACAAGGTCACGCCTGACGAAAACTTCTCGGGCATGGCGGCACGCTTCGCCACCGACACGCAGATCATGGTGCCCAAGGGCTACCTTGAGCGCCCGGCCAGCAGCCTGCCGCAAGTCATCCGCATCGCCAGCGCTTCCGGCGTTTCGCCGTTGCGTGCACAGCTCAGCGTCAGCGATGACGCCAGCGTCGCCGTGACACCGGCCAAGGCGTTCCTGGCCTTCGAACTGCCGGTCAAGGACGGGGCCGAGTCGGTCAAGGCCAGCAACGACGGGCACCTGCTGATCAACCACAAAGAACAGACGCTGCTCGACCTCAAGTCGCTCAACCACCTGGCTTCGCTGCAAGTGATCGAAGCCGGCGGCCAGCACGGCATGGTCTATCGCTCGTTGGGCGGTCAGGCCCCGGTTTTCGAACGTCCGTTACTGCTGGAACGTGGCAACGCCGCGGTGCTGGCTGACAGCGGCCCGATCGCCACCTTCGACGCCAAGGACCCGACCGGCAGCCAGATGATCGAGGAGGAGGAAAGCACCGGCATCGACGCCTGGCGCAAACCATCGCTGCTGTGGCTGATCCCGGCCGGCATCGTACTTTTTCTCATTCTGTTGCTGGCTGGCCGTAGCGCCCGTCGCAATCGCTCGTAACAGGCCGCCGCAATGACGTCGCTCTATTGGCCTTACTGGCTGGCCCATTACTACAGCGTGCTGGAAGTCGCGACGATCGTTGTCGGGCTGATCATTCTGGTATCGAGTATCGATGACCTGTTCATCGATATCTGGTACTGGTCGCGGCGGCTGTACCGCAAGTTCACCGCCGAACGTCGCTACCGGCCACTGACTGCCGAGCAGTTGATTGCCCGCGACGAGCAGCCGCTGGCAATCATGGTCCCGGCCTGGCTGGAATACGACGTCATCGCGCCGATGATCGAAAACATGGTGTCGACGCTCGACTATCAGAACTACGTGGTGTTCGTCGGCACCTACATCAACGACCAGCGCACCATCGATGAAGTGGAGCGCATGCGTCGCCGCTACAAGCAGTTGCACCGCGTGGAGGTGCCGCACGCCGGCCCCACCTGCAAGGCCGACTGTCTGAACTGGGTGATCCAGGCGATTTTTCTGTACGAAAAGACTCACGCCGTACAGTTTGCCGGGACCATCCTGCACGACAGCGAAGACGTGCTGCACCCGCTTGAATTGCGCCTGTTCAATTACCTGCTGCCGCGCAAGGACATGATCCAGTTGCCGGTCGTGTCGCTGGAACGCAACTGGTACGAATGGGTGGCCGGCACCTACATGGACGAGTTTGCCGAATGGCACGGCAAGGATCTGGTGGTACGCGAAAGCATGACTGACACCGTGCCTTCGGCTGGCGTCGGCACGTGCTTCTCGCGGCGTGCACTGATGGTGCTTGCGGATGAAAACCAGAACCAGCCGTTCAATACCGAAAGCCTGACCGAGGACTACGACGTCGGCGCGCGATTGGCTAAGTACGGCATGCAGGCGATCTTCGTACGTTTCCCGGTGCAATTTCGGGTGCTGCGCAAGTCCTGGTTCCGCAAGCCTTATGAGTCGACGCTGGAAATGCCGCTGTGCGTGCGCGAATTCTTCCCTGACACCTTCCGCACCGCCTTTCGCCAAAAGGCGCGCTGGACGTTGGGTATCGGCTTGCAAGGCTGGGAGCAAATGGGCTGGACTGGCTCGTTGGCCAACCGTTACCTGCTGTTTCGGGATCGTAAGGGCGTGGTGACATCGTTCGTCAGCATCCTCGCTTACTTTATCCTCATTCAATTGCTGGCGTTGATTGTGCTGCGCTCCAGCGGACTGTGGAACACCAGCTTTCCGACCCCGTTTGAAACCACAGGTCTGATTCAGTACCTGCTGGTGGCCAACGGCATCGCGTTGCTATGGCGAATCCTGCACCGCTGCTACTTCACTACCGTGCTTTACGGCTGGCAGCACGGTTTGCTGTCGATACCGCGCATGGTGGTCGGCAACTTCGTCAACTTCATGGCTGCAGCGCGCGCCTGGCGGATGTTTCTGGTGGGCAAGGTGCTCAACCGCAAGCTGGTCTGGGACAAGACCATGCATGACTTTCCGTCTTCCGACCTGATTGCCGTAGCGCCACGCCGCCTGGGTAGCGTGCTGCTGTCCTGGCAAGCCATCAACGACGAAAAACTGCAGACCGCACTGGCTGAACAACAGACCCGTCAGCTGCCGCTGGGCAGGATTTTGCTTAGCCACGGCTGGCTCGACGATGAAACCCTGGCTGAGGCCATCGCTTTTCAGAACGACCTGCCACGGGTATTCGACATTGCCGGCAAACGTGCGACAAACGATGTGCTGGCCGATGAGTTCTGCCTGCGCTGGCGTGTCGTGCCGTTGCAAATGAATGCGCTGGGTCGCCAGGAAATTGCCGTGGCCAGCCCGCTGCCGCCTGACGGTCTGCAACAGATTACCGAGCAACTGGGTGCCGAGCCGGTGCAGTTGATTGCCCGTGAAAGCGACATCGTCGCGCAGTTGCGTCAGCTTCAGGTGGTCGAGGGTCAGCCGCTTCCAGCCAGAGCGCCACTGCTCGGCGATCTGCTGATCGAGCAAGGCCTGCTGGACCGCGAAGTGTTCCAGAAAGCCATGCTCGGCTACCGCCCGCATGTGCATGGCCGGATCGGCGATTACCTGGTCGACATCGGCGTGCTGTCCAGAGAAACCATCGAACAGGCTGTGGCACGTCAGCACAACCATTACCGATCTGACGATCAAACGGAGCAGCCACTATGAAGCGCCCCTTCATCCTGTCGCTGCTGGTGAGCGGCCTGGGTCTTGTTGCACCGCTCAGCCAGGCGGAAACACTGCCCTTGCCGTTGACCGGACCCGCCTATGCCATCGCCAACGAAGCCTACATGGCCTACAACCGCAAGGACTACGACCTGGCCATCGCCAAGGCGCGCGAAGCGTTGCGTCAGCGTGCGGATGCCGATCAGTTGCGTGATCTGATTGCCCTGGCAGAACGTGACAAATACCGCCGCGATCACCCGGCCCGCTTCCCCAAGGCGCGCCCCAAGCCTGGCTACCTGGAAGGCAATCAGGCGCTGCGTGCCTACGCCAACCGCGACTACGACGGCTCGGCCAGTCATGCACGCAAGGCCATTGCCCAGGCACCTAAGAATCTCGATTACCGCATGATGCTGATCGAGGCGCTGCAACGTCAGCAGCGTCTGGACGAAGCGCAGGCAGCGATCAACGAGGCCGAGCAGGCACTGGGGCCGCAACAGGTCCTGACGCGTCGTCGGCAGGCGATTCAGGAGCAGGTGGCGGTCGACAAGGCAGCCACTGGCTATAAAGCATTGGCACGCGGCGATAACGACACCGCAGTCAGCGAGGCGCGGGAGGCTGTGCGCAGTTTTCCCAAACAGATGGCCTACCGCAAACTGCTGGTCAGCGCATTGATCGCTCAAGGGCAGTATGCCGAAGCGCGCTCTGCGGCCACCGAAGCGCTGGCGCTGAATGGCAACGACGCCACCCTGCTCGTCCAGCGCGGACAAATGCGTCAACGCCTGGGCGATCAGGACGGTGCACGTCAGGACTTCGCTCAGGCAATGGCGGTCGGCAACCTGCCGCTGCGTGAGCAGGCCTCGTTGTATGCCGCCATGGGCCAGCCGAGTGAAGCACTGCAACGTCTGCAGCAAGCTCGCGATGCGGGCGAACTGCAACCCGGCGATGAAGTGCAGATTGCCTATTTCCTCAGTCAGGCGGGCGATGATCAAGGCGCACTGGATACGTTCAAGCGTGTCGACCGTCAGTCCGGTCTCAAGCCCCGCGAAGTACAGGATGCCGCCTACAGCGCGATGCGCACATCGGATGATGCGCAAGCCATCGCCTATTTCACACGCGTCCTCGATTATCAGCAGACCGGCGATCTGCAGATGCCCGCGCAACAGGTGTTCGACACCCGACGCGCCGTGTCTGATCTGTCCCGTGAATGGGGCCTGACCAACACCACGACTTATCGCGGTGCCAGCACCAGCAGCGGCCTGAGCGGCGCGCCCGGCGGCAGCAATGACAGCGTGCAGAACAGCACCGAAGTGTTCTGGCGCCCCTTCGGTTACCGTAACGCGCGCTTCGTCGAGCTTTACGGACGCGTCACCGACACGCTGTGGAGCAAGGAAGGCGACTCCGACACAGGCGCGGACGCCTTGCAGGGCGCGCTCGGTATACGGGTCAAACCGTTCAGCGCAGTCAACGTGATCGGCGCCTTCGAACGTACCTTTCCGCTGGGCAACTCGAACGCCGACGGCGACTGGCTGGTGCGCCTGGGCTACGGCTCGAGCATCGGCACCGACCTGCGCGTCGATGTACCGAGCTGGTGGACTTCGCAGCTGTACGCTGAAGGCGGGCGCTATCTGCAGGACAAGCGCAACTATTTCAACAGTGAATGGCAGGTCGGGCGCAGCTTCCGTCTGGACAGTATCAGCCCGCGGCTGGTGGTGTTTCCCCACGTAGTCGCCGCAGTGGACTACGATTCAAAGATGCGCAGTGAAGTCGACAGCCTCGGCCGTAGCAGCACATCATCCGGTAACGCTGGCGGTCTTGGTGTCGGTACGGGCGTGCGTTACTGGTTCCGTGAAGACAAATACAAGGCACCGCAGTCGTATGTCGATTTCTCCGTGCAATATCGCGAGAAGGTATTTGGCGATGACCGTGCAGAAGGCGTCTTCGCGCGCATGACGTTCTCGTGGTGATCCACGCCCGTCATCCATCAGGGAGTAATGTTTGAAGGCTCTGGCCGCACTGCTGCGACAGGCAACATTGATCAAGACCTCGGTGGCCGCCCTGCTGGTGGGGGCGATCGCCCTCGGCACCAGCGAGCTGTATCTGCTGATCCAGCCCAAGGGCCCGGGGGTTGTCGGCATCGTCTGGCAACCGGATAACGCAACGGTAGGCATAAGCGGCAACTGGGACAGGCTCGGCGCACGGCAACTGCTCGTGCAGTGGACGGCGGTCGATGATCAGGCGTTCATACCGGGCACCCCGATGACCAGTGTGCCGGTGTTGCCGGACTGGACACGGATCGGCAAGGAGCCGTGGGCCCAGGAAGTGATCCTCGGACTGGCCGGGTACTTCAGCGAAACCCGCTCGCGGGACAATATCGAGCAGCTGGCGGTACTTTCGGCGCAACTGGCCAAGGTGAAAACGCCGCTCAATGTCACCGGCTGGTACTTCCCCGCCGAGGTCGACCCCAGCTGGAGTCGTGCCAAGGAGTTACCGGCACTGCTGGCGAAACTGCCCAGACCACTGTGGATCAGCGTCTACGACGGCGCCAATATCGGGCCCGCCGCCACAGCGGACTGGCTGAAAACCTGGCTGCCGGACGATATCGGTGTGTTCTTTCAGGATGGTGTGGGCGTCTATGCCCGCACCGCTCCGGTTGCCCGCACCTACGCCGACGCCCTGCGCAAACGGCTGGGCAAGAATCGCGTCAGAATCATCGTCGAAGCCTTTCGCCCGCAGATAGGCGGCGGCTTCCGCCCGGCAACGGCGGCCGAACTGAAACCGCAGATTGCAGCTTTCGATGGCTATCCGCTGTACCTGTTCGACGGTCCTCACTATGTGACACCCGACCTGATAAAAGCCCTGAACAAGTAGAAACACGTGGCGCTGGACGAAATTCGCGCACAGGGCTACAAAGAGTCTTCGCATTGGATTTCGAGCCGCACGGAGTGGTCCATGACGCCACGTCAGCATTGCCTGGCCTGCCTGCAACAGACACCGCCCTCGGTGTTTGAAGCTGCGTTATGGGTGTCGACCGAACATGACGCACATTTCGAGTGGCATGAGGTAATGAGCGAAATGGCCCAGTTGCAGCGCCAGATAAATTCAGCGCTGCCTGTCCTGCCTGCGCCTGAACTTGCCCAACCGCTGTTACGGCAACTCAATGCCCTGGGCTTTCAGCAGAATGACTGGAACCCTCCCAAACCCGATTCGGCCCTTCTGCACAAGATCGTGCTGCAGCGTCGAGGTCAGCCACTGGGGCTGGCAATGATTGCGCTGGAGATCGCACGGCGCCTGGACATTACCCTGGAAGGCGTGAATTTCCCGGGTCACTTCCTGTTGCGCGTGCCGGGTGCCGATCATCTGCTCGACCCCTGCAGCGGGCGCAGGCTCTATCCCGCTGACTGCCGTGAGCTGTTGATCAGGCAGTTCGGCCCGACCATGCAACTGCGCGCCGAGCATATGACTCGCGCCACCCCGACCAGCATGCTGCAACGGTTGTCGCGCAACCTGCGGCATCTGCACCAGATCAACGATAATGTTCTTGCGGCGCTCAAGGATGCCGACCGCATCGTCGAACTGGGCCAGGCCACCAGCAGCGATCACCTGGCCCGCGCCAGCCTTTATCAGTTGCTCGAATGCCCGCAGGCCGAACGTTTCGATCTGGAACGCGCGCTATTGCTCAGTGAAGACCCGATGCAAAGACTCCAGCTTGCCGAGCGCCTGAGCCGCTTACCGTTAAACCACCGCGTTCATTGAGCAACCTGCTCATTCGCTGCGAATTGTTACCCGCCAGGTAATGCTGCATATCCTGTGCGGGGATTTTTCAGGCGCGTGATGGCGGTTAACCTGCGCGCGTTAAATCGACGTGGATTTGCAAGCTCCCTTGATCCTGCGTTTTGTTTGGCCGCCGTGCAGGTCTCTGTGCAGCGGCCTTTTTTATTGCCCGCAGATTAATACTCTCCGCGTTTATATCGTGCAGCCTGCCTCAGCCCTTGGCATCCGGCGTTCTTTTGATCAGCCCCTTGTTTTCCATGTCCTTGATCTTGCGCATCTCGTAACTGTCGCCCGACTCGGCAAACACCTGAAGATTCTGCATGATATGGATGGTCCTGATGTAATCAGGCAATAGCGCCTTGGCATAGGGATCGCCGCTCAGCGCCTTCTCTTTCATATCGATGATCCGATTGGCAAAAAACTCCAGCGCGTTGATTTCCTTGCTGGGGTCGACCAGTTTGCCTTTCTTGTCGAACTCATCGCCTGCGCGACTCATCAACTCGGCGGTGTGATTATCGATCATGCCGAACTTGTATAAAATCATCCCCGCTCTGTTGAGATCCTTGGGGGTTATCTGTTCGGGATTGAAGCCCTTGAACAGCGGCTTCATCTTGCGCTTTTCCATCGCCAGCGCATTGAGCGCAATCGAATTTTCACCCACCTCCTGAAGCACCTGGGTTACCTGTGCCGCAGCCTTCTTGACCTTGACTCGTTCAGGAGGCGCGGCGACGCTTACCGGTGGAAGTTCTCCCCATATTGATTTGGCCATGTGTCACTCCAGATATGAATGTGTTCGAACTTCATATCGGAGTGGAAGATGCTTAATTAATAGACCTGCAAAAATCCATACTCGACCTACAGGGCAAAAAGACAGTTCTTACATAACACAGTGAAACTTCCCATATACAATTAAGCAACCTGCTTAAAGATGCGCACACGTTCAACAAACACTCTCGTCTTGCGTCAGCTAGCAAAGGCGGGTTATTTAACGTACTTCTGCAGGTTGACCATCATCTCTTTCAACGCTTCGCCAGTGTCGGCAGGATGCGCTGCGTTGGCGAAATCACCAATCGCCTGCCACTGCTGCGCAACGTCTTGCGGGCTGAAACCTGTCTGCGGGTCGAAGCAGGCCCCCTGACTGCGCTGCCAACGGACCTTGCCGATCCAGCCGCCGCCCACTTCGAACAGGTCGCCACTGCTCTGACATTGTTCGCTGCACAGGTACACCACCAGCGGGCTGACCAGTTCGGGCTTGAGCAGCTCGAAGACATTAGCGGGGATCAGGCCCTCGGTCATGCGTGTGCCGCCCGTTGGCGCTATGGCGTTGACGAAGATGCGGTTCTTGCGACCTTCCAGCGCAAGGGTGCGGGTCAGCCCGTAAAGCCCCAGCTTGGCCGTCGCGTAATTGGCTTGCCCGAAGTTGCCGTAGATACCGGACGTCGATGACGTAAAGATCACCCGTCCGTAGTTCTGCTCGCGAAGGTAAGGCCAGGCGGCATGGGTGACTTTGTAAGCACCCTCGACATGGACGCGATAGACCAGATCCCAGTCGGCGTCCTGCATGTTGGCGAAGGTCTTGTCACGCAGGATGCCCGCGTTGTTGACCAGCACATCGATGCGCCCGAATGCGTCCAGCGCATGCTGCACGATGTGGCCGCCCTCGGTCACCGAATCATGATTGGCTATCGCTGTGCCGCCTGCCGCGCGAATCTCGGCGACGACGCGATCTGCGGCAGACGCGCTGGCACCTTCGCCATGCGCCGAACCGCCCAGGTCATTGACCACCACCCGCGCGCCATGTTTCGCAAACAGCAGCGCATGAGCCCGACCCAGCCCACCCCCTGCGCCGGTCACAACCACGACTTTATCGTCAAAACGTACTGACTCACTCATCGCTGGCTCCATGCCTCAGGAATACGTTGCGATGAGTGTCGTCCACGTCCGGCACAGCCACAATCAACACTGCTGTGCTGAATCATGCCCGATAAAGACGCGCGATGTTTTCAGCCCAGGTCCTTGATGAACGCTTCCAGCCAAGGCTCGGCGTCGGTTTCCGGGGTGACGCTTTCGCTTCCGTCCAGACGCAACATATCCTGGACTTCGGTAACGCCCATTTCAGCGAACAATTCGCGCATCTGCTCACCGCCCGCGCAGAAGGTGTCGCCGTAACTGGCATCGCCCAGTGCAATCACCGCGCCGGGCAAGCCGCGCAGTTCGCCTGGTAGACCGTCGCGCAGCGCTGAATAAAGAGGCATGAGGTTGTCGGGCAACTCACCCATGCCGGTGGTCGATGTCACGGCCAGGATCGCCTGAGGCTCGAAGGCGAGCAACTCCGGCAACATGAGCCGGGGATTGACGAGCGTCTCATGGCCGGCGGCACGCAACAATGCAGCGGCGTGTCTGGCGACTTCCTCGGCCGATCCGTAGACCGTTCCACACACGATGGCGACTTTCATGGTTATTCCTGCAGCAGCTTAAAAAAGTGAAACATTATGCCTTAGAATGCCGTCTGAATTTTCTACGGACCATTCTGCCTTCGGTCTGCCCGGAGAAACACAGCAGAGTTGAAACACTTGAATGAAAAAATATGATGAATGGTCCGAACACATTACGGAATCAATGGTCTTTGTTCTCAATAACCGGTTAGACCGAGCCTCCGCCCATGCAACCTGATTCACTACTCACCCAGGCTGAGCTGGATTTTATCCAGAGCATGCACCGCAACCCTCAGCTGAACGTACGTGACAGTACGCGTAGCCTGCTGGTCAACGGTGGCATCCAGATTCAGGATCTGCTGACCAGACTGGCCGCTCATGAGCAGGTCACGATCCATGCGCAGTTCGAGAATCAGCAGATGAATTTCCCGCTGCATCTGGTCGAGGACGAATTCCACGCACTGCATCTGGAGCTCGGCGCGCCGAGTATTTTCGAGGAAGGCCCGAAGATCCGCCCATGGCGGCTTGTGCTGGAAGAACCCATCCCTCTCGAAACAGAAAAGGGTGCATTGACGGCACTCTGGGTTCATGAGTTGTCGTTCAAGGGTGTGTTGCTCGAGTACCGCAAGGAAGGCAAGCTGCCGAGAAACTTTTCCGCCTGGTTCAACCCGCCGGGTCAAGCGCCCATTCCGATGCGCGGCAAGCTGGAGCGAATGATCGGGCAAAACGTCGGTGCCTATCATTTCAGCAAGCATGGCAAGGACGATGCCGAGCGCTTGCGCCAGTACATCCTGCAAGAGCATCGTCGCAAGCATCCATCCTTGCACAAGTAACCTGCCTGCCCGACAACGCTCTACCGGTCTATCAGCGTTTCAGGAATAATCCTTGCTTGCTGTTCAAGTGAAGCTGTCGCGACCCACCATCCCGGATCGCGGCATGTGATCTCCCTACCCGGGAATTTCACGCCTCTACCGGAGATATACAATGTCTACCTCACCCGTCACCTTGATGGTTGCACGCCGCGTGGCGCAGGGTCGCTACCATGAAATGATGGCCTGGCTGCACGAAGGCGAACAGTTGGCCACGGACTTTCCAGGGTATCTGGGTTCAGGGGTACTGGCGCCGCCGCCCGGCGACGACGAATTTCAGATCATTTTCCGCTTCACCGATGAGCACACCATGCACGCCTGGGAGCATTCCGCCTCCCGACGCTCCTGGCTGGTGCGCGGCAGCGGTCTTTTCGCACAACCTTCGGAGCATCGGGTCAGCGGCATCGACGGCTGGTTCGGCGCAATCGATCAGCGTCCGCCACGCTGGAAACAGGCTGTCGCGATCTGGCTGGCGTTTTTCCCCGTGTCGCTGATCTTCAACTTTCTACTCGGCCCGTTGCTCAATCATCTGGACCTGTTACCGCGCATCATGATCAGTACAGCGGTGCTCACCCCGCTGATGGTCTACCTGTTCATCCCGCTGTCCACGCGCCTGCTCGCACCCTGGCTGCAGAGCACGCCTGCACCGGCACGCCCTACGCAATCACCTTCCCCTCGCTAGACTCATAAAGACCTGTACACCTTTACACCTCGGTACAGGTCTTGGTCGCGTCCCAGCCCCGCTCGTTCCCTCAGCCTCCCCGTGCTCAGCGCCTTCGAGCACTGCCTCGGCGAGTTTCATGATGTCCAGGGTTGTACAAAAAAATTCTCTGGTATAACTTTGCCTGTAAACCGGAAGAAACAATCGACCGTACAATCCCCGTCCACTACGGATAACCGATACGTGAGCTGTCGATGGCAATGTCTTCTGCACCTATCCTGATCACCGGCGCCAGCCAGCGCGTGGGCCTGCATTGCGCCTTGCGTCTGCTGGAACACGGGCAACGGGTGATCATCAGTTATCGCACCGAGCACGAAAGTGTGACGGAACTGCGCCAGGCTGGCGCGGTGGCCATCCACGGGGATTTTTCCTGCGAAGCCGGCATCATGGCTTTTGTCGAGCTGTTGAAAACCCAGACCTCAAGCCTGCGGGCCATTGTCCACAACGCTTCCGAGTGGCTGGCAGAAACACCGGGCGATGAAGCCGACAACTTCACACGCATGTTCAACGTGCACATGCTGGCGCCCTACCTGATCAATCTGCATTGCGAGTCGTTGCTGACCGCCAGTGAGGTCGCTGACATCGTGCATATCAGCGATGACGTGACCCGCAAGGGCAGCAGCAAGCATATCGCCTACTGCGCAACCAAGGCCGGCCTGGAAAGCCTGACGCTGTCCTTCGCCGCCAGGTTCGCCCCACTTGTCAAAGTCAACGGCATAGCACCGGCGCTGTTGATGTTTCAACCCAAGGATGATGCGGCCTACCGCGCCAACGCCCTGGCCAAGTCGGCCCTGGGCATAGAGCCTGGTGCAGAAGTGATCTACCAGAGCCTGCGTTACCTTCTGGACAGCACCTATGTCACCGGCACAACACTGACCGTAAACGGCGGACGGCACGTCAAGTAAGCCGCCCCGAGGATCATTCTGATGAGTTCGTCCCTGCCCCAGCACTATCGAGACATTCTGCTCGGCCTTGGTGAAGATCCAGACCGCGAAGGTCTCCTGGATACGCCGAAACGCGCCTCTAAAGCCATGCAGTATCTGTGTCATGGCTACACCCAGAGCGTCGAAGAGATCGTCAATGGCGCCCTGTTCGCCTCAGACAACGATGAAATGGTCATCGTCCAGAACATCGAGTTGTACTCGCTTTGCGAGCACCACCTGCTGCCGTTCATAGGCAAGGCGCATGTGGCGTATATTCCGACCGGCAAGGTACTGGGCCTGTCGAAGATCGCACGCATCGTCGACATGTTTGCCCGCCGTCTGCAGATTCAGGAAAACCTGACCAAACAGATTGCTGATGCGATTCAGAAAGTCACCGGAGCCGCCGGTGTGGCTGTGGTCATCGAAGCCCAGCACATGTGCATGATGATGCGCGGCGTCGAAAAGCAGAATTCAACCATGAACACGTCAGTGATGCTGGGGGCCTTCCGTGACTCGAGCACCACACGCATGGAGTTTCTGCAATTGATCGGACGGAGCAGACAATAATGGCAAGACTCGAACCTGGCACCGCGCGCATCCGGGTCAAGGACCTGCGCCTGCGTACCTTCATCGGCATCAATGAGGACGAAATCCTCAACAAACAGGACGTGCTGATCAACCTGACGATTCTCTATGCCGCTCAGGAAGCGGTCCGGGATAACGACATCGAGCATGCCCTCAACTATCGCACCATCACCAAGGCCATCATCCAGCACGTCGAGGGCAATCGCTTTGCCCTGCTGGAAAGACTGACCCAGGAAGTGCTGGATCTGGTGATGAGCCACGAGGCGGTGACCTACGCTGAAGTGGAAGTCGACAAGCCGCATGCCCTGCGCTTTGCCGAGTCGGTATCGATCACGCTCGCCGGTCAACGCTGAAACTCTTATCATGACCTCAACCGTCTACTGAAAAGAGCCCGTCATGACCGAGCAAGAACGCCTCGAACTCGAAGCCGCAGCCTTCCGCCGACTGGTCGCGCATCTGGACAGCCGCAAGGATGTCCAGAACATCGACCTGATGAACCTGTCCGGCTTTTGCCGTAATTGCCTGTCCAAGTGGTACAAGGCCGCCGCTGACGAAAAGCACATCGACCTCAGCCTCGATGATGCGCGTGAAGTGGTTTATGGCATGCCGTACAGCGAGTGGAAAGCCCGCTATCAGAAAGAAGCGAACGCCGAACAACAGGCGGCGTTCGTCAAGGAAACCAAACAACATGACTGATCTGAATTCCCTGCGCACCCACCTGCGCAGCGGCGAGCATGCGTTTGCCGACACCCTGGCGTTCATCGCCGAAGGCTACGACTACCAGCCTCAGGCCTTCAGAAACGGCGACGTCGACAATGCTGCCGGGCAAAACGAAGGGTCGTGCAAGACGCTGGGCCTGGCGCTACTGGAAGGCTTGACTGACGAGGAGGCACTGCTGGCGTTCGGCGAGCATTACCGCTCGGTACAAGCCACACCTGAAGGCAGCGACCACGGCAATATCCGTGCGCTGATCGCGAATGGTCTGGCGGGTGTGAAGTTTGAAGGCGAGCCGCTCAAGCGCAAGGCTTAATCGGCTGGGTTGAAATCACATCGTTCTAGTGCCCATACCTGGGCACTCCACGCTATACACGCGTCCTGGTAAGCCCGGAAAACGGGGTTAAACACAGCATGAGGCAGAGTACAGCCCACTGTGGGAGTGAGCTTGCTCACGAAGGCATCGGTTCAAACACCCTGTTCCTGGGGGATGTGCTGACCTCTTCGCGAGCAATGCGGATCGCTCCCATATGATTTGTGTATAGCGACGAGCGCTTGGGCACGAGAGCAAATCAGAACGATACGTCAGCCAGCCCGTCCAGGTAGCGCTCGACGTCCAGTGCCGCCATGCAGCCGGCACCGGCCGAGGTAATGGCCTGGCGATACACGTGGTCAGCCACGTCGCCGGCAGCGAATACGCCTTCGACGCTGGTCGCCGTGGCGTTGCCTTCACGGCCACCCTGCACAACCATGTAACCGTCTTTCAAGGCCAGCTGACCGTCGAACAACGAGGTGTTTGGTGTGTGGCCGATCGCGATGAACACACCGTCGACTTTCAGCTCGCTGCTGCTGCCGTCGTTGTTCTTCAGGCGCGCACCGGTCACACCCATGTTGTCACCCAGAACTTCGTCCAGTGTGGCGTTGAGCTTGAGTTCGATCTTGCCCTCGGCGACACGTGCGTGCAGCTTGTCGATCAGGATCTTCTCGGCACGGAAGGTTTCGCGACGGTGAACCAGGGTCACCTTGCTGGCGATGTTGGCCAGATACAGCGCCTCTTCAACCGCCGTGTTACCACCACCCACCACTGCGACTTCACGGTTGCGATAGAAGAAGCCATCGCAGGTGGCGCAGGCAGACACACCCTTGCCCATGAACGCTTCTTCCGATGGCAGGCCCAGGTAGCGGGCGCTGGCGCCGGTGGCAATGATCAGAGCATCGCAGGTGTAGGTTGCGCTATCGCCCTGCAGGCTGAACGGCTTGCCAGCCAGGTCAACGGAATTGATGTGGTCGAAGACAATTTCAGTCTCGAAACGCTCGGCATGCTCGCGCATGCGTTCCATCAGCGCAGGACCGGTCAGACCGTGCGGGTCGCCTGGCCAGTTATCAACTTCTGTAGTCGTGGTCAATTGGCCGCCAGCCTGCATGCCGGTGATCAGCAGAGGCTTGAGGTTGGCGCGAGCGGCGTAGACCGCAGCGCTGTAACCGGCAGGGCCGGAACCGAGAATGATCACTCGGGAATGACGTACGTCTGACATGACACACTCCTATCGACCGACCGTTTACGCCGCGGTCGGGATGGCTGGATAAAAAGGACCACCGAAACGCTTGGGGAAGCGTCGTTTGGTTCGGCAGGTCCTGAAAATTCTGACCTGAAGGACAGGTCCTAGATTGCCGAACAGCCTATCGGGGCCGCAGAGGTTAAGGAAATATCGTTTCACAATCCACCCTATAGGTCACTTCTATAGCGCGGGCGCTTGAAAGCGGCGCCATCCGGATATTCTTCGTCGCCAAGGATACGCCACAAGTCTGACATGCTCAAAAACCGTCGGCGCTCCGCTCTTTCATGGCCATCACAAAGCCGGTAAGGTCACGCCTTTCAAGCACTCGGAGACTCCCATGCCCGCTCCCGCCCTTACCGGCCCGCAATACCTGAGAGAGGGCCTGAAACTGGTCCTCAGCCCTGGCTTGCGCTTGTTCGTTCTACTGCCATTGAGCATCAACGTGGTGTTGTTCTGCGGCCTGATCTATCTGGCGGTGCACCAGTTCGAGCTGTGGGTCGACACCTTCATGCCGACCCTGCCCCACTGGCTGAGCTTTCTCAGTTATATCCTCTGGCCACTGTTCGTGGCGCTGGTGCTGCTGATGGTGTTTTTCACTTTCACCATGGTCGCCAACATCATTGCCGCACCGTTCAACGGGTTTCTGTCCGAAAAGGTCGAAGCCGTGGTTCGTGGCGTAGACGAATCGCCCGATTTCAGCTGGGCCGAACTGGTTGCCATGGTACCCCGCACCCTGGCCCGCGAAGCACGCAAGCTGGGCTACATGTTGCCACGCATGCTCGGCCTGTTCATCTTGTCGTTCATCCCGGTCGCCAACATCATCGCCGCCCCGCTGTGGCTGTTGTTCGGGGTGTGGATGATGGCGATCCAGTACATCGACTACCCCGCCGACAACCACAAGCTGGGCTGGAACGAAATGCTCGGCTGGCTGAAAAGCAAGCGCTGGCAAAGCCTGAGCTTCGGCGGCATTGTCTACGTCGCCTTGCTGATCCCGGTGGTCAACCTGCTGATGATGCCCGCGGCAGTGGCCGGTGCGACATTGTTCTGGGTGCGCGAGCGCGGGGCGGATGCGTTGCCGGTGACCCACGTACGAGGCTGAATGCCGACCTGCCGGGCCGCGCCATGCGGTTCGGCACACCTGAAGAAAAATCACACGCATATAAATATGCACCGCAACTCACCCCGCCAACCAAGGCTAAATGGGGCCTCAATCAATCCGTTCATGTGAAGCCAGCTTCCATGAAACTCAGCGACACATGAACTTAACAAGGAAGTTAAATCATGAATGTTCAAGTAAATCCTGCTGCACTGACCACCGACAACGCAACCGTTCAGGAAAAGATCCGCGCCTTTCTGGTCAGTGAACTGGCCGAATGGTCGATCAATCCGGACGACGTATACATCAACGGTGTAAATAACCCGGAAGAACGTTTGGTCATCAGTTCCAGCTCCCTGACTGCAGAGGCAGCCAACCGTGTTTTCGAGAAAGACGCTCCGTCTTACTCTACTCGCACCGCAGGCCTGTTCAGCGTGGCGTATTCGTATGCTGATGAACATCGCCTGGCTGCTCCGGACTTGGCCAAGGTGGGTGAAGTGATCGGCCAACTGGTCAGTGACCTGGGCTGAATGCTCTGATTGAATGGCCGAGTGACAACAAAGCCTGAAAAAGTGCCGAATAGATAATGGATGATCTGTTCGGCACTTCCATTGGCATCAATAGCATCTACCCTGCAGCAGACGCAGAGAGGTAGGTCGGTATACTCATCAACCAGATTACACACCCGGCAAGAATCCATATGCCATTGGCCCATGTCAATCTTGAGTTGGTACTTCCATCTGGATCAAGCGCCGCAGCATTCATCTTCGACTGCACCAGCATTAAATTAAATGTTTGCGCAGTGGCCAGCAGAACGGCCCATACCAGCCAGCCGCCGACCGGTTTGAATTGCATATGCCCGGAAACACCTTGCGAAAGCACCATCCCCGCAATAGTCAACGCCAGCAACACCAAGCCGCTAATCGCCCAGTACGCCATGTGACCACGCCCCTGTCGCCGCAGACTTTTGTCCACAGTGCGAAATAGTGGAAAGGCGTAAATAACGGCGAAGATCACACGCGCAACGGGCCACACCTTACTGCCTGAAAATTTCTTGTTCAGCGACCAGTTTCGATAAAACCAGTAAATCGCGAAAAAGCCCGATGTCAAAAGATACAGAATGAAGAATTTCTTTAGAGACACGACATAAAATTCCGGACCTCTACTGTCCGGTTCATCTTTTTCCAGGCCGGCTTTCGGTGGCGCATACATTAAATCTGACATTTCATATCCCTTTGAAAAGAGAGCGGATGCTATCAGACGAATCAAAACCCTGCAAAAAAATATAGCTACAAAGAAGCTTCCTACAAACAAAAGCCTCAAGCCTTACAACCATTACCAAACTCGTCTACCTAACAGTCGGCAAGCGGTTGCCGCTAAAGAACAAACATTACCAGCGTTTCAAAAAATTTCATGTAGGTCGTCTCTGTAGGTAAAAAAAATTAACACCCTGCCCACTCGGTTCAAGCGTGTAGGACCAAACTAATGTATCAATATTGGCATTACGCTTGCTCTGTTGCGTCTAGACAACAGGAGCATAGAGCAATGGAAAACATCGTAAATACCGCAACAGTCAAACCCATCAATACCAACCGACCTGCAGGTCTCGAAACACTCCCGCAATCGCGATCAGGTAGATTTGCTCAGATATTGAGCCAGAGGGTCGAAGACCTTACAGCGACCGAACCTGCCACTCTGGGCAAACATATCCAGCCCCGCTCGACCTTTTTTATGGAAAACATGAGCCTTGAGCAGCTCAGATCTGTGGTCGACGACAAGGGATTTCTGCCAAAACCTGCAGCCATGGAGCGAATCGCCGACCCTAAAAATCGCCGAGTGAGATGAATCGGGGCGGTTGATGTGAAGCCACTTGAAGTTCACACAACCGCCACATAACCGAAATGTAACCGAAATGTAACCCGCCGAAACTGCTCCCATGAGCCAAATTCTTAATGTCACCCTGATTACTGAAACCTTCACTCCCGAGATCAACGGCGTTGCCAATACCCTGGGGCGTCTTTGTGAAGGGTTGCGGTTGCGCGGGCACCGGGTCGAGCTGGTGCGGCCACGTCAGAACGACGAGATCGGCGCGGGCGCTGCGGAGGACCTGCTGCTCTGCCGGGGCTGGCCGATACCGGGTTACCCGGGGTTGCAATGGGGTCAGTCTTCTATGCACAAGCTGTTGCGCCGCTGGCAGCGGCGTCGACCGGATGTGTTGTACATCGCCACTGAAGGCCCGCTGGGTTTGTCGGCGCTACGGGCAGCTCGGCGCTTGGGAATAGCGGTGATCAGCGGCTTTCACACCAACTTTCCACAGTACACGCAGCAATACGGCATGGGGTTTATCACTCGGCTGCTGACCCACTACCTACGCTGGTTCCACAACCGCTCGCGCATGACGCTGGTGCCGAGCATCAGCCAGAAGGTGGAACTGGAGCGGCGCGGCTTTGAAAGGATCGAGTTATTGTCTCGTGGTGTCGACAGCCAGATGTTCAACCCGTCCAGGCGTTCGCAGGCTCTGCGCGAAAGCTGGGGCCTGCAAGCAGGTGATATCGGCGTCATACACGTCGGCCGCCTGGCACCCGAGAAAAACCTGGGCTTGCTCAAAGCCAGCTTCGAAACCCTAAAGGACAGTTACCCGCAACGTAATATCAAACTGATTGTTGTCGGCGATGGACCGCAGCGCCAGCAGCTTGAGGAGCAGATCCCGGATGCGATCTTCTGCGGCACTCAGCGCGGTGAAGTGCTGGCCATGCACTATGCCTCGGCAGATATGTTTCTGTTCCCCAGCCTGACCGAAACGTTCGGCAACGTGGTCCTTGAAGCGCTGGCCTCAGGCCTCGGCGTGGTCGCCTACGATGAAGCCGCAGCCGGGCAGCACATCCGCCATGGCCACAACGGTGCGTTGGCCATGCCGGGTGACGAGGCGGCATTCATCGACGCGGCGCGCTGGTTGCTGGAAGACAGCGAAACATTGCGCCGGGTGCGCCTCAATGCTCGTCAACACGCCAGTCGCCAAGGCTGGACGGCGATAATCGATCAGTTCGAACGGCAATTGCGTGAGGCCTGCCCGGGCGAAAAACCTGTAAATGCCAAAGAGATCAGGCCGGTAGCCAGCAAGAAGATCAGACCAGTGTCATCAGTGCCTCTCGACTGAAAGGCAGGATGTCCTGCTCGCGGCCCTCGCGCACTTTCAATGCCCAATCCGGATCGACCAGCAGCGCACGTCCCACCGCCACCAGATCGAACTCGTCGTTGCCCAGCCGCTTCAGCAGATTTTCCAGGCTGGCCGGCTGAGCGACCTTGTCGGTGTTGACCATGAACTGCAGGAACTCGCCGTCCAGTCCGACGCTGCCGACAGTAATGGTCGGTTTGCCGGTCAGCTTGCGCGTCCAGCCCGCCAGGTTCAGGTCGGAGCCTTCGAACTCAGGCTCCCAGAAACGCCGGGTAGAGCAATGAAAGATATCCACACCAGCGTCGGCCAGAGGCTGCAGAAACTCGCCCAGCGCCTCGGGCGTTTGTACCAGACGCGCGGCGTAATCCTGCTGCTTCCATTGTGAGAAACGGAAGATGATCGGGTAGTCCGGGCCCACTGCGGCGCGCACGGCCTTGATCAGTTCGAGGGCAAAACGTGAGCGGTTGGCGAGGCTGCCGCCGTACTCGTCGCTGCGCTGATTGCTGCCTTCCCAGAAGAACTGATCGACCAGGTAACCGTGAGCCCCATGAATTTCGACACCGTCCATGCCAATTGCCTTGGCATCGGCGGCAGCCTGGGCGAAGGCCGCCACGACTTCGTCGATGTCCTGCTTGCTCATGCCATGCACCAGCACCTGACCGTCCTTGACCTTCTCCATCGGCCCGTAGGCAGGCACGCTGCCATCCGGCTCGGTGCCAGGACGGCGAACTGCGCCGACGTGCCAGAGTTGCGGAACGATGCTGCCGCCCTCCGCATGTACTGCCTCGACCACATTGCGCCAGCCGGCCAGTGGCGCGTCACCGAAAAACTGCGGGACATTCGGATAACCGTTGGATGCCTTGTGATCGACCGTCGTACCTTCGGTGATAATCAGCCCGACACCTGCCGCCGCGCGCCGCCGGTAGTACTCGACGACCTTCGAGTTGGGCACGTGCCCTGGCGAAAACGAACGGGTCATGGGGGCCATGACCACACGCGATGACAGCTCCAGGCTGCCAAGACGGAAAGGCGTGAACAAGGCTTCTGCCGACATGCGCAACTCCTGTGAAATGGTCGATTGCCATCAGGCGCGCAGAGTATCGCCGGGCGTCTGCGGTGGCCCAGTACTATTGATCTGGCTGATTTGAGTTCAGAAGCGACGAGCGCGCAAGAAAGCCGGGCGAATGCGAAATGCTACCCCGGCTATACGATCAGCTTTGCGCCAGGGCCTTTTCAATGGCCTGGATCACGGCAGGATCATCCGGAGTGGTACGCGGAGAAAAACGTGCGCTGACACCACCGTTCTTGCCGACCAGAAACTTTTCGAAGTTCCAGGTGATATCCCCGGGAAACTCGGCACCCTCGCCCGCCAGCAAACGGTAAAGCGAGTGACGATCAGGGCCGTTGACGTCGAGTTTTTCACCCAGCGTAAACGTCACGCCATAGTTGAGCTGGCAAAACTCGGCGATCTCTTGCTCGGTACCTGGTTCCTGCCCGGCAAACTGGTTGCACGGCAGACCCAGTATCTCCAGGCCTTGGTCCTTGTACTGCTGATAGAGGTTTTCAAGTGCCGCGTACTGCGGTGTCAGCCCGCATTTGGACGCGACGTTGACCACCAGAACCACTTTGTTCCTGAAATTCGCCAGCGGCAGTTCCTGGCCACCCAGCGCTTTCAATTTGATGTCGTGAAAAGCACTCATGAGAACCCCTTTTGAAACAAGTCGCCCCAGGCTACAACCCGAAAAAAGGCACCGTGACCGCACGCGTAACGAAAGTCGTCATCGCAGAACAGCCAGGGCGCCTTTTCAGTGCCTGAGCTTAGCAGCACAAATCAGTGTTGATGGCCGCCTTCACCATGAACATGACCGTGCGCCATTTCTTCTTCACTGGCATCACGGATGGCCACAACCTTCACGTCGAAGTTCAGACGCTGACCCGCGAGCGGATGGTTGCCGTCAACGGTGACATCGTCGCCTTCCAGATCACGGATAGTCACGATCTGCATGCCGCCATCCGGGCCGGAAGCGTGAAACTGCATGCCGACTTCGAGCTTGTCGACGCCTTCGAACATGCTGCTGCTCAGGGTGCTGACCAGTTCGGCCGAGTACTCACCGTAGGCGTCTTCGGGCTCGACGGCAACGTTCAGCTGGTCGCCTACTTCCTTGCCTTCCAGTGCCTTTTCCAGGCCCGGGATGATGTTGCCTGCACCGTGCAGGTAAACCAGCGGCGCACCACCGGTAGAACTGTCGATGACCTCACCAGCGTCGTTGGTCAGGGTATAGTCAATGGAGACAGCCTTATTGGCGGCGATCGGCATGGGGACAAGACCTTTTGCTTAAGATTGAAGAACGGGCAAGTTTAACCAAGCAATCGCCCGAAAGCGAACGCAACTCTGACGGACGGCCCGCTTTGAAAGGTTCAATCGTTATCGATCTGAGACAGGACGAGCACGGGCACTGGTTCGCGCTGCTGTCGTGCGGCCACACCCAGCACCTGCGTCATGATCCTCCGTGGCAGTCACGCCCTTGGGTACTCGACCCTGCACAGCGTCAACAGATGACCGGTAAAGCCTTTCGTTGCGGCTGGTGTGCGAACGCCGCAGATAACGATAGTCTTGCCGCAGAGAAATCGCGTTAGACGGTTTCCGGACTTTTTCGGTCGGCAGCGCTTCCCTATGTGCTGCGACCCCTTGCACTGCTCAATCGAGAAGCCAGTATGCAGACTTTTTTTATCGCTCCCACTGACTTTGGCGTGGGGTTGACCTCCATCAGCCTGGGACTGGTGCGCACGCTGGAGCGCGCCGGCTTGAAAGTAGGCTTTTTCAAACCGATCGCCCAGCCACACCCCGGCGATCTGGGCCCCGAGCGCTCGACCGAACTGATGGCTCGCACCCACGGCCTAAAGCCGCCCAAGCCTCTGGGGCTGGCGCATGTCGAGCGCATGCTCGGTGATGGTCAACTGGATGAACTGCTCGAAGAGATCATCAATCTTTATCAGCAGGCAGCGGTCGGCAAGGATGTGCTGGTAGTCGAAGGCATGGTCCCGACCCGCAGCGCGAGCTATGCCGCGCGGGTCAATCTGCATTTGGCCAAGAGCCTGGATGCCGAAGTCATTCTGGTCTCCGCCCCGGAAAATGAAGTGCTCGCCGATCTGTCGGGCAGGGTCGAATTGCAGGCCCAGCTGTTTGGCGGCCCCAAGGACCCCAAGGTGCTGGGGGTGATACTCAACAAGGTGCGCACCGAAGAGAGCATGGAAGTCTTCGCCTCGCGCCTGAAAGAGCACTCGCCGTTGCTGCGCAGTGGCGACTTTCGCCTGCTGGGCTGCATTCCGTATCGCGCCGAACTCAACGCACCGCGTACCCGCGATGTGGCCGAGCTGCTCGGCGCGCAGGTGCTGAACGCAGGCGACTACGATCAGCGCCGCATGACCAGAATCATCATTTGTGCCCGTACCGTGCTCAACACGGTTCCGTTGCTCAAGCCGGGTGTGCTGGTGGTGACGCCGGGTGACCGCGACGACATCATCCTGGCGGTGAGCCTTGCAGCCATAAACGGCGTACCGCTGGCCGGCCTCCTGTTGACCAGCGATACCGTGCCCGACCCACGCATCATGGAGCTGTGTCGCGGCGCGCTGCAGGCGGGGCTGCCGGTGCTGTCGGTCAGCAGCGGCTCGTATGACACGGCCAATCGCCTGAATCAGTTGAACAAGGAAATCCCCATCGATGACCGCGAGCGCGCGGAAAACATCACCGATTTCGTTGCCAGTCATCTGGACGCCAACTGGCTGCACCAGCGCTGCGGCACGCCCCGCGAGCTGCGCCTGTCGCCCGCGGTGTTTCGCTATCAGTTGATCCAGCGCGCGCAGGCGGCCAACAAGCGCATCGTACTGCCTGAAGGCAACGAGCCGCTGACCATCCAGGCCGCCGCCATCTGCCAGGCGCGCGGTATCGCGCGTTGCGTGTTGCTGGCCAGACCCGAGGAAGTGCACGCCGTTGCGCAGGCGCACGGCATCGAGCTGCCGCAGGGGCTGGAAATTCTTGATCCGGACTTGATTCGCGAACGCTATGTTGCGCCGATGGTGGAACTGCGCAAAAGCAAAAGCCTGAATGCCCCCATGGCCGAGCAACAGCTCGAAGACCCGGTGGTGATCGGTACGGTGATGCTGGCGCTGGACGAGGTAGACGGGCTGGTGTCCGGCGTCATTCACTCCACCGCCAACACCATCCGGCCAGCCCTGCAACTGATCAAGACCGCGCCAGGCTGCACGCTGGTGTCTTCAGTGTTCTTCATGCTCTTTCCCGAGCAGGTGCTGATGTACGGCGACTGCATCATGACCCCCCATCCGAGCGCCAGCGAGCTGTCCGAGATTGCCTTGCAGAGCGCCGATTCGGCCACTGCGTTCGGCATCTCGCCGCGCGTGGCGATGATCAGTTATTCCAGCGGCAACTCGGCCAGCGGCGAAGAGGTCGAGAAGGTCCGCGAAGCGACGCAACTGGCACGCGAAACCCGCCGCGATCTATTGATCGACGGGCCGCTGCAGTATGATGCGGCCGCCAACGAACAGGTCGCCCGACAGCTGGCTCCGGACAGCGCGGTCGCAGGACGCGCCAACGTGTTCGTGTTCCCGGACCTGAACACCGGCAATACCACGTACAAGGCGGTGCAACGCAGTGCCGACTGTGTGAGCCTCGGCCCGATGCTGCAAGGACTGCGCAAACCGGTAAACGATCTGCCGCGCGGCGCGCAGGTCGACGACATTGTCTACACCATCGCGCTGACAGCCATACAGGCCGACACGCTGTCCTGATACCTGACACGAGTGCCGCAGAGCAGTCTGCGGCTTCCGATAACTTGCGGAGCCATCTCCTTCATGGATTTCCTGCCTGCCCCGTTACGCGGCGTCATTGCCTCGCTGTTGCTGGCGCTGAACACCATCGTCTGCTGCACGGTGCTGTTCGCGGTCACGATCCTCAAGATCTGCCTGCCCTTCTCTGCGGCACAGCGTTTCACCGACTGGTTGATGAGCCATATCCATGAAACCTGGATCGGCAACAACAATGCCTGGATCAAACTGCTGTGCCACACCCGCTGGCACTTGAGCGGTCTGGAAGGGCTGGATTACCAGCACTCGTATCTGGTCACCAGCAATCACCAGAGCTGGGTCGACATCATGGTCTTGCAGTACGTGCTCAACCGGCGTATTCGCCCATTGAAGTTTTTCCTCAAGCAGGAGTTGATCTGGGTTCCGGTGATCGGTCTGGCGTGGTGGGCGCTTGGCTTTCCATTCATGAAGCGCTACTCCAAGGCGTACCTTACCAAACACCCGGAAAAGAAAGGCAAGGACCTGGAAACCACCCGCCGCACCTGCGCGAAGTTTCGCCATAACCCGGTGGGGATTTTCAACTTCGCCGAAGGCACGCGCTTCACGGCCGGCAAACACGCGCAACAGAACTCGCCGTTCCGCCACCTGCTCAAGCCCAAGGCCGGCGGCATTGCTTTCGTGCTGGATGCGATGGGCGAACAGCTGGAAT
The DNA here is from genome assembly GCF_977070315.1 of Plantibacter cousiniae (nom. nud.). NCBI lineage: Bacteria > Bacillati > Actinomycetota > Actinomycetes > Micrococcales > Microbacteriaceae > Plantibacter > Plantibacter cousiniae (nom. nud.). The sequence continues at coordinate 174,794 of NZ_CDRVEU010000001.1, read as the reverse complement.
CGATCATCAACGTGACCATCCATTACCCTGGCGGACAACCCGGCTACTGGGACCTGCTGTGCGGTAACGTGAGGGAAGTGGTTGCGCACTTCGAAGAGATCAAAATCCCGCAGCAGTTTCTCGGCAAAAATTACGACCAGGACGACGAATACCGCCTGGAATTCCAGCAGTGGATCAACACGCTCTGGGAAGAGAAAGACCGGCTGCTGGACAGCCTGCATGAGCAGTATCCGGCGCAGCATTGATAGTGACTCGTGGGAGCGGGCTTGCTCGCGAAGAGGCCATCACCTTCGCGAGCAGGTTAGCTCCCACTTCTTTGCCCCGCCGTCAACCAGCCTGCGAGCGGAGCGGCATTGATCAGTACTGCTGACCCGGAATCGGCTTGAGGTTTACCTCGACACGGCGGTTCTGGGCGCGACCGTTGACGTCGGCGTTGCTGGCAATCGGTTGGTCAGGCCCTGCACCGCGCACTGACAGGTGCGATTGATCGACGCCTTGCGAAGTCAGGTAAGTCGCGACGCTCTGGGCACGCTGTTGCGACAGGTCCATGTTGTGCTGGCGGCTGCCGGTGCTGTCGGTGTACCCGACAATTTCAATGTTGTTCTGGTTGAACTGTTTGAGCGAACTGGCCAGGTTGTTGAGCGGCGAATAGAAGCTGCTGGCAATGGCCGAAGAGTCCGTCGCGAAGGTGATGTTACCCGGCATGATCAGTTTGATCTGGTCACCCTGACGCTGTACCTCGACACCAGTATTGGCCATGCTCTCGCGCAACGCAGCTTCCTGCTTGTCTGCGTAATAGCCGTAACCCGCCGATGCGGCACCCGCCACTGCAGCGCCGATCAGGGCACCCTTGCCGCGATGATTGTGATCGATGGCCGCGCCAGCGACCGCACCCGCCAATGCGCCGAGCCCGCCGTACTTGGCCGTTTTGCTCATACCACCGGAGCTTTGCGCCTGGCCTTGATTGTCATAGGGATTGGATGTTGCACAGCCGGAAAGCATGGCTACGGCGGTGGCAACAATGATCAAACGACGCGAGGTAAACATTCAGGAGCTCCTGGTTTTGACGAACGCTGGTAACCGGATTAGAGCATACCCGCTATCAAAAATTCCTTAACCCGTGCTGAACCGCCCGTCTTGCGGGCTTCTGCGCGCATCGCTCAGCGACGCTCCTCGCGAATGTAAGGTTCACCCAGCGCACCGGGCTGGCTGCTCGATTGCCGCTTGCCGCTCGCCACCCAGACCATGACCAACAGGGTGACCGCGTAGGGCGTCATCAGGACGAAATACTGAGGCAGGCGCACGCCGGTTGCCGCCAATTGCGGAATCAGTGCCTCGATCCCGCCGAACAGCAAGGCGCCAGCCAGCGCACGCCAGGGCGACCAGCGTGCAAATATCACCAGCGAAACCGCAATCCAGCCGCGCCCGCCAGTCATGTCGGCGATCCACATCTTGGTGCTGAGCACGGCAATGAAACCGCCGGCCAGCCCCATCAACGCAGAACCAACGAAAATCGCTGCCAAGCGGTAACCAAGTACGGAAATACCTGCGGCATCGGCGGCCTGCGGGTTCTCGCCGACCGCGCGCAGACGCAGCCCGGTGCGCGTACGATCCAGCAGCCAGACCACCGCGATGAAAATCACCACGGTCAGGTACACCAACGGGTTCTGCACAAAGACCCGGCCCACCACAGGCAGCTCGGACAACGGCCACAGCTCGACCGCCTGCAAGCCGCTGACCGGGCGGTTGGTCCAGCCCAGCAGCGTGCCCAGCAACCCGGTCAAGCCCTGACAAAAGAACACCAGCGCCAGCCCGGCGATCACCTGATTGATCCGCAGCACCAGCACCATCAGCGCGAACAGCAACGACACCAGACCTGCCGCCGCCATCGACGCCAGCAGCGAAAGGCCAGGCGAGCCGAGGCTCAACTGCATGCCGATGCCCGCCAGTGCGCCGACCAGCATCAGCCCTTCGACGCCCAGCGCAAGTACACCGCTGCGCTCGATGAGGATCAGGCCCAGCGCTGCCAGGGCGAACGGCACGGCAAAATCCGGTGCGCTGCCCAGCCAGTGGGAAATAAGCTCCATCAACGTTCTCCTGCCTGAATGCGCCGCAGGCGATGGCGGATGAAAAAGTCCGAGGACGCGACGCAGATCACCAGAATCGCCTGGATCAGTTGCACCATCGAAAACGGAATCTGATAGAACACCTGCAGATTGCGTCCGGCGACGAACAGCATGGCGATCAGCAGCGCGACCACGGTTGCGGCCACTGGGTTGTTGCGGGCCAGAAAAGCGATGAGAATCCCGGAAAACCCGTAGCCCTGATAGAACGACTGGGTAAGGCGCCCCTCCTGCCCCGAGGTCACGACAAAACCTGCGAGCCCCGCCAGCGCGCCCGACAGCAGCACGGTGCCGATGATCATCTTGCGCACCGGGACGCCCACGGCCCCGGCGACCTTGGGGTTGGCATCGACGAAGCGCAGGTACAACCCCGCTCGCGAAACACCAACGAACCACAGGGTCAGACCGGTGACCAGCAGCGCCAGAGGGATCGCCGCGTTATACCCGGCAAACAGGTCGGGCAGCCGCTCGAAGCTCTGGAACGCGGGAGAATAGGGAAAGTTGTCTCGCGGGTCCTTCCAACTGCCGTACACCAGGTGCAGGAGGAAATTGGCGGCGATGTAATTGAGCATCAGCGTCGAGATGATTTCGTTGACCTGCCACTTGAGCTTCAGCAGCACCGGGCCCAGGCTCCACAGCAATCCGCAGATAACGGCTGCCGCCATCATCAGCGGCAAACGCAAGGCCTCCGGCCCCACCTGAAACAGCGAGATCGCCGTAGCGCCAATCGCCCCCCAGATCATCTGGCCTTCCAGCCCCAGGTTCCAGAAACGCGCTCGAAACGCCATGCACCCGGCGAGCCCGACCATGATCATCGGCGATGCCTGAAACAGCACTGCCTTGAAGTTTTGCCCATCGAACACCGTCTGCACGACGAATTCGTTGAGCAACTCGTCAGCAGGCACGCCAGCAAGAATCAGAATGGTGGTGCAGATCGCCAGCCCGATCAGCAACGCCAGGGCAATGATCAGCGCCTGCAATAGCCAGCCGGTCTGCTGACGAAGTTCCAAGGTGTAGCGCCGCGCCAGCAACGGTTGCCGTGCGGATTTCATCGGATGTACTGATTCAGTCATGGCTCACCATCGCTTTGCCGATGGCTTGCCGGTCGGCAGGGTGCGCGAACTCGGCGACGATGCGCCCGCCGTTCATCACGCCGACACGGTCAGCCAGGGCCAATACTTCGTCCAGATCCTCGCTGATCACCAGCACCGCAGCGCCCGCGTCCCGAGCCGCTCGCAAGCGGGCATGCACCGCCTGTGTGGCACGCACATCCAGGCCCCGGCTCGGGCTGTGCACCAGCACTAATTGCGGGTCACGGCTGAATTCGCGGGCGATCACCAGTTTCTGGGCGTTGCCTCCCGACAACAACGCAGCTTTCTGATCGAGAGAGCGCACGCCCTGTACGTCGAAGTCCGCCACGGCGCGCTGCGCATCCTGTTTCAGACGCTTATAGCCCAGGCGCCAGAAAGAGCCGTATTGCCCGCTGTGGAGGTTGCCGATGGCAAAGTTCTCGGCCACCGACAGCGACCCGGCCAGCGCCGCGCCGTAGCGGTCGGCCGGGATCGAGGCAATGCGCAACTGCCGACGCTGATCGGCCGACGCGCCGCGCAGATCGCCAAACCCGGCCATGTGGATTTCACCCTCAGTGGCTTGCGGAAGCCCCATCAGGGCGTTGGCCAGTTCAGCCTGACCATTGCCGCCCACGCCTGCGATGCCGTAAATCTGCCCGGCGTGCAGGCTCAGGTTGACACCGTTGAGCGTACTGCTGCCGACGCTGCGCAAGTCCTTGACCCGCAAACGCACCTCGCCGGGTGTCGACGGTTGATGTTCGGCAACCGGCACCGATTCACCTACCGTGAGCTGCACCAGTTGCTCGACACTCACCTTCTGCGGGTCAAGGGTTTGCACGGTGCGCCCGCCACGCATCACGGTTACCCGGTCGGCATAGCGTTTGACGTCAGCCATCTTGTGCGTGACCAGAACCACCGCCGCGCCTTGTCGGGCGAATGCCTGAACAGTCAGCAGCAGACGCTCGGCCTCCTGATCGGTCAGCACTGCTGTCGGTTCATCGAGGATCAGAATCCGCGCACCGGCCAGCAACACCTTGAGGATCTCGACACGCTGCTGCTCGGCGACTGACAGGCTGTCGACGGTACGCGCCGGATCAATCGCAAAACCCAGCGCCTCGGCCTTGCCGACAATCTCCTGTTCCAGCGCACGCAGACGCTTGCGATAGCTGCCTTCGCCAGGTTGCTCGGGCAGCGCCAGGAGAATGTTCTGCGCCACCGTGAACGGTTTCACCAGCTTGAAGTGCTGGTGGACCATGCCGATCCGGTAACGGCTGGCGTCCCTCGGTCCCTGAAGCTGAACCGGGTTGTCGTCCAGCAGCAGGGTGCCGGTTTCCGGTGCGTACAGCCCGGCGGCGATGTTCATCAGTGAGGACTTGCCTGCACCGTTTTCGCCCAGCAGCGCATGCACTTCCCCCCAACAGGCGGTGAAGTCGGCATCGATCAGCGCCTTGAAGCCATCGAACGATTTGCTGATGCCGGTGAGTTGCAGCGCATTGACCTGACTCATTGCTGAGTCTTCACGCCTTCGACGAACCAGTCCATTTTCCACAGGTCCGGGTCAGACAATTGCTGACCGGCCGCCACTCGCTCCTTACCGTCACGATCGGCCAGCGGACCGCTGTAGATGATTTTCCTGCCGGCCAGCAGCTCGGCGCGCTCGGCCTCGATCTTCTTGCGGTCTGCATCGGAAATGATCGTGTCCGCAGTCAGCTTGATATCGGTACCGCCCTGCTGCATCGACAGCAGCGCGCCATTGGCAGGCGGCGTCCAGTTGCCGGCAATGATTTTCTTCAGCTCCGGCCCGAGGAAGCGATCCCAGACCCACAGCGAAGAGCAGACCGTCGCCTTGGGAGCGAACTCGCTCAGGTCACGATGGTGGCCGGTGCCATGAATGCCCCGCTCCTGTGCGACGATCTGCGGTGTCGGGCTGTCGACGTGCTGACCGACCACATCGGCACCGTTGTCGATCAGCGCCATGGTGGCCGCGCGCTCCTTGACCGGATCGTTCCATGCACCGGTATAGACCACGTTGACGGTGGCCTTCGGATTGATTTGCCGGGCGCCCAGTTCATAGGCATTGATGGTCCAGTTGACCTGGCCGAACGGGTTAGCGGCGACGAAGCCCAGCTTGCCGGTCTTCGAGGCCGCACCAGCGGCCATGCCGCACAGGTACTGGCTCTCGTAGGTACGCCCGTAAAACGATTCGAGGTTGGGCGCATTGGTGGTGCCCGAGCCATTCAGGAACGCGACTTTCGGGTATTTTTTGGCCAGTGCAAGAAAGGTGTCGGAGTAGCCGAACGCAGTGCCGACGATGATGTTGGCACCGCGTGCGATGAGGCGGTCGACCACCGGCGTAATGGCCGCGGCGTTCTCGGGCACGCTCTCGACGTACTGGATCTTGGTGTCCAGATCCTTTTCAAGCTTCACACGTGCTTCGTCGAAGGCCTGAGTCCAGCCGCCATCATTGCGCGGGCTGATATACACCATGGCGATTTTCGGCTTCCCTTCGAGGGTCAATCCTTCAGCCTGAGCGAGGCCGACCGCTCCCAACGCTACGGCCGCACACAATGTCCCGGGCAACAGTTTCTTGTACATAGACGTTTTCCTGAGGGTAATGGCCGATGAGGACCGCACACGCAGGCATTAGCAGCATCCATGCCAGTACAGGAAAAACGCTACGGAACAACGACCTGACGCCATCGAGACGAATAAAACAGATCAAATGGTCTGAATCAGAGCACTTGGTTTGTGCAGGACGTCCGAGCACTGCGCAGGCGGGGTGCGCGGGTCAGGGCCGGCGCACCCCGTTCACACCTTGCGCGGCAGGATCCCGTCCAGAACCATGCTGCGCAGGCTCGCCAGCACTTCTTCGAAAAACGCCGGATCATCCAGCGTCTTGCCGGTCACGGCCTCGACCTGAGTGCAGAAGTCGGCGTAATGCTGAGTGGTCGCCCACAGAGTGAAAATCAGGTGATGCGGGTTGATGGGGGCCAACTGGCCGCTATCGATCCAGTGCTGAATCACCGCCACCTTGGCCTGCACCGTGTCACGCAACGGGTGCTGCAACTCGCCCTGAATCAGCGGTGCGCCCTGCATCACTTCCATGCAGAACAGCCGTGATTCGGCCGGATGATCGCGGGACATCTCCAGCTTGGCCTTGATGTAGGCGCTGATCGCCTGCACCGGCTCCTTGTCGGCGGTGAAGTACACCAGCGGGCTCAGCCATACCTCGAGCAACTGGCGCAGCACGTTCAGGTACAGGTCGTCCTTGCTGCTGAAGTAATACAGCAGGTTGGTCTTGGAGACGTCCGCCAGGCTCGCGACCTGATCCAGGCTGCTGCCGTGCACGCCATAGCGGGAAAATATCTCCAGCGCCGCATCGAGAATCAGCGTGCGCTTGCCTTCCATCAGGCGCATGCGCCGCTTCAGGGATGTCGCACTGGGTTCGCGGGTCGTCTTGACCACGGTCTCCGGCTTGACCTTGCGTACGCGCTTGTTCGCCGGGTCCGCCAGGGGAGGTTTCTTGTTCACGCACATCCATCCAGTGATGCCGAAATGAGCGGGCATCTTAACGGGCGCAGCTGTTTTGTCGATACGGATTGCCTGCGCCGTCAGCCCTGCCCCATCTGCGTGCGCCCTGCACAAACCAAGTGCTCTGATTCGGACCAAATGGTCTGAAATAAACCATGAAAACTTTCAACCCTTTGAATAAAAACAACAAAATTTTCTGGCCCGCTTAATGCAAAAGGTGATCAAGAGACGATTGAAAGACGATTCAAGTGCCGCCAGTCGCCCTTGGCACGCATCGACCCACGCAGAGAGGCCTCATATGGACATTGGTATCTTCATCCCCATCGGCAATAACGGCTGGCTGATTTCCAGCAATGCTCCGCAGTACATGCCGACCTTCGAGCTGAACAAACAGATCGTGCAGAAGGCCGAGGGCTACGGCTTCGACTTTGCGCTGTCGATGATCAAATTGCGTGGCTTCGGCGGCAAGACGCAGTTCTGGGAACACAACCTGGAGTCGTTCACGCTGATGGCCGGCTTGGCCGCAGTGACCAGCCGGATCCAGCTGTTCGCCACCGTTGCCACCCTGACCATCCCGCCCGCCATTGCCGCACGCATGGCCTCGACCATCGATTCGATCTCCAATGGCCGCTTCGGGATCAACCTCGTCACCGGCTGGCAGAAGCCGGAATACGAGCAGATGGGCCTGTGGCCGGGCGACGAGTTCTTCCACACCCGCTATGAATACCTGGCCGAATACGCTCAGGTTCTGCGCGACCTGTGGGCCACCGGCAGCAGCGACTTCAAGGGCGAACATTTCAGCATGCAGGACTGCCGCGTCAGCCCTCGCCCACAGGCCGACATGAAGCTGATCTGCGCCGGTCAAAGTGAAGCGGGCATGGCGTTCTCGGCGCAATACGCTGACTACAACTTCTGCTTCGGCAAAGGCGTCAACACCCCCACGGCCTTTGCGCCAACCGCACAGAAACTGATCGAAGCCAATGAAAAGACCGGCCGCAACGTCACTTCCTGTGTGCTGTTCATGATCATCGCCGACGATACCGACGAAGCTGCACGGGCTCGCTGGGAGCACATCAAGGAGGGTGCCGATGAAGAAGCGATCGCCTGGCTGAGCGAGAAAGGTTCGGCGGATAAAAGTGCCGGTTCCAATCTGCGGCAGATGGCCGACCCGACCTCAGCGGTCAACATCAACATGGGCACGCTGGTGGGGTCGTGGGCCACAGTGGCAAGAATGCTCGACGAAGTCGCCAGTGTGCCGGGGACCCAAGGCGTGATGCTGACGTTCGATGATTTCGTCAAAGGGGTCGAAGACTTCGGCGAGAAAATCCAGCCGCTGATGACCAGTCGCAAGCACATTGCGCAACTCAAGGAGGTGGTCTGATGACGACCTCGGTAACCGTCGCAGGCGTTGACCTGCCGGACGTGCAGCCCGCCCGCGAGCTACCCGCCCGTCCCGAACCGCTGCGCATGAAACCCGGCGAAACCGCGCTGGTGGTAGTTGACATGCAGAACGCCTACGCATCGCTCGGCGGGTATCTGGACCTGGCCGGGTTCGATGTCAGCAGCACCGGGCCGGTCATCGCCAATATCAACAAGGCCTGTGCCGCCGCACGTGCGGCAGGCATTCCGGTGATCTTTTTCCAGAATGGCTGGGACCCGGCCTATGTCGAGGCCGGTGGCCCCGGCTCACCTAACTGGCACAAGTCCAACGCCCTGAAAACCATGCGCAAGCGCCCTGAACTCGAAGGGCAACTGCTGGCCAAGGGTGGTTGGGACTACCAGTTGGTCGACGAGCTGACGCCACAGCCTGGCGACATCGTGGTGCCGAAAATCCGCTACAGCGGCTTCTTCAATTCCAGCTTCGACAGCGTGCTGCGCAGCCGCGGCATTCGCAATCTGGTGTTTACCGGCATCGCCACCAATGTCTGCGTCGAGTCGACCCTGCGCGACGGTTTTCATCTGGAGTATTTCGGCGTGGTACTGGCTGACGCGACCCATCAGGCAGGCCCCGAATTCGCTCAGCAAGCCGCGCTGTTCAACATCGAAACCTTCTTTGGCTGGGTTTCCAGCGTCGATGACTTCTGCACCACTTTCAGCCCTGTCGGGCAACCTTCGTGAGGACACCAGTATGACCAAAAAAGCGATCATCCCTGCCGGCACCAGCAAACCCATCGCGCCGTTCGTTCCGGGCTCCATGGCCGACGGCGTGCTCTATGTCTCGGGCACGCTGCCGTTCGACAAGGACAACAACGTGGTACACGTCGGCGACGCCACCGCGCAGACCCGTCACGTGCTGGAAGCCATCAAAACCGTGGTCGAGACCGCGGGCGGGACGATGGACGATGTCACGTTCAACATGATCATGATTCGTGACTGGGCCGACTACGCCAAAGTCAACGAAGTGTATGCCGAGTATTTCGCGGGCGAGAAACCGGCCCGTTACTGCATCCAGTGCGGCCTGGTCAAACCCGAGGCGCTGATCGAAATCGCCAGCATCGCCCACATCGGCTGAATCGCGACTGTGGGCAGTTGACGCCCACCCGGAGAAAACCCATGTTCCATGAGTTTCATGCCTGCCAGCATGCCGATGCACCGACCCTGGTGCTCAGCTCCGGGCTGGGCGGGTCCGGTCGCTACTGGGCGGATGACCTGGCACTGCTGACCCGCGATTACCGCGTGCTCGTCTACGACCATGCCGGAACCGGACGCAGCCCTGCGGTGCTGCCGGCGGATTATTCGACCCGGCACATGGCTATCGAGTTGCTGGCCCTGCTCGACTCACTCGGTATCCAGCGTTGCCATTTCATGGGCCATGCGCTGGGCGGCCTGGTGGGTCTGGAACTGGCCCTGCTGCGTCCGGAACTGTTGCAAAGTCTGGTACTGATCAATGCCTGGAGCAGCCCGAACCCGCACAGTGCGCGCTGCTTTTCAGTGCGCAAGAAACTGCTGTTGAACAGCGGACCGGAGGCCTACGTACAGGCTCAGGCGCTGTTCCTCTACCCGGCGGACTGGATCGCCGCCAACGGCCTGCGGCTCGCCGATGACGAAGCCCACGCGCTGGCGCATTTTCCCGACACCGACAACCTGCTGCGGCGTATCCATGCCCTTGAAACCTTCGACGTGGAGGCCAATCTTGCACGCATCCACACCCCGACCCTGTTGATTGCCAACCGCGACGACATGTTGGTGCCCTGGCAGCAATCCCGGCACCTGGCCAGCGCTCTGCCGAATGCAACGCTGGCGCTGCTGGACTATGGCGGCCATGCCTCGAACATTACCGATCCACAGCCCTTCCAACGCGCCTTGTTCGATTTTCTCGGCACACAACCCTGAAAGGACTCATCTCATGACTACTTCCTCTGCAGCTCCCACCATTCTGCCTATCGCTGCTGTCAGCCAGCTGGCGTTTCGCGAGGCGATGTCCAGCCTGGCCGCCGCCGTCAACGTCATCACCACCGATGGCCCTGGCGGACGTGCCGGCTTTACCGCGACCGCCGTGTGCAGCGTGACGGATCAACCGCCGACGCTGCTGGTCTGCATCAACCGCAGTGCGTCGGTGTATGACGCCTTCATGGAAAACAGCACGTTGTGCGTCAATACGCTGGGCAACGGTCAGCAGGACTTGTCCAACCTGTTCGGCGGCAAGAGCTCACAGCAGGAACGCTTTGCCTGCGGCCAGTGGGAACCCGGAGTGACCGGCGCGCCGATCCTGGACAGTGCGAAACTGGCGCTCGACTGCAAGGTGAGCCAGTCGATCAGCGTCGGCACGCATGACATCCTGTTCTGCGAAGTCGTGGATATCAGGCATCAGAGCGGCGCAGACGCATTGGTGTACTTCGCCCGTCGCTATCATCACCTGCCGAGCGAAACGCCAGTGTCATGAAGGCTTTGCCGGCTGACTGGCGGACTTTCAGAATGGACCCACCGGAATGCACCAAATAGACATGATTTTTTGCGACACCTCCGTATACTGGCATTGTGAGATCAGGATGATCCTTGCAGTCAATGAGGTGAAGTCATGTCGGTCCATAGCGCCTGCATCCTGCTGATACCCGCCAGCAGCCCATCGTATGCTCGTCGCGCTTACCCGCCGCCTGGCATGCCTATGCACGCGGGTGGCTGAGCATGCTGAAGAAAATACCTGTGGCTGAGCTTGCCCTGGGCATGTACATCCACAAAATCTGCCGCCGCTGGACCAATGATCCATTCTGGATAGGCCTGGTCGAAGTCATGCTCGATGACATTGAAGTGCTCAGGCGCATCCAGCAATCGGGCACCCAGGAAGTCTGGATCGAAACCGGCAAAAGCCGTGTACTGGCACCCGGGCCCTCGGCCGCCTCGACAGCGCCATCGGCCAGCGACGATACGACTCCGACCAGTCTCGAAAAGGAAGTTCTACGCGCCAGGGTGATCTGTGGACGGGCCAGAGATGCGGTCATGTCCATGTTTACCGAAGCGCGCATGGGCCGGGCCATGGATGTCGGCAATGTGCAGTTGCTGGTGGAAGAAATCTCCAACTCGATCCTGCGCCATCCGCACGCGCTGATCAGCCTGTCACGCCTGAAGACATCCGACGAATACACCTACATGCACTCGGTGGCGGTCTGCGCGTTGATGGTTGCGCTGGCCAAACGCATGGGCATGCCTGACGATCAGGTCCGTGAGGCCGGTGTGGCCGGGCTGATGCACGATGTCGGCAAAATGATGATCGCCCCGGCGGTGCTCAACAAACCGGGCCGCCTGACCCGCGATGAATTCGAGATCATGAAGGCCCACCCCGAGCTGGGTGTGAAGATCCTCATGGAGACGCAGCCCGTGGCAGCATCGGTGATTGACGTCTGCCTGCATCACCACGAAAAGGTCGACGGGTCGGGCTACCCGCATGGCCTGAAAGGCGACCAGATCAGCATCTTCGCGCACATGGGCGCGGTCTGCGATGTGTATGACGCGATTACTTCCGATCGCCCTTACAAAAAGGGCTGGGGCGTTGCCCATTCGATTCGCGAAATGGCCTCGTGGAAAGGGCATTTTGACGATGTGGTGTTTCAAAGCTTCGTCAAGACCGTGGGTATTTACCCGATCGGCACACTGGTACGCCTGGAGAGCGGGCGCCTCGGCGTGGTGGTCGAACAAGGTCAGGCATCGCTGCTGAAACCGAAAGTGAAGGTGTTCATGTCGGCGCGCACCGGCAAGACGTTCGCCGCGCAAGTCATCGACCTGACTTGCCCTTCCGACCCGGACGGGATCGTCAGAATCGAAAAACCCACCGACTGGGGGCTGGAAGAAGTCGATACGCTGTGGGCGGGCAGCCCGGCCTGAGCGGCCCGGTGAACGCCACCGCCGTCAACCCAGCAAGCCCAGCGTCTTGGCCCTCGCCACCGCTTGAGTACGACGCTCGACCCCCAGCTTGCTGTTGATATGACTGGCGTGGGTCTTGACGGTGTGCAGAGAGATGAACAGCTGCTCGCTGATCTCCTGATTGGAGCAGCCCTGTGCAATCAGTTGCAGCACTCCCAGTTCACGCACGCTGAGGCAATCGCCGCCATGTGCCGGCTCGTGCAACGGCGTGCAACAGACCGGGAGTTTTTCCAGCAGCGCAGCTCGAACCCGACAGGGTGGCAGTTGCAGCAGTTGCTCATGCAGCCACTGGGGGTGCTCGGCAATCAGCGCCTTGAACGGTATCAGTGCGCCGCCGGACGCTGCGGGCAGGCTGCGCAGCAACAATTCCCGCGCCTCATCGCGTCGCGCCTGGCTCAGCAGCAGGCCGATCTGCTGGGTCATGGCGATCAGTCCCAGCAGTTTCGCCCCCACCTCCTGAACGCGCAGCTCAAGCGCCCGCAAGCGCCGCTCGCAGGCAACGCCGTCACCCTGTAGTCGTTCGAGTACGGCACGCTGCAACTCGATGTGTTGCGGCAATTGTGGATGGCATTCGGGGGCCGCAGCGCCGAGACCGCCGTTGTAGGTTTGCGTCAGGCGCAGCAGCCACGGTTCGGCAAGGTCCATGCGCCCCTGCAACAGCCACAGCTCGCATTTGACCAGGGTAATCATCGCCAGGTAGTAGATCGGCGGCACGTCCCAGATGTGCATCAGACGTTCGGCCTCGGCAAGCTCGGCGAAGGCTTCGGCAAAGCGGCCGGCGCAGCCTTCCATGGTGGCGATCACGCAATGACCGATCAGCACGCTGATGTCGCGACAGGCGCGCGCCTCGGCCAGGCCGGCCAGTAATAACACCCGCCCCTCGTCCACCTGCAGGCGCAGGGTCAGCAAGTAGCCTTCATACAGCGTCAGACGCGCGCGGACCGCGTACAGCCGAACGGTGGACAAGCCTTTGAGGCGTTGCTGCCCCTGCCGTACTTCCTCGAGCGCGCGCAGAATCTCGCCCCGTGCGTGCAGGACTCGGGCGCGGTCGTAATGCGCCAGCGCCTCGAACAACGGATTGGCGACCCGCTGAGCCAGCTCCAGCGCATCACGATTCAACACGCGGGCGCGCCACAGATCACCGTTGGCAACCGCGAGGTTGGCCAGTGTCGACAGGCACACCAGCCGCTGCCCATAGCGTTTTTCCGGCAGGCTCAGCAGGGCTTCGGTGCAATAGCGCTGAGTCTTTTCGCTGTCTCCACGGCCACGGGCGATGATGCCGCTGAGCGCCAGCCACTGGGCGAGCATGGATTTCTGAGCCGTGGCCGAGGGCGCCGGCAGAAACCGGCTCAGTTGATTGGCCAGTTCTTCGGCGGCATCCAGCTGGCAGGCCAGCCCCAGCGCCCAGGCGTAGAGCACGATCAGGCGTGGCGTGCTGGTCAGCAGGTCATCCGGCAAATCCATCTTCCAGCGCAGCAGCATGCCGACGTTCTGTTCGGCCAGCAGTTGCTCTTCCGAGAGGTTCTGCACCAGATTGGCCGCCACATCCAGATGCCCGGCGCGTAACGCCTGCTCGACCGCTTCGTCCAGTTGGCCCTGAGCGCTGAACCAGCGGCAGGCATTGAGGTGCAGACGGGTCGGTGGTGCACCGGCCGCCTGACGCGCGCGCAACAGATCGGAAAACAGATGGTGATAGCGAAACCAATGGCCCTGCTCGTCCAGCGGCACCAGAAAAACCTGATGCGCCTGCAGATAACCCAGCATCTCAACACTGTCATGGCTGTCCCGCGCGGCGTCGCACAGCTCGGCGCAAAAGCGTTCCAGGCAGGCGGTGTCATAGAGAAACGCCTGAACATCGGCAGGCAGGCAGTCGATCACTTCTTCAAGCAGGTACTCACGAATCAGCACCTCACTGCCGCGCAGCGCCTGGGACAAGGCGCTTTCGTCGCCGGCTTCGGATGCCGCCAGCAACCAGAAGCGTAGCCCGGCGACCCAGCCTTCGCTGCGCTGAATCAGGCTTTGCAACGCCTCGCTGTCGAGCGACCCGCAGTGCCGCTCCAGCACTGCCATGGATTCGGCGTGCGTGAGGCGCAGGTCCTGTTCGTTGATTTCCAGCAACTGCCGCGTCAGACGCAAGCGTGCCAGATGCCAGTCCGGGCGCTGTCGGCTGGTCACCATCACCACCAGCCCGGCCGGCAGATGATTGAGAAGGAACTGCAGGCAGCGATCGAGTACCGGTCCCTGGGCCAGATGATAGTCATCGAGCACCAGCAGCAGCGGCTTGCTCAGTATCAGGTGCATGGCCAATTCGTCGAGCAGGCCGTCGAGCCACTCCTCGAAGGCAAAGGGCTGGTGGCGCTGGCGCATCTTCAGCAGGCTCATCGCCTGCACGCCCAGTTGCGGGAAGAACTGTTGAAGGCTGGCCAGCAAACGCTCGAGAAAACGGCCCGGGTCGCTGTCCCGCGCGCTCAGACCCAGCCATACGTTTTGCCAGTTGTCCGGCAACCCCTGACAGAACTCGACAGCCAGCGAACTCTTGCCGAACCCGGCCGGGGCGCAGATCAGCAGCAGTCGGCCGCCAAGCCCCGCATCGAGACGCTGACACAGGCGCGCACGGGGAACATAACCCTCAGGCAGAGGTGGACGGAAAAATCGTCCTTCCAACGCAGGAATCGCGCCGTCTGCAAACCCTTGCATTCGGGACAGATCAGTCATGGCCGGCTCGTGTAGGAATCGTTGTTTCGGCATCGCGGTGTTCGGAGACTAGCGGGTAAATCGCTACTTTTGAAAGGCCATCACCGAAAAGACTGTAACAAAATTCCTACAGCTTATAAGGCCGCGTTCCACAACTGAAAAAGCCCCGGTCAAGGGGCTTTTCAGGCGCACAAGGCAGGCGCTGCGCTACAGCGTGTATCGATCAGGTATCAACGAACCCCTTCCTGACGCAACGCGTTGGGGGTGAAGTCGCTGGTGCCGGCCGTGAAGCCGAACTCGTAGGCTTTCTTCTCTTCGTTCTTCATGCCCAGCGCCACGTAGCGACCCGATTGCAGGTCGTACAGTGTTTCTACCGCGTACCACGGCACTTGCTTGTCGTAGTAGTTTTCCGAGTGTGCCTCGGCCACGCGCCACAACTGACCACGCCCGTCGTAATGGTCGATGACGGCAGCCTGCCAGGTGTCTTCATCGATGAAGAAGTCACGCTTGGCATAGATATGACGCTGCCCTTCCTTGAGGGTAGCGGTCACGTGCCAGACGCGGCGCAGTTCGTAACGGGTCAGGTCCTGGTTGATATGGCCGGCCTTGATGATGTCGGCGTACTTGAGCGTCGGATCGTCCAGCTTGTGGCTGTTGGCGGCGATGTACATTTCCTGCTTGCCGATCAGTTTCCAGTCATAGCGATCCGGCGCACCGTTGTACATGTCGAGGTTGTCGGACGTGCGCAGCCCGTCGGACGCGGTGCCCGGCCCGTCATAGGACACCTGCGGCGCACGCCGGACGCGGCGTTGACCGGCGTTGTACAGCCAGGCCGAACGCGGCTCCTTCACCTGATCGAGGGTTTCATGCACCAGCAGCACGCCACCGGCCAGACGCGCCGGGGCGGTGACTTCCTGCTTGAAGTAGAACAGCACGTTGCCCGGATTTTTCGGGTCGAAATCCCTCATCTTGTCGCGAAACACGAACTGATCGGAGAAATACACCAGGCTGTAGGAGCCGTTGGGCTGTGGCGTGGCCTGGGTGACCAGACGCTTGACGCTGCCGCCCCGGTAGCGGGTGATGTGGTTCCAGATGACCTCGACACCGCTGGCCGGGATCGGGAACGGGATGGCCGTGTCGAAGTTTTCCAGACCACTGCCGCCGCCGACCAGCTTGGTGGTGGTGGCATTCTTTTTGATCGCGGCGAACACGTCATCCGGCACGGTGGCACCGCGATGGGTCGGGTACACCGGAATCCGGTAGCTGTCCGGGTAACGCTTGAACATCGCGTATTGGCCCGGCGCCAGCTTGTCCTTGTACTGCTCGACATTGGCCGCAGTGATGATGAACAGCGGTTTTTCACTGGCATACGGGTTGGCAAGGAAACCCTTGCTGTCCACCGCCCCGGCGTTTTTCGGCATCGGGCTCCAGGCTGGAATGGTGTTGGCCGCATTACCGGCCTTTTCCGCGCCCATCGGCGTCAGCGAGGTGCCCAGCTTTGCCGCTTCGGACTCGGATACCGCAGCCATCACCCCTGTCGCCAGCAGCGACAGACCCAGAACCCCGGCTTGCAACAGACTTTTTGTTATTTTCATGTTCATCGTCATCCTGAAAACCATGTTCTTAGAAGTTCATGCCGAAGCTGAGCGCCACGAAGTCCCGGTCATCGACCGTGGTGTACTTGCCATCAAAGAAGTTGGTGTAGGAAAGATTCGCGGTGTAGGTGTTCTGGTACTCGGCATCGAGCCCCAGGCTGACGGCCTTGCGCCCCTCTTCGAAGTTGCCGCCAGGGCCGGGTGAATAACCTTTGACGTCATGCGACCAGGCCACGCTCGGCTTGAGGTTGACCCCGGCAAACACGCTGTTGTAATCCCAGATGGCACGCGCGCGGTAGCCCCAGGAGTTGGCAGTGGTAAAGCCGTCGTCTTCGCAATAGCGGGTCAGGTTGTTCTGCTCGGCACCGGTCAGCGTGCCGGCGTTCAGCGTTGCGCATTGACCGCCAGGCAGCGGCCCAGGGCCATACACCGGATCGCGTCCGTAACGGATTTTGGAGGTGCTTTCGAGCCCGCCCACGTGCGTCCAACCCACTTCACCGACCACCGTCAGACGCTCTGCGCCCATGACCTGATCGAAGAACTGGGTAAATGTGGTCTGCATCTGGGTGATTTCTTTGCGGCGATAACCGGCTTGATCCGTATTCGGCTGACCGCTGAGCAGCGACACGTTGGGGTTGAGCGGCGAAATGCCCGAATAGAGGATGTCGGTGGTGTTGACCTGAATCGGTGCGTTGGGGCGGTAGCTGATCTCACCGCTCCACGCCGTGCCGGTGGGCAGCGTGGTCGAGAAGCTCAGGCCGTACAGGCGAATGTCTTCGGGGTACTCAACGTAGTAACTGGAGTTGCCCGCCACCACCACCGGCAGCAGGCTGGGGGCCAGCGCGGCGGCCGTGCTGGCAGGAATGCCGTTGCGAACCAGCGAACCGACCAGCCCTTGCGGACTGAACGAAGCGGCCGAGCCGCCGCGCCCGCTGAAAATCGGTGCACGGCTGTGGTAATTCATCATGTACGCGCCGAACTCGGTATCCAGCGGTTCGAAGTTGTAACGCAAGGCGAAACCGAACTGGCCGCTGTCGCGCGCATCGCGGTCAGGGCCTCGACGCACCACCGCGCCCTCATCCGGGTTGCCGAACACCACGCCCTGCTGCGACAGCGAATTGAACACCGCACCGCGCGCGCCGGCTGGCAAACCGGCCGCCGTCAGCGAGCTGTTCAGGCCGCTGCGGCTGCGCAAGACCGCCAGGTTGTTGTTGCAGCCATCGGCAATCACATCGGGTTGCGAGAAGAAGGTGCCGCAGTTGTCGACGACCGTCTGATCCCATTCCAGCTGGTAGAAACCTTCGGCAGACAGGTTGTCGGTCAGGCTCTGGGACAGGTAGAACATGTTGACCGGAATCAGGCCTTCCTTGATTTCCGAACCGGGCCGCCGGAACGCCGAGACATCGATCGGGTTGACGCTGTTGATGCCGCCCTGAATGAAGGTACTTTCACCCCAACTGATGACCTGCTTGCCGAAGCGCACCGCGCCGGGCTGATCGGCAATCGAATAGTTGTGATAGACGAAGGCGTCGAGCAGCTGGAACCCGGACGACTTGGCGCCCTCTTTGCGGCCCGAGTCGCTGATGTCCTTGAACTCGCGGTTTTCATCCTTGAGTTCGAAGTCGTACCAGTATTTGCCGCGCAGGAAAACGCCGGTGTCGCCGTATTTCAATTCCAGATCATGAATGCCCTTGAAGATCTTCGAAAACGTCTCCCCACGCTTGAAGTTCAAGTGACCGTCATCGGACGTCTGCGACAGACCACGCCCACCGTTGTTGGCGCCGATCAGGTTCTTGTTGGGATTGGCAGTCGACCAGCTCGCGCCCACCGACAGCGAGGAGTCGAAACTGCCTTCGATCTCGCCAACGTTAAAGGTCACGGCAAAGGCCGGGCTGGCGAGCGATGAGGCAAGGCTGACAGCCAGAGGCAGCCTGGCCCGACGCCAGAAGGGGGATGTGCTTGTCATCGACGCTACTCCTTGTGTTTTATTGTTATGGCGGTGGGGAAATCCAGAAACGAATCAGTCATCGAATCAACACACACGCCAGGTCCGCTCTTGCCATTCCCGGTGCTGACTATAGCCAGCACACTCTGACGCTAGATCCCTCTAAAGTGTGATTTGCACGACCAACGCCTCTGGACCGCCCGTTTCCGGGAGGCCGCCAAAAAACATGTGGCGGGGAGGATGGCGTAATTTGCAAATTTGGCAAGTCACAGAGCAGGACCTGCAGCGCAGACACGTGCCGTCGCCGACGGATACGGCACGCCCGAGGTGTCAGAGGGTCGACAGAAAGGCACTGTTGCTGCTTTGCCACTCCACGATGTCCAGGCGCATGCGTTTCTTGTCCAGCTTGCCGACGCTGGTCTTGGGAATTTCGGTAACAAGCGCGATCTGGCTGGGAATGGCCCACTTATTGATATGACCTTGCTCGACAAACGGCTTGAGGTGTTCCTTCAAACCCTTGGCGTCGAGCTGGTGGCCATCGCGAATCACCAGCAAGGCAAACGGCCGCTCTCCCCATTGCGGATCGGCGATGCCGACCACTGCCACCTCGCGCACTGCCGGGTGGCGACTGCACAAGTCTTCGAGCTCCAGCGAGGAAACCCATTCGCCACCGGTCTTGATCACGTCCTTGATACGGTCGCGAATGTCGATGAACCCCATGCCGTCCAGCGTCGCCACATCGCCGGTGTGCAGCCAGCCGCCCGCCCACAACTCGGCACCTTTTTCGGGCTCGCGAAAGTAGCTTCCGGTCAGCCAGGGCGCACGCAAAACCAGCTCGCCTTGGGTTTCGCCGTCGGCCGGGAGGAAGTTGCCCTGTTGATCGATGATGGCGGCCTCCACCAGCATCCCCGGCACGCCGGCCTTGATCCGGTAGGTGATGCGCTCGTCTTCACTGCCCGCTTTCAACTCCTCGTTGATGTGCGCTACGGATATGAGCGGTCCGGTTTCGGACATGCCGTACGCGGCAGTGAGCTGGATACCCTTGGATTTGGCGGCCTGATACAGGCTGCGGGTCAGGGAGCTGCCGCCAATGATGATCTTCCAGCCGCGGAAATCGACATCCTGGGCAGACTTGGCGTTCAGGAGCATTTGCAGGATGGTCGGCACGCAATGAGAGAAGGTGACTTTCTCCCTGCGCCAGAGCTCTACCAGCAACTCGGGATCGTAGCGGCCGGGGTACACCTGCTTCAGACCAAGCATGGTTGCGGCATAGGGAATGCCCCAAGCGTGCACGTGAAACATCGGCGTGATCGGCATGTAGACGTCATCGGTGCCGAGCAGCCGGGTGCTGTCGATACAGCCCATGATGGTCGCCACGCCCATGGTGTGCAGCACCAGTTGGCGGTGGGTGAAATACACCCCCTTGGGGTTGCCGGTGGTGCCGGTGGTGTAAAACGTGGTGGCGACCGAGTTTTCGTCGAAATCCTCGAACACGTATTCGGGGCTGGCCGCCGCCAGCAGGGTCTCGTACTCGCCCACGAGGTTGGGCAGCTCGGCGGTCTTGTCTGGCAAATCGGTCAGCAGCAGGGTCTTTTCGACCGTATTCAGATGTTCGGACATCGCCTGATACAGCCCGGTGAACTCGCTGTTCACCAGCACCAGACGGTCATCGGCGTGATTGATGGTGTAGGCGATCTGCTCGGGAGAAAGCCGCACATTGACGGTGTGGATGACCGCGCCAATCATCGGGATGGCGAACATGCACTCCAGGTAGCGGTGGCTGTCCCAGTCCATCACCGCCACGGTGTCGCCGGCTTTCACGCCCGCCGCGGTCAGTACGTTGGCCAGGCGGCAGATGCGTTCGTTGAGGGTAGCGTAGGTGTAGCGGACCGAATCACGGTAGATGATTTCGCGCGTCTTTTCATAACGACTGCCGGACAGCAGCAGGCGCTTGATCAACAGAGGGCACTGATAAGCGCCATCGGCGGGCGGAAGAACGCGAGTCTGTAACATATGAAGCCCTTTTCAAAGTCCACAGGCGTGGCTGGAAATATGGACTCTAGGGCCTCGGGCTGCCAGTGAAATCAGTAAAAGGGATGATTTGGCGAGACGCCCCGTGCTGTCTGCAAGGGGCGTCCGGGTTGCTGCATATGCTCGGTGTCAGGCGTCCTGAATTCAGGTTTCAGCGGACCTCGGTCAGCGCCAGCTTGATGCCCAGCGCGATCAGCACGCCGCCCATGGCCCGGTCGAACCAGTGCCCCATGCGCGCGAATCCTGCGCGTACCCGGGCCTGGCTGAACAGTCGCGCCACCAGACAGAACCACGCCGCCGTCGCCACCGCGAGATACACGCCGTAACCGCCCTGCACCAGCAATGGCGTATGCGGATTGATCACCACGGTGAACAGCGAGAGGAAGAACAGCGTCGCCTTGGGGTTCAGGCCATTGGTGACGAAACCGCTGATGTAGGCACCGCGCGCTGTGCGCTCGCCGGGCGTGGCCTTGATGGCGGCATCGCCCGTCGCGGCGGCCGGTTTGGCGCGCAACGCCTTGATGCCGATGTACAGCAGATAGGCAGCGGCTGCCCATTTCAGCGCGTTGAACAGCACGATGGACTGGGAAACGATAATCCCGATCCCCAGCAGCGAATAGCCCACATGCAGAAAGATCGCCGAGCCGACGCCCAACGCCGCCCAGGTCCCGGCCTTGCGCCCATGAGTCACGCTTTCACGCACCACCACCGCGAAATCCGGGCCGGGACTGGCAACCGCCAGCAAGTGAATCAGCGCAACGGTAAGAAACTCTGCCCAGTACATGTGGGACCTCCTGGAGGATTGACGTCTGACCCAGCAGATTACGCTGTCTGGTGTGTCCGCAACAGGTGCCCGCATTGATGCGACGCAGGGCTTGCTCTAGCTATCGTGCGACGCTGGAGTCTGGGGAACGATCATCGCAACTATCGTGCGACGCTCTGCGTCGCATGCCGTTCCGGACGCTCCGCGTCGTCTTGGCCCATATCCTGTTAGACTGCGCGCTTTTTCAGGAGCCATTCCATGGACCCGCGCAGTGAAGTGTTACTCCGTCAGGCCGAGCTGTTTCAGGGCTCGCTGTTGTTGGTCGGGCTGCCCGCCGATGACCTGCTCGGAAAACTGCCGGATGCCCGTGGATGGTGCTGGCACGCCGGTGATCAGGCGGCTCTGGATGCGCGTTTTGAAGGGCGTGTGGATTTCGGCGTCGAAGCGCCACAGACTGCTTTTGAAGCCGCCGTGCTGTTCCTGCCCAAGGCACGCGATCTGACCGACTACCTGCTCAATGCGCTGGCCTCGCGACTGGCCGGGCGCGAGCTGTTTCTGGTCGGCGAGAAACGTGGCGGTATCGAAGCGGCTGCCAAGCAACTGAGCCCGTTCGGTCGCGCACGCAAGCTGGACAGCGCCCGCCACTGCCAGCTGTGGCAGGTGACGGTCGAGCACGCACCGCAAGCCGTCAGCCTGGAAAACCTCGCCAAGCCCTACCAGATCGAATTGCAGGACGGCCCGCTTACCGTCGTCAGCCTGCCCGGCGTGTTCAGCCATGGCCGCCTCGACCGTGGTTCAGCCCTGTTGCTGGAAAACATCGACAAGCTGCCCAGCGGCAACCTGCTCGACTTCGGTTGTGGCGCCGGAGTGCTGGGGGCGGCGATCAAGCGTCGTTACCCGCACAACGAAGTCATCATGCTCGATGTCGATGCCTTCGCCACCGCCAGTTCGCGCCTGACCCTGGCCGCCAATGGCCTGCAAGCCCAGGTGCTGACCGGTGACGGCATCGACGCAGCACCGATGGGGTTGAACACGATTCTGAGCAACCCGCCGTTCCATGTCGGCGTTCATACCGATTACATGGCAACGGAAAACCTGCTGAGAAAAGCCCGCCAACATCTTAAATCAGGCGGCGAACTGCGCTTGGTGGCGAATAACTTCCTGCGTTATCAGCCGTTGATCGAAGAGCACGTCGGGCAGTGCGAAGTCAGGGCGCAAGGCAACGGTTTCAAAATCTACAGCGCCAAACGCCCCTGAAATAAGCACTTGCCGAAACGTTTTCGCGGAGGCAGAATCCGCTCCGTCCTAGGGGAGTAGTCTCCCACGAGCGCCATGCTCGTCCGGCACGTATCAACATACTTGGTCCTCAGACCATGGTACGTGCGACCCGGAATCCGCTCAGACGGATCGGTGGTTTGACAAGACCTATGACACGAACACCTTACCCGGGGCGGGGAGGTCGTACGTGTCATAGCCGTGTCGGCCCGCCCCTTAGGAAACCTGATGCTGGAATCATTCTTAATCCCTACCGCAGTGGTCGCACTCGCCGAAATCGGTGACAAGACGCAGTTGCTCGCGCTCATTCTCGCTGCGCGCTTTCGCAAGCCCTGGCCGATCATCGCAGGCATCGTTGCCGCAACGCTGGCCAACCATGCAGCAGCCGGCGCTGTAGGTGCCTGGTTCAGCAGTTATCTGTCAGACGCAGTGCTGCACTGGATACTCGCCGCCAGCTTTACCGCCACGGCGCTGTGGACACTGGTTCCGGACAAGATGGACGATGACGAAGCCAGCACGGCACGCAAGTTCGGCCCGTTCATGACCACGCTGATTACGTTCTTCATCGCTGAAATCGGTGACAAGACGCAGATCGCCACGGTGATGCTGGCGGCGCAGTATTCCTATTTGTGGCTGGTCATTCTGGGCACCACGGTGGGCATGCTGCTGGCCAACGTGCCGGTGGTACTGGCGGGCAATTTCGCCGCCGAGAAACTGCCGCTGACCCTGATCCGCCGACTGGCTGCCTGCGCGTTCTTCGTGCTGGCGCTGGTGGCGGTTTACAAGGCAATGCAAGTCAGCGGCTGGGTGTAATGCTGGCCCGTAGCGTTGCAAAGACACTCGCAACGCTACGGGCGACTCATTCACTCAGGATTTGGGGGCAGCCTGATACAGCGGCATGACTTTCGGAATCGCAGCCTGCAACGAAGCGATGCGACTTTCCGAGGCCGGGTGAGTGCTCATGAACTCAGGCTGCGAACCACCGGAGTTCTGGGTCATCTTCTGCCACAGGGTGATCGCCGCATTCGGGTTGTAACCGGCACGTGCGGCCAGTTCCAGACCGAGCAGATCGGCTTCGTTCTCGTTACTGCGGCTGTTGGGCAGTGTCAGGCTGTAGTTGACCACGGTATCTGCCAACGCCAGGCTGTCCTGTCCCAATCCCAGCAAGGCACCTGCGCCCTGCTTGGCCATTGAAACGCCGTATGCCTTGGACATCGCTTCACGCCCGTGCTCGCGCAGGGCATGGGCGATCTCGTGGCCCATGACCGCAGCGATTTCATCGTCGGTCAGCTTGAGGGTATCAATCAGACCGGTGTAAACGAAAATCTTGCCGCCAGGACCACAATTGGCGTTCAGCTCGTCGCTCTTGATCAGGTTGACTTCCCACTGCCACTGCGCCGAATCAGGCCGCAATTTGGGCGCCTGGGCAATCAGTCGATTGGCGATTGCATGAACCCGCCTGGCATTGGCGCTGGTGGTGTCCAGCACCCCTTTGCTGGTCGCCTCGCCAACGGTCTGCTGGTAGGACTGGGCGTACATTTTGTTGACTTCATCCGTGGAGAGCATGCTGAACATGTACTGTTTGCGCTCCACACCGACCGAGTCGCCACTCGTGGTATTGACTGCCTGACACCCGCCGAGCAGCAACGCAGCGCTCAAGGCACAGAAGGCAAATGAAGGACGCATGGTGTATCTCCTTGTGTGTAAAACGGTCAGTCCCGGGGCAGACCTCTGCGCCAGATACCGGCCAACTGGCATCTTGGTCTTTGACAGGGGTGGATGGTTCCCGCAGGTGTGTCCAGTTTGTATCAGATGTACTTCAACGCGGATATCGGATTTGTCCGATTCGGTGTTTTTTGCCGTCCCCGCCTAGCTTAATGGCGTGAGGCACTCGGGCGCATTCAGCTTGGGATCGTTGACCAGATTGGCCAGAGGCCGTTCGCGCAGCGCCGTCTGCGGGGCAGCCAGTAACGCTTGCAACGTCGGCAGCGGCGTGTCGGCGGCCAGCCAGTCTTTCTGGCCCTTGGCATCCAGAATCAATGGCCGACGCTGGGTCGCAGCTGCCTGGGTGACCACCGCGACGCTCAGGTACGTATGCCCCTGCACCGGATAGGCTTCCCAGATGGCGGCGAAAAACAGCGCGGCGCCCTCCCCCGGCGTCAACCAGAACGGACGCTTGCGCACCGTGCCGCGCCATTCGTAAAAGCCGTTGGCGGGGAGCAGGCAGCGGCGATGGGTAAAGGCGTCACGAAACATCGGCTGCTCGGCCACGGTTTCGGCGCGGGCATGGGCGGGCGTTTTCGACAGGTCGGTGAGCCAGGCCGGCGTCAGGCCCCAGCGCGCGCGCACCAGCTCGATACCGTCAGCGTTTTCGGCGGCGCGCATGATCAACACCCAGTCGGCTGGCGAAATGTTCCATTGCGCCTGCTGATCGGCAGGAAAACCGGGCAAGGCGGCAAAGGCAGGGGTCCAGCGAAACAGGGCGTAGCGTCCACACATGGGGGCTAATCAGACTCTTTTAAGGTGCTCAGCACACCAGTACATCGGGGAAGTCGTCCGGCTCATCGCCAGACAGAGGCGAGGCGCTATTGTACGCAGTGATCAACGCTCGTGCGCGAGCGACCTGCGCATCTTCGACCTTGAGTGCCAGCAGCCCCAGCCCCGGCAGCTCGCCCATCGCCCCGAGCAGATCGCGACCGGCCAAATGCGCCTTGATGCCTTCACTGGCGAGCATTGCCAGCAGCAACTCGGCCTCCATCAGGTTCTCGGGCTCGTAGATCTTCTGCATCACTCGTTCTCGCTGCGAACGTCCAGATTCCAGTCTTCGCCGTCGGTCTGCAGGTCGAAAATGATCGGGCGGCAACAGAC
This sequence comes from Plantibacter cousiniae (nom. nud.), assembly GCF_977070315.1. Classification (NCBI taxonomy): domain Bacteria; kingdom Bacillati; phylum Actinomycetota; class Actinomycetes; order Micrococcales; family Microbacteriaceae; genus Plantibacter; species Plantibacter cousiniae (nom. nud.). Next base: position 149,541 of record NZ_CDRVEU010000001.1, on the reverse strand, counting down.
CGGACAGTCTTCAATGTACTGTTGATCGCCACCGGAAAGGTCCAGTACGGCTTCGACAGGTTCGCCGCAATAAGGGCAGTCGTAACTCTGTAATTCCTGCATCACGGTCTCCGGGATCAGTTATGCGTATAATTGACCCATTCTTCAGAAGGCAGTTTTAACAAATCCGTCTTCTTTTTACCCTATTCGATTCAAACAAGAGAGCATGATGGGCGAATTTGATGCCATCCGACCTTACAACGATGCAGAAGTCCCCGCCGTCTTGGCACGTCTGCTGAGCGACAAAGCCTTTCTCGCCATTCTGACCCGATTCCGCTTTCCCCGCCTCGCGGGCGCATTCGGCTGGCTGCTGCAGCCTACCCTGGCGCGCAAGCTGCGCCGCGAGTTTGCCGGTATCGACTCGGTCGCCACGCTGCAGGACAAGGTCGAATATTACGTCGACCACACGATCGAACGCGCCACGGACGGGGTCACCTACACCGGCGTCGAACAGCTGAAGTCCGGTTGCGCCTACCTGTTTCTGGCCAATCATCGCGATATCGTCATGGACCCGGCGTTCGTCAACTACGCCGTGTACCACGCAGGCCTGCCCACTCCGCGCATCGCGATTGGCGACAACCTGCTGCAAAAGCCATTCGTCAGCGACCTGATGCGCCTGAACAAGAGCTTCATCGTGCATCGCTCGATCATCGGGCGACGCGAGAAAATGGCGGCTTATCAACTGCTGTCGGCGTACATCAATCACTCGATCACCAAGGACTGCCAGTCGATCTGGATCGCTCAGGCCGAGGGCCGCGCCAAGGACGGTGACGACCGTACCGAGTCGGCGATCCTCAAGATGTTCCACATGAGCCGCAAGGATGAGCCGTTTGGCGACGTGATCCGTTCGCTGAACCTGATCCCGGTGTCGATCAGCTACGAATATGATCCGTGCGACAGCGCCAAGGCCCGCGAGCTGTACATTCGTGCGACAACCGGCGTCTACACCAAGACGCCGGGCGAAGACGACGTGAGCATTGCCCTCGGCATCACCGGCTATAAAGGCCGCGTGCACGTGAACTTCGCACCGCCGATCACCGAGTATTTCGAGGACACCAAGCAACTGGCCATCGAGATGGACCGGCAGATTCTCGGCGGCTATCGGCTGTTCCCGGTGCATTACCTGGCTTACGCGCAGTGGAGCGATGCCGATCCGGCGCTGGAAGTGCCGAAGGCTGACGCCCTGTTCCCGGCCGATGAACTCGAACGCGCCAGGGAGGAGTGGGAAAGTCGCCTGGCTGGCACGCCGATCGAGCACCGCCCTTACATGATTCAGCAATACGCGACACCGGTGCGCAACCAGTACCGCGTCAAGGCAGGGCTGGCGCTTTAAGAATCGGAACGTCTATCGCGCCCATGCTCCGCGTGGGTACGCCGTTCTGGATGCTCTGCGTCCGGTCTTGAGCGCTTCAGCGCGCCGTGACGCAGAGCGTCACCCAAGGCATTTCCATGCTGGAGCGTGAGGAGCGATAGGTGTGCTGGAGAGCACGTGTCATGCCCATGCTCCGCGTGGTCATGCGCCCCCGAAATATTCTGCATGACAATTCTCTGCCGCTGTCACCCCAGCGTCATACTTCGCCTGCATTGTGTGGCTCCTCGAGAAACGGACTTCCCTCTCTTTGGAGCTTGTCATGCTGCATGCAAAAAATCAGGATCGCCTTTATCTCATTGCCCCAAGCGATGAGCAGCAGGAGTTGATCGGCGGCCTTGCCTTCAATGTTCAGGACCGCCACTGGTTGGTCTACTGCGCACTGGGCGGGCATGTTCATCATGATCTGCCGGATCTGGATCAGGACACGGGGTTGAGTTTTCTGGACTTTTACCAGCAGGCAGCCTGATACCAAACCCGGGACAGCAAAAAGCCCGGCCCCCTCAACAGGGGCCGGGCTTTTTTTATCGCGATGGTTAGAGGCTTACTGCGACAGGGTCGAACCGATGGTCGGGTCCTGGAACACACGGGTCAGTGCGTCGCTCAGCACGTCGCTCACCAGCTTGGTGTTGGTTTCCTGATTCGGCGCCATACCGAAACGCTGATCCAGCGATGCGGCGTAACGACCACTGTAGGTGCGACCGTTATTGCGCACGTCAGCGCGGAACGTCGAGCTGATGGTGGCTTCAGTCACATACAGACCTTCCTTGGGCGACTGGTACTTCAAGTCAGCGAGGGTCACGGTCAACTGCGGAGCGCTGCCGCCCTGGGTCGGCGTAAAGCCCAACAGGCGCACGGCGGCTTCAGCCTGGGCCTGGAGCTTGGGAACGATATCGGCACCGTTGACGCTGATCGAACTGGTTTCCGGGTACATGCCGCCGCGCGTGCCCAGTGTCGGGCCAGGACGGCCGTCGACGACACGCACCACCACAGGCTGCCCGCGCCCTACCGGCGCCAGCTGCGCGTTGAGCTTGGGCGTGGGGCTGAGTTGTTGTGGGCTGTGGGCGCAACCCACCAGGGTCAAACTGCTTACAGCAAGCAAACCGAACAAAATGCGACGCAGCATGCTCATTTCTCCATGGGCCAGACACTGAATGTGCCGCAGTATAGCGGCCTGTAACAGCCGCTAACCAGAGGCCACTGACCGTTAAACCTCGGACATTCGACACGCATCGGGGTTCACGCAGCAACGCAGGGCGAGATTCATCCGGCACGGTGTAATCATGGCGTCACATCCACGCGGCAGACTCGCCTCCATCGCACAGACGCTCATTCACGTCACAGGAGCTGCGCCATGAATCTGTTCCGGTCTCTGTTCACTGCACGCCCCCAGCATCGCCACTACGCGCGTATCGATCAGGCAGGCATCTGCCGTGCATTCAAACACTGCGCGCAACGTCCGACCGGCGTGGAATGGGTTGAAGTGACCGAGCAACGGATTAGCTGGCTGAATCGACCACTGCCCGCCAGCGCACGCGTGACACAGCGTAGCGAACGCTCAACGCGCGGCCAGTTGCTCACCGCCTGACCGGAGAGCGAATAAAAGTCATTTAAAGCGATCAATTCCTGCCATTTCATCGCTATAATCTCCCCCCGATTATAAGGACGTCTCCTGATCGGGCCTCGCAGCACTGCTAATCGCCGTATTAGCGCCTTCGTAATGCCCACAGAGAGCCGCCCACACAGGTCATTTGCGCACTAGTGTGCTCGATGAAAGGTGAAGAAAGCTCGAATCGAATCGAACCTTTCCCGCCCGTCAGCGCCTCACTCTTTATGCTCCTGACCTGCCAGCGCTGTCATCGCAGCCATTTCGAGGTTTGGTTCGCGTTCCCAAAAGGACGTGAAAAACGGGTTTCACTACTTCACAAGAGTGTGGCGAGCAAATGAATAGGTACGCGTTTGTAAATGCACCATCAGCGTCTGAACCGACTCTCTTGAACAGGACTGACCGCGACTGCGCCTCCATGACCGGAGCCTGACGCCATCGGCAGGAGCCAATTGCACAAGGGGCTCCCTGACGATGGTCGAATGGCCTCGCAGGCCTGGAAATGCGTTCATGAAGCAATGATGAACCATGACCGGACCTGACCGGGACCTGCGCTTTGGATGCGAAAAATTGCGAAGAATCGGTCAGGCGATCCTGGCAAGGCGCACGAGGGTAGACATTTGATCCAGCCCACGAACACCTGGCAACCAGCCTCAGGATCGTATGCCGTCAATTTGGTGCTGCAGATTTTGGAGACGCGTTAATGGCGCATAAAGAAGCAGTCGATGTAGTACTGGTCGGAGCGGGCATCATGAGTGCCACTCTGGCGGTATTGCTTAAAGAGCTCGACCCCGGCATCACGCTGGAAGTCGTTGAGCTGATGGATTCCGGTGCTGCAGAGAGTTCCAACCCGTGGAACAACGCCGGCACCGGCCACGCAGGTCTGTGCGAGCTGAACTACACGCCGCCTGCGGCTGATGGCTCCATCGACATCAAGAAAGCGGTGCACATCAACACCCAGTTCGAAGTCTCGAAACAGTTCTGGGCCTATCTGGCACGCAAGGGCACCTTTGGTTCAGCCAGATCGTTCATCAACCCAGTCCCGCACCTGAGCTTCGTGCAGGGCGAAAAAGGCATCTCGTTCCTCAAGACCCGTTTTGAAGCCATGAGAAAGCATCACGCCTTCTCTTCGATGGAATATACCGAAGACAAGGCAAAGCTGGCCGAATGGATGCCATTGATGATGCCAGGGCGGCCTGCGGACGAAAAAATTGCCGCAACACGCATGATGAACGGCACCGACGTCAACTTTGGCGCGCTGACCAATCAACTGCTCGGCCATCTGACCAGTGCTCCAGGCACACAGATCAAGTACCGCAGCCGGGTGACCGACCTGACCCGCAACGGCGCTGGCTGGACCGTCAGCGTCAAGGACGTGAATGGCGGCGGCACGCGTGAGATAGATGCCAAATTCGTGTTCCTCGGTGCCGGTGGCGCAGCGTTGCCGCTGTTGCAGTTGTCGGGCATCGAAGAAAGCAAGGGCTTTGGCGGCTTCCCGGTCAGCGGTCAGTGGCTGCGTTGCGACAACCCGGAAGTGGTCAAGCATCACCAGGCCAAGGTCTACAGCCAGGCCGCCGTGGGTTCGCCGCCAATGTCAGTGCCGCACCTGGACACCCGCGTGGTCGATGGCAAGAAATCCCTGCTGTTCGGACCGTATGCCGGCTTCACCACCAAGTTCCTGAAACACGGCTCGTTCCTCGACCTGCCGCTCTCGGTACGCGTGGCCAACATCAAACCGATGCTGGCGGTGGCGCGCGACAACATGGACCTGACCAAATACCTGGTCAGCGAAGTGATGCAATCAATGGAGCAACGCCTGGAATCGCTGCGCCGCTTCTATCCGGAAGCGAAAGCCGAAGACTGGCGTCTCGAAATCGCCGGTCAGCGCGTGCAGATCATCAAGAAAGACGCGAAAAAAGGCGGCGTGCTGCAATTCGGCACCGAGCTGGTCTCCGCAAAAGACGGCTCATTGGCCGCCCTGCTCGGTGCGTCACCGGGTGCATCGGTGACCGTGTCGATCATGCTTGAGCTGCTCGAACGCTGCTTCCCGGAGAAAACCCGCACGGAATGGGCGACCAAGCTCGAAGAGATTTTCCCGGCCAGGGAAAAGATCCTCGAAACCGATGCGCCGCTCTACGAGCGCATCAGCGCGCAGAACGACGAGGCGCTGGAGCTGGTCGAGAAAAGCAGCCAGGAACACAGCTTCGCCTGACCCTACCGCTGCTGCTGTGCTGTAACAAAAAGCCCCGTGAGCCTTTACCAGCCACGGGGCTTTTTATTGGGTTTATTGCAGGTGCCGGTCAGAGGCTTCCGGACAGTACGGCAATGTGCTCCGGGCCAATTCCGCAGCAGCCGCCAATGTGCGTGGCGCCGCGCTTGACCCAGTCTGCCGCCCACTGCTGATAGCCCTGCGGGTCAAGGTCTTCACGCAGCTCATCCAGACCGTCGTTGGCCGTGGCGTCCTTGGGTTGCGGCGGGAAGGCGTTGGCATACGCACCAATGGCTATGTCGACGTTCAACGACTTGAACACCTCACGCGCCGCGTCGATTGCGCCGCCGATCACCTCTGGCTGGCTGCAGTTGAACAGCAGCGTGGCGACCCCCATTGCTGCGGCGGCCCTGGCGGCATCGGCGACCGGCTCGCCTGAGCGCAGACGCGGAGTTTCGTCAGTGTCCTCATCCTGCAGGGTAAACGACAGCCAAAACGGTTTTCCGTCATTGGGCAGCCCGGCGCGGATGGTCTGCGCTTCGAGAATGCAGCTCTGGGTTTCGGCCAGCCACAGGTCGACATACGGCGACAGCCCGGCAACCAGTGGTTTCAGCACATCGGCAGCCTGCTCCGGCTGATACAGGTCAGGGCGATAGGAGCCGAACAGCGGCGGAATGGAGCCCGCCACACGGGCGCGTCCGCCAGAGGCATCGGCCGACTCACGCGCCAGTTGCCCGGCCAGCGCTGCCAATGCCTGACCTTCGCGCGCAAAACGTTCTTCGCCAATATGAAACGGCACGACGGCGTAGCTGTTGCTGGTGATGACCTGAGCACCACTTTCGATATAAGCGGCGTGTACCGCACTCACCGCTTCGGGTGCTTCACTCAATGCCAGAGCCGACCACTCCGGCTGGCGAAACGGGGCTCCGCGACGCTGCAGTTCACGGCCCATGCCGCCATCGAGAATTACAGTTGTGCCTTGAGTCATATGTGATCTGCTTATATGTATATGAAAAAAACTCATTATGAGTCAGTCTTGTATAACGTATTTAATACGGCCCTTTCATCAAACTACAAACACTTTTTCAGGGGAAATCTGTGAATTATCGCGCTCTGCTGGGCATCGGCCTGGTCACTCTGGCGGCCTCCACACACGCTATGGCCGGCGCCACGCTGGATCGCGTGCAGAAAAACAAAGAGCTGGTCAACGTCCTCATGGAAAGTTACCCGCCCTTCTCTTTCCTGAATGACAAGAATGAACTGGACGGCTTCGATGTCGACGTCGCCAAGGCCGTGGCGCAGAAACTGGGCGTCAAGTTGCGCCTTGAAACGCCGTCCTGGGACGTGATCGCCGCAGGCCACTGGAGTGGCCGTTATGACATCTGCGTCTGCTCGATGACACCGAGCAAGGCCCGCGCCGAAGTGTTCAACTTCCCGGTCGAGTATTACGCCTCGCCTGCGGTGATCGTAGTCAACGCCTCGGATGATCGTATTCATTCGGCCAAGGACCTGAGCGGCAAGAAGGTCGGTCTGACCAGCGCCTCCAGCTATGAAAGCTATCTGAACAAGAATCTGGTCATTGATGGCGCCGAAGACAAGCCACTGCAGTACCCGTTCGAAGACGTACAGATCGCCCCGTACGACAACGACAACGTGGCCTTTCAAGACCTCGGGCTGGGTGCTGGCAAGCGGCTGGACGCCATACTCACCAATCTGGTGACCGCAAAACCGCGCCTGGATCAGGACAAGCGCTTCAAACTGGCGGGCGAGCCGCTGTATGAAGAACCCAACTCGGTGGCCATCGAAAAAGACGATCCGGAATGGGACGCCAAGGTTCGCCAAGTCTTCGCCGAACTCAAGAGCGACGGCACCCTGAGCAAGCTGTCGCAAAAGTGGATCGGTGCTGACATCAGCAAATGACTTCCTTTCAGCCCCAGCGCCCACCCGAGCAGGCCGAGCAGAGCCTGCTCAAGCGAGTTTTCGGCTTCCGCACACGGCTTTACCTGACCTGGCTGGCCATGTTTGTGCTGTTCGCCGGTTTCTTCCTGAGCTTCGATCTGAAGCTGTCGATCATCCTCGACAAACTGCCGAATCTGATCGGGCTGCATCTGGCCCCCAACGGCTTTCTGCAGGGCGCGGCGCTGACATTGTTCGTGTCAGTGTGCTCGATCGTGGTCTCGGTGGCGCTCGGCTTTGTCACGGCACTCGCGCGGCTTTCCAGCAGCGCGGTGGCGTTCGGCATCGCCAGCTTTTACGCCTCGTTCTTTCGCGGCACGCCGCTGTTGATCCAGATCCTGCTGATCTATCTCGGCCTGCCACAACTCGGCATCGTGCCCGGAGCCATCACGGCGGGGGTGATCGCGCTGTCGCTCAACTACGGAGCTTACCTGAGCGAGATTTTCCGTGCGGGCATCATCGGCGTCTCTGCCGGACAGCGTGAAGCCGCGCTGGCCCTGGCCTTGCGCCCGGCGCAGATCTTCTGGCGCGTTACCCTGCCCCAGGCCATGCGCACGATCATTCCGCCGACCACCAACCAGTTCATCTCCATGCTCAAGGACTCCTCACTGATTTCAGTGATGGGCGTCTGGGAAGTGATGTTTCTGGCACAGTCTTACGGCCGCTCCAGCTATCGATACATCGAAATGCTGACCACCGCAGCGGTGCTGTACTGGATCATGTCGATCGGGCTAGAGTTGTTGCAGTCACGATTGGAGCGGCATTACGGCAAGGCGTATCAGGCGCGCAAATGACTGCAGCTTTCGTCCGTACGCTTTGCGTGCGGTGCAGCGTAGCCGTGTGACGCAGAGCGTCACGAAATGCATGCCAACGCGGAGCATTGGCACGATAGGTGTTCTCTGGTGCGCCTCTCGTTCCTCACGCTCCGCGTGGGAATGCAGTTCCGGACGCCCTGCGTCCAGCCCTGGCAATGCGGAGCCTTGGCAGGATAGTCAACCGCGGGCTTTTTCGATCAGTTCGATGTACTCATCAGCGTTACGCTGATCCTTGATCAGGGCGATGAAGTCGTTGCCGTGCTCGTCCTTGCCGTCGAAGTCATGGCCCGCGTCCTTGAAGAACACCAGAAAGCGTTCGAAATCGTTGATGCGCAGCCCACGGTAGGCCTTGATCAGCTTGTGCAGCGACGGCGAGGTAGCATCATACGGCTCGAAATCGAGGAACAGTTTAATCTGCTCATCGCCGATCTCATCGCCAATCAACTGCTTCTTATCTTTACGCATTACAGGCTCCAGCAGGTCGCAGACACTTTCACGGTCGGGCAGTTTACCCTCCGGCGAGCGCCGCGCTCAACGCGCACGTGCAGAGGTGGTGTGCAGATCAGCCCAGATGTGCCCGTTGGCATAACTGAGAAACTGGCAATAGACCTTCTCGTTGCGCAGCAAGTCCACCAGCACACGGTATTGGGACAGCGGGTAATAAAGCGTCAACGTGCGCGACGGCTCATCATAGGTCGGCTTTTTAAGGCTTTTGCTATCACCGCCATCGAAGTGCACGAGCACCTGGGAGATGGACGCGCCCTTGTTCAGCGACTTGCCCTTGAGGCGCAGCGACAAGGGCGAGGTGACCGGAATCGGCTGCTGACTCGACTGCCGCTGGTTACCGGCAACGATGGTGTATTCGGTGACACGCATCAACTGTTGCTGCTCGGGCACACCTTCGCGCAGGCTCAGGTCGTCAGGCGGCAGGTATTGATCGTGCATGGGGCTGGCCGAAACCGGCGCAGCAGGTGCGGCAACTGCCAGACCAGACAACAGCACCAACGCCACGGCGCCGGGAATCAGTAGCTTCATTGAGGGTTTCCATATAATTGCGAATCGACGACCGCCCCTGTTCGCAGAAGCGGCCGTCAGAATGCCTTACATCCCTTTGACCGCATAGATACCGGCAGCGTTACGCCAGTAGCCTTTGTAGTCCATACCGAAACCGAAGATGTAGCGGTCGATGCACGGCAGGCCGACGTAGTCGGCTTTCAGGTCCGGACGGGCCTTGCGGTCGTGGTCCTTGTCGATCAGCACGGCGGTGTGCACGGCGCGGGCACCGGCGTGTCGACAGAAGTCGATGATGGCACCCAGGGTGTGACCTTCATCGAGGATGTCGTCGATGATCAGCACGTCACGGTCCATGAACGAGACTTCCGGCTTGGCTTTCCAGAACAGATCACCACCGGTGGTTTCGTTGCGATAACGCGTTGCGTGCAGGTAGGACGCTTCCAGCGGGAAGTTCAGGTGGGTGAGCAGCTTGCCGGAGAAAATCAGGCCGCCATTCATGACGCAGAACACGACAGGATTGCGCTCGGCCAGCTCGGCATTGATCTGCGCGCCGACGCGGGCAATGGCCGCATCCACTTCGGCCTCGGTGTACAGGCAGTCAGCTTCGCGCATGACTTGACGGATATGCTCGAGATCAGCGGACATGACGCTCTCCAGGTAAGGCAGTTTGAGAAAAGCGGGCAAAGGTACGCATCCGTTCAAGCCAGAGCAAGTGATTCTGGACTAACGTTGCGTGTGTCTTGCAAAAGCCGCGAACGTCGAAGCTTCGTAACGATACTGCACGTGCTTTAAGACAGTAACAGCTGAATAGATTAACCTAGACCGATTTTTGCCCCGCTGGAGCCTTTCCCCATGCCCATTCGTGAGATCCGTCACCCGCTGATCCGCCACAAGCTCGGCCTTATGCGCCGCGCCGACATCAGTACCAAGAACTTCCGTGAGCTGGCTCAGGAAGTCGGCGCGCTGCTGACCTACGAAGCCACGGCCGACCTGACCCTGGAAAATTACGACATTCAAGGCTGGGCCGGTACGGTGTCAGTCGAGAAGATCGCGGGCAAGAAAATCACCGTCGTGCCGATTCTGCGCGCCGGTATCGGCATGCTGGACGGCGTGCTCAGCCTGATCCCGGGTGCCAAGGTCAGCGCGGTCGGCGTGGCCCGCAACGAAGAAACCCTGCAGGCACACACTTACCTGGAAAAACTGGTCCCGGAAATCGACGAGCGCCTGGCGATGATCATCGACCCCATGCTGGCCACCGGCAGCTCGATGGTCGCCACCATTGACCTGCTGAAGAAGGCTGGCTGCAAGGAAATCCGCGCCATGGTTCTGGTCGCGGCGCCCGAAGGTATCGCTGCCGTAGAGCAAGCGCACCCGGATGTGATGATCTACACCGCCTCCATCGACGAGCGTCTTAACGAACACGGCTACATCATTCCGGGCCTGGGCGATGCCGGTGACAAGATTTTCGGCACCAAGCAGAAGGACGCGTAACCCGATGACGCAGCAGGAGTTCAACGATCCACTGTGGCGCACGATTCTATCCGGCGCGCAAATGCTGTTCGTGGCCTTTGGCGCGCTGGTCCTGATGCCGCTGATCACCGGGCTCGATCCGAACGTGGCACTGTTCACCGCAGGCCTGGGCACGCTGTTGTTCCAGATCGTCACCGGGCGTCAGGTGCCGGTCTTTCTGGCCTCGAGCTTTGCCTTCATCACCCCGATCATCCTCGCCAAGGGCCAGTTCGGTCTGGCCGCGACCATGGGCGGTGTCATGGCGGCAGGCTTTGTGTACACCTTTCTCGGTCTGGCCGTGAAGATCAAGGGCACCGGTTTCATCGACCGCCTGCTGCCTCCTGTGGTGATCGGGCCGGTCATCATCTCGATCGGTCTGGCGATGGCGCCGATTGCAGCCAACATGGCGATGGGCAAGTCCGGCGATGGCGTGCAGTTGATTCCTTATCAGACCGCCATGCTGATTTCGATGCCGGCCTTGCTGACCACACTGATTGTGGCGGTGTTCGGCAAAGGCATTTTCCGTCTGGTGCCGATCATCTCCGGCGTGCTGGTGGGCTTCGCGCTGTCGTTCTACTTTGGTGTGGTCGATACCAAAAAGATCGCTGACGCCGCCTGGCTGGCCTTGCCGCACTTCACCGCACCGGAATTCAACTGGCAGGCGATTCTGTTCATTGTCCCGGTCGCCCTGGCACCGGCCATCGAACACATCGGCGGGGTGATTGCAGTCGGCAGCGTGACCGGACGCGACTACCTGAAAAAGCCGGGCCTGCACCGCACGTTGTTCGGCGACGGCATCGCCACCACCGCTGCCGGCCTGTTCGGCGGCCCGCCCAATACCACCTACGCCGAAGTGACTGGCGCGGTGATGCTGACCAAGAACTACAACCCGCAGATCATGATCTGGGCGTCGTTCTTTGCCATCATCCTGGCGTTCATCGGCAAATTCGGGGCGCTGCTGCAGAGCATTCCAGTTCCGGTAATGGGCGGCATTCTGTGCCTGCTGTTCGGTTCGATTGCCGCAGTGGGCATGAACACCCTGATCCGCCACAAGATCGACCTGGCCGAAGCGCGCAATCTGGTGATTGTCTCGGTCACGCTGGTGTTCGGGATCGGCGGCGTATTGATCGGCACCGGCAACGGACCGAACGATTTCGGCCTGAAAGGCATTGCCCTGTGCGCCGTGACCGCCATCGCCCTGAACCTGATCCTGCCGGGCAATGACAGCTGGAAGAACAAGCAACTGGATGATCAGTTGCCTTGACGCTTCACTTCTTGACTATCGTGCCAATGCTCCGCGTTGGCATGCAGTTCTGGACGCTCTGCGTCCTGTCCTGAACATGGGGTGCGGCGCAGATTTGTGACGCGGAGCGTCACCCAGGGCATTCCCACACTGGAGCGTGAGGAACGATAAGCGTCTGGAAGAACACTATCGTGCCCATGCTCCGCGGTTCAGCGCATCACAACATCAACGGCGCACGCTCGCACAGCCTGTTCAGCTCTTTCGCCCAGTTGGGGTCGTCGTTCAGGCAAGGGATCAGGATCAGTTCCTCTCCCCCCGCTTCCTTGAACTGCTCGGCACCGCGGTCACCGATCTCTTCCAGTGTCTCGATGCAATCAGCGACGAACGCCGGGCACATGACCAGCAGCTTCCTGACACCTTTCGCCGCCAGTTCATCCAGATGCGCTTCGGTGTAGGGTTCGATCCACTTGGCGCGCCCCAGACGTGACTGGAACGACACCGACCACTTACCGTCAGGAATGCCCATACGCTTGGCGAACGCCGCCGCCGATTGTATGCACTGCGCGCGATAGCAGGTGGCGAGCACTTCGGCGGGTGCGGTCATGCAGCAGTCGTCCTTCAGGCAATGCTTGCCGGTCGGGTCGAGCTTGTGCAGGTGCCGCTCGGGCAGACCGTGGAAGCTCAGCAGCAAATGGTCATAAGGTTGCTCCAGATGCGGCCGCACGCTTTCCACCAGTGCACTCAGGTACTCGGGCTGATCGTAGAACGGCTGCAGAACCGAGAACTGCATCTTCAACGATTTGGCGCGCACCACGCGTTTGGCTTCTTCAATGACCGTGGTCACCGTGCTGTCGGCGAACTGCGGGTACAGCGGCGCCAGGGTGACTTTCTTGAAGCCCTGCTCTGCCAGCCGCGTCAGCACGGTTTCGATGGACGGCTCGCCATAACGCATGGCCAGTTCGACCGGCCCGTGCGACCACTCCTTTTTCATCGCCTGCTGCAGACGCTTGCTCAGCACCACCAGGGGCGAACCTTCATCCCACCAGATGGACGCATAGGCGTGTGCGGACTGCTCGGGCCGCTTGATCAGAATCAGCGAGACCAGCAGCCTGCGCACTGGCCATGGCAGGTCGATCACATAAGGATCCATCAGGAACTGGTTCAGATAGCTGCGCACGTCTGCCACTTGAGTAGAGGCAGGCGAACCCAGATTGACCAGCAACAAAGCGTGATCGGTCATGCAACATCCTATTCATTTCAACAGCGTTCAGTGGCGACCCAGCAAATCCTGCAAGGCGGTGTCGAGTTCGGTGTACTTGAATGTAAAACCAGCTTCCTGCAAACGCTCCGGCCGTGCACGCTGACCACCGAGCAGCAATACCGAAAGCTCGCCCAGCAATACTTTCAGGGCCAGCGCCGGCATGGGCATGAATGCAGGCCGGTGCAGAATGCCGGCCAGGGCCTTGGCAAACTGACGATTGCGCACCGGTGACGGCGCACAGACATTATAAGGACCCTTTGCTTCATTCAGATTCAACAGAAAATCAATCGCGGCGATTTGATCCTGGATGTGAACCCACGGCATCCACTGCCTGCCATTGCCGATCGGCCCGCCCATGCCGAATTTGAAAGGAGGTAACAGACGCTGCAGAAAACCGGCACGATCGGACAGCACCAGGCCTGTGCGTATCAGCACCACGCGCACGCCCAGCGCCTCGGCGCGTTGTGCGGTTTCTTCCCAGGCGTTGCACAGCTGGCTGGCAAAGTCTTCCTTGGCAGGCAGCGAGGTTTCGTCGATTTCGCGCTCGCCACTGTCGCCATACCAGCCGACTGCAGAGCCGGAAATCATCAGCGCGGGTTTTTGCTCGCGAGTGCCCAGCCATTTCAGCAGTTGCTCGGTCAGGCCGACGCGACTGTCCCACAGCAACAGGCGGCGCTTGCGGGTCCACGGACGATCCGCAATGGGCGCGCCCGCCAGGTTGATAATTGCATCCACCGGCTGCGTACCCAGCTCATCAAGGCTGGCAATGCCACGCACCGAAGGGCCGCACAGCTCGACGACGTCGGCGGGTTTTCGGCTCCATACCGTCAATTCATGGCCTTGAGCAGACCAGAAACGGCAGAGCGCTCGTCCTATCAAACCAGTACCACCGGTCAGCAATATGTGCATGGCAGATAACCTCGCGTGGCGTAGGTGACAATTGGGTAGTCTTATTTTTACCAGTGACGCTGTCCGTGACGCTGGTCCGGAAAACGAAACTGTCAGCTGAACCATAGGCCACAGCAGAATGAAACGCAGCCTCGAGGCCTTTGCCCGAGTCGCTGAACCGTTCGACCTTGCCAGTGGCAATGTGACTCAACCGCTAAATTCTAAAACCACTGCAAGTTATACCAAACAAGAAGATTGTACAGGTTTTAACTACGGCGTAGTCTGTACAGACAAGGTAACGAGGCCCCTATGACTGTCCCTATCGCAATCATCGGTACCGGTATCGCCGGACTCTCCGCAGCCCAGGCGCTGACATCCGCCGGGCATCAAGTGCACCTTTTCGACAAGAGCCGCGGCAGCGGCGGTCGTATGTCCAGCAAGCGCAGCGACGCAGGTTCGCTGGACATGGGGGCACAGTATTTCACCGCCCGTGACCGACGCTTTGCCACCGCAGTCAAGCAGTGGCAAACCCAGGGTCACGTCGCCGAGTGGACACCCTCGCTCTATAACTTTCATGGCGGCAGGCTCAGCCCCTCTCCGGACGAGCAGGTGCGCTGGGTCGGCACGCCTGGCATGAGCGCCATTACCCGGGCGATGCGCGGCGATCTGCCGGTGTCGTTCTCGTGTCGCATCACTGAAGTGTTCCGTGGCGAACAACACTGGAACCTGCTGGATGCCGAAGGCGAAAGCCACGGCCCTTTCAGCCATGTGATCATCGCCACCCCGGCCCCTCAGGCCACTGCCCTGCTGGCTGCTGCGCCGAAACTGGCCAGCGTCGTGGCAGGCGTGAAGATGGACCCGACCTGGGCCGTGGCGCTGGCCTTCGAAACCCCGTTGCAGACGCCCATGCAGGGTTGCTTCGTGCAGGACAGCCCGCTGGACTGGCTGGCCCGCGACCGCAGCAAACCTGGTCGCGACGCCACGCTCGATACCTGGGTGCTGCACGCCACCAGCCAGTGGAGCAGGCAGAATCTCGACGCTTCCAGAGAACAGGTCACCGAACAGTTGCACGGTGCATTCGCGGAATTGATCGATTGCACCATGCCCCCGCCAGTGTTCAGCCTCGCCCACCGCTGGCTGTACGCACGGCCTGCCGGCTCTCACGAATGGGGTGCCTTGTCGGACGCCGATCTGGGCATTTATGTCTGTGGCGACTGGTGCCTGTCCGGGCGCGTGGAAGGCGCATGGCTGAGTGGCCAGGAAGCAGCGCGCCGACTGCTGGAGCATGTGCAATGAATCAGATCAACCCGCGCAAGCTGCTGCTGTCGAAATGGACAGCCGCCACCCCGCTCAACCGGGAAAAGCACTTCCTGGTCACCGAGCTGTTCAAGGACGAAGAAGGCACTGTGCTGGAAATCGAACTGCAGGCTGTGCTGACCCAGCGCAGCGAGCGGCTGCCGTGGCAGGTGTTGCAACAGGCGGATACCTGGCGAATGGGCTGGAAGTAGCTTTTACCGCCCTCTACAAAGAATTTGACTTGTACAGTTACACCCCTATGATGAAGACAAGTTGTACAGCACGAACTATCTGTACAAGTCTTCTGTAGAGGTGACTGATGGCGACGTCCGTAATCGAAAAACCCAAACTCGGCATCAGTGCCTGCCTGATGGGTGCCGAGGTTCGCTTCAATGGCGGACACAAGGAATCTCATCTGTGTACGCAGGCGCTGAGCAAGTATTTCGATTTCGTCCAGGCGTGCCCCGAAGTCGCTATCGGCATGGGCATCCCCCGCGAGCCGATCAGGCTGGTAGGCGACGCAGAAAATCCAAAGGCGCTCGGCACGGTCAATCGTGACCTGGACGTTACCGAGGCATTGGCGGATTACGGCATACAGATGGCCGATGAGCTGGGCGATATATGCGGTTACATCTTCATGCACAAATCCCCGTCCTGCGGTCTGGAGCGCGTCAAGGTCTACCGCGAAAACGGCGCTCCGGTCGATGGCGGCGGTCGCGGGATCTATGCGCAGGCCTTTTGCGAACGTCATCCCGATCTGCCCGTTGAGGAAGACGGCCGGCTCAACGATGCGGTGCTGCGCGAAAATTTCGTCACCCGCGTGTTTGCCTATGCCGCCTGGAAACAGCTGTTGAAAGAAGGCATCACCCGGCGCGCCCTGACCGAATTCCACTCGCGCTATAAATACCAGCTGATGGCCAATGATCCGGTGCAGTACAAGGCGCTGGGCAAGATGCTCGGCAGCATGGGCCGCACCGACCCGAACGAAATCGCGCCGCTGTACTTCAGCCAGCTGATGGCGGCCTTGAAAAAGTGCGCCACGCGCAGTACGCACACCAACGTCCTGCAACACCTGTGCGGTTATTTGAAACAAACCATTACCAGCGAGGACAAGCAGGAAATCCAGCAGGTCATCGCCCAGTATCACCAGGGCATCGTGCCACTGATCGTGCCGCTGACGCTGCTCAAGCATCATTTTCGCCAACATCCGGACCCATATGTGGCACTGCAGGTGTACATGCAGCCCCACCCGGAAAACCTCAGCCTGCGCAATGCGATTTGACTCATGAATGAAACAGACACAGACGTGCCGGGCGACTGGCTGCCGATCCGCGAGGTCGCACGACAGACAGGCGTCAACGCCGTCACCCTGCGCGCCTGGGAGCGGCGTTACGGACTGATTGTCCCGCACCGCACCGCCAAAGGTCATCGGCTGTATTCGGACGAGCATGTGCAGCGCGTCATGAAGATTCTGACCTGGCTCAACCGTGGCGTGTCGGTCAGTCAGGTCAAGGGCCTGATCGACGACAATCGCCAGGACGCTCTGCCGCCGACCAACGACTGGGACGCATTGCGTCAGACCTTGCTGGTCGCGATCGGCGAGCTGGCCGAACGCCGGGTCGATGACGTGTTCAATCAGGCGATGTCGCTGTACCCGCCGCGCACACTGTGTGAACAGTTGCTGCTGCCGCTGCTGGCCGAACTGGAACGGCGCTGGCAAGGCAAGTTCGGCGCACAACTGGAGCGCACGTTTTTCTACTCCTGGCTGCGCAGCAAGTTCGGCGCGCGCATCTATCACAACAACCGTCAGCTCAATGGCAGCCCGTTGCTGCTGGTCAATCAGTCCGATCTGCCGCTGGAGCCGCATCTGTGGCTCGCGGCCTGGCTGGTGAGCAGCGCCGATTGCCCGGTCGAGGTGTTCGACTGGCCATTGCCGGTCGGCGAGCTGGCGCTGGCAGCCGAATACCTCAAGCCACGCGGCATATTGCTGTATTCCAGCAAGTCGCTGAACGTGACCCAGCTGCCACGATTGCTGGCCAATATCACCTGCCCTGTCGTGCTGGGCGGACCAACGGTGCAGATCCATAATGCCGAGTTGCTCGTACAGGCCAACGAGATATCTGGACTGACCCTTGCCCATGACGTACTCAGCGCTCAGATCGAGCTGGGCAAGCTCGGACTTATCTAAGGACTTCTCATGCAACTGATCTGGCTGCGCAGCGACCTGCGCGCTCAAGACAACACTGCCCTGACCGCCGCCATGGAGCGCGGTCCGACGCTGGCGGTCTACCTGCTCAGTCCCGCGCAGTGGCGCAGCCATGACGATGCCGACTGCAAGGTCGACTTCTGGCTGCGCAACCTGGTCGAGCTCGAGAAAGCGCTGGGCGAGTTGAATGTTCCCTTGCTGATCCGCGAGGCGGACACCTGGGACCAGGCGCCTGAAGTGCTGGCAAAGCTGTGCACACAGTTCAAGGTCGAGGGCCTGCACCTCAATCAGGAATACGGCATCAACGAGACCCGTCGCGACCAGGCAGTGCAGAAGGCGATGGAAAAAGCCGGTGTGCACTTCAACAGCTATCTCGATCAGCTGTTATTCAAGCCCGGCAGCATCCTGACCAAGACCGGCAACTATTTTCAGGTATTCACCCAGTTCAAGAAGGTCTGCTACACCCGACTGCACGAGGCCATGCCGCACCCGGTGCGCACCCCGAAAGCGCAGCCGGCACAGTCGATAAAAAGCGATCCGATTCCCGATCAGGTCAAGGGCTTTGCCACGCCAGCGAAAGCGTTGCGTGACCTGTGGCCAGCCGGTGAGGCGGAAGCCAGAAGGCGCATGGACGCGTTCGCCGACGAGCAGATCAGCTACTACAAGGACGAACGAGATTTTCCGGCCAAGCCCGGCACCAGCCAGCTGTCGGCCTATCTGGCGGCCGGGGTGATTTCGCCGCGCCAGTGCCTGCACGCGGCCCTGGCCAGCAATCAGGGCGAGTTCGAGACCGGCAACGTGGGCACCGTGACCTGGATCAACGAGCTATTATGGCGAGAGTTCTATAAACACACGCTGGTCGGCTACCCGCGCGTCTCGCGTCATCGCGCCTTTCGCCCGGAAACCGAGGCGTTGAAGTGGCGCGATGCCCCCGAAGAGCTGCGCGCCTGGCAAGAAGCGCGCACCGGGCTGCCGATCATTGACGCAGCGATGCGCCAGTTGCTGGAAACCGGATGGATGCACAATCGGCTAAGGATGGTCGTTGCGATGTTTCTCACCAAAAACCTGCTGATCGACTGGCGCGAGGGCGAGCGCTTTTTCATGCGCCACCTGATCGATGGCGACCTGGCCTCGAACAATGGTGGCTGGCAGTGGAGCTCGTCCACCGGCACCGACTCGGCGCCCTACTTCCGTATTTTCAATCCGTTGTCGCAGTCGGAACGCTTCGACCCCGAAGGCGTGTTCATCAAACGCTGGCTGCCGGAACTGGCGGATCTGAATAAAAAGCAGATTCATGACCCGTCGTTAATCGGTGACCTGTTTGGCGCGGCTGACTACCCGAAACCCATCGTCGACCTGAGCAAAAGCCGCGCCCGCGCCTTGGCAGCGTTCAAGGCCCTACCGGCTCGACAGCCGGCCGCAGGAGTCGAACATGGCTGATTTCCTGCATCGCTTCGCCGAAGGTTTTGCCGCGCTGAACAAGGACAACCTTGACCAGGTTGCCGAGCTGTACAGCGAAGACGTGTCGTTCAGCGACCCGATGCACGATATCCACGGCCTTGCCGCCATGCGCCGCTATTTCGGCGAACTGTACGCCAACGTCCAGGACCTGCACTTCGACTTCCACGCCTTCGACGAGGTGCGCCCCGGCGAGGGCTATCTGGTCTGGACCATGAGTTATTCGCATCCGCGTCTAGCCGCCGGCCGGACAATTCAGGTAGAAGGCTGTTCGCACCTGAAGTGGCGCGACAAGGTTTATCGGCACCGGGACTACTTCGATGCCGGTGCATTGCTCTACGAACATCTGCCCATCATGGGTCGGGTCATCCATTGGTTGAAGAAGAGGTTGGGATGAGCACTCCTGTTGCACGACGCATCTGGTTGACCGGGGCAAGCAGCGGCATTGGCCTGGCGCTGGCCAAAGAACTGCTCAACGCCGGTCATCGGCTCGCGCTGACCGCCCGCACGCTTGAGCCATTGCAAAACCTCGCGAACGTTTATCCCACGCAGGTGCTGCTGGTGACCGGTGACATCACCGACCCCGAGCAAGTCAAGGCGATTGCCGGCGATATCGCGCAGCAATGGGGAGCCCTGGACACCGCCATCTTCAACGCGGGCACCTGCGAATACATCGATGCCCGGCAGTTTGAAGCGGCCATGGTCGAACGCGTGGTGCGCACCAACCTGCTGGCCAGCAGTTACTGCATCGAGCACGCGTTGCCGCTGCTGCGCAAAGGTCATCAACCGCATCTGGTCGGCGTCGCCAGTGCGGTGACCTACCTGGCGCTGCCCCGCGCCGAAGCCTACGGCGCGTCGAAGGCCGGCCTGCGTTATCTGCTAGAAGCCCTGCGTCTGGATCTGGCCAGCGAAAACATCGACGTGACGGTGGTCAGCCCTGGATTCGTCGACACGCCGCTGACGCAGAAAAACGATTTCCCCATGCCGATGCGCTGGCCGGTCGAGAAGGCCGCCAAACATATCGCCAGCAAACTGGGGCGCAACAAACGCCCCTTGGATATCGCCTTTCCGGCGTTGTTCATCTTCAGCATGAGCTTGCTGGCCCTACTCCCGGCACGCGCCCGACTGGCCCTCGGCAAACGCATGGCGCGCAACGAATCGTCGAATAAGGACGCGCAATGAAGATCGCAGTCATTGGCAGCGGGATCGCTGGCCTGACCAGTGCCTACCTGCTCAACCGCGCGCACGAGGTGACCGTGTTCGAGTCTTCGGACTGGATCGGCGGGCACACTCACACGGTGGACGTACAGGTCGAGGGCCGCGCCTACGCCATTGACACCGGTTTCATTGTCTTCAACGACTGGACCTACCCCAATTTCATTCGCCTGCTAAGCCAGTTGGGTGTCGGCTTCAAGCCCGCCGAAATGAGCTTTTCGGTGCATGATCCGCGCACCGGCGTGGAATATAACGGCAACAACCTCAACAGCCTGTTCGCCCAGCGCAGCAATCTGCTGTCGCCACGGTTCTGGGGCATGCTGCGCGATATCCTGCGTTTCAATCGCCAATCGGTCGATGATCTGGAAAGCCAGCGCATCGCGGCGGACACCACGCTGGGCGAATACCTGAAGACCGGCGGTTATGGCCAGCGCTTCATCGATCATTACATCGTGCCCATGGGCGCGGCGATCTGGTCGATGTCGCTGGCCGACATGCTCGGCTTCCCGTTGCAGTTCTTCGTGCGTTTTTTCAAGAATCACGGCCTGCTCTCGGTCACCCACCGCCCGCAATGGTGCGTAATTCAGGGCGGCTCCAGAAGTTATGTGGAACCGCTGACAGCCTCTTTCCGCGAGCGCATTCGTCTGTCGTGCCCGGTCACACGTGTCGAGCGTGACAGCGAAGGTGTGACGCTGCACAGCGCCATGGGCAGCGAACGTTTCGACAAGGTGGTGTTTGCCTGCCACAGCGATCAGGCCCTGGCCCTGCTAGCGCAGCCATCGAGTGCCGAGCAGTCGATTCTCGGCGCCCTGCGCTATGCCGAAAACGATGTGGTGCTGCACACCGACACGCGACTGCTGCCCAAGCGCAAACTGGCCTGGGCGAGCTGGAACTACCGCCTGGGCGGCGGCGAACAGCAGTCGGCCGCCGTTACCTATGACATGAACATTCTGCAAGGGATCGAGAGCGACACGACGTTCTGCGTCAGCCTAAACCAGACTGCCGCCATCGACCCGGCCAAAATCCTTGGCCGCTACCGCTATGCCCATCCGCAATACAGCCTCGGGGCGATTGCTGCACAGGCGCGCTGGGAGGAAATCAACGGTGTCGATCACACTTGGTACTGCGGCGCCTACTGGGCCAATGGCTTCCACGAAGACGGCGTGGTCAGCGGCCTGCGTGTCGCCCAAGCCTTTGGTGAAACGCTGTGAACAGCGCCCTCTACAGTGGCTGGATCAGCCACCGGCGGTTTGCACCGCGCGCCCATGAGTTCACCTATCGGATAGGCCTGCTCTATATGGATCTGGATGAGCAGGACAGCGTGCTGGGGCTTTCCCCACTGGCAGGTCGGGGGCGTTTTGCGCCGTTCTCGTTTCGTGAGCGAGACTATTTGCCAGAGCTGACCGGGCAAGGGCTGACGCTCATCGAGGCGGTCCGCGAGCGGGTCGGCAAAGCGTTGGGCCGCATTCCGTCGGGTCGCGTCTGCCTGCTGACCCAGGCACGCAGTTGGGGCCTGTCGTTCAACCCGGTGAGTTTTTTCTACTGCCATGAGGCCGACGGCACACTGGCCGGCATTTTGTGTGAAGTCACCAACACCCCGTGGGGCGAGCGCTACAGCTACGTGCTGCCCGCCACCGGTGAAGGCCATCAGCATTTTGCCGTGGCCAAGGCCTTTCATGTTTCCCCGTTCCTGCCACGTGATCTCGAATACCGCATGAGCTTCAGCCAGCCCGCCGAACGGATCGGTGTACACATGGCTGACTGGCAAGGCGAGCTGAAAATGTTCGACGCCACGCTCAATCTGACCCGCCAGAATCTGAACCGCAAGACGCTACACCGCTATCTGATCGCTTATCCATGGATGACCGCGAAAACCTGTCTGGCCATTTATTGGCAGGCCATGCGCCTGCTGGTCAAACGCATACCCATCTTTTCCCATCAGGCCGCTGACGGCGAGTACCGTGCTGCCGCCGCGCAATCCAAGGACTCACTCCATGAAAAGCAGTAGCAGTAGTTTTTCTGCCAATCTGGGCACCAATGGTTTGACAGCCAACCTCTTGCGTCGAGGCGTGCTGAGGCAACTCGCAGGACTGCGTAACGGCCAGTTGGTAGTAATCGAACGGGGTGAGCGCCATGTGTTCGGCAAGAACGGCGCACTGATTCAGGCTGAAATCCACATTCTCGATTCGGCAGCCTGGGGCATGGTCGCCAGCAACGGTTCCATCGGTGCGGGTGAGGCCTTCATTCATGGCTACTGGACGACACCAGACCTGACGGCGGTGGTCCGGGTGTTTGTCAGCAATCTGGATGTGCTGGATGCGATGGAGGGCGGAATGGCACGCCTGACCCGCCCGCTGATTCATGCGCTGCACTGGCTCAACCGCAACACGCGCGAAGGCTCGCAGAAAAACATCGCTGCCCACTACGACCTGGGCAACACGCTGTTCGAGCAGTTTCTCGACCCGACGATGATGTATTCGGCCGCGCAGTTCCTCAGCGAAGACGACACGCTGGAACAGGCGCAGTTGAACAAGCTTGAGCGTATCTGCCAGAAACTTGCCTTGAAACCCACCGATCACCTGCTGGAAATCGGCACCGGCTGGGGGAGCATGGCTATTTACGCTGCGCAGCACTACGGCTGCCAGGTGACCACCACGACCCTGTCCAAAGAACAGTTCGCCTACACCGAGCGACGGCTGATCGAACTGGGCCTGCAGGATCGCGTGACGCTGCTGCTGACCGACTACCGTGACCTGACCGGTGAGTATGACAAGCTGGTGTCCATCGAGATGATCGAAGCGGTCGGCCATCGCTTTTTGCCCACGTACTTCAAGCAATGCGCGAACCTGCTGAAAAGCAACGGCATGATGCTGTTGCAGGCGATCACCATCCGCGAGCAGCGTTACGCACAGGCCAAACGCAATGTGGACTTCATCCAGCGTTACATTTTCCCCGGTGGCGCCCTGCCCTCGGTGGCGAAGATGCTCGACATCGTCGGCAGCGATACCGACATGAACCTGCTGCACATGGAAGATTTCGGCTTGCACTACGCACGTACCCTGCGCCTGTGGCACGACAACTTCAAAAACGCTCACGGCAAACTCGCTGAACTGGGTTACGACGAGCATTTCCTGCGCCTGTGGGAGTTTTACCTGTGCTACTGCGAAGGCGGCTTCCTGGAGCGGACCATTGGCACCGCGCAACTGCTGCTCGCCAAGCCCGAAGCGCTGCGCGACCCCTTGCTTGGGCGCTTCAATGCTTAAATCCATCGCCAATGCGCTGTTGTTTCAGATCGGCTGGTTCGCCTGCGTACTGGGCGGCAACAGCTTCTGGCTGCTGATCGCCATCGGCGTCCTGGCGGTGCATTTTATGTGGATCAGCTCATGGGCAGCCGAAGGCCGGCTGATTCTGACCGTGACCTTGATCGGTATCGTGCTGGACAGTGCCTTGATGACACTCGGCGTTTTTGATTTTGGCACGGGCGGCTATCTGTTGCCGCTGTGGCTGGCGCTGTTGTGGGCGGTGCTGGGCACCACGCTCAATCATTGCCTGGCCTGGACGGCGAAGCCACTATGGCGCGCAGTCGTGCTGGGCGCTATTGGCGGCCCGATGTCGTACTATGCCGGCTCGCAACTGGCACAGGTCCATCTTCCCCTTGGAGTGTGGCCAGGCATGCTGGTGCTGGGCCTGGTCTGGGCGGGTGTATTTCCCCTGCTGCAATGGCTGGCAGCCCGCGCCGCCAGACACTCGGGAGAACCGCTCTGAACGCTACACTCATTCCGCTCGCAGAGATCCACGGCGAAGAACCCGCAGTCACGTGTTCGACCTGCGCAGCCTGCTGCTGCCAACTGGAAGTGATGCTGATCACCGATACGGGCGTGCCTGAGCGTTACATCGATACCGATGAGTGGGGTGGCGAGGTCATGTTGCGTCTGGATGACGGCTGGTGCGCTGCGCTGGATCGCAACACGATGATGTGTACGATCTACGAGAAACGCCCGTTGATCTGTCGTGAATTCGAAGCGGGTGCGGAAGATTGCCTGAATGAACGCAAAGGGATTGCGACGGCTTATCTTTGATCAGTGTTGCCTGGTTGATAACTATCGTTCCCACGCTCCGCGTGGTAATGCATTTCGTGACGCTCCGCGTCACACGGCGGTTCTTCGACATCAGGTGAATTGGTGCCCGACTCAGGTCACCTTTTCGCCCCTCGGCGAGTTACTTTGATGAGGCCAAAGTAACCAAAGCCTTTCGCTCCTGTTTCCGGCCCGACTTCGTCGGGTTCCTTCGTCCTGACACTGATCCGGGGGCCGCCGCAACGGGCCATCCTTGGCCCGGTGCGGCTTGCTCGGCGTCCTGCCTCGCATCCCCCGGATCAGCGTCAGAACTCAGCCGTCACTAACGTCGCACTCTGCGTTGTCAGTACCATCGCGATAAAAAAGCATTTTATGCGCAATGGCTTTGGGCAGGGCATTACGTTGTGCTGCAGCGAAGCGTTGGCACGAATGCCAGTCAAATCAGAACGGCATCTTGTAGTGCAGTGCGTAGCTTTCTATACCGTCGTTCGGCTCTTTGATGCCGGCGTTGGAGTAGTGGGTCGCACGGATACCGACTTCATGCCCGCCCGCGAAGCGCAGACCAAAACCGATACGGTCTTCGAAGTTGAAGGCAGAACCGAACTTGCGGTCTTCAACCTGGGTGTTGGAGAACACCGAGACGCCGATACCGGCTTCTACGTATGGCTTGACGTTGCCGTTGCCGAATTCGTAGACCAGAACAGGGGAGAACGACAGGCTGTGGTTATCCTTGTAGTCCTTGCCATCCCAATAGGTGTAAGCGCCATCCCAGTAGCCTGTCAAACGGCCGATGTCGCTTTGCAGCCAGGTTTTATCCCAATCGAACTGCACGCCCAGACGATAAGTCATGGTCGACTCGCCGGTCTGACCGACCGAAAACTCAACACCATCAGCCTGCGCGATTGAAGCTTGCCCTGCCAAAGCGGCCGCAATCACGGCCAGGCAAAAGAGTCTCTTCATGAGAAACGTCCTAAATATATTAAATTGTACGAAAAGTGTTGGAATTCATCAGCCGCTTTTATAGAAGCCGCGGAGGCGACGTTAGTTCACCCCAAAAGCGCCTTTTTTCACGTTTTTTTTACAAACGGAAGCTTCTCACATCGCCGACGTTTTGCGACAAAAAAGGTAGGATTTTTCTGAAATTGTCCGGTATGTCACTAGACCAATACACAGTGTCGCGCGCGACACCACTGGCAAGCAGGCCGGACCGTGCCAAAAGACGCTGCAGCTGTCGCGCCACTGCGGCTCCGGTGTCGATCAGCGTGACCGATTCGGGGAGCATTTGGCGCAGCAATGGCTTGAGGAACGGGTAGTGCGTGCAGCCCAGAATGATCGTGTCACAGCGTGCTGCCAGTAGCGGCTCTACATAGTGCTGCAGCAACTGACGGATTTGCGGGCTGACCAGATCGCCGGTTTCGATCAGTTCGACCAGCCCGGGGCACGGCTGGGTCACGACCCGCACATCGTTGGCAAAACGGTCCAGCAAGGCCGCAAAGCGGGCGCTTTGTAGCGTTCCGGTGGTCGCCAGCACACCGACGACACCGCTGCGGGTCGCCTCGGCAGCCGGTTTGACCGCTGGCTCCATGCCGACAATCGGCCAGTCCGGGTAGCGCTGACGTATGTGCGACACACCTGCTGCCGTGGCCGTGTTGCAGGCGACGACCAGCGCCTTGGCACCCTGCTCGCGGAAAAACCCGGCAATCGTCAGGCACCGCTCGATGATGAATTCGGGAGTCTTTTCGCCGTAGGGAATGTGCCTGCAGTCCGCCAGATACAGCAGCGACTCGCTGGGCAACAGCTGACGGACTTCATTGAGCACTGACAGACCGCCAACCCCGGAATCAAAGATTCCGACCGGCGCATCGTTGCCATGGCTCATATGAACGTCAAGCATGCTCACCCTTTACACTGGCCGGACCACAGACGCTGCACGCCGGGTCTCGCTTGACCTTCAGTTCACGAAAACGCGTGCTCAAGGCGTCGATCAATAACAGTCGACCAACCATGGGTTCGCCAAAACCGGCCAGCAGCTTCAATGCTTCCAGCGCCTGCAGGCTGCCAACCAGACCGACCAGCGGCCCGATGACCCCCGCTTCGCTGCAGGTCAGCTCGGCTTCGCTGCCATGCCCGTACAGACAATGGTAACAAGGGCTGTCCGCACGACGCGGATCGAACACCGACAACTGCCCTTCGAGCCGGATCGCCGCTCCGCTGACCAATGGCTTGCCGGCAGCGACACAGGCGGCATTGACCGCTTCGCGGGTGGCGAAATTATCCGAGCAATCCAGCACCAGATCGACAGCCTGCACCGCCGCGTTCAGTGAGTCGGTATCCAGCGCTGCGCGATGAGCGACAAGGGTGATCTCGGGATTGATCGCGCTGAGCCGGGCGATGGCCGAATTCACCTTGGCCTGCCCGATGCTCTGAGTGTCGTGGATGATCTGGCGTTGCAGGTTGGTCAGGTCGACGTGATCGAAATCCGCCAGATGCAGCTCACCAACCCCTGCGGCGGCCAGATACAGGGCCACCGGCGAGCCAAGCCCGCCGACGCCCACGATCAGCGCACGACTTTGCTTGAGTCTTAGCTGGCCGTCGATATCGACGTGTTGCAGCAGAATCTGGCGACTGTAGCGCAGCAGCTCCTGGTCACTCAGCACGGCTTGCATCCGAACGTGATGCGCTCATGCTCGCCCAGATCACGGCGCGTCTGAATACGCTCGAAGCCCTCGCGAATCAGCAGTTCACGCACCGCAGGCCCCTGATCGTAGCCGTGTTCCAGCAGCAGCCAGCCATCCGCATTGAGGTGTGCAGGCGCCTGTCCGATGATCGTGCGCAAGTCATCCAGCCCGTCAGAACCGGCCACCAGCGCACTACTCGGCTCAAAACGCACGTCACCAGCCGACAGATGCGGATCGGCGTCGGAGATGTACGGTGGATTGCTGATGATCAGGTCGAACTGTCGACCTTGCAGGCCACTGAACCAGTGACTTTCGAAGACTTCGGCGTTATTCAGTTGCAAACGCTGCCGGTTGCGTTCGGCAAGGGCAACGGCCTCTGGCACACGGTCAACCGCGGTGACCTTCCATTGCTGGCGTTCGTTGGCCAGCGCCAGCGCAATCGCGCCGGTGCCGGTGCCGAGGTCCAGCACCTGAGCGGGTGCGAACGCAGGCACCAGTTCCAGAGCGGCCTCGACCAGCATTTCGGTCTCGGGACGCGGGATCAACGTGTGCGGCGCGACTTCCAGATCAAGCTTCCAGAAGCCCTGCTGGCCGAGAATGTAAGCGACCGGCTCGCCCTTGCGGCGGCGCTCCATGTAACCGGCGAATGCCACCGCGGCTTCGGTGCTGACGATGCGCTCGGGCCAGGTGTGCAGAAAACTGCGCGGTTTGCCCAGCGCTGCCGCAAGCAGCAACTCGGCATCAAGGCGTGCAGTCGGTGAATCGGGAAGCTCGGCGCTTCTGAGTACACTTGCGATGATGGTCATTTACTCACCCAGTGCCGCAAGTTGATCAGCCTGATATTCAGCGAGTAGCGGCTCTATCACTGCATCGACCCCGCCCGCCAGAACTTCATCCAGCGAATACAAAGTCAGGTTCACGCGGTGATCCGTCACTCGCCCCTGAGGGAAATTATACGTACGTATGCGCTCGGAACGATCGCCCGAGCCGACCAGCAGCTTACGTTCGCTGGCGATGGCATTGGCCGCTGCGCTGGTCTGCTGATCATTCAGTTTGGCAGATAGCCAGGACATTGCCCGGGCTCTGTTCTTGTGCTGCGAACGCTCTTCCTGACACTCGACGACAATACCCGACGGCAAGTGGGTAATGCGGATCGCCGAGTCGGTCTTGTTGACGTGCTGACCACCGGCACCTGAAGAACGATAGGTGTCGACCCGCAGGTCGGCAGGGTTGATCTCGATCGCCTGCTGCTCGTCAGGCTCCGGCAACACCGCCACCGTACAGGCAGAGGTATGAATACGGCCCTGGGATTCGGTCTCCGGCACACGCTGCACACGGTGCGCGCCGGACTCGAATTTCAGCTTGCCATAGACGCTGTCACCCTCGACACGCGCGATGACTTCCTTATAGCCGCCATGCTCGCCTTCGTTTTCGGACAGAATCTCGACCCGCCAGCCACGCCGCTCGGCGTAACGCGAATACATGCGGAACAGGTCGCCGGAGAAGATCGCCGCTTCATCGCCGCCGGTGCCCGCGCGGATTTCCAGAAACACGTTACGACCGTCGTTCGGGTCCTTGGGCAACAGCATGCGCTGCAATTGCGCTTCCAGCTCGACCAGTTGCTGCTTGGTTTCGCGAACTTCCTCGACGGCCATTTCACGCATGTCCGGATCGCTGTCCTTGAGCAGCGCCTGTGCGCCCTCCAGGTCACCCTGCACCCTGAGCAACTGCGCGTAGAGCGCAACGACCGGCTCCACTTCAGCGTATTCACGGGAATAGGCGCGAAAGCGTGTCTGATCGCTGATGACTTCCGCGTCGCCGAGCAGCGCGGTCAGTTCCTCGAAACGGTCGCTGAGCACATCCAGCTTATTGAGCAGTGAAGCTTTCATTGCGGGGTTTTATCCGTCGAGCCCTCACCGAGGGCAAATAGTTCCTGGGCCATGGCCAGCGCATCGACGCGACCTTCGGCAGACAGCTTCTTGAGCTGCACGCTCGGTGCATGCAGCAATTTGTTGGTCAGGCCACGCGCCAGCTGGATCAGTACGTCCTCGGCATTGCTGCCGTTGGCCAGCATACGTTGCGCCTTGCTCAGCTCTTCGTCACGCAGCCGTTCGCTTTGCTGACGATAGGCACGCAGCACATCGACTGCGGCCAGTTCGCGCAGGCGCGACATGAAGTCCTCGGCACCCACGCTGACCAGTTGCTCGGCGGCCAGCGCCGCGCCCTGACGGCTCTTGAGGTTCTCTGCCACCACTTCATGCAGGTCATCAACGCTGTACAGGTAAACATCGTCCAGCTCGCCGACTTCAGGCTCGATATCCCGCGGTACGGCGATATCGACCATGAAAATCGGTTTGTGCTTGCGCAGCTTCAGCGCACTTTCCACGGCGCCCTTGCCCAGAATCGGCAATTGACTGGCCGTCGAGCTGATCACGATGTCGCTGTTGACCAGTTCCGCCGGGATGTCCGACAGCAGCACCGCGTGCGCGCCGAACTCGGCGGCGAGCATGCTGGCGCGTTCCAGCGTACGGTTGGCGACCACGATACGCTTGACGCCCAGATCATGCAGATGCCGGGCGACCAGCGTAATGGTCTCGCCTGCACCGATCAACAAGGCCTGGCTGCGTTGCAGGTCACTGAAAATCTGTTTCGCCAGGCTGACTGCGGCAAAGGCCACAGAGACCGGGTTCTCGCCGATGGCGGTGTCGGTACGCACCTGTTTGGCGGCGCTGAACGTCGCCTGGAACAGTCGACCGAGCAATGGCCCGACCGTGCCGGCTTCGCGGGCAACCGCGTACGCGGACTTCATCTGGCCGAGAATCTGCGGCTCGCCGAGCACCAGCGAATCGAGCCCCGAGGCGACACGCATCATGTGCCGCACGGCAGCGTCATCTTCGTGCACGTAAGCACTGGCACGCAGTTCTTCAAGACTGAGGTGATGATAATCGGCAAGCCAGGCAAGAATACTGTCCGCGCCGAGGTGCTCGTGTTCGATGTACAACTCGCTGCGGTTGCAGGTCGAGAGGATCGCAGCCTCGCGGCTTTCCGTCAGTTGGCAGAGCTGCTGCAATGCCTCGACCAGCTGTTCCGGGGTAAATGCCACACGCTCGCGAACGTCGACCGAGGCGGTCTTATGGTTGATACCGAGTGCAAGGAAGGCCATTCAGGGTCGCAGGTGGTGACGTGAAGCCGGTAATTGTCCTACTTCGATAAGCTCAGAACAACCACCACATATTATTGTCCCACTACAATCGCTCGTCGCAGACCGTGCTTTCGGGTCCGCGACACTGCAAACACACGCATTGCATCAGTTTTTCCGACGGCTGTGGGTTTTGCCAACAGCCTTGTGTCATGATGCTCACACCGCAGGTAAGCCGCCCTTCTTATATATGAATAGATCCTCCGCGTTGTTCCTTGCTCTCGCCTTTCTGGGCGGCTGTCAGTCCATGACTCCCGCCTCGTCACAGCCTGTCCCCGCTCAAAAGGACGCCCCGCCCGCGCCTGAAGCCAAGCCGCAGGTTTATGGCTCGTTCACTCAGGACACCCTGGTCAGCCTGTTGAGTGCGGAGCTGGCTGGCCAGCGCAACCGCTTCGACATCGCCCTGGACAACTACGTGACCCAGGCGATCAAGACCCAGGACCCGGGGGTCTCGGAGCGCGCTTATCAGATCGCCGAATACATGGGCGCTGATCAGTCGGCGCTGGATACCGCATTGATCTGGGCGAGGAACGCACCGGGCAATCTTGAAGCGCAACGCGCCGCCGCCATTCAACTGGCGCGCGCCGGACGTTACGACGATTCGCTGGTGTACATGGAGAGAGTCCTGCAAGGCCAGGGCGACACGCACTTCGATTTCCTGGCCCTGTCGGCGGCCGAAACAGATCCGGACACCCGCAATGGTCTGCTCAAGAGCTTTGACCGATTGCTGGGCAAATACCCGAACAACGGTCAGCTGATTTTCGGCAAGGCGCTGTTGCTGCAACAGAACGGCGATTCCGAACAGTCGCTGAAACTGCTTGAGGACAATCCGCCTAAAGAAGGTGAAATCGCGCCGATTCTGCTGCACGCCCGTCTGCTGCAAAGCATGAACCGAGGCAAGGAAGCGGTGCCCCTGCTGGAAAAAAGCATCAAGAAATACCCCGACGACAAGCGCCTGCGCCTGACCTATGCGCGCATGCTTGTCGAGCAGAACCGCATGGAAGACGCGAAAGTGCAGTTTGCCGCACTCTTGCAGCAGTATCCGGATGACGACGAGCTGCGCTTCTCGCTGGCCCTGGTGTGCCTTGAAGCCAAGGCTTGGGACGAAGCGGCGGGCTATCTGGAAGAACTGATCGCCCGTGGCGCGCATGTCGATTCAGCGCACTTGAATCTGGGCCGCATCCACGAAGAGCGCGATGACCCGCAAAGCGCGCTCAACGAATACGCTCAGGTAGGCCCCGGCCCGGACTTCCTGGCGGCGCAATTGCGTCAGGCCGATATTCTGGTCAGCAACGGCAACGGTGCCGAAGCCGCCAAACGGCTGTCCGAAGCCCGCGCCGAAGAGCCCGATTATGCCGTGCAGCTGTACCTGATCGAAGCCGAAACCCTGACCAGCAATGATCAACTGGATCGTGGCTGGCAGGTATTGAATCAGGCGCTCAAGCAATACCCGGATGACGCCAACCTGCTGTATACCCGCGCCATGCTGGCTGAAAAACGCAATGATCTGGCGCAGATGGAAAAAGACCTGCGGACCATCATCAAGCGCGAACCGGAAAACGCCATGGCGCTGAATGCGCTGGGCTACACCCTTTCCGATCGGACCACGCGTTATAGCGAAGCCCGCGAACTGATCGAAAAAGCCCACCAGATCAGCCCTGACGATCCGGCAGTGCTCGACAGCCTTGGCTGGGTGAACTACCGCCTGGGCAATCTCGACGATGCCGAGCGCTACCTGCGTCAGGCACTCGAGCGCTTCCCCGACCACGAAGTCGCCGCTCACCTGGGCGAAGTACTCTGGGCCAAGGGCGAGCAGCGCGAAGCCAAAAAAGTCTGGGCCAAGGCCCTGGAACAACAACCCGACAGCACCGTCCTGCGCAGCACACTGCGACGCTTGACCGGATCAGAGACCCTTTGACGTTATGTTTTTGCGCCATGTAATCGTATTCAGCCTCATCGCCCTGCTCACCGGCTGCGCCGGCCTCACCTCCCGCGAAGCCGTTCAGGGCAAGGGTGACCCCGCGCAATGGCGCGAGCACAAACAACAACTGAGCAGCCTCGATGGCTGGCAGATCAACGGTAAAGTCGGTATCCGCGCACCGAAAGACTCCGGCAGCGGCACCCTGTTCTGGCTGCAACGCCAGGATTACTACGATATCCGCCTGTCCGGCCCGCTCGGCCGTGGTGCAGCGCGACTGACCGGCAGGCCCGGCGCCGTGGTGCTCGAAGTCGCCAATCAGGGCCGCTACGAAGCCACCTCGCCAGAATCACTGCTGCAGGATCAACTGGGCTGGAAGCTGCCCGTGTCCCACCTCGTATGGTGGGTACGCGGTCTGCCGGCACCGGACAGCAAAAGCAACGTGACACTTGATGGCGACAGCCGGCTGGCCAGCCTTGAACAGGATGGCTGGCAGGTGGAATACCTCAGTTACGTCGAGCAGAACGGTTATTGGCTGCCAGAGCGCGTCAAGCTGCACGGGCAGGACCTGGATGTCACGCTGGTCATCAAGGACTGGCAGCCTCGCAAACTGGGGCAATGACCATGAGCACGCCACAACTGGTTTTGCCTGCCCCGGCAAAACTCAATCTCATGCTGCACATTCTGGGACGTCGCCCTGACGGCTATCACGAACTGCAGACGCTGTTTCAGTTTCTCGATTACGGCGACGAACTGGGTTTTACCGTTCGCGAAGATGGCGAGATTCGCCTGCAGAGCGATGTTCCCGGCGTTCCGCATGACAGCAACCTGATCGTCAAAGCTGCCCGAGCCCTGCAAAAACAGTCCGGCTGCACACTGGGCATGGATATCTGGCTGGAAAAACGCCTGCCCATGGGTGGCGGTATCGGCGGCGGCAGCTCGGATGCAGCGACCACCCTGCTGGCCCTGAATCATTTGTGGCAGCTCGGTTGGGATGAGGATCGTCTGGCGCAACTGGGGCTGACGCTGGGCGCCGATGTACCGGTTTTTGTGCGTGGACATGCCGCTTTTGCTGAGGGCGTCGGCGAAATTCTCACCCCGGTGGACCCGGAAGAACCGTGGTATTTGGTGCTCGTTCCGCAAGTCGCTGTAAGTACAGCAGAAATTTTTTCAGATCCGTTGTTGACACGCGACACGCCGCCCATTAAAGTGCGCCCCGTTCCCAAGGGAAACAGTCGAAATGACTGTAAGGCGGTTGTAGAGAGGCGTTACCCAGAAGTACGTAACGCTTTGAATTTGTTAGGTAAATTTACCGAAGCAAAATTAACCGGAACTGGAAGTTGTGTGTTTGGGGCCTTCCCAAACAAAGCTGAAGCTGATAAAGTCTCGGCCCTTCTTACAGAGACCCTTACGGGGTTCGTAGCGAAAGGAAGCAACATCTCGATGTTGCATCGTAAGCTGCAAATTCTGTAGCAGGAATTGAGTGCCAGGCACTCGATTGATTCAATACAGGGGCGTCGCCAAGCGGTAAGGCAGCAGGTTTTGATCCTGCCATGCGTTGGTTCGAATCCAGCCGCCCCTGCCATTTTCTACACTCATCCAGGTTACCCTCAGCCTCTAGGTACTGCGCGTGTCCAAGATGATGGTCTTTACGGGGAATGCCAACCCCGATCTCGCTCGGCGTGTAGTACGTCAGCTGCATATCCCACTGGGTGATGTTTCTGTTGGAAAATTTTCCGACGGTGAAATCAGCACTGAGATTAATGAAAACGTCCGCGGTAAAGACGTCTTTATCATTCAGCCGACCTGCGCACCCACGAACGACAACCTGATGGAACTCGTCGTGATGGCTGATGCCTTCCGTCGCTCCTCAGCGTCCCGAATCACTGCTGTGATTCCCTACTTTGGTTATGCCCGCCAGGATCGCCGTCCGCGCTCCGCACGTGTTGCAATCAGCGCAAAAGTTGTCGCTGACATGCTGACCGTGGTGGGAATCGATCGTGTACTCACGGTTGATCTTCATGCTGACCAGATTCAGGGCTTCTTCGACATTCCGGTAGATAACATCTACGGCTCCCCCGTTCTGGTGGATGACATCGAAGATCAGCGCTTTGAAAACCTGATGATCGTTTCCCCGGATATCGGCGGTGTCGTGCGTGCACGTGCTGTCGCCAAATCCCTGGGTGTCGATCTCGGGATCATCGACAAACGCCGTGAGAAAGCCAATCACTCCGAAGTGATGCATATCATTGGTGATGTCGAAGGGCGTACCTGCATTCTGGTTGATGACATGGTCGATACCGCCGGCACGCTGTGCCACGCGGCCAAGGCCCTGAAAGAGCATGGTGCTGCCAAGGTCTTCGCCTACTGCACACACCCTGTGCTGTCGGGTCGGGCGATCGAAAACATTGAAAATTCCGTGCTGGACGAACTGGTGGTGACCAACACCATCCCGTTGTCCGCCGCCGCTCAAGCCTGTGGCCGTATCCGTCAACTGGATATTGCCCCGGTAGTCGCCGAAGCGGTTCGCCGCATCAGCAACGAAGAATCGATCAGCGCGATGTTCCGTTAACTGACATCACGCAGACGAAAAGCGCCCCGCCCTGACATCCGGTCAGGGCGGGGCTTTTTTGCCCATACCATCCGAGCGCTGGTCGCAAACGCAACGGTGGATGTGGTTAATTTGGAGATACAACATGAACGAATTTACCCTGAATGCAGAACAGCGTTCCGACCTGGGGAAAGGTGCGAGCCGCCGCCTGCGTCGTCTCGCTAGCCTGGTTCCAGCTGTCGTCTACGGTGGCGACAAAGCCCCCGAGTCCATCAGCATGCTGGCCAAGGAAGTTGCCAAACTGCTGGAAAACGATGCGGCCTACAGCCACATCATCGAGCTGAACGTTGGTGGCAAGAAGCAAAACGTCATCATCAAGGCGCTGCAACGTCACCCGGCCAAAGGCCACGTGATGCACGCTGACTTCGTGCGCGTTATTGCTGGCCAGAAACTGACCGCAATCGTGCCGATCCACTTCCTGAACGAAGAAGCTCCGGTCAAGAAAGGCGGCGAGATCTCGCACACTACCACTGAACTGGAAGTGACCTGCCTGCCGAAAGACCTGCCAGAGTTCATCGAAGTTGATCTGGGCACGCTGGAAGTAGGTGACAACGTTCACCTGTCCGAACTGAAAGCCCCTAAAGGCGTTGAGTTCGTCGCTTTGGCACACGGTACTGACCTGGCAATCGCCAACGTCCACGCACCGCGTATCGTCAAAGACGAAGAAGAAGGTGAAGCTGAAGAAGGCGCTGCCGAGTAATTCATTACTTGGTAACGTCGGAGTTGCTCAGGAGACATCGCGAGCGATAGCAGGCAAAGCGGGCGAGATCGCTGAGTTTACATCATGGTAAATGAGCAGTTTTCGTCCACATTGCCGCTGTCGTCAGCGGTTCAACCCTCAACTCCAAAGGAAGAGCCCCTGTCGTGACCGCCATACAACTGATCGTGGGCCTGGGAAATCCAGGCGCCGAATACGAACAGACCCGGCATAACGCAGGGGCTTTTTTTGTTGAGCGTATTGCTGCGGCGCAACGAGTCAATCTCGTTCCCGAGCGCAAATTCTTTGGCCTGACCGGGCGCTTCACGCACCAGGGTCAGGATGTTCGTCTGCTGATTCCCACCACTTACATGAACCGCAGCGGCCAGGCTGTCGCGGCACTCGCCGGCTTTTATCGCATCCCGGTCGAGTCGATTCTGGTGGCGCATGACGAGCTTGACCTGCCTCCAGGCGTCGCCAAACTCAAAGTAGGCGGCGGCCATGGCGGTCATAACGGGCTGCGCGACATCATTGCGCAGCTCGGCAATCAGAACACATTCCATCGCTTGCGGCTTGGCATTGGCCACCCGGGCGATGCCAGCAAGGTATCCGGCTTTGTCCTGGGTCGAGCGCCACGCGCCGAACAGGAAAAACTGGACGCCAGTATCGACTTTGCCCTCGGCGTGCTGCCGGATATCTTCGCCGGTGAATGGAACCGGGCGATGAAAAACCTGCACAGCCAGAAGGCCTGACATCACTCGAGGGGAAACACCATGGGATTCAATTGCGGCATCGTCGGCCTGCCTAACGTCGGCAAGTCCACCCTGTTCAACGCCCTGACCAAATCTGGTATCGCGGCCGAGAACTTCCCCTTCTGCACCATCGAACCGAACAGCGGCATCGTGGCCATGCCCGACCCGCGTCTGGCGGCCCTGGCAGCCATCGTCAACCCGAAACGCATCCTGCCGACCACCATGGAGTTCGTCGACATCGCAGGCCTTGTGGCAGGCGCTTCGAAGGGCGAAGGCCTGGGCAACAAGTTTCTCGCCAACATCCGCGAGACCGACGCCATCGCCCACGTGGTGCGCTGCTTTGAAGACGAGAACGTGATTCACGTTTCCAACAGCGTCGACCCCAAGCGCGATATCGAGATCATCGACCTGGAACTGATCTTCGCCGACCTCGACAGCTGCGAGAAGCAACTGCAAAAGGTCACCCGCAACGCCAAGGGCGGCGACAAGGACGCAGTGGTCCAGAAAGGCCTGCTCGAGCAGTTGATTGCACACTTCAGCGAAGGCAAGCCTGCACGCAGCCTGATGAAGAGCATGAGCAACGACGAGAAAGCCACCATCCGTGGCTTCCACCTGCTGACCACCAAGCCGGTCATGTACATCGCCAACGTCGCCGAAGACGGTTTCGAGAACAACCCGCTGCTGGACGTGGTCCGCGCCATCGCCGAAGAAGAAGGCGCAATGCTGGTGCCGGTCTGCAACAAGATCGAAGCCGAAATCGCCGAGCTCGATGACGGCGAAGAAAAAGACATGTTCCTCGAAGCCCTGGGCCTCGAAGAACCCGGCCTGAACCGCGTAATTCGCGCTGGCTACGAAATGCTCCACCTGCAGACCTACTTCACCGCAGGCGTCGAAGAAGTCCGCGCCTGGACCGTCCGTGTCGGTGCAACCGCACCACAGGCCGCAGGCGTGATCCACACCGACTTTGAAAAAGGCTTTATTCGTGCCGAAGTCGTGGCCTATGACGACTTCATCCAGTTCAAGGGTGAGTCAGGCGCCAAGGAAGCCGGGAAGTGGCGTCTGGAAGGCAAGGAATACATCGTCAAGGACGGTGATGTGATGCATTTCAGGTTTAACGTGTAAACCAAAGGAAGCGTCCGGCGGGATCTCGGCAAGTGCAGATCCCCCTATCACGAAAGCCCCATTATCTGGGGCTTTCGCGTTTTTATGCACGGCCATGCTCAAGCGCTCCACCCTATCGCAGGCACCCTCAAATTTTTGATGGGGATGTCTGTTTTTCTATGTAAAATGTCGTTTTTTAACCGTCGCTCATCCACGTCATTTAAACATTCACGTTTAACGCAGCAGATGTCTGAAAGGCGGCAGCCGATTAGCGATTGTTTCCACGGACCGGGCAGAGCCTTGTCATAACCCAAGGTAGATACTCTTTTGAAGATCTTAGTAACAGGCGGTGCAGGCTTCATCGGTTCGGCGGTCATCCGGCACATCATTGCCAACACAACCGACTCCGTCGTTAACGTCGACAAGCTGACCTATGCAGGCAATCTAGAATCGCTGCAGTCAGCTGATCAAAGCGAGCGCTACGCGTTTGAGCATGTCGATATCTGCAACCGCGAAGACGTGGATCGGGTTTTCAAAGAGCATCAGCCCGATGCCGTGATGCACTTGGCGGCCGAATCGCATGTTGATCGCTCGATCACTGGCCCTTCGGAGTTTATCCAGACCAACATCATCGGCACCTATACCCTGCTTGAATCTGCGCGTGGCTACTGGAGCCAGCTGGACGAAGCACGCAAGGCCAACTTCCGCTTTCATCACATTTCCACCGATGAAGTGTACGGCGACCTAGAAGGTCCGGAAGATCTCTTCACCGAGACAACCCCTTACCAGCCAAGCTCACCCTACTCGGCCAGCAAGGCCAGCTCCGACCACCTGGTACGCGCCTGGAGCCGCACTTACGGCCTGCCTACTCTGGTGACCAACTGCTCCAACAATTACGGCCCGTGCCATTTCCCCGAGAAGCTGATCCCGCTGATCATTCTCAATGCGCTGGAAGGCAAACCGCTGCCTATCTACGGCAAAGGTGATCAGGTTCGTGACTGGCTCTACGTAGAAGACCACGCCCGCGCATTGTACAAAGTCGTCACCGAAGGCGAAATCGGCGAGACCTATAACATCGGTGGTCACAACGAGAAGCAGAACCTCGAAGTGGTCAACACTGTCTGCGCCCTGCTCGACCAGTTGCGTCCGGACTCAGCCCATCGCCCGCATGCCAACCTGATCACTTATGTGCAGGACCGCCCGGGCCATGACCTGCGCTACGCTATCGATGCCAGCAAGATTCAGCGCGAGCTGGGCTGGGTGCCTGAAGAAAGCTTCGAATCCGGCATCCGCAAAACGGTGCAGTGGTATCTCGATAACCCCGAGTGGGTTGCTCATGTAAAGAGCGGAAGCTACCAGCAATGGATCGACAAGAACTACACAGCGCGCGCCGATAAATGATGAAGATTCTTCTGCTGGGCAAAAACGGCCAGGTGGGTTGGGAGTTGCAACGTTCACTCGCTGTAGTGGGTGAAGTAGTGGCTCTTGACCGCCATACCGTATCGACGGCCTATGGCGACCTTTGTGGCGATCTGTCTGACCTGGAAAGCCTGCGCAATACCATTCGCAGCGTGAAACCTCAGGTTATCGTCAACGCCGCAGCCTATACCGCTGTCGACAAGGCTGAAACAGAGCGCGAGCTCGCGCATACGGTCAATGCCCTGGCCAGCCAGGTCCTGGCAGAAGAAGCGCGCACGCTGGACGCCCTGTTGGTTCATTACTCGACCGACTATGTGTTCGACGGTTCGGGCGACACCGCCTGGAAAGAAAGCGATGCGGTGTCGCCGGTCAACTATTACGGCGCAACCAAACTTGAAGGCGAGCGACTTATCGCTGCCTCAGGCTGCAAGCACCTGATCTTCCGTACCAGCTGGGTTTACGCGGCACGTGGCAACAACTTTGCCAAAACCATGTTGCGCCTTGCAAAAGATCGCCCGACGCTCAATGTGATCGCCGATCAGATTGGAGCGCCTACAGGTGCGGAGTTGCTGGCCGACATAGCAACGGCAGCCCTGCTTCAAACGCTGGCGAAGCCGGAGCTTTGTGGCATCTACAACTTGGCACCTGCCGGCGAAGTGTCATGGCATGCCTACGCGCAGTATGTGATTGATTTCGCCCGCGCCAACGGGGAACCCCTGGCGGTAGAAACGATCAATCCCATCGGCACGATCGAATACCCTACACCCGCGCAACGCCCTCTGAATTCGCGTCTGAACACAGAAAAGCTGCGCCACAATTTTTCTCTGCACCTGCCTGACTGGCAAAGTGGTGTAGCCCGAATGCTCATGGAAACTCTGAACAAATGACCACCATTAATCGTAAAGGCATCATCCTGGCCGGCGGCTCGGGCACTCGTCTGCACCCGCTCACCCTTGGCGTATCCAAGCAGATGCTGCCTATCTACGACAAGCCGATGATTTTTTACCCTCTTTCAGTGCTGATGCTGGCGGGGATGCGTGAAGTCCTGATCATCTCGACACCAGAAGACTTGCCAAGCTTCCGCAAGCTGCTGGGTGATGGCAGCCAATACGGTATTCAGCTGACTTATGCTGAACAACCTACCCCTGACGGCCTGGCACAGGCGTTCATCATCGGCGAAGAGTTCATCGGTGAAGATCCTTGCTGCCTGATTTTGGGCGATAACATCTTCTACGGTCAGCACTTCTCCGACAACCTGCGCTCGGCCAGCCAGCAGACCAGCGGCGCTACGGTCTTCGGCTATCACGTTTCCGATCCTGAGCGCTTTGGTGTTGTCGAGTTCGACGAAACCGGTCGCGCCTTGAGCATCGAAGAGAAGCCTGCAGCACCGAAGTCGAGCTATGCAGTAACCGGCCTGTACTTCTACGACAAGCAGGTCGTCGAAATCGCGAAGAGCATCAAGCCTTCCGAACGTGGCGAACTGGAAATCACTGATGTAAACCGTGCCTACCTCGAGCAGAAGAGCCTGACCGTAGAAATTCTCGGTCGTGGCTTTGCGTGGCTGGACACAGGTACTCATGAGTCGCTGTTGGAAGCGAGCCATTTCGTGCACACCATCGAGCAGCGTCAGGGCTGGAAAGTTGCCTGCCTGGAAGAGATCGCCTACACCAACGGCTGGATCACGGCCGCTCAGTTGGGCGAACAGGCTCAGAAGCTGAAGAAGACCGGCTACGGCCAGTATCTGCAGAAGTTGCTGGGTCTGGGCTCGTTCTAAGACTGCAAACCTCTATCCAATACCGCAAGGCTGCGAACAGTATGTCATCTGCTTTTCCCACGGTAGCCGTGCTGTTGGCAGCCTATAACGGTATGGCGTGGATAGAGGCGCAACTTGATTCAATCCTGAAGCAGAAAAACGTCTGCGTCAGCGTGTTCATCAGTGTCGATACCTCCACGGACGGCACTGAAGCATGGTGTGCCGACTACGCTCAGCACCATGCGAGTATCTCCCTGCTGCCGCCTGCCGGACGATTTGGCGGAGCGTCACGCAACTTCTTTCGCTTGATTCGGGATGTCGACTTCTCGACATTCGATTACGTAGCGTTCTCAGATCAGGATGATATCTGGCACCCGGACAAGCTTCAGCGCGCCGTAGCGGCTTTGGCGCCGGGTCATCATGATGCCTATTCCAGCAATGTCACCGCATTCTGGCCGGATGGGAAGCGCTTACTGCTGGACAAGGCTCAACCTCAGGTCCAGTGGGACTATCTGTTCGAAGCTGCAGGCCCCGGCTGCACCTATGTGATGAATCGCCGGCTTGCAGATGCCTTCAAGTCATCACTCCTTTCCCACTGGGATGCAGCTCAGGCCGTCAGCCTGCACGACTGGTACTGCTACGCATTTGCTCGCAGTCACGGCTTCCGATGGCTTATCGATCCGGTTTCCGGCATGGACTACCGTCAACATGCCAACAACCAGGTTGGAGCCAATACCGGACTTGCTCCACTCATCAGTCGACTGAAAAAAATTGCTGATGGCTGGTGGGCCGGGCAGGTATTGCTCATTGGCCGTTTGACCGGAAACAACCAACTGCATACTGCGGGGAAGCACGGGAGTACACGGCTGTCGTTCCTGAAACTCGCTTTCAAGGCACCGCAATGCCGCAGGAGACCGCGAGACAAGATTTTCTTCGTTATTGCGTGCCTGGCAGCAATGCTAAGCAAGCCTTGACTGCCAAATAGCCACTCGTACCCTATCAGGCCCAGCCAGAGCGATATAGCCTGATTAAACCAGTGATCAGGCATCGCAACCTTCTGAAAATACGGGTTTTCAACATCTGCGCCCAAAGCCAGAGAGGACTTCAGCCGCCGCATGGCCGGGCATCGGTCACAGCACCGAAACCGCTTAATTTCGCTGGGCACCGAATGTTCTCCGGCGGCGGCTTATGTTAATGTGCAGGCCTTTGTTTTCGGTATCAAAAGCGCAAAGAAGCCGGTGTAAACGGGGTGAGCGGAACCAGCCTCGGAAGGTGGGGTCACTTGTACCGCCCAACCAAGGATGACAAGGCTCCAGTCACCCATACGGCCATGAGCTCAGATACCGGACGCGCTTCAATTCGTAAAACCGTCCTGCCATGAAGACCTTGTGTTGCTCATCGTCGGAACCTACGTCGGAAAACTACAAATAGACGATGCATGCCCCGCGCGCCCCAGTCATAACAGAACTACCCCCCTTATCCAGCGCAGACATTTTCCGCCCAGGTGGACAGTCTATGGCGCACCCGACGCCCATGAGCCTCGGTATCGTAAAACGCGTTTTAATGGCGCAATCAAATTTCATGGCGCAGGCTTTTTTCAACACACGCCTGCCCCAGCCAGGGCCTTATGAGCAGACCCTGATGAGCATCCCGGAGATACGTTACCTATGAATGCAACACGCCTCGCCATTCCAGACGTCATCGTATTTGAGCCCAAGGTTTTCGGAGACGATCGCGGTTTTTTCTTTGAAAGCTTCAACCAGAAGGCATTCGAAGAGGCCGT
The DNA here is from genome assembly GCF_977070315.1 of Plantibacter cousiniae (nom. nud.). NCBI lineage: Bacteria > Bacillati > Actinomycetota > Actinomycetes > Micrococcales > Microbacteriaceae > Plantibacter > Plantibacter cousiniae (nom. nud.). The sequence continues at coordinate 107,470 of NZ_CDRVEU010000001.1, read as the reverse complement.
TGGGCGTTCTGTAACGTTCGTTCAGGACAACCACTCGCGTTCGGTGAAGGGCGTTCTTCGCGGTTTGCATTACCAAATTCAACAGCCACAGGGCAAGCTGGTCCGAGTCACCGTCGGAGAAGTCTTTGACGTTGCGGTCGACCTGCGCAAGAGCTCCCCGACCTTCGGCAAATGGGTAGGACTGCATCTCACCGCCGAAAACAAAAAACAACTGTGGATTCCGGAAGGCTTTGCCCACGGCTTCGTTGTACTGTCCGAAAGCGCCGAGTTCCTTTACAAGACCACCGATTACTGGGCGCCTGAACATGAGCGCAGCCTTGCCTGGAACGACACCACTGTGGGCATCGACTGGCCATTCGGCGAAGCGCCCTCTCTGTCCGCTAAAGATCAGAAAGCCGTCGTATTCGAAGACGCCGAGGTGTTCGCTTAATGAACCCTCATAAAACCCCCTCGGCAGGCCCTTTACGGCTCGTCAGTAGCCTGTGGACCAACCGCTCATTGATCTCGCAAATGACCAAGCGAGAAGTCATTGGGCGCTACCGTGGCTCGGTGATGGGCCTGGCGTGGTCATTCTTCAATCCGGTTTTGATGCTGGCGGTATATACCTTCGTGTTCTCTGAAATCTTCAGCGCACGTTGGGTCGGAGTCGATACCGGCAAAGGCGGCTTCGCTATTCTGCTGTTCGTCGGGATGATCGTGCATGGCTTGTTTGCAGAGTGTGCGAACAGAGCACCTTCTTTGGTGATGAGTAACAGCAATTACGTCAAGAAGGTGGTGTTTCCTCTGGAGATTTTGCCGGTTATCACCTTGGGTTCGGCGCTCTTCCACAGTTGCATCAGCCTTATTGTGCTGGTGATCGCACAACTGTTGATCTCGCACACGCTTTTCTGGACGGCGCTGTTGTTTCCGCTGATTCTGGTGCCGCTCATTCTCGGCACACTGGGTATCAGCTGGTTTCTCGCATCCCTGGGTGTGTACTTGCGCGACGTCGCGCAGGTCATTACGGTTCTGACAACCGTTCTGCTGTTTCTGTCGCCGGTTCTTTACCCGGTGGCGGCGCTTCCTGAGGTCTATCGCCCTTGGCTGCAGATGAACCCGCTTACCTACATTATCGAAGAGAGCCGTAGCGTACTGCTGTTCGGCAACCTCCCGCACTGGGACAGCCTGGGTATCGCCATCGTGATTGGCGCGGTAATTGCTGCAATGGGGTTCTGGTTCTTCCAAAAAACACGTAAAGGATTCGCTGATGTCATCTGATCAACCGGTTATCAGCGTACAAAACGTCTCGAAGTGTTTTTACACGTACGACAAGCCCCACGACCGCTTGAAACAAGCCTTGGTGCCTAGAATTCAGCGCTGGTCGGGACAGCCGACCACTACTTATGGCAAGGAATTCTGGGCCCTGCGCGACGTCAGCTTCGACGTCGGCAAAGGCGAAACAGTCGGCATCGTGGGCCGCAATGGTTCAGGCAAGTCAACCTTGCTGCAGATCATCTGCGGAACATTGAACCCGACTGTTGGCGAGATTCACACGCGTGGCCGGGTCGCGGCCTTGCTGGAGCTCGGTTCGGGCTTCAACCCCGAGTTTACCGGCCGCGAAAACGTTTATCTGAACGCTGCTGTACTTGGGCTGACGCGTGACGAAGTGGACGAGCGTTTTGACGCGATCGCCGGCTTTGCCGATATTGGCGAGTTCCTTGATCAGCCGGTCAAATCCTACTCAAGCGGCATGGCCGTACGCCTGGCGTTTGCAGTCCAGGCCCAGGTCGATCCGGAAATCCTTGTTGTAGACGAAGCACTTTCCGTTGGCGATGCACGATTCCAGGCCAAGTGCTTTGAGCGCCTCAGGCAGTTGAAAGAAAATGGCACCAGTATCCTGCTCGTCACGCACTCCAGCGAACAAGTGGTCACCCACTGTAATCGCGCGATTTTGCTGGAAAAGAGCAGGATCGAGATGATTGGCGAATCGCGCCCGGTCATCAATCGCTACACGGACCTCCTGTTCGGGCGTGAGAAGAGCCCTATCACCGACAGGAGTCTGGACCTCGCCGAAGCAGAGCGGGTGGAAACCGCCCCCGTCGAAGCCGACAAGATAGCGCTGCGCTTTGATGAAGACGTGTACGCCAGCAGGCCTGGTTATAACCCTCATGAGTACCGTTGGGGGGATGGCGCTGCAACACTGCTCGACTTCCATATGAATGCATCGGGAAGGGAGTTTCCCAACAGCGTTGAATCGGGCGAGGAAATCGTTCTTGATCTGGCCCTGCAATTCAATCGTACAGTGGTCAACCCGATTATCGGCTTTACGATCAAGACCAAAGAGGGTGTCACCGTATACGGCACCAACTCTTACATGCAGGATTGCGAGGGCACAGGCCTGATCGGCAGCGCTGGCAAACAGGCAAAAGCGCGAGTGAAATTCAGAAACGCGCTGGCGACCGGTGATTACTTCATTTCCATCGGTATCGCCTCTCGGCAAAGCGAGGACATCGTGCCTCACGACCGACGCTATGATTCGATACATTTCGTCGTAGAACCTACTCCGAAGCTTCTGGGCCTGATAGACCTGGCGGCCTCCATGGAAATTGAACCGGTACTTGTTGATGTTTGAGCTTGATAGATATGGCTACCTCCGTGATACAGACACATCTGTATGGGTGCGGACTGATTATCAGGGCATTGCCTACAGTGACGGCGATAGCTCGGAAAATGAGCTGGCGAAGATCGTTCGTGACGCAAGCGATGTCTCCGTGCTGTCGAGCGAGCTTCCGCACTACTGTACCGACTGGCCAAAGCTCTATCACCTTAGTTCCACCCGCGGAAATATCTTTCGCCCATTCGAGCATCTTCTAAAAGGTAAATCAGTTCTCGAAATCGGTGCGGGTTGCGGTGCGATCAGCCGCTACCTCGGTGAGGTGGGTGCTAACGTGCTCGCGCTGGAAGGTAGCCCGCGCCGAGCTGCAATCGCAGCGAGCAGAACACGTGATCTTGATAACGTCACGGTGCTTGCTGAACGATTCGATGACCTGAAGATTGATCAGCAATTTGACGTAGTAACGCTCATAGGTGTACTCGAATACGCCAGCATGTTCAGCAATGACGAAGATCCTGCACTGGGGATGCTGAAACGAGTTAAAAAGCTGCTCAAACCTGACGGACATCTGTTTATTGCCATTGAGAACCAACTTGGCCTCAAATATTTTGCCGGCGCGCCAGAGGATCACGTTGGTGTCGCTATGTACGGTATTGAGGGCCGGTATGTCGGCCGCCAGCCTAAGACATTTGGCCGCAAGGGCCTAGATCAGTTAATAGCCCTAGCTGGCTTTGCATCATCAAGCTTTTTATCGCCTTATCCCGACTACAAAATTCCCAACTCCCTGATCACAGAGAACGGTTTCAAAGCCGATAATTTCGACGCTGCTGCATTGGCCTGCCAGAACACTCGGAAAGATCCACAATTACCATCGACCACTACATTTAACCTCGAAAAAGCTTGGCCGGTGGTGATCGAGAATCATCTGGGCATGGATCTCGCAAATTCGTTTATAGTCGTCGCTTCATGCCAGCCGTACGATGCAGTCCCCAGAAATGTCCTAGCGTATCACTACAGTACAGGGCGCAATGCAGAGTACTGCAAAGCAACGGTTTTCGTCGATACCAGTGAAGGCATAGAAGTCCAATACCAACGTCTAAGCACTATCGAAGCGGCAGACGACAGTGATGCCCCGTTCAGATTCATCCTTCCTGCAGCTCATGGTTACGCAAAAGGCAACTTGCTCAGCCTGCAATTTCTTGAAGCCTCAACAACGAAAGACTGGTCAGTTGAAACGTTTACCCCTTTCCTGAAGACCTATCTAGATTGCCTGAGCCAGCTCTTGGATGCTGAAGAAAGCGCTACTGAACTGGACAAAGTAGACGTTCGTTTACCTGGCCATTATATTGACGCAGTTGCACAAAATATCATTATTGACAGTGAAGGCAAGCCACACCTCATCGATATCGAATGGGAGATGAAGGAAGGCGTCGAGCTTGGCCATCTACTAATGCGGGGCCTGCTGCTACTGATAGCGAATAAAGTACCCTTTTACCCAAGCATGACCATGATCAACAGGCGTGATTTTATTCTTGAGTTGATTGGCAGTGCAGGCCTTGAGATCAACGAGCAGGATCTGAACCGATATGCGCTACTAGAGGCCATGTTCCAAGAAAAAGTCACCGGTCGCGAAGCTGCGAGTTTTCTTAATTGGTCACCAGAAGCGACCATTCAGAAAATGGGATCCCTGGGAGACAAAACGCCTAGGGTGGCGACGCTCTATATAGGTGATTCGGCGGGCGGCTTCAAAGAAGAGCGGACGATAAGTCAATTTGTACACGATGGACGTCAGACCTTAGTGTTCACAGTTCCAGCGACCTACCGATGCGCGGCACTTCGCTTTGATCCCACCAATATTCGTCAATCTTTTTCGGTAGACGCAATCACCATTTATGACGCCAATTCGGAAGCATGGTCATGGCGTGACAGTGCCAGCGCATCTCTAGACTCTTCGGGCACCACCACATTCGTTAACGACGTGAACGACAGCACAATGTTCATGGCATTGGATGATGACCCGCACATCGTGCTTCCGGTTGATCTCAATTCGCTATTAGCCGGGAAGTCGTTCAAAATACAGATTACGTTCACTTTATTCACGGAAGGTCAGGTCGCTGAGCGACTCCTTCAACAGGAAGAGGAGCTCAAGCTGGCGCTTGGGTCTATATCGGAATTGAATCTTAAAGACCGCTCAGCTTTAGACGCCGTTGAGGTAGCGAACCTTGCGTTAGAGGACAATCATCGCCTGGCTCTGGAAGAGCTCAAGGCTGAGAATCTGGCGGTGCAAGACGAGCATCGTTTAGCCCTCGAAGAGCTTGAAGCTGCGTACCAAGCGGCCAAGGAGCATCACAGATTGGCTCTTGAGGAGTTCGAAGCTGCACAGCTTGCCTCTCAGGAAAGCCATCGAGCCGCGCTGGAAGAACGGGAGGCTGCAAATCTGGCGATTCAAGAAAACCACCGTATTGCTATGGAAAATCTTGAGACGGCAAACCTTCAGGTTCAAGCAGAGCACCGTCAGGCGTTAGCGGATATTGATGCCGCTACCCGAGAGGCGCAAGAGAAGCATAATGCCAAGTTAACAGAGCTTGAAATTGCGATTTTGGCAGCTCAGGAAAATCACCGTCTGGCACTTGTAGACAAAGATACGCATGTTCACAACTTGAACCTGCATATCATCGCGATGCAGTCTTCGTACAGCTGGAAAGCCACTGCCCCACTGAGGAAGATAACCAGGTCATTTTTCCGTGCAAAACGTCTTGCCGCGTCGATTCCACTGATTGTTCAGCGAGGAGGCGGACTTTCCAGTACAGCGAAGAAGGCCTACCAAGTGTGGCGTCTCAGGGGACTCGCAGGTGTCATCGCACAGGCTCGCTGGGTTCAAGGTGAAGCTCAACATGCGTTCGTCGGAAGCGAAACGCGTGAAGTGCCCGATCGACACGATTATTCTCGATGGGTCCAATATTATGACACGTTGGGCGAAGCCGAAATCAATCGTATCAACGAGCACATGAATCGCTGGATTGAGTACCCGCTTATTTCCATCATCATGCCGGTGTATAACCCACCACTGGATCTCCTGCGTGAAGCAGTGGACAGCGTGCGCTCACAGCTTTATACCAATTGGGAACTGTGCCTCGCTGACGATGCATCGACAAATCCTGCGGTGATCGAGTACCTGAAATCTTTGAAGGCGCAAGACAAGCGCATCAAAGTTGTTTTCCGTGGCAGCAATGGCCACATCTCGCAGGCAAGCAACTCGGCACTTGGCGTCGCTAAAGGTCTTTTTGTTGCGTTAATGGACAATGATGACCTTCTGCCTGCTCATGCGCTTTACTGGATTGCTCGCACCATTCGCGAAAACCCAGATGCAGGATTGATCTACTCGGACGAGGACAAGATTGATACCGAAGGGAACCGTAGCTCGCCATACTTCAAGTCAGACTGGAACGAGTTTCTGTTTCGTTCGCAAAATATGGTTTGTCACCTTGGAGCCTATCGTCGTGATCTCGTCAATGAAGTCGGGCAGTTCCGCGTAGGTTTCGAGGGTGCTCAGGATTATGACCTCGCCTTACGTTGCATAGAAAAACTTAAACGCGACCAGATTATTCACATTCCTCGAGTGCTTTATCATTGGCGCATACACGCTGGCAGTACAGCCATGGCTGGCGACGAAAAGCCTTATGCTGCATTGGCGGGAGTTAAAGCTCTTGATGAGCATTTAGAGCGTCAAGGTCGGATTGGCTCGACAGAGTTGCTACCTACAGGACAGTACCGCGTGCACTACAACCTGCCGACAACGCTGCCTCTTGTAACACTTGTCATACCGACAAGGAATGCTCACGCATTGGTCAAGCAGTGTATCGACAGCATCAAAGGCCTGACAACGTACAAAAATTACGAAATCATTCTGATTGATAACGGCTCTGACGATCCCGAATCGCTGGAATACTTTGCTCAAATCGATCAGGAAGAAAACATTCGCGTACTTCGAGACGATGGGCCGTTTAACTACTCTGCGCTCAATAATGGTGCTGTGCGTATCGCCAAAGGTGAGCTAATTGGTCTCATCAATAACGATATTGAGGTGATTACACCTGAGTGGCTCAGCGAGATGGTGTCAATTGCTTTGCAGCCGAAGGTCGGTGCGGTAGGCGCAAGGCTTTGGTACCCAGACAACAGACTCCAACATGGTGGTGTTGTGGTGGGTATAGGTGGTGTTGCAGGCCATGCACACAAGTATCTTCCAAAAGGTGCACATGGCTATTTCTGTAGAGCGGAGCTAATTCAGGAGTTCTCGGCGGTCACGGCCGCATGCCTGATCATTAAAAAGTCAATTTTTGATGAGGTAGGCGGGTTGGATGAGCAGCATTTGAAGATAGCATTCAATGATGTGGACTTCTGCTTACGGGTTCAGGAAGCTGGGTATCTCAACGTCTGGACACCTTTCTCTGAGTTGTACCACCATGAATCGGCGACGCGCGGTCTGGAGGACACGCCTCAGAAACAGGAACGATTTGGACATGAGATTCGCTACATCAAAAATCGCTGGCCGAACATCCAGGTGGATTACGCCTACAGCCCGAACTTAACCCTTGATCACGAAGATTTCGGTCTGGCTTGGCCTCCAAGGTTCAAAAATTGATCGCAGTCGCCAAAAACATTCAATACAGCGCTGTGACATTTTCTGCAGCCTTAAGGGTCACCCGTGTTTCAAACTAATCATTCAGATCATCAAACAGGCTGGTCCAGCACTCGTTACCAACGAGTGCTGGCCACTACCTATTTCATCCTTCTGTCGGTTTGGTCGGCGGGAATTGCCTTTAATGGCGCACCTGATGAGTCAACGCACTTTTTTTTGCTGGAATACCTGAAATCGTTCCATTCCCTGCCAGCAGCCAGTGCGCCGACTCAAGCGTTTACAGGTAGTACATCGGGATACACTTGGCAACCAGGTGAGTTCTGGTATCACGGTCTGCCATTCCCGCACGTCATTGGTGCACTGATCAGTTCATACAGCTTGAGCTGGATGTTACCGAGCGATCTGGGCTATCTAGCTGCAAGATGCTTTAACTGGATACTGGGCGCAGTATTTATCTGCGCCTTGTTTCGTATCGCAAACCGGGCAGGCATGTCGAAAAAAGCAGCTGCCCTTGCAGCGCTGATCATCTCACTGATACCGCAGGTCTCCTTTGTTTTTTCTTATTTCAACAGTGACGCCTACGGACTGATGAGCGTTGCACTGCTTATCAGTGCGCTGCTGGGTTTTCTGAAAGCACCGAATAAATTGACCGCCGTATGGCTAGGCGGCGCGATAGGGCTGATGTTTCTAGCGAAGTTGTACTTGCTGCCTGCCTTGGTTTTCGTCGTGGTGATGCTCGCTGCGCAGCATTTTTTCAGAGACAAAATTCTGAAACAGCGCGTTGTGCCGATGCTAACAGCTGCCGTAATTGTTTCACTGCCCATGCTGCTTGTTACCTATCTTAAATTTGGGGAGATCTCCGGAATCTCCGGGCAGATCGACTTTGTTGCACTGCATAAAAATAACCCTGCTGCAGGCTTTGGGACCTGTTATATCCGGTGCTCGGGGCATCTGTTAAACATGGAGAATGTCATTCCGTGGCTCAACCTCACATTGACTAGCTACTTTTCGACCACTGGCTGGATGAATATATTTTTACCATCGACCTATTACATGGGCGCGGCAGTATTGTTCATCTCGATTGTCATCATGGCAACGATACAGACAGCTCGTATTTATTCACGTGATAGCAAGCCGATATTTCTTCTGAATTTTCTGCTGCCGCTGATCATGATACTGGGTCTGTTCCCGTCAATTATTTTGCTCAGTATGCTGGCCTCTCAGAACTCCTTGCCTCAACCGCAAGGTCGATATCTGTTCGTGACAATTCCTTTTCTGACGCTGCTCATTGCTTTTGCAACCATGAGCAGAGCTCGTGCCAGAAACGCTACTTCGTCTGTTAGAAATGCCAGGTTAAGCCAGTTTCACGTGAAGTGCCTCATCGCAGTGGTGATATGGATGGCCTGGACAAATATGGCGGCTTGGAAAGAAAACACGCTTAGCTCGAGCAACATCCAAAAATCGGCCATCGGAAAGTCAGTGACCGAAGCTGTTATAGAAAGTAATGCGTCCAGAAAACCGGCTACCGACAGCCTCAGTGCAGCGCAGTTGGCAAACCGGCTGTCGTTGAATAATGGGGAGTTTTTCCTGAAAGCCCCCTTGGAACAGGTCCGCGCAATGGGCACCCTCGACGAAGTTCGCAAAACTTCAGAAGGCTGGATACTTAGGGGATGGAGTGTTCCTCCACAGACAGACGGCTTGCCTGAGTACATCATTGCTGTAGAAGCTGGAAAAATTGTGGGCGCATTCAGAGTCGAGGGCAAGCGACCGGATGTCGCTGCAGCGTTGGGCAACAAGTCTGCCCTTCGCAGCGGCTATGAAGGCACTGTTCCTGCTTTGTCAAGCCCCGACAAATGTGATTTGAAACTTTATACTGTCAGCTCAACCTTCAAAGTTTTCGCCATGCCTGATGTGTGCGAGTTCATCAGTCGTTCGTCTTACTGATTATGGAAATTCCAATGGAAAATATTCCCCTTTTCTCAGCTACCAAAGCCAACGCCGGACTCGACTTCACCACGCCTTTAAAGGCTGTTCTGGACAGCCACTGGTACGTCTTGGGTAATGAGGTAAAGCTTTTCGAAGAAGAGTTCGCAGCGTATGTCGGTGTGCAACACTGCATTAGCGTGGCCAACGGCTCCGACGCACTGGAGCTTGCACTCAAGGGCTTGGGCATCGTCGTCGGTGACCGCGTAGTCGCCGTAGCGAACGCCGGCTTCTATGGCAGCACTGCCATCCACGCAGTAGGCGCAGTGCCTGTTTACGCAGATGTCGATCCTGCAACATTGACCCTTTGCAAAAACTCTCTGGAAACCGTGATTGCCAAGGAAAAGCCGGCGGCCATCATCGTTACGCATCTGTACGGTCAGTTGGCGAATATCGAAGAGATCGTACAAATCGCTTCCGCAGCAGGTATTCCCGTTCTTGAAGACTGCGCTCAGTCGCACGGCGCACGACGCAGTGGCAAGCAAGCGGGTAGCTTTGGCACCATAGCCTGCTTCAGCTTTTACCCCACCAAGAATCTGGGCGCGTTAGGTGACGGTGGCGCAGTGGTTACCGGGGATGACGCTCTGGCAGCACGCATTCGCCAGCTTCGCCAGTATGGCTGGGACCAGAAGTACCGCATTGCCATCCCGGGCGGTCGCAATAGCCGGCTCGACGAGATGCAAGCTGCAATCTTGCGCGTCAAGTTGCCTCATCTGGACACCTGGAACGAGCAGCGCCGCTCCATCGCCAAGCGTTACAACGAAGCGTTTGCCGGTCTGGACATTGAACTTCCATGCTCGGTGTCGGAAGACTACGTTGCACACTTGTATGTGATTCGTGCGAAAGACAGAACTGCACTTGCCGCTGCGCTTAAAGAGAAGTCCATCAGCACAGATATCCACTACCCGATTGCCGACCATAAGCAGCCGGCTTACTCGGCAGCCCCTTCCGTGGCTCTGGACGTAACCGAGCGTACATGTGATACCGTCATCTCCCTGCCCTGCTTCCCAGGCCTCAGTGACGACGAGGTTGATCGCGTCATCGCTGCGGTCACTGCGCACTTTTCCAAGGAGATATGATTTTGCTGACGTTGGTCATTCCCGTCTATCGTAATGAGAGCAATCTGCCCGACTTGCTCGTTGCTGTGACGGCGCTTGATGAGCAGCTCGGACACGACCTGGAGGTCGTGTTCGTTGTGGACGGCAGCCCTGATCGCTGTTACGAAATACTCAGGGAACAACTGCCGTCACAATCGTTCAAGTCCAAGCTGATTCTGCTGTCCAGAAACTTTGGATCATTCATGGCGATCCGTACGGGTCTGCAGCATGGCAGTGGCGACCGTTTTGCGGTAATGGCTGCAGATCTTCAGGAGCCGCCGGAACTGGTTCTGGAAATGAACACGGTACTGATGCGCGGCGATATCGACGTTGTGGTTGGTGTACGTGAGGGTCGTCAGGACCCATGGGCAACACGTACGGCTTCAAAGATTTTCTGGGGATTTTATCGTCGCTATGTCATTCCTGAAATCCCGCCAGGCGGCGTCGATATGTTCGCCTGCAACAAGGCTTTTCGGGATACTCTGCTGACCCTTGAAGAGCGTCACAGCTCTCTCATCGCGCAGATATTCTGGATGGGCTATCGCCGCGAGGTAGTTACCTATACCCGGCAGGAACGGGTTCACGGTACGTCTGCGTGGACACTGCGTAAAAAAGTCAATTACCTGATGGACAGCGTATTCTCCTTCACGGATATGCCTATACGTATATTGACCCGCGTCGGCGCGTTCGGCTCTACATTTGCAGCGCTGTTCGGTGTGTTCACACTGATCGCCAAGCTCGAAGGCAGAATTGAAGTACCCGGCTACGCAATGATCATGCTGGCCATCACATTCCTCGGCTGTTTGAACCTGCTGGGATTGGGCATCGTCGGCTCTTATGCATGGCGCACTTACGAAAATACAAAGAATAGGCCCTTGGCCATCCCGATGCGGATCGAGGGATTTGGAGAAACACATGAGCAGCGGTAAGGATTTCTTTGTTCACAGCCATGCGCTGTGCGAGTCCGAGAATATCGGCAAAGATTCGCGGGTATGGGCGTTCGCACATATCCTGCCAGGCGCAAGCCTCGGTAGTGAATGCAACGTCTGTGACAACGTCTTCATCGAGAATGACGTTATCATCGGCGATCGGGTGACGCTGAAATGCGGTGTACAGGTATGGGACGGCATTACCATTGAAGACGATGTCTTCATCGGTCCTAACGCCACATTTACCAATGACCTGTTCCCACGCAGCAAAGTCTATCCACAGAGTTTCGCGCGTACCATCATCAGAAAAGGCGCCTCACTGGGTGCTAACTGCACGATTCTTCCGGGTATCACCATCGGCATCAACGCCATGGTCGGCGCAGGTGCCGTCGTTACCCGCTCTGTGCCGCCTAACGCTATAGTCGTAGGTAACCCGGCCAAGATCATTGGTTACGTGGACGCCAAGCCTGTCAACGCCAGTAGCGAGACGCACCCGGAAAAAGCCGCACCAGGAGTAACCGCCACGTCGGTGAAGAACGTTACCCTGCACACCATGAATGAAGTCGCGGATATTCGCGGTAGCTTGTCGGCGGGCGAATTCGAGCGTTCGGTACCCTTCAAGTCCGAACGTTACTTCTTGGTCTACGACGTACCGACCGCCGAGACTCGAGGCGAGCACGCACACCGTATCTGTCACCAGTTCCTGGTTGCCGTGAAGGGCTCGGTTCATGTTGTAGCGGATGATGGTGTCAATCGTGAAGAGTTTATTCTCGACAAGCCGAATCAGGGCATCCACCTGCCGCCGATGACGTGGGGTATTCAGTATCGCTATTCTCAGGACGCCGTGCTGTTGGTATTTGCGTCGCATTACTATGATGCCGGGGACTACATTCGTAACTACGAAGAATTCAAATCCCTGATCGCAAACGCTGAATAATGGCACGATGATGAATCAGGCTGTTTCAAAATTCTTAAAACAGGATTTTGCCCGATTCCTGATGTCAGGCGGTTTCAACACCGCCCTGACCTACGGACTCTACCTCGTTCTGTTAATGTTCCTATCCTACAACATAAGCTATACGATTTCTTATGTGTCTGGAATATTACTAGCCTACATCATGAATCGGTTTTTTGTATTCAAGAGCCATCAGGGACTGCGCTCAGTCATTTTATTGCCGCTTATATACGCTTTCCAGTATTGCTTGAGCTTGGCCATACTTTGGTGTTGGGTTGAACAACTTAAACTGGATGCAAGGTTGGCACCATTGGCAGCAATAGCACTGACACTTCCCGTTACGTTTATCCTTTCAAAACTTGCCTTTTCGGCCGGACCTGCGTCACGGTAGTGCAAGTCTTCTAAACGTAGATCCCACACACTCTGTATTTCACCTTGAAGAGCGTGCAACCCTATAAAACCTTGATGCGTCTACAGTGATGCCAATGCCCAAGGGAGAAGCACCAACTGCTTTGGATTGGCCGTTCAGGATTCGAGATGTGTAAAAAGTTGGCTCGTTTATAAACCAATATCTAAGGAAAAACCATGTACAAAACCCTTACGGCCATCTGTTTTCTTACCCTCCTATCAGCCATCATCTCTGGGTGTGATAAGAAACCGGATAATGCATCAAGCTTGCCAAATGCCAAAGTCACTCACTATTCATTCGACAAATGCAATATTGATTCGATCGCGGGAAAAACAGGGGCGAGCATCTACGTCAATCGAGAAGTGGTTGAGTTTAATGGGTGGGCCTTCGACCCAATAAAAAATGAAGCCCCCAAAGAAATCAGGCTCCGCCTGACGGGCTACAAAGGCGCTCCCGACACGTTCAAAGACCCGGTCATTATTGATCGTCCCGATTTGGTAAAGGCATTCAAAAACGACAAGCTTCTGAAGTCCGGATTCTCATTCAAAGCAGACCTGTCTTCATTTGAATCAGGCGGCTACAGCGTGGTTTTAGAAATACCTGGAGAAAACTCGTCTAGCCTATGTCAATCTAAAGTCTTGCTCGTCATCAAATAACCAGAAAGCACTTCGCCTCCTTACGACAGCTATACCTTCAAGGCCGAAAACTATGGACAATGCAACAAAAGAGCGAACCCTAAACAGCTTTATGCTGCTATTGATATCGGCTACTTTTGTCGTGGGGAATTTTCTGTGGCAGGGCCATGATGGATTTAACCTTTGGGATGAAGGCTACCTGTGGTACGGCGCTCAACAGATCATCAAAGGAGAAGTACCAGTTCGAGATTTCATGGCCTATGACCCAGGTCGCTACTACTGGTCCGCGGGATTCTTTGCGCTTATGGGTGACACAGGCATCGTAGCCCTGCGTGCAGCCGTTGCAGTGTTTCAACTGCTAGGTGTCTATGCAGGGCTCTGGACAATTTCCATCGCGCTAAGATCTAACACGACAAGAAGACTTGCTTATCTGTGCATCGCGGCTATCACCCTCATGGCCTGGATGTATCCGCGGCATAAGATCATTGACATGTCCCTCTCGATGATCGTAGTCGCCAGCCTGACTTATCTGCTGTTGAGCCCTAACACGAAACGTTACTTTTTTCTCGGCGTCATCGTCGGCATCGCTGCCGTATTCGGCCGTAACCACGGTGTGTATGCCGCTGTTGCAAGTCTGATAGCCGTGGGTTGGCTGGCAATTAAATCACCGACGCCCGATAACCGTTTGACGGACATTGTGGCTTGGGCCGCAGGTGTAGCAGTTGGCTATCTTCCCGTATTAGCCATGTGCCTTTTTACACCAGGCTACTTTACAGCGTTCATCGATACGATTGTCTTCATGCTTGAGCAGGGTAATACGAACTTACCTCTTCCGATACCTTGGCCCTGGACGGTGGGTTTTGGTACTGCCGGAGTCGTCATCGAAACAAGATGGTTCCTGATCGGGCTGTGCTTCATGGGGTTGATAGTATTTGGAAGTGGTGCACTGGCGTGGGTATTCAAAGAGCGAATCAAGGGGCGCGCTGTGCCTCCAGAACTTGTGGCCGTTGCCTGCGCAACGCTGCCTTATGCTCACTATGCTTTCGCTCGAGCAGACGTGGGGCATCTCGCACAGGGAATATACCCTTTACTCTTGGGTATCTTTATTACTCTAGGGACACTTCACTCAGAAACTTTAAAGTGGGCACTGGCCATACTTACGAGTGTCGTCAGTTTATTCATTCTTGCCGCTTGGCAACCCGGGGTCCTTGCTCGCACCCAAGACGGATGGACCTCGGTAGAGGTGTCCGGTTCGAACCTATCCATGGACCCCAGCACGGCTGAAGCGGTACATCTTCTGAGGGATCTGACCAATCGCTATGCTCCAGCGGGCAGAAGCGTACTGGTGTTACCTTTCTGGCCGGGAGCTTATCCCTTGCTGGGGCGCAATGCGCCGCTCTGGGAAATTTACGCACTCTCGCCTCGAAGCGAGGCTTTTCAACGAGCTGAAATTCAACGCATAAAGAAGGCTGATCCCGGTTTCGCATTAGTCTTCAACATGGCGATGGATGGACGAGAAGAACTCAGATTCTCCAATTCGCATCGTTGGATTGAAGAATACATTCACACCCATTTTGAAGCGGTCACGAACTCACCTAACGCGGCTTATCAGATATACAAGGCACCTGATAAAACAGAGGCTCACTGATTTACGTAAACGCCGAAACTCGTTCCGCTTGCATTAAATGTTCGTAACGGTTGAGGGGGACTTGTTGCTCTCCCTCACACTCTGTCTAGGCACACCGCCAGGATCAGGCTCAAATTGCCCTGTACAGTCTGCCGGTAGATCCCCGCTTTTCGAAGCGTGAACACACGTTTGAACAACCGCTGCCTGCGACCGCTTTCAAAGTAACCCAGCACGTGCCGACTTTCCTCGGTGAGCACACACTCCATATCCTTGAGGATCGCCACGTTGGCATCGTTCCACTCGGCAAATCGCCCTGAAAGCATCTTTCGAAATCGTATCAGCCTTTCTCGAGTGCTCGCATTGGCGCCGATCAGGTTTCCGTGGTGTTGGCGATAGTAGAGGCAGGGGTCGGCGTCATAGAACACCTGACCGCCGCATCCGGTCACCAGAAGATAGGTGAGCCAGTCATGCGCGATCAGAGGAGCGTGTTCAGGCAATTTGGCCAACAAACCACGGGTCGCCTGATTGATCAGCATGGTATTGGCGCCTGCCAGGCTCTGAACCAGGGCGTTTTTAAAAGAGGGCGTTTTTTTGAACAGCGGAGAAACCCCAATTACCTTCAAGTCTGCATCGACCAACCGGGTTCTGGAGCAGTAAAGCGCCGGCGTATCGGGCTTCAATAGCTCAAGGCGCCCCACGCTTCTCTCCAGCTTGTCACTGAACCAGACGTCATCCTGATCACTGAACGCAAAATAGTCGGCGTCTATTTCAGGGCGTTGAACCAGCGAGACAAAGTTCTCCGCAAAGCCCTTGCAAGGCCCGCTGAAAATGACCAGCCGCTCGCGCCCCCAGCGGGCCTGGTAGTCGGACAGTATGTCAACGGTGTCATCAGTCGATGCATCGTCGGAAACATAAAGAACCCAATTGCGAAAGGTCTGAGCAAAAAACGATTCGAGCTGCTCACGAAGATACGCAGCCCCATTGTACGTGCACATCAAAATGGCGACGCGAGGGCGACCTGACGCCTCGGATAAACCTCGACGCCGTAGCGGGTTGGCACCGTCCGCCCTGTGTTTTTCGGTGAGCTGCGTTCTCAAGAAACCTTTCGCCTGCAAAAACCGCGCATTTTACGCCTTGTATCGACTCCCGTCAGTTATCAAATGATTGAATGCCTATCCGTTGATCCAACTTTTATACGTCCCCCCACTAAAACGGAGAAACCGGCGGTTTTCACCACGCCGGCTCTTCGTTCTGATGCGGCAAACTACCCAGTTATCCCAACCGGAACCGCGCCGTATTGTCATTCAACGCCCGACTGCCCTGACTCAAGGTATCCGCCGCCTGATTGACTGCGCGGGCACCTTGCAGCAAACGCCCTGCGGCCTGATCGACCTGCTGGATGTTGCTGCTCACTTCATCAGCGGTCGACGCCTGTTCTTCCACGGCGGTCGATATCTGCGCCAGCGTATCGGTCACACCCTGCACTGCCGTGGCGATTTCGCCCAGGCGGACGCCCAGCCCGGTCACCGACTGCGCATCGTTGACGGCTTGCCCGCAGGCCGCTTCCATCAGGTTGACCGCCTGCGTCACGGTGGAGCGCAAGCTGTCGACCGTGCCGGCGATCTGGGCGGTCGAGGCCTGGGTACGCTGGGACAGGCTGCGCACTTCATCGGCAACCACCGCGAACCCGCGCCCTTGTTCACCGGCGCGTGCCGCCTCGATGGCTGCGTTGAGGGCCAGCAGGTTGGTTTGTTCGGCGATGCCGCGAATGGCATCCACCACCGATTGAATCTGCTGACCCTGCTCGCTGACCCGACCCAGCGCGGCGGCAGTTTCGGTCAGCCGCTGATTGAGTTGCTGGATACTGTCAGTGGTGCGCTGGCTGTCCTGACTGCTTTGCTGAGCAATCTGACGCGTCTGCCGAGCGCTTTCCGATGCCTGCTCACAGCTTCTGGCCACGCCTTGGGAGGTGGCGGCCAGCTCGGTGGCTGCTGCGGCGATCTGACTGATCTGTTGTTGCTGGTCTTCGACCTCGCTCAGCGTTCCGCTGGACTGGGCATTCAGCGTCAGCACCGCATCGCCGACGCGAACCGTTTCCTGATTGACGCCCAGCAGGCTGGTACGCAGTTGCACCACCGCGACATTCAGCGCGCGGCTGATGGCAGCAAGCTCGTCACGGCCCTGCACAGCCACTTCCACACACAGATTGCCGTCACGCATGGACTCAGCCAGCGTGGTGATGCCTTTGGCGCTATTACGGATCGAGGATTGCAGACAGGCGAACAGATAGATTGCCATGATCACCAGGACACAGAAGATCACTGCCATCGGGATGAACTCGGTGTTGGAGCTCTCGTGGTAGTAATCGAGACGCCCATTGAGCGCGTCAAGCGATTGCCTGCGCAAATCTGCCGTGCTGCCGGTCAGGGTGTCGATGCTCTTTTCGAACTCTTCAGGCTTGAGCTTGATGCTGCCGCCGAAAACACCGTCATCAATGACCTTAAGCTGTGTCTCCAGCACTTGTATTACTGCAGCGTACTTGTCCGCCCAAGGCTGCAACTGCTCGGGAAGCTTGGACAGCAGCAGGCCGGCAGCCTTTTGCATCTGATCCTTGGAGTCATCGATGCGACCGCGCAGATCACGCATTTGCAGACGGCTCTGAAGACTGAACTGACCCGATGCCACCGACGTCTGCCCGACACTCGACAGACGGCCGATACGCTCGATCAGGTCCGGCACTTGCTGGGTGGAGAGCTGCATGAGCATGTAGGTTTCAAGCCAGGGGTCGAGAATCAAACCGCTGTCCATCGCGATCTGCTCGCGCAGCGCCTGGACCAAGTTCAGCACCGTAGTGAATCGGTCATAGCCATCAGGCCACCAGCCCACTGTGCGCAATGATGCCGTGTCCAGACCGGTGACAGCGGCTTGAAGCGTCTTGAACCGGTTCATGGTATCGACAGGCGCCTTTTCCTCGACCAATGCGGCCTGAACGCCTTCCAGCGCCTTGGCAATGCGAGGGATCCCCGCATCGACGTTGGCCATCGCCGCCTTCGCTGCCGGGGTCGGCTCGCGCAGGATATCGGCGGCTTTCCAGCGTGCGGCATGATCGCGCTGGGCGGACAGCTCGATGTTCAGATCGTCGAGCGCCAGCAACTGACGCACGCCGGATTGCTCCCCGGAAATGACATCGAGCTTGTTGCTGTACTCCTTGGTGATGACCCACGCGCTGCCCGCCAGCGGCAACATGAACAGCAGGAACAAGACCTGAAACTTGCGAGCAAAACCAAAATGTCCCATCAGGCGCATGCCTGGTGACAAAAGACTGTTCATGTCCTGCGACTCCCCGTGAACACCTGCCAGATCTGCACAAACAGAGGCGATGCCTTTTGTTGGAAAAACACTAGCAGCAAAATGCCATGTTATTGTTTCAATGACGATACGCGTCGCCTCAGATTGGTACGCAAAGTGTCGCCATTCGTTGTTTTTGGCGTCAAAAAGCTTCTCAAACGAGCTATCAGGCACAACCAAGCAAGAACCGGACCGCCCAGCCGACGGGAAAAGCGCTTTACGGCAGTCATTTTCTCATCCCGTAAAAGCTCGAAACCAGGCGCAAGCTTTTGCAGCAGTGGCTCGCGATTTCAGCAAGCCGCGAAAAGATGTGGATCGAAGAGTTGATTCCGATGCTCGGTAAGCAGGCCTAGCAGGCCTAGCAGGCGCAAGGCTCACAGAAGCCAAAAAAGCCGCAAGCTGGCCAGCGCGCTGCACCCGGACCGTGAACAGGATGCCGATGAGCGCGAACGGACAACGGCGCTAAGGCCTGACTCAGGGAGCGAAGGGAGATGGCCGAGTGCTATTCGATGACCTGAAGAAACTCGACACCCTGTTCCGGTAAGCGCCCGGAAAGACGTTCCGACAAGCGCTGCCACCTAACCGGTTGATCGCACGCAATTATTTTTCACAACAACGCTTGACACATATGCGTTCTCCGAGAATAATGCGCGCCACTTGGCTACATAGCTCAGTTGGTTAGAGCATAGCATTCATAATGCTGGGGTCCGGGGTTCAAGTCCCTGTGTAGCCACCAAGTACCTGTTTACAGACGTCTACATCTGTCTATAAACAACCCCAAGAAGCCCGCCTCGTGCGGGCTTTCTTATTTCTGGCTATCTCTCCTTGTATCCCCCTATATCTACCCACCGTGTATCCCAGCGTGTATCCTTTGAAAATAGTTGAACCGAAGGGATACAAACCGTGAAACGGTCCGAAATCAAGCGCCGACCGCTCTCCGACACCGCTCTTGCAGGCCTTGAGCCGGACTTGAAGGAGTACCGCGAACTCGACGCCAATGGCCTGTACTTTCGAGTGAAACCTGACGGGCAAAAATCCTGGCAACTGCGTTACAAAAAAGCAGACGGCAAGTGGTCCTGGCTGGGGCTGGGCGGATACCCCGAGGTCAGCGGCGCATCGGCCAGAGCAAAGGCTGCAGATCTTCGCGCCGATACGGCCGAAGGCCGAAACCCGATGGTGACCAAGCAGGCGCGCAAAGCGGCTGAAGCCCAAGCAGCAAACGATACGTTCGAGACGCTGGCACGTGAATGGCAGGCCTCGCGCATCGGCGGCTGGGATGCAGGCACGGCCAAGCGGATCATGGGAGCACTTGAACGCCATGTGTTTCCCACCTTCGGCCGGCGCCGGTACACCGGCATCCTGTCAATGGAGTGGATGGAGCTGCTCCGGGGTTTGGAGCAACAAGGCATTCTTGAGCAGATGAGCCGAGTGCGCGCTTATTGCAAGGATGTCTACGATCTGGCTCGCGTGACCGGCCGTGCCGTGAACAACCCACTGGAGGGAGTTCACAAATTCCTTTCCAGCGGCAAAGCCGAAAACTACGCCCACGTCTCAGCCGAAGAGCTGCCCGCCCTTCTTCGCGCGATCCAGTCATACCCGCATGCCAAAGACGTGCAGCTGGGTCTGAGACTGCTCACCCTACTGGCGGTGCGTCCTAGCGAGCTGCGCGAGGCACAGTGGTCCGAGTTCGATCTGGAAAAGAAGCTGTGGACCATCCCAGTTGAGCGCAAGGGCCGCAAAAAAGGTCGAGAGCACCTGGTGCCGCTTTGCCGTCAGGCCATTGAGTTGTTGGAAGAGCTACGCCCTATCACCGGCGCGTACCCCCTGCTCTTCCCCGGACGCAGCGACCGAACCAAACCGCGCAGTGACACCGTATTCCTGATGGCACTGCGCCGGATCGGCTATGAAGGCCGCCAGACTGGCCACGGCTTTCGCCATATTGCGAGCACCACGCTCAATGAACACGGCTTCACGGCCGACCATATCGAGGCGCAGCTCAGCCACAAGCCTCAGGGTGTCCGTGGCGTTTACAACAAGGCGCAGTACCTAGCCCAGCGCACGACCATGATGCAGTGGTATGCGGATCACCTTGATGGCCTGGCTGGAGGCGTGATTATTCAAGGTGCCTTCGGCCAGAGGGCCTGATGCGCGCCTTTCTGGAACAGGGCGACGGCCGAGAGCCTGAAAGGACAAACTGGCACTAGGTCGCCAAATCAATAGGAGTTTTGTGTGAGATATCTAGAAGATTCCGAGCCGGTAATTTTTGAGGATCGGCTTCACTACATGATTAGGTTTGACCCGAGACCCGAAGGGACGCCATACAACGACTACGACCCTTTCAGCCCATATTATTTCTGTCCTGACGGCATGGGCTTCGGCATCGTCTACCAAGACATTGTCGAGCTTCTAAAAGATCTCACCACAGGTGAGGTCGCCGAAATTCGCCGGAGCATTATCAGCTTCATCGATGATGCTGGAGAGCAGTACCGCGCTTACCTTGAGGATGCGTTACCGGGGCGGGACGCCGACGACTACGACGTCACAGCTAAATACATGAGAGAGAACCGGCAGTACGAACTTCTAAAAATGTTCACCCCAAAAAAAATGGAGCTTTCCACTGGAAATACTTTTTCTGAGACTCAGCTCTGGGCGGTGTATGCGCTAGAGGAATTCCAGCTTGCACTTGATTGCGCATCAACACCTCCGTTTGCTGACGACCGAAAGGCATTGGCCGAAAGTGGATACATCGAAGATATGCTCGAAACTGCCATGCCTGGGATTGTCAGGGAACAAAGCGATTTAGATAAAGCGCGCCGAGCTGTACACCGACAACGTCATACGATGATGGACGCGGGTATGCGACTCGTTCTGGCTACGAAGCACATTCAGTATGCATTGGTTTTGTCCCATTCAAATGTTGTTCAACAAGAGCGCGCAGATGCGCTCGCAAAGAAAGATAGCCGCATGAAAGGGTTGAATGAAATCAACCGGCTTAAAGAGCAGGCTATGGAGAAGGCTCTGAGCTTCGCTGAGTCGCGTTGGAATGAAGACGTAAATCAGTCCATTAGAATCGGAGACATGGCCGTCACCGTTTATCGATGCCTTGTGGACATAGGACTTCATATGGCTCTGCCTGATACTAGCGAGCGTCTGAAAGAGTGGATCAAGCCAGTCGCACCCGCATATGCAAGAAAAGGTGGCCGGAGCAGAAAACCACCTATCCGTAACGGATAACCATGTTTCCGTTATGGATAACCCTATACCCAATACGCCTGGCATTTTTTTTTGATTTTGGCTTTTCAGCAATCTGTCTCCCGTCATCTACAGAAATAACGGGAACACGCCATGCAAAGCATTCACACCCCGAAACAAGGCCCTGCTACCTCGGCCCAGAACTTCGATCCGGCAATCACCCTGATTCGCATGCCGGATCTAGAGGCTATCACCGGTCTCGCCCGCCCCACAGTGTACAAACGCCTCAAAGACGATCCGACCTTCCCCCGGCCTGTGCCTCTGAGCAACAGCAAGTCGCGTGGCTCGCCAGTAGGTTTTGTGCTGGCAGAAGTACAGGCATGGGTTCGCCAGCGCATCGCGCTGCGCGGGGAGGCTGCATAAATGACAGACAAAAAAAAGGCCGACCAACAGGCCCGCCTCGAAATATCTCAAATCAAGAATACCAGCATCAATGCTCAGAACGCACGGTTTATACAGCGTCTTCGCTTGGGGTCGATTGACACCTTCACCGCAATGCGCGAGCTGAATATCTGCCGACCAGGCGCGCGCATTTGCGACCTGCGCAACGCCGGGTATCGGATCGACACAGCCCGGATAGTCCTCACTGATGAATGGGGGCGCACCCATCGTGGTGTTGCCTTGTATACGTTGATGTCCGAACCGAGGTCCGCCGCGTGAATCCCTTCGACTGGCTCTACTGCATCTGCCTCGCTGTTGTTCTCGCAGTGTCACAGATCCCCCATTGCCAAATAGTCAAACTGCGCCCTCTCGACTCAGAGATGAGTGCCGGAGCGCTGCTGGCCGAGACACTATCAAAATGACATCATCATTCATGATTAGCGACCGGCGGTCGATAACTGAGATTGCACGTAAGCGCTTCCGCGGTTATTGTCCTTCCCGTCACATTGCTGACAACGACCTTGGCGGGTCGAACGATTTCAGGCGCAACAGCGCCCCCATTACGATTGCAGGCGCTTTTTTTGTGCCCGCATTCTCGTGTTATGGCGGGTTGCGCAGGAGCACCCTCGGGTGCGCCGGGTTCCTGAATCACCGGTCCGCCAATCTTGCGCAACTCGCCACCCCTCTCTGCTTGGCGGCAGGCTGTGGTGGCTCTCATGATTCGGGAGCTACACCCATGAAACACGCCTTCATTCCGTCCGCACTCAGCGCACTTGCTCACCGCCGCATGGCCTTGAGCGCTCTCCGCGCAAACTCATCCCTTGCTGTACGACTCAACCGCTACAACTCCCACATGGACCGCGCCCGCGCTCTGGAAAATGCTGGGGGTGCACAATGATCGTCTCGAAAATAAAGCACTGCCACCGCTGCAATCCATCAAGTTCGGCGCTCGCGACGATATGAACCACCTGATCCAGGTGATTCAGGGCGGCGATAGTGGTGAGGGCCTGGCGCTGGCCGCCGATCTGGCTCTGGGGGTAGAGCGTCTTTGCGCTCGTCTCGACGTTGCAATCAATGACGGCGAAGACCCTGTCAGGGGACCAATTGCCCAACCTATTCGAACCTGGCGCACCGCTCGCTCCAAAGTCACCTGCTCACCTCACGCTGCACTGATTCAATGCCGATGGGCTGAACGCTCTTGAATGAACGCCAGTGAGGGACGGCTCACCGATTCGTTCATGCGCGCCACGATTTGGCTTGCTCACGTTTCGTGGCGCGTGGCACAGTGCGCCACACCTCTGTCACGCCAAAAGCGGAAGGCCTGGTTACTAGGCGGCAGGTTGCGTCAGAGACGGGTGATTTATGTACGGTCTGTTTACTCCTAGACAATAAGCGCCTCACTCAGTCCAAAAAGTTATTCAAAGTAAGCTTTGGAGCAGTGTGATATGGAAGTTGGCAGCCGCAATAATGATAAAGCAAAGCCCAGCGAAGAGCGCTTTTCAATCTCATATGATGCTCCTGAGGATATTCTTGAAAATCATGAGATAGATGCAAAAGAGCTCGGCGATGCTATACTAGGAATGAGCACACTAATTGAAGAAACTGCAAAACTAGTTGGCAAGGGCTCTGCCGAAGTAAAGCTTAAAGTAACTACCCCAGCGAAAGAAGGTTCTCTTGTAGTAGTTTTTGCTTTAATGGCAAACCCAGTTACTGCAGCTAAAGTTTTAGCAATTCTCGGGCTAGCAACTCATGCTTCCGCTTTTGCAGGCAGCACGGTCATAGAGCTGATAAAAAAAATCAAAAACAGAAAAATCATTTCAGTGATTATCAATGGCGATGATGAGTACGCCACTATAAAGACCACTGACGGCGAGTTCAAGGCAGACAAAACTGTTGCTCGATTAGTAAGCGATGGCAAAGTTCGCGAAGCTCTACATAAAATAGTTCAGGTCCCTCTCACAGGTAAAGAGGGGGCGGTTTTCAAGGTACTAGACTCCGAAGAAAAACCAGTTGTCAGCGTGACCACTGAGGATGTGGATGATTTCTCCAGGCTGCCCGTAGGCTCGCTAGAAGAGATTACGTCGGAAACAATCACTGCCACAGTGACCTTTTCTCAAGTCAACTTCGGTTCCAAAAAAGGATGGCGTATCGTGTTGCCGGACGGTGATGAGCACCCAGCCACTTTGGCCGATGAAGCTTTTCTTGAGAAGGTGACAAAGAATCAGCAGTCCTTCCAGAAAGAGGATCGTTATCAGGTAAAGTTAAAAACCACAGTTACTCATCGCCCAACGAGATCAACAATTGATCGTGTTATAATTGAAGTAGTTAGAAACTGGGACGCCCCCAACCGGAATCGGTGAGACTGCCATGAACCCACAATATTTAGCGCTCGCTGTAGCAGCAGCTTGCATAATATGGCTTATCCCTTTCACATCAAAACTCGGGCGTCTCTACGCCACCTACCTCTACCGAAAGTACTTTTTTCGAGAAGACATTTACGTCACTTACAAGGTTGGCGACGTGATTTCCGCGAGATATTTGATTCGAAAAAATGCGGATGGATCAATTACTCAAAAGAAACTTTCCGACACGGAAGTGAGTGAAATGCCATGAGCGAGCCTAGCCAACCCAAACCTCACAGCCTCACGAGTGTAACTGCTTCGTTTACCACGCTAATAATCTGTGCCACTTCTTTTATTCCTGTGGAGTGGCTCACTATTGAGGCGAAAACAGCGCTTCCTATACTCGCGGGGTTAGTCAGTCCATATCTTGCTGCATATGCTATGAGAGGTTTTCAAAAAATCAATTTAGATCCAGATTTAATTTCATATCAGACGAGATTGGAATCAGACTTAGCTAGACAAAACAAGCTATTAAAAACAAAGAACTTATCAGGAGGTCCACGAAACAAACTCATAGAGCTAAGAGACGACACCATCATCCGACTAGCGACTGCGCATCAAGATTTCAGTAGCGGATCGCTTGCAGTATCTCCTCCGCCGCCCGATTAAGCCCAGACAGGCTGTCGTTTTACCTACTGCTCCTGTCACGCCGGCGTTCCCTGAATCAACTGCTCTGATCAAAGCGCTCAGCTGAGGCTTTATGGCCTAGCTCGGCCTCCAAGCCACGCTCCAAATGCAGTTCGGTCACATATACATAGGCCATCACAGACCCAGGGGCCGAACATGTAACACACCACCGATCTGCATCACATCTGCTAACGGGCTCGTTGAGTCTGAGATTTGATGAGGGGCGTGCGCGACGAATTGATGGCAAGGTAGAATCACCCGTCATCTATGGAGGGTTGTACTGTGCGTAATTTGGCGATAACTGGATTGATTTGCCTCTCGGCCATGACGGCATCTGCGCCAGGGCTCGCGGCGATTAGCGATACATCAATCGCGGCATGCTCAGCAATAAAAGGCGACGTTCAGCGACTGGCATGCTTCGACAAGATTGCCGATGACGCAGGGCTCGCGGAGAAGACAACGCCAACTAAAACCGAGGGATCGGGGAAGTGGTACACCGCGACCAAGACCGACCCTTTGAACGACAAGCCTGTTTACACGGCGGCTTTAGGGTCTGAAGGCGGCACGGGCAGGTCGGTAGAAAGCGTGGTCATGCTTGCACGCTGCGCCGACGGCAAGACTGAGCTTTTCGTTAACTGGTCTTCATTCATCGGTACTGACGACACAGACGTTACCTATCGCATAGGCAAAAGCAAGGCCATTACCAGGTCTTGGCAGATATCCACTGACAACACTTCGACCTTCTATCCGGGCTCTCCGATCAAGGCTATGAAGGAAATGATGGAGTCAGACAAGTTTATCGTTAACGTAACCCCATATAGCGAAAGCCCGGTCACGGCGATCTTTGACATCTCAGGCGCAGAAGCGGCGTTTGCAGATATCAGAAAAGGATGCAGTTGGTAATTTCAATCTGAAGCCTCGTCAGAGCCCGCCACTGAGCGGGCTCGTGTGCTACCAGCACCGACCTCTTCTCTTGACCTTCTGCTCAGGCGCGGCTTGGACCTGACAAAACCTGACATGTAAGAGGTCGATGCGAAGCTCGCGGCCAGATTTACATAAGCAGCTCGCACTGGTATCCAGCTTGGTATCCACGCTTTTGCAGCTGTTTCCAAGGGTTGAATTATCGCTCTGCGAAAACCAACCCCATGAATGAGCCCTCACGCACCTTGGTCACGCAGATGATATCGGTTGACCTGTTAGCAATTGTTAAGGTTTGGCGTGGTTTCCAATGAGGTAACCAAGGCGGTAACCAGAGGTGGTAACCACTGCGGTAGCGCATACAAGGCCCTGTCGGCAGAGCAGCAGCGCCTGCAAAAAATCACCTGGGCCGACCAGCAGGCAGCAGCGTTGGACAAGGCATCATCTGCCCTCGATGACTACGCCTACAAGGTAGAACGGGGCATCACCCTCGGGCCGTTTGCCGATCAGTACAGCTCCGGGGTGATCTTGTCTTCGTTGCGCTGCGCTGCGAGCGCATCCAGTTGCGACTGGTACTGTTCCTGGATGCCGAATTGCTCCTGCAGCCTGGCGCGCTGCTGGTCGCCCATGCCGAGCCCTGAAAGGCTGTTGCTCAGTCCGGTCCGGTCTTTGGCGAGCTGGCTATTCAGGTTCGACTGAAAGGAAAACAGCTTCTGGGTTTCCTCGGTGGCCAGCTTGCGAAGTTCGTTTTCCTTCTCCAGCGCGGCGTTCTGCTTCTGCTGCGCAAGGTTCAGATCGGCCATTGCCAGAACCTGCTTCTGCGCGGCAGTGAGAGTCTTTTTCTCCTTGAACTGGGCGATTTCGGTTTCAAGTTCGACGAGCTTCTTCTGCTCGGCACCGATGGACCTGGTTGTGCCGTCCTGTATCAGCAACTCACGGCTTTGCTGCTGCAGGACCGCATAGCGCTGCCTGGCGTCATCGAGTAGCTTCGTGCCGGCGTCCTCCTGGAAGGCCTTCGTCTTGCCGGCGTTCTTGTTGACCGTAGTACCTTGCTCGATCTGAGACGTTCTTGCATCAACCATTTGCTGGGGAGTCAGGCGAGCCGGAGCGGTCTTTTTGACCGTAGAGCCCACTGTTAGAAGGGCGGCACCGGTCAGGGCCTGCTGTTTCGTCTGTGGCAGCAAAAGCAGGTTTGTGCCCTTGCTCAGAGTGAGCGCCTTGTCTATGACGCGCTGCATCTGGTTTATCTGCTTGTTGGCGCTGGCCTCGGCGGCCTTGGCTGCCTCTTCGTGGCTCTTCTTGACCGCTGCAGTAGCGTCTTCTGCTGCCTGCTGCTGGGTGTACAAGGCGACAAGCTGGGCCTTAAGTGCAGCCTGCTGGACCTTGTCCGCCTCCTTGACCGCGCTTTCATACTTTCTCAGAAGGTCGGTTTGCTCGGCCACAATGCTGGATTGAGCGGCCTGCTCCTTGGTCAGCCCCATTTTCTGGGCCAGCAGGGCGGCTTCGGCCTTCGCGTTTGCACCGATCAGGTCGCGTGATTCAGTCAGTTTTGCGATGTACTTTTCCCACTCAGCGACTTGCGCCTTCGTCTGAGAGCCTGAACCGCTCTGACTTATCGTGAGATTCCCAGTGCTTTGCGATATTGCCTTCGTGGCCGCATCGACGGTGCCCAGCTTCGTGGCCAGGTCTGCGGCCGAGGCCGTATTCGTCTGTTGCGTTGCGGCCAGCTCGGCCAGCTTACGAATGAAATCAGGGGTCGCGTTGCTGTTCGTCTGAATCCACTGTGTGACGCTGTCGAGGCTTCGCTTTCCTGATTCGACCTCGGCAATCATGCTGCGGAACGCCAAGCAGACCGCCGCACTGAACGCAGCGCTACAAAGCCGTCTCGCCATGCAGCGCCAGTATTACACCGACGTGGACAGCGCAGAGCAGGATTGGGTGCTTGGCGCGAGTTCGGCGATGCAGACCTACCTGGAGCAGTCGCGCAACGTCGCAGGACAGACAAACCAACTGTTCACCCGTGCCTTCGGCAACATGGAAGACGCGGTTATCCACGCTCCACTTTTCGATGATGCTCAGGAGGTCGTGTAGCGCATCTTTCCGAGTTTTGATTACCAGTGAGCGCTGATACTCCAGCTGAGCAATTCTTCTCTCTTCCTCCCAACGTCTCCGCTCCAAATCTGCCTCTCGATGAGCTTCCGCAAGTCTGGGGCCCAAGGAGGTAGCGCTGCTAATCAACGAATGTACGATTTCATCGATCTGCTTCGAGAGGCTTACATTTTGCTCCGTCCAAGTTTGTGTCCAATCGACCAAAGGGTAAGGGCTGTATGCTCTGAGGCAGAGTCGTTTAGTTGGAGCTCGATCAGTAATCACCTGGTAGCGCGCAGCTCTGGTTCCGCTCCACAGTCCTGGCCTGAGCTTTCTAGCCTCGCTTACAGGCATGTACTTACCGTCGATATAGACGACCTCTTTGTCGGCCGTTTGCTCATAGATCGTCAGGCCGATTGCTAGCTCACCGATAAATACCAGAGTTGGCCGAGCGGGTGCCCAATTGCTTGTTTCAAATACCGAGCGTATTAGCCGGCCCTCTTCCTCATCGAGAGCCTTGCGCGCGTACCCGGCCTGACCACAAGCGACGGAAACCCGATGTTGATAGTCGCGAAAACGGGTCGCTATTTTCTGAAGGATCATCGCCGCCATGCGAAGAGTAGGCTCTGTAACTACGAGGTCAGGTAGATTTCGTTTCTTTGGCTTGAGATAACCGTCGCCCGCTACCCTGCCATCGGTGAACGAATCTAGCGATCCCATCACCATCAAACGGCTATCACTTCGGCCTTTCAACGCAGCATCAACGGGCGCAGCTCCCTTACTGCGGAGTAGCTGATCACCCTTCCTCCACTCGGCAGGGTCTCCAACCCTCAACTTTGGGAGAGGCGGAATACTCAGCTTTTGTCCCGACTTCTTTCTCGCCCAATAACCCCGGGGTGGACAAGGTACGTTCAGGCGGGCACAGACCCGTGACAGAAAAACCGCTGATACTCCGTACTTGGGAGCGAGGGAAAGCATGGGCGTGGCCCATACTTCGGCGTAGAGAGTATCTCTATGAACGCGGTCCTGATCCATCCCACTGCCCTTGTGTTTCGACGTGCGAGCATTCCGTGATTACGCTCGCATCTTTCATAGTAATCGTCAAAACGCTTTCCTCCAGCCAGCCATATCTACAATCCATCAGTCGGCTAGCTCGTTGCTTCAGCGCGGCTTCTTCAGTAAGTTGAGACTGTCGAGAGTTCGTTTTTTCGACCGGTTAGCCTGGTATCCATTAATCATGGCGCTCGCTGCGACAGGCTGACCGTTACTATTCCCTAGCTGTAACGCTGCTATGCGATCAGGTCCTTTCTATTGACCGACGATCAAAATGCGGTTGCCCTGCCCATAATTGTGCGCAGGAAGTACGCACGTTTGGTACGCATTCGTGTACATACTGGCAGCAGTTTCGCACAGAGGTACGCACTTCCGATTAGCAACCACCAAGGCGCGAACCAGGCCGCTCGCCTGTTATCAAAACTATGGTTGCCAGGCGATGGTTTCCACTGTGGTTTCCACCAGAACGTAGATGCTTTGACTGGCAACCTCGGCGCCGCATAGCACATTGTCCGACAGTGCCATTGCGCGCCTCCAATGGGAAAGCAGCTATGATTGGCCATCCGACCTCAAGGGAAAGCAAATGACGAGTATTGTCTGGGGTCGCCATCCCCAAGAGGCTTACGACAACCCTTATGAGCATGAAGCCCAACAACAATTCCTGAGGGAATGCGACGCCTTGCTTCGCGAAATAATAAAACGCCTCAGGCCGCACACGCTGAAATACCATCGCGACGAGCAGTCACTGCAGAAGGCAACTTGGCTGATCACCATGGACTTGCTGGCATCACTCCTGGACTGCGTGGCCTTACTGAAGGAAACGCGGCACCGGCCAGTTGCTCGGGTCTTCCGGGACGCGGTTGAAGCAATCGACGTGATGCGCTTTTTGCACGCGGAATCCCCAAAAGCCGAGTTGGCTTTGAAGAAGTGGTACGCAAACAAGACGATTTCTCACGGTGAAATCCGAAAACTGATCGAAGCATTAGACGGCGTGGACGCGGCCATGGAACGAAGAATCTTCTATCAGGAACTATCTAAGTTCACTCATCGAACTTATCGAGCACTTCTCCACAGCATTTCACTCGGTCGGGACGATCTAATGGTTCACGATAGCCACGGTTCCGGTCTCTTAGTTCTACCGCAAACCATAGCTGCCTACATGGCCGTGCTGGGCGACATAACAATTCAGGCGAGTGGGAGCGTCAGCTCTACCGGACTGCTCTCCCCTGATGAAGTGGTTGAGGCATGGGGTGTGGCTTTGGAGATCCATACGGTCCCACGACGCTTCGCAATGCGTGTAAAACTTGGCCCTCCACTTTGACCATGCTTTGACGAAATGTGAGACAGGCATGAGACGGAATCCGCAGTGGGTGGGCGTCCGGGGCATATTCAGCCCGGGCTGCGTCAAAGTTGCCGCCTGGCCATCTCTTATCCATGGCAGACCCGAGACGGATTCTGTACAGGCTCTGGACGGATTGCGCGGCAACGGGAAGGCTGCCGAAATCCTTGACAACCCTTGACAACTCTAGACGGAGCCTCGACGAAATTTTAGTCAGGTCTTGACGGATTCAGCAGGCGCCACAAGCAGCTTTAACACTGAAAGGCACGCAGGAAAAGGCTTTACGGGCCCTTGCTCAGCTTGGCCAGCGCCGGCCTCATCGAGGATTCAAGAAATGGCCTCCAGGCCCACGCTGGCGGGATGGGGTGGTGAAATACCGGGCCAGATAAATCCTTAGCGCGCCAAGTAAAACGAGACAGGCCCTAGACGGATTTTCGCCGATGGGTCTCGTTTGAATTTCCCCCAGCTTAAGCAATATGCCGCCCCCAGCATATAAGGCGGCGTGCTTGCGACCGGTGCTCGTCAAATATTTACCAGAGGGGACGACTAGTTAGCTCTGGACCAGCAACTGTTCGCCTTGACACCTCGCCAAGCTGCCGGTTGCAAAACCCAGCCAGACTGGCTTTTTGCTATTTATGGGCTAGCATCAGTGATTGCCACGCAGGTCGTAACAATAAAACACGTTAATCAAAGAAAAAAACACCTCTCAGCATCCATTGGGGCAAGCTGGAATTTTAATTACTGCCCCCTATAGCACAATATTCCTAATAAAATGCAAGGAGCGCCACATGCAATACGTAGCATGCTTAAGGGTAGGGCAAAACGATATAAAAGCTCTCACCAATCTGGAGGCTGACAGGAGAGATGTATTTACTCCTCTCTTGGATATGAGAGGAGATGACGACCGACACTTACAGACATTTTTGGCAAACTGGACTGGTCACCCGTTTTTCCTAGATGTATCTAGAGTAAGAAAAGATGTCGGAGAGGACTTCATTGGAGGCAACGACCTTCACAACGCCAATGAGGCCTTCGAAAATAAGCAGCAGTTTTTTCTAAACACTCAACTTACAAACAACCATGTAATCCCAGTAATATCATGGACCGACGATGATCCGCAGAGAGATGTTATTCAGCTGGCTCTTTCTGCAGAGCGAAACTTCAACCAAATTGCAATTCGAGTCTTCTGCCCTGAAAAACCCACCTCTGCATCCTGGGCCAGACTTTTATCAATCCTAGATTCTCTAAACCTGCCTAACTTCGCGCATGTGATACTGGATTTCGGAGCAACCTCTCCAGCAAGTACAGCTGCCGGCTCTGAATTCAACCATTCACTAAAACAGCTTAACGATTACAACTTACAAAGCTTAGTACTGCTTAGCACTTCATTTCCTATCGACAAACCAGCGTCTAATACTTCCCGATCTTCTGCTTGTTATGACGTCGCTTGGCAATCAAACATTGACCGTAACGGCATAAATCCTAGCCCCACATATGGCGACTACGCAGCAACAAATCCGACCGCACCTATGGAGTACATTCCAGGGATGCCAGTGCTACCATTCGGTTGTTATTACACACCAACGGAATGGTGGCAAAGACGGAAAGGAGGAAATAAAGAATTTGTAAACTATATCGAAATAGCACAAGAGGTTAGAAGCCTACCAGGTTATCACGGTGATGACTTCTGTTGGGCCACTCGTGAATACTCCCGAATTGTTGCGACCTCTACTGGATACGGCAATAATGGAACATGGAACGGCTATAGAATCAATCAGCATATATGCGCAATGATCTTATCTATAACCGACGACGTTAATGAAGAGTTTGACGAATTAGATTTTGACGACCTTGTCTAAGAATATCGACTCTTAAGAGCTCGCAAAACGCAAGCTCTAATATCTGCCAAAGGAAGTGCGTCGCTAACTTTATGGCGCACATCCTTAATCAGGTCCTTCCCACGGACATTGATACCGAAGCTCTTAGCTAGGGAGTCGAGTTCGTCACGCCATAAAAAACCAGTCAAATGGAATTTATCCTGCGACCTATTTGACTTGGCGCTTCTTACCATCGCCATCCCTGAGTAATCGTCCACTACCAGTATTCCTACAGTGGGGATAGAAACTTCTAGCGCCTTAATTAAGTGTTTCGAATGACAGCAAAGCCATACCTCATCAAAACAGGCTAAATAAGCTTCTTGCTGACCTCCCCACCTACTCAAAGTATCCGCGTGAGACTTTATCTCAAATGCGCTCAACTTTCCGTTGGCATGAACGAGGTCAGCCCGCCGAGCCTTATCAATAAAGCAGAGCTCTTCAATGAAGACATCCTGAGCATCATGGGGCATCACTCTCGTGATCCACTGCTTAAGGAGAGGTCGTATTTCGGTTGGATTTAGCATGGAGCGATTATAGCCTTCGATTTTGAAGTATTCACAGTGGATCTGACGGGTGCTCGACGAGAGGATGCCGGCGCCCTTTCAAGCCGAGGAGCTACAGCACCACCAAATCTTATCGCGCCTCAGCAGGAGCCAAACCCTAGCATCCAGGAAGGCTGGCCCGGTAATACTCATCCGGTCGAGATAATACGTGAAATGAGCGCGCCCGAATGACCACTACCCTGATCCGGGGTGCTGCTTGCGCGAGGGAATGGCAAGAACGCCTCAGCGGCGCCAGCACCATCGCCGCATGAGTGTGGAGATGACTCCTCAAAAGTGAGGAGCGAGATAATCGAGCTATTTTCGCACAGAGTCATTAGAAGAATGGTGGTAATAGCAACGCCTTGCACCGGCGGCGGGTTTAGCAAGATGGTGTTACCGTTCGTCGGGGATGGAGCAACGAACCTCGACTGTTTTTTGGGTCTGCGCAAAACCGGCCGGAAACACCCCAGCAGAGAGCAGCTTGTATCCCCACATGTATCCCTTTGAATAAATAATATAAACATAACCAATAAATACAGTTGCTTACATTCTCAGTTCAAATGCCTGTGTACCACCAAGTACCGATTCACAGTTTTCTTCTGATCACTGTGAATCAACAAGAAGCCCGCCTCGTGCGGGCTTTCTTGTTTCTGGCCTTCCCGCTTTGTCACACCTCTTATGCCCCCAGCCCTCCTGCGTGTGCTTAAAGCACGCCTCCGGGATTTCAGGACGTCGTCGGGAGACGGGTTTCCCTAGCAAGCGCCAACCAGGCCTCGGCCGCAGGTGACAAGTGCGCGTTCTTGCGCCATGCCAACACCATATGCCAATCCGTATCCGGCTCGTCCAGCGCAACCAATCGAATCCCGTCGTGATAGTGCTTCTGCGCCAGCATCCTCGGCAAAAATGCGACACCCAGCCCTGCCGAGACCAGATCCACAATAAAGTCGACCTGACCACTGCGTGCAGTCACTTTGGGCGTAACACCCTTGCGGTCGCAGGTCAGTTTGATCATGTTGTTCAGTGCAAACCCCGCCTCGAAGAGGATAAACGGCGTTTCGGCCAGGTCTTCAATGACGACTCGTTTGCGCTTGGCCAATGGATGGTTCTCTGCCATGACCACCACCACCGGCTCGATACGCACATCCTGGTAATCGAACTCTTCACTGAACGAGTTCATCTTCAACAGTGCTGCCAGCTCGACTTCTCCTGAAGCCAGGCACTCATGCAGTTTGCTCGCGCCGTGTTCGGTGAGCTGAATATCGATATCCGGATAGCGGGCGCGGTATTGAGTGAACATGGCGGCGAAAAGCGCACCACTGCCCACGGGTGGCAGACCGATGCGCAACACGCCGCCCTTCAAACCACGCAGGTCATTGAGCTCGGTCAGCAGATCGTTGCGCTCGGCCAACAGGGTTAAGGCGCGGCGGTAGACGATTTCACCGGCGGCGGTCAGCTCGCTGCGGTGGCCAATGCGGCTCAACAGCGGCGTGCCCAATTCGTCTTCAAGGGTCTTGACGGCCTTGCTGACGGTGGACTGAGTGAGCGATACCACGTCAGCGGCCTGGGAGAAGCTACCCTGACGTACCACTTCGACAAAAGTGCGTAATGTTCGAAGGTTCACAAGTATTCGATTTCCGACTGAATTCAAGTTGTATTAGTTGTTTTGATCATAGTCGGTTTTTCCGTAATCTGAACCTGCCGCTCACCCCTGGCGGCCTTGGTTCGTAGATTTATTCGCTCAGGAAAACGTCATGATTATTTCTTCGGCATCCGATTACCGTGCAGCGGCCAAACGCAAACTCCCGCGTTTTCTGTTTGATTACATTGACGGCGGTGCGTATGCAGAGCACACGCTGCGTGCCAATGGTTCGGACCTGGCCGATATCAGCCTGCGCCAGCGGGTCCTGAAAAATGTCGATAACGTGAGTCTTGAAACCAGGCTGTTTGGCGAATCCCTGGCCATGCCGATTGTCCTCAGCCCCGTGGGTTTGAGCGGAATGTATGCGCGCCGCGGTGAAGTTCAGGCAGCCAAGGCCGCGGCGAACAAGCGGATTCCATTCTGCCTGTCGACGGTGTCGGTGTGTTCGATTGAAGAGGTAGCGTCGCAGAGCAAGCAGGCGATCTGGTTTCAGCTGTACGTGCTCAAAGACCGTGGTTTTATGAAAAACGCTCTGGAGCGTGCCAGGGCAGCCGGCGTCACGACGCTGGTCTTTACCGTCGACATGCCAACGCCCGGCGCGCGTTATCGCGATGCGCACTCGGGCATGTCCGGGCCTTATGCCGCGCCTCGACGCATTCTGCAAGCCATGACCAAGCCGGACTGGGCGCTGAATGTCGGCCTGCTCGGTCGCCCTCATGATCTGGGCAATATCTCCAGATACCTGGGCAAGGCCACCACGCTGGAAGATTATGTGGGCTGGCTGGCGAACAACTTCGACCCGTCCATCAGCTGGAAGGATCTGGAGTGGATTCGTGAGTTCTGGGAAGGCCCGATGATCATCAAGGGTATTCTCGATCCGCAGGATGCCAAGGATGCGCTGAGTTTTGGCGCGGACGGCATTGTGGTATCCAACCACGGCGGACGTCAGCTGGATGGCGTGCTGTCCACCGCCAAGGCCTTGCCGCCTATTGTTCAGGCGGTCGGCAGTGACCTGACGGTGCTGGCCGACTCCGGCATTCGCTCGGGTCTTGATGTGGTGCGCATGCTCGCTCTTGGCGCCAAAGGCATGTTGCTCGGACGCTCGATGGCCTATGCGCTGGGCGCCGATGGGCAGCGTGGCGTCGAGAATATGCTGGATATTTTTGCCAGGGAAATGCATGTGGCGATGACGTTGACCGGGGTGACATCGATTGAGCAGATCGACGAAAGCATTCTGGTTAAAGCAGTTGCTTGAAGGCCGGGACTGGATCGTTACTCGAGTCGGCCTTTCGACGAACTGCATTTTTCACTCTGAATGCCTGGTCTATGCTCGAAAATGATGGCTCAAGACGAGCCAGCATTTCTCTTGAAGGAGCGAAGCATGCGTAAACTCGTACTCTCAATGACTGCCGCCCTCTTCCTGGCGGGTGCTGTAGCGCCCGTGGCCTTAGCAGAGAGTGAGCTTGAAAAGGGTGTCCGACACGATAACCGTGAGCTGGATAAAGGTGTTGATCATGACGCCAAGGAAGTGGACAAAGGTGTGAAGCACGACGCCGACGAGGTCGACAAAGGTGCGAGGCATGACGACAAAGAGCGTCACAAGGCTGACAAGCATATCGATAAAGAAGTTAAAAAAGATCTCTGACCAAAAAGCCTGCCATTGAGCAGGCTTTTTTATGGGCGGATGACGCTGTAACGTCCGGCGGGTTTGATAAAACACCTACGCACAGGTGCTTCTAGCCCTCACCCTTACAGACCGGGCCATCTACTCAGGGCAAGTGGCCCGGCCTCTGTCACTGGATGTACGGTCAAATCTTGAAACTGTCGACCAGTTGTTTCAAACGTCCGGCCTGTTGCGAAAGCGCAGCACAATCCTTGAGCGTTTCATTAAGGTTGGCCACGCCTTGTTGATTGAGCGTGTTGATCTGATTGATATCGATATTGAGTGTTTCGACAACAGCGGTCTGCTCTTCTGTCGCCGCAGCGACGGATTGATTCATGCCGTCGATATCGCCAATGCGCCGCGTTACATCGCGTAGACGACTACCGGCCTGATTGGCAACTTCGACACTTTCCTGACTCGACGTCTGACTTTCATTCATGTTGAGTACGGCGTGCTGAGACCTGCCGCCTTGACCGGGCTGGCGATCGTTACCACCAGGCCACCCACGGAAGCCTGATAAGGCGCGCTGAGAATGGTTTTGCCCGCGTCGACAGTGGACTTGTACCAGGGCCGCTGGCGAGGGTCGTAGCCCGCAGGCATGTCCACGTTGGGCCGCTGAGTGAACGTGCCTTTGCTGTCACCGACATAGGTGAACTGGAAGGTCGATACCAGCGCAGACTGCGATACCAGCCCGCTGAGATCGGAATTGACCCCCTGAAAGGCTACGTTCTGGGTGAGATTTTCCAACACCAGAATGCGTCCGCTCAGCCAGTTCTGGACGCTGATGGCAGTCAGCTGACCCGCTTGACCCACGGAGGACTCAAGGTTCTGGTTGATCGTCTTACGTTGCAGGTAATCGTTGTAAAAGGTGAACAAGGCGAACGCCAGCACCACTACACCGGCCGCGGCCAACAGGATCTTATGACGAAACTTCAAATTCATGACAAGGCATCTCAAAAGGACTGCTAGAAGAAAGCTCAGATGCCAGAGCAACTTGCGACACAAAAAATGTCATGCCCTGCACACACAATGAACCTACAACGAATAGGGTTTTAATCGCGTAAACACAGCCAATAGCGTGCCTTTCCCGTGAAATGCTGCGCTGTACTCCAATGACGTTGGCAGTGCTTTATAACGGTGTGCCGACGCAATTGATATGCCTGAAAAAAATACTCGGCGCGCCTTGGAACTTTCTTTATTTTTTATTTCAGCTTGGCCGGTCCCTGCCGATAGCGTCTGTATACCTCACCCTGCCCTGACCTGTATGCCATACCTTTCAGGGATAACACCGTTTCAATGGCAGTTGTTGGAGAATTCAATGAGTAGCTGGTTTGCAAACATCAGCGTGAATATGAAACTGGCCCTTGGGTTCGGTCTAGTACTTGTTTTTACAGCCATTCTTGCATTGACTGGCTGGACCAGCATGAGCGGGCTGATCAATCGCAGCAACTGGATGAGTGACATTACTTCACTCAATGCCCAGTTGACCAAACTGCGCGTGACACGCCTCCAGTACATGGTGGCCGACGGCGACGAGAAGGTTGCCGAAACCGTGCAGACTTCGCTGGACAGCTTCAAGGCGTATCAGGAAAAACTTCGGGCCTCGTTCAAAAGTCCCGAAAACGTGAAAATGCTCGATCAGTTGGGCATCGTGATCGCTGACTACCAGAAGTCCCTCAACAACATGCGCAGTGGCTACAAGGCCAGCACTGCGGCTCGTGATGAGCTGACGACCCATGCTGTCAAAAGCCTCGCGGTATTCGAGCAGCTTGTGACTGAAGTCAAAAACATGGACCCGGCTGACGCCAACCGCTTCGAGCAGTACCGACTTGTCACCGACGCAAAAGATGACTTGAGACTCGCACGCTATGAAGTGCGCGGTTACACCACCAATGCCACACCCGAGACCGAGCAGGCAGCCGTCTCGAAACTGGATGCGGCCATCAAGGATCTGGATGCGCTCAAGGCAACCTTCAGCGGCACTCAGGCCGATCAGCTCAGGCAGCTGGAAACCTCGTTGATGGCGTACCGGGCGACCTTGCAGAACTTCAAGGCCGCCACGGGCACGATTGTCCAGGCGCGCAAGGAAATGACCACGCAAGGCCAGGATATCGTCAAGATCAGCGAGGACATGTACAAGCTGCAACTGGATCGCCGCGATCAGGAAAGCGCACAGGCGCGTACCACTCAGATCGTCTGCACACTGCTGGCGATCATTCTGGGCATCATCGCCGCAGTCATCATTACCCGGCAGATTACCCGTCCTCTGCAGGAAACCCTGGCGGTGGTCGACCGTATCGCATCCGGTGACCTGACCCAGACCCTGGCCGTGACACGTCGCGATGAGCTCGGCGTTCTGCAGCAAGGCATCCAGCGCATGGGCACCACGCTGCGCGAGCTGATTGGCGGTATTCGCGACAGCGTCGTACAGATCGCCAGTGCCGCCGAAGAACTGTCGGCGGTTACCGAACAGACCAGCGCTGGCGTCAACAGCCAGAAAGTCGAAACCGACCAGGTCGCCACCGCCATGCACGAGATGTCGGCGACGGTTGCAGAAGTGGCGCGTAACGCCGAACAGGCCTCGCAAGCCGCTTCCAACGCCGACCGCGAAGCGCGTGACGGTGACAAGGTGGTGGGTGAAGCGATCGCCCAGATCGAGCGACTGGCCAACGAAGTGGGTCGCTCGGCCGACGCCATGACTCAGTTAGAGCAGGAAAGCGACAAGATCGGCAAGGTGATGGACGTCATCAAGGCGGTGGCGGAACAGACCAACCTGCTGGCGCTCAACGCTGCTATCGAAGCAGCGCGTGCGGGTGAAGCCGGACGTGGTTTTGCGGTGGTTGCCGACGAAGTCCGCGGCCTGGCACAACGTACACAGCAATCCACCGTGGAGATCGAAACACTGGTCGCTGCGTTGCAGAGCGGTACGCGCCAGGTGTCCAGCATCATGCTCAACAGCCGCGAACTGACCGTCAGCAGCGTGACCCTCAGCCGTAAGGCTGGCACGTCGCTGGGCAGCATCACGCAGACGGTGTCGAGCATTCAGGCGATGAACCAGCAGATTGCCGCCGCCGCTGAAGAGCAAAGCGCGGTTGCCGAGGAAATCAGCCGCAGCATCGTCAACGTGCGCGATGTCTCCGAGCAGACCGCTTCGGCCAGCGAAGAAACCGCTGCGTCCAGCGTCGAACTGGCGCGCCTGGGCGGGCAATTGCAAACGATGGTCAGCCACTTCCGGATCTGATCACCCAGCGTTGACATCAAGCCCGGTCTTTACCGGGCTTGATTGTTTCTGCACTCCTGACAGTCACGCCTGTGGCGGCTGCCCGTTGGACGCCGACAGGCCGCCATCGACCGGCAGGTTGACGCCGGTCACGAAGCGCGCGTCGTCACTGGCCAGGAAAGCGATCACGTCGCCGACGTCTTCGGCTTCACCCGGGCGACCCAGTGGGATGCGCTCCATGAACTTGGCCATCAACGCTTTGTCACCGAGCATATCTTCGGTCAGCTCGCTGCGGGTCAGTGAGGGGCAGACGGCATTCACGCGCACGCCGTCAGCACCATGGTCCATGGCCAGCGAACGAGTGAAGTTGGTGATCGCGCCCTTGGCCGCGTTATAGAAACTCATGCCCCAGTCGCCGCCCAGACCGGACACCGACGAGACGTTGATGATGTTGCCTTTGCTGGCGATCAGTGCAGGCATGGCGGTGCGGGTGCAATAGAACACGCCGTCCAGGTCCACGGACATCAGCTCTTTCCAGTCCTCTATGCCCAGCTCGGTCACTTTGCCGGACTTGACGATGCCGGCATTGTTGACCAGCACATCCAGGCGCCCGAAGCGCGTCGCCACTTCCTTGAACAGCGCTTCCACGTCGCTCGGGTCGGCCATGTCCGCGGCTCTGACCAAGTGCCCTTCGCCCTTCAGTTGGGCGGCTACTTTGGCCAGCTTGTCGTGATTGCGGCCGACCAGCACGACGCTTGCGCCTTCCTCGGCAAAACGTTTGGCGGTCGCTGCGCCGATTCCGGAACCGGCACCTGTGACGACGACGACTTTCTGGGTGAAACGATTCATTCGGCAGTCTCCAAAAAGTAAATGGGATTATCGGGTGGACTGCACACCCGGCCGCCGCGTTCACTCGCATTTAATTTTGGTATCAGTGGCGCTGTAAATGGCCGGTGAATCGTTAAACCTCGACCATGGGTGCGTTGACAACGCCGCAGCGGTCTGCAAATAATCCCCACGGTTGTACGACAACCTATAACGCCAAAAATAAAAACAACACCGAGGCCAGTCCATCATGAACACTCTCGCCGCGCCTGCTCGCTCGATCAGCAAGGGCTCAATCATTGAAGCCCTGATCAGTGACGTATTGTTTACTGAAAACTCGCACTACCAGACACCCTTCTCGATTAACAACATTCGCTGAAACACAGCGAACGGTACTCGGCCGCCTGCAGGTCGAGGCCATGCCTGGCGACAGGCATCACGTAATCCTCGAAGGTGTCGGCCGCCGCTTGCGCGGGGCCAGGAAAGGGGACGGTTTCACTAAACAAGGGAGCACAACAATAATGACATCTCACACTACCCGCTCACGCATCCTGCTGGGCTTCGGCGGTATGACGCTGATTTTCCCGATGCTCGGCATGGCCGAAGGTTTCGTCGACGACACCAAGGCCACGCTCACCCTGCGTAACGCCTACTTCAACCGTAATTTCACCAATCCTGCATACCCGAGCAGTGCCGCGCCACAGAGCAAGGCCGAGGAATGGACACAAAGCTTCATTCTCGACGCCAAGTCGGGCTTTACTCAGGGTGTGGTGGGTTTCGGGGTTGATGTGCTGGGCCTGTATTCGCTCAAGCTCGATGGCGGCAAGGGTACGGGCGGCACTCAGCTGCTACCGATCCACAGCGACGGGCGTCCGGCCGATGATTTCGGGCGTCTGGGCGTGGCGGGCAAGGCGCGGGTTTCCAAGACCGAACTGAAGGTCGGCGAGTGGATGCCGGTGCTGCCGATCCTGCGCTCCGATGACGGTCGTTCGTTGCCGCAGACGTTTCGCGGTGGTCAGGTCACGTCCAAGGAGATCGACGGCCTGACGCTGTATGGCGGCCAGTTCCGCGGCAACAGCCCACGCAACGATGCGAGCATGGAAGACATGTCGCTGAACGGGCGAGGCGCATTCACCTCGGACCGCTTCAACTTCGGCGGCGGCGAGTATGTCTTCAACGACAAGCGCACCCAGGTAGGCGTCTGGTACTCGGAACTGCAGGACATCTATCAGCAGCAATTCTTCAACCTGCTGCACAGTCAGCCGCTCGGCGACTGGACCCTGGGCGCGAACCTGGGTTACTTCATCGGCAAGGAAGACGGCAACAAACTGGCCGGCGACCTGGATAACAAGACGGCCTACGCGCTGCTCTCGGCCCGCTATGGCGGCAGCACCTTCTATGTCGGTCTGCAGAAGCTGACGGGCGATACCGCGTGGATGCGCGTCAACGGCACCAGCGGCGGCACCCTGGCCAACGACAGTTACAACTCCAGCTACGACAACGCCAAAGAGAAATCCTGGCAGCTGCGCCATGACTACAACTTCGCGACGCTGGGCGTACCCGGCCTGACCCTGATGAACCGCTATATCAGCGGCGACAATGTGCACACCGGCAACATCACTGACGGCAAGGAATGGGGCCGGGAGTCTGAACTGGCCTACACCGTCCAAAGCGGTGCGCTGAAGAATCTGAACGTCAAATGGCGCAACTCCAGCCTGCGTCGTGATTTCAGCACCAACGAATTCGACGAAAATCGCGTGTTCGTCAGCTACCCTATTTCGTTGCTCTGAAAGCGTGGCAGAGCCTGTTGGCCACGGCAGGTTTTGCCTTGTTACAAATGTATCCGGCCAAGTGCGTGCACAGCCCGTTTTTAGACCTTGGCCGCGTTGACAATCAGCGTATGCGGTGCCGATAATCCGGCAAGTCATACGACAACAGATGACAAAAATAACAATCGGGACTTCTCTCATGGCATCGGCTCATACCACTCAAACTCCCTTCAATCGCCTCCTGCTGACCGGCGCGGCAGGTGGCCTGGGCAAGGTATTGCGCGAAACTCTGCGCCCTTACACAAAAGTGCTGCGGCTTTCCGACATTGCCGAGATGGCGCCCGCTGTCGACGGCAGTGAGGAAGTTCAGGTCTGCGATCTGGCCGACAAGAACGCCGTGCACCAACTGGTCGAAGGCGTCGACGCGATCGTGCATTTCGGCGGTGTGTCGGTCGAACGCCCGTTCGAGGAAATCCTCGGCGCCAATATCTGCGGCGTGTTCCACATCTACGAAGCCGCCCGCCGGCACGGCGTGAAACGCGTGATCTTTGCCAGCTCCAACCACGTGATCGGTTTCTACAAGCAGACCGAGACCATCGACGCGCACTCCCCTCGCCGCCCGGACAGTTACTACGGTCTATCCAAGTCCTACGGCGAGGACATGGCCAGCTTTTACTTCGATCGCTACGGCATCGAAACCGTCAGCATCCGTATCGGCTCATCGTTTTCCGAACCGCAAAACCGCCGAATGATGAGTACCTGGCTGAGCTTTGCTGACCTGACTCAGTTGATCGAACGCTCGCTGTACACGCCAGACGTGGGCCACACCGTGGTCTACGGCGTCTCGGACAACAAGACCGTCTGGTGGGACAACCGCCTGGCCAGCAAACTGGATTACAAACCGAAGGACAGCTCGGAAGTGTTCCGCGAGAAGGTCGACGCCCAGCCGCTGCCGGCAGCCGATGACCCGGCAATGCTTTACCAGGGCGGTGCCTTTGTGGCTTCAGGACCGTTCGGCGACCAATAAGCAGCGCTTTCCCCTCGCAGCACTCTGGAGACACGAACCGTCATGGATGCCGAACTGATTGTCGATGCACAGAACGCCACCGGCGAAAGCCCGGTCTGGAGCGTGCGTGATCAAGCGTTGTACTGGGTGGATATTCCCAAGGGCGAGTTGCATCGCTGGGATTTCAATCAGGACAGCACGCGCAGCTGGAAAGCGCCGCAGATGCTGGCCTGTATCGCCGCCGACAATCGGGGTGGCTGGGTGGCGGGGATGGAGAACGGAATCTTTCATTTGCAGCCCTGCGAAGACGGCAGCCTGATCAGCACGCTTCTGGCCAGCGTCGAACACGCGCAGGCAGGCATGCGCTTCAATGACGGCCGCTGCGACCGACAGGGTCGTTTCTGGGCGGGCACCATGTTTATGGACATGGCCGCAGGGGCGACGGTGGGGGCGTTGTATCGCTACAGCGCAGGCCAGACCACGCTGAATGCACAACTCAAGGACTTCATCGTCCCCAACGGCCTGGCGTTCAGCCCCGACGGCAAGGTCATGTACCTGTCCGACTCGCACCCCGGCGTGCAGCAGATCTGGGCCTTCGATTACGACACCGACAGCGGCACGCCGCGCAATCGCCGCCTGTTCGTTGACATGAACCATCACCTGGGTCGTCCCGACGGTGCGGCGATCGACACCGACGGCTGCTACTGGATCTGTGGCAACGACGCAGGCCTGGTTCACCG
Source organism: Plantibacter cousiniae (nom. nud.) (assembly GCF_977070315.1). Lineage (NCBI taxonomy): Bacteria > Bacillati > Actinomycetota > Actinomycetes > Micrococcales > Microbacteriaceae > Plantibacter > Plantibacter cousiniae (nom. nud.). The sequence goes on along the minus strand of NZ_CDRVEU010000001.1, from coordinate 63,914 downwards.
CTTCACCCCCACCGGCAAACTCGACCGTTCACTGGTCGTGCCGGTGAAAAAGCCAGCCATGTGTGCCTTTGGCGGCCCCAATCTGGACACGCTGTTCGTAACGTCCATTCGCCCGGGTGGCGATATTAGCGATCAGCCACTGGCTGGCGGCCTGTTCGCCCTGCGACCTGGGGTTCAGGGCCTGGAGGAACCCACGTTTCAGGGCTGACAGCGCCCTGCCGAAAATCCCGTAGCTCTACCAAAAATAACAAAATCGGAGATATCCATGGACTTCAAACACAAGCTTCTCATCGCAGCACTTCCGCTGGCCTTCTGTGTGTCAGGCATGGCCCACGCTGATGTCAAAATCAAGTTCGCCGAGGTTCACCCTGCTGGCTATGCGCCGGTCGTGGCAGAACAGAACATGGGCAAGAAACTCGAAGAACAGTCCAAGGGCGAGATCAGTTTCAAGATGTACGCGGGTGGCGTACTCGGCTCCGAGAAGGAGGTCGTTGAGCAGGTGCAGAGCGGCGCCGTGCAGATGACCCGCGTCAGCCTCGGCATCGTCGGCCCGGTAGTGCCGGACGTCAACGTCTTCAACCTGCCGTTCGTGTTCCGTGATCAGGCGCATATGCGCACCATCATCGATGGCGAGATCGGCCAGGAAATTCTCGACAAGATCACCAACTCGCAATTCAACATGGTCGCCCTGGCCTGGATGGATGGCGGCACCCGCAACCTGTACACCAAAAAGCCCGTACGGCAGATTTCCGACCTCAAAGGCATGAAAATCCGTGTACAGGGCAACCCGGTGTTTATCGAAACCATCAACGACATGGGCGGCAACGGCATCGCCATGGCCACCGGCGAGATCTTCAGTGCCCTGCAGACCGGCGTCATTGACGGTGCGGAAAATAACCCGCCGACGTATTTCCAGCACAACCATTACCAGAACGCCAAGTTCTTCACCATCACCGAACACCTGATCCTGCCCGAGCCCATCGTGATGGCGAAAACCACATGGAACAAGCTCAACCCCGAGCAGCAAGCACTGGTGAAAAAGCTGGCGCGTGAAGCGCAGATGGAGGAGCGAGCGCTGTGGGACAAGTCGTCAGCCGATGCCGAGACCAAGCTCAAGGCCGCTGGCGTGGAATTCATCACGCTGACGCCTGAGCAGAAGAAAGCCTTCTACGACGCGACTCAACCGGTCCGCGACAAATTCGGCGCGCCTTACAAAGATCTGATCAGCCGCATCGAAGCGGTCCAGACCAATCCGGCACTGGCTGCACCCAGTACCCCAGCGGCCCAATAAGCCTGTCCGATTACGCAGCGGGGACGAGCACCAGCTCGTTCGCCGCCGCAGTGGTGAGCCTTATGAAAAATACGCTTTTTCGCATCAACGACACGCTTTATCGGGTCTGCATCGGCATTGCCGGTCTCTCGGTGTTGATCATGACCCTGATCATCCCCTGGGGCATCTTTGCCCGCTACATCCTCGGCAGCGGTTCCAGTTGGCCTGAACCCACCGCCATACTGCTGATGGTGGTATTTACCTTCTTCGGCGCCGCCGCCAGTTACCGGGCCGGTGCGCACATGGCCGTGTCAATGGCTGTGGAGCGCATGCCGCAGCAGGTGCGCAGAGCCGCCAGCGTGGTGGTGCAGATTCTGATGGGGATCGTGGCCCTGTTCATGATTTTCAAAGGCTTCAAGCTGTGCGCCACCACCTGGAATCAATTCGTCGGCGAACTGCCGTTTCTGCGCGTCGGTATCTCTTATCTGCCGATTCCTCTCGGCGGCCTCGTGACGCTGGTCTTCGTTCTGGAAAGGCTGTTGCTGGGTGACCAGAGTCATCGCGCGGTCATGCATTTCGACGTCGTTGAAGAAAGCGAAGGTGCCGCATAAATGGACGCTTTTATACTGTTGGGCAGCTTTATCGCGCTGATCCTGATTGGCATGCCGGTGGCCTACGCGCTGGGCCTTTCAGCCCTGATCGGCGCCTGGTGGATCGACATCCCGGCCGATGCACTGATGATCCAGATTGCGGGTGGCGTGAACAAATTCTCGCTGTTGGCGATTCCGTTCTTCGTGCTGGCCGGAGCAATCATGGCCGAAGGCGGCATGTCGCGACGTCTGGTCGCGTTTGCCGCAGTGCTGGTGGGCTTCGTGCGCGGCGGCCTGTCGCTGGTCAATATCGTGGCTTCGACCTTCTTCGGCGCGATCTCGGGTTCCTCGGTGGCCGACACGGCCTCGGTGGGTTCGGTGCTGATCCCGGAAATGGAACGCAACGGCTACCCGCGAGACTTCTCGACGGCAGTGACCGTGAGCGGCTCGGTGCAGGCGCTGCTGACACCCCCCAGTCACAACTCGGTGCTCTATTCGCTGGCGGCAGGCGGCACGGTGTCGATTGCGTCTCTGTTCATGGCCGGGATCCTCCCGGGTCTGCTGCTCAGCGCAGTGATGATGGGCCTGTGCATGATCTTCGCGCGCAAGCGCAACTACCCCAAGGGTGAAGTGATCCCACTGCGCCAGGCGCTGAAAATTGCCGGTGAAGCGCTTTGGGGCATGATGGCCATGGTCATTATTCTCGGCGGCATTCTGTCGGGGATTTTCACGGCCACCGAGTCGGCAGCCATTGCCGTGCTATGGTCGTTCTTCGTCACCATGTTCATCTACCGCGACTACAAATGGCGCGACCTGCCCAAACTGATGCACCGGGCGGCACGCACCATTTCCATCGTGATGATCCTGATCGGTTTTGCCGCCAGCTTCGGTTACATCCTGACGCTGATGGAAATCCCGATGAAGATCACCACCGCGTTCCTGACCCTGTCGGACAACCGCTATGTGATCCTGATGTGCATCAACGTGATGTTGCTGCTGCTCGGTACGGTCATGGACATGGCGCCGCTGATTCTGATCCTGACACCGATTCTGTTGCCGGTCATCGTCGGCGTTGGTATCGATCCGGTGCACTTCGGCATGATCATGCTGGTCAATCTGGGTATCGGGCTGATTACCCCGCCGGTGGGCGCGGTGCTGTTTGTCGGTGCCGCTGTGGGTAAAGTCACCATAGAAGCGACGGTAAAAGCACTGGTGCCGTTCTATGTTGCGCTGTTCCTGGTGCTGATGCTGGTGACTTACGTTCCTGCCATCTCGTTGTGGCTGCCGAGCGTCGTGCTCTGACGTCTCCAGTTGCAAGGCTGCCGGAGCGCTTGAAAGCGCTCCGGCATGCACCTCTGTTGTCCAGCCAAGGAGGCTGGTTTGCGTATGTCTGCCCCTGCCCTGTTTCCGCGCCACATTGCCGTGCTGATCCTGGCGCTGCTGGCCTGCTCGTTTGCCGGCAACCACATCGCGGCACGCATTGCCTTCGATCATGACACCGGCCTACTGCTGGCCATTCTCTGTCGCTCCGGCGTGACCTTGCTGGTACTGACCAGTCTGGTGCTCTGGCAGCGCGAAAGGCTCAGTCTGCCCGCCAGCACCTGGCGCTGGCAGCTGCTTCTGGGGCTGCTGATCGCCACGCAGAGCTTTTGCATCTACTCGGCGGTAGCGCGTATTCCGGTGGCCCTGGCCTTGCTGGTGGTCAATGTCTCGCCGATCCTGCTGGCGTTGCTGACCTGGGCATTGGGCGGTGCCCAGCCAACGCGGCGCGCAGCCGGCCTGATGGGCCTGATTCTGTTTGGCCTGACGCTGGCGCTGGATGTGCCACAGCGCCTGTCGAACCCCGGCAGCAGCGAGCCGCAATGGCTGGAGGGTGTCGCCTACGCGTCGACCGCGGCGGTGGTGTTCGCCTTTGCGCTGTGGATTACCGATAACAAACTGGCGGGCATGCGCGGCAGCGTACGCAGCATGCTGACCATGGCCGTGGTGTTTGTCGTCGCAGCCATCGCCGGCAGCAGCGGCGTGCTGCCCGGCGGCGTGGGTCTGCCAAAGAGTTCTGTCGGCTGGACCGCACTGGCCAGTCTGGTGGTTTTGTACGGGTTGGGTTTCTCGCTGCTGTTCATCTGCATGGCACGGCTGGACATCGCCCGCAACGCGCCAGTGATGAACATCGAACCGGTGGCCAGCCTGCTGTTTGGCTGGCTGATTCTCGATCAATTGCTCAGCAGCGGTCAGGTGGTCGGCGGGCTGATCGTCGTCAGCGGCATCGTGCTGCTGACCTGGCGTCGCGCCCAATCGCCTGACTCTCAATCATCCAGAAAGGCTTTGAAGCATGTCCACGAACGTACTGACCCTTGAAGATGGCCTGACCCGCCTGACACTGGCCCCCGACATCGGCGCCAGTATCGTCAACTGGATCGTCCTGGCCAGTGGGCAACCCCTGCTGCGCCCCAGCGACGAACAGGCTCTGGCGGCCGGGACGCCTCGTCGGCTGGCCTGCTACCCGCTGGCACCCTGGTCGAACCGGATCGGCAGTGGCGGCTTCGACACGCCCGATGGCTGGCTCGCACTGCCCCCCAACAGCGCCAACGACCCGCTGCCGATCCATGGCAGCGCCTGGCAGCAGGCATGGACCGTCATCGAGCAGAGCGCAGAGCAGGTCTGCCTGCAACTCGACAGCCAGACGCCATTCGCCTACCGCGCGCACCTGCGCTACACCCTGCACGACGGCAAACTGAGTATCGAACTGACCACCACTCATCTGGACAGCCGCGCCATGTGGCACGGCCTGGGCTTGCACCCTTACCTGCCACGCACGCCTCACACACGCTTGCAGGCCAAAGCTGCGCAGGTCTGGCTGTGCGACGAGGCAGGTTTGCCGAATGAGTTGCAGGATCTGCCCGCCGAATGGGACTTCCAGCACAGCAACAGGCTGCCCGAAGCACGGCTGGACAACGGCTTCACCGGCTGGGACGGCCACAGCGTCATCAGCCAGCCGGACCTGGGCTATGAACTGCACTGCCACGCCACCGGCAGCGAGTACTTTCTGGTGTTCTGCCCTCCAGGACTGAATTTCTTCTGTTTCGAGCCCGTCAGCCACCCGGTGAATGCCCATCATTTGCCTGGGCATCCGGGGTTGAAGCTGTTACAGCAGGGGGAGTCGATGGAGCTAAGGGTCAGTCTGCATCACAAGCCCTTGTAGCAGGCTGTTTCATGCCTTCCCTGGCCATCTGTTACTGGGCAATCACCAGTGTTGAAAGACCCCTAACGCTGGTTACGCCGGTCGTCTTGGCGCAATCGTTGCTCAACGTGGACTCGATATCGCCAAGTACAAATGTACTCATCGCCTTGGCATTCTTGTACCGGCCATCGACGATTTTTCCGACACCCACAATGGTCGTATTCAGATTACCGATATTATTGAGCGTCGCACTGAACTCGTAAGTACTGGTGGCGCCATCGCTCCAGTTGATGACCCATGTAATAGTCGGCGTTTGCAGCAGCAACGACTGACAGGAAAAATTCGCCTGAAAGTTTTGACTGGACGAAGCGCTGACTGCCAGAGGAAATGAAGGAGAAACACAGGGCCCCCAGTTGCTTGTCGTCGAGACATTGACCAACTGATCGGTGTTGGTCAGTCCCGGCGACCAGTCGGCAGTGTGAGTCCCTGTCAGACAGGTCGCCAGGTTCGCAACCTGAGCCTGTGATCGCTCAGGCGCAAAAATAAGCCCCATGTAAACGATGATCAACAACAGGGTGGCCAGCGAAGATGAAACGCGTGCAACGTGAGTATCCATGTTTGTCTCCATGACATTGATGACATCCAGAACACAAAGTAATCATTTAACGTTAATGACTCTACTGTCAGAAATGACAGTGACCAAAGACGGCAAGATCTGGCCCGCGGCCACTGCCATGGCCGGATCTGCAAGTCAAACCGCCACTCATCACATCCTGTGATCCACTCCCCACCCCGTTACGTAACACCTCTGCATAGCGAACCAAACCCACACGATGGTGATCAGAAGGTGGATCATGCGCATAACTGCCAGTCTCAGGACCTTCTGTCACTTGTCCCCCTCTCACAGCGAATCGACAATCACCCGACTTTGGATCGATGAAGTCACCGCCGTGGCCCGCCAGAGGGACCGCGATAGCTTCATGCGCATTTACGATCACTTCGCTCCGCGCCTGTTGCGCTACCTCACCGGGCTGAATGTGCCGGAAGGTCAGGCCGAAGAGTTGGTGCAGGAGGTGCTGCTCAAACTGTGGCACAAGGCCGACTCGTTCGACCCGGCCAAGGCCAGCCTGGGGACATGGTTGTTTCGCATCGCACGCAATCTTTACATCGACAGTGTGCGCAAGGACCGTGGCTGGGTGCAGGTGCAGAACTCGCTGGAACAACTCGAGCGTCTGGAAGCTCCGGTAGATCGAACACTCGATTACAGCCAGCGCCAGGAACAACAACTCAACATCGCCATCCAGAACCTGCCTGCCGATCAGGCCCGAGTGTTGCGAATGTCGTATTTCGAAGCGCTCAGCCACCGGGAGATTTCCGAACGCCTGGGTATGCCGCTCGGCACAGTAAAGTCCTGCCTGCGCCTGGCGTTTCAAAAATTGCGCTCGCGGATAGAGGAATCATGATGGGTCCACAACATCATCCGGACGACGCCACGCTGGTCAGTTATGCCGCAGGGGCGCTGTCGCAGGTCATCTCGTTAGTCACTGCAGCGCATCTGGAGCGCTGTGCCGAGTGCCGGGCGCGGCTCAGGCAGGCCGAGGCGATTGGCGGCGTGTTGATGCAGCAGCACACCAGCAGTGTGGTGCCGCTCAAGGGCAGATCGGCCATGCTGGCGCGGCTTGATGAGCAGCAAGCGTGGCTTGTACCCGCCCAGCACTCGATGCCGGCGGCCAATCAGGACCCGGACCTGATGCCGGTCTGCATGCAGGCGCATTTTGGTCGACACCTGAGCACATTGAAGTGGAAGACCCTGATCCCCGGCGTACAACGAGTACGCGCCGAAGGCATCGAACAGGGCAACCTGATGCTGCTGAAAATCGCCCCCGGCGTGAGCATGCCGGTCCACAGCCACGAAAGCGGCGAGATGACCATGGTCCTCAAGGGCGCGTATTACGACGTACAGGGGGAGTTCGGACTCAACGATGTGGCCGACCTGGACAGCCATATCCATCACCAGCCCATCGCCTACCCCGACCGGGAATGCATTTGCGTACTGGCCACTGAATCGAAGCTGCGTTTTCACGGGTTGCTGGCGCGGATGATGCAGCCGTTTTTCGGGATTTGAAAAACGGCCGCTGCGCCCGCGGTCAGCGCTGGACGGTGACGCCCAATGAGGCCAGCGCATCCCAGTAGCCGGGGTAGGTCTTGCCGACGCAATCAGGGTCGAGAATGCGGATGCCGGCGATCTTCAGGCCCGCCAGCGCAAAGCACATGGCGATACGATGGTCGGAGTGGGTGTCGATCAAGGCATCGACCGTAGTGCCTGCCAGCGCCGGGTTGGCGTTGACGACCAGATCGTCACCCTCTTCGACCGCCAGGCCGGGTGCGATAGCGCACAGGCCGTGGGACAGTGCCGAGATGCGATCGCACTCCTTGACCCGAAGGTTGGCGATGCCGACAAAGCGCACCGGTTGACGATTGAAGGCGGCCAGTACGGCCAGCGTCGGAATCGCGTCCTGCATCTGCGAGCCGTCGATCACGGCCGGCATGTTCGGGAAGCTGGCGATGATCTGGCTGGCCAGCGCATCGGGTTGCGTGAACGCGTCGCTGGCCACGCCCAGGTCGATAGCGCCCTCGGTCAGGGCCTGCGCAGCCCACAGGTAAGTGGCCGCCGAGGCATCCGGCTCGATGTGGAAATCCGTAGCGCGATAACCGGTAGCCGAGACTTTCCAGGCGGCGTCGCCGATGGCCTGAACCTCGGCACCGAACGCGTGCATGGCCGCCAGCGTGAGGTCAAGGTAACCACGCGCGCCGATCTCGCTGCCTGTCAGTGCAACTTCCACAGGCCCCTTGCCACAGGCACCGGCCATCAGCAGTGCCGACACGTACTGGCTGGACAGGTTGCCGTCGATTTCGATATGACCGGCCTCAAGACCGCCCTTGCCCTTGATGGCCACCGGCGGGCAACCACTGGGTGCGCTGACTTCCACGCCCATGCGCTGCAAGGCATCGACTAGCGGCCCGATCGGACGCTTGCGCATGTATTCGTCGCCATCCACCACGAAGTCGCCTTCGAAGTTGGCCAGTGCCGCGGTCAGAAAGCGTGTCGCAGTCCCGGCGTTGCCGAGGAACAGCGCCTGCTGCGGCGCCTGCCAATGCCCGCTGCTGGTGACCACGAAGGTGCTGTCATCCGGCTCGTCGACCTGCACGCCCATCAGACGCAGGGCTTCGGACATCACGCGCGTGTCGTCACTCTTCAGCGCGCCGGTCAGGCGGCTGGTGCCTTTGGCCAGCCCGGCCAGCAACAATGCGCGGTTGGTGATCGACTTGGAGCCCGGCGGGCTGACACGCCCGACCAGCGGGCGCTCGACAGGCAAAACAGTGAGGGTGGCTTGAGGTCGCATGATGTCCCTGAGCGTCAGCGGAAAAATCGCGATCCTAGCACGAGCGGGATCAAGCCCGCAGTGCCGGTTTCATTCATCGCCAAGCCCGGGCGCGGCTCAGCTTTTCGCTGAGCCCGACAGTTGCTGCAGCTTGTTGTTGGCCGCCAGCAACTGATTGCGGTTGGCCGCGACGTCGGTAACGTCATAGATCACCAGACACACATGGCTGATCGCCCCGGTGGTCGACCGCAGCGGGAACAGGGTGGTGTTCTGATACATGAACTCCTCCTGCCCGGTGATCGGCTGATAATTCTTGAAACGCACCAGATACGGCCGCTGCTCCCAGATGGTGAACGCCGGCGTGCCGAGGGTCACGACGTTATCGATTTTCTTGCTGAACCACTTCGCGTTGACCTCCGGAAAAATCTCGAAAAAGGTCTTGTCGACTGCCACGTAGGGCACCACACCCGAGCGGTTTTCCATGAAGGTATTCCAGACCGTCACGCGGTAGTTCAGGTCCAGCACCACGATGCCTACGTCAATGTTCTGCGTAACGGCCAGCAACCAATGAAGCTCGTTGATTTCAATAGCGTTGCTCATGGGTCAGCTCATCATGTAGGCAAGTTTTTTGGTAAGCAGCTCGACCGAATCTTCGGTGAACAGCATCAGCAGATCGAAATGCAGATTGTGGCCTTCTACGCTGTAACTGATTTCGACCGCCAGGGTCTTTTTCCAGCGCTGTTGATTGATGCGGATAAGCTCGTCGATGCCGCCCTGTGCACCCAGCAACTGGGGATGGCCCTGCGAAAAGGCAATGTCGATCTGTTCGGCAATTCCGCTCAGGCAGGCGCCGATCAGGATCGTGGACAGATCGAGCAGCATCTCCATGTCGGAACTGTCGGAGTGATCGCCGCCCATCAGTTGCGAGATTCCGGAGATTTCCGAATCATGAAAAATCAGCAGCGCTTCACCAGAGATACCGCCACCGATGTAGCCCTGACACACCGCGGTCAGACGCTGGTCGCTGTGAGCGTCGGCCAGCGCCATGTGCAACTCGCCAACTTCAAGCATGTTGACGTTGGGCACCGGCAGTTGCACGAACACGCCCAGCACCTTGGCCAACAACGCCGCTGCACGGCCCATGGCGACGTTGATGGTTTCGCGGAAGGCATCCTGAAAGCTGATCACCCCGCCCTTGTTGTTGAGGGCCGGCAGTGCAACCGGTGACGCGGCAGGCTTGCCCAGCAGGCCAAGGCGCTCCAGTGTGCTTTTGAGTTCGTCCGGGTCGGCGGGTTTTTTCAAAAACGCCAGCGCGCCCAGCTCCATGACCCGACGAACGGCCTCGTCCTGCACGTCGCCCGACACCACAATCACCTTGGCGTCGAGGTTTTCGGCACGAATCGCCGTCAGCGTCTGGTAACCGTCCATCACCGGCATGGTCAGGTCGAGCAGGACCACCTGGCCCTGACCTTTACGAATCGCCTCCAGGCCTTCCTGCCCCTGGGTGGCCAGCGTGACCGACACATCCCAGTCTTCAGGTAGCGCGCGCAACAGCTGCTTTCGCGCCATGTTCGAGTCATCGCATATCAATAGCGCAAGCGTGGACATCGTGTGGTTCTCACTGCAGGAAAATCAGGCTGACCACGGCGGACAGCACATATTCGTTAGACGGCACCATCGGAAGCGACTGACATCGAGCCTATAACGCGAGATCAGCAACATTCAAACTAAACCTATAGCCTAAGTCGGTGATTTTTGAAGTTTCTGTAGTTTTATTCGCAATTAGTTGCTGCGAATCACTATCACGACGTCTGAAACGTGCCTATTATCAATTGATAGATTCAATTGCAATCACTCGATAGACAGGTGTGCCATGTCTTTGCCCATAAGCGACTACCATCCGGCCCTGCCCCGGCAGGACGATTTCTGGCAACACCTGGGTATCCCCGCACGAGGCGCGCGGCTGTACTCGGCGCTGCATGACGGCTTGCCGTATGAAGTCTTCGAACGTCTGGCGCATTACACCGACCTGAACCGCTCGACCCTGGCCGAGCATCTGGGCATAGCGCCGGCAACCTTGCAGCGACGCCTGAAGGTGCGCCGCTTCAACGCCGAAGAAAGCGATCGGCTGTTCCGCCTGGCAGCGGCGTACAAGGCGGCACTGGACCTGTTCGAAAACGACGCCGAAGCGACTCGCCTCTGGCTGGCCAACCCGGTCTACGGGCTGGGCAATCGCAGGCCACTGGAAATGCTCGCGACCTCGGCAGAGGCTCAGGCAGTGCTCGACCTGATCGGCCGCCTGGAACACGGGGTCGTGGCGTGATAGCGGTCTATCGACTGGTCAAGCGCAAATGGCTGGCACAGGCCTTCGATGGCGAGGGCGCCAAGCTCTACGGCGGACGCTGGAACAGCAAGGGCAACGCCTGCGTGTACTGCGCGGGCAGCGAGTCACTGGCGCTGCTGGAAGTGCTGGTGCACCTGAACAACGCGACTGTGGCTCAGCACTACACGATGCTTGAGCTGCAGATTGCCGAGGAGCACGTCCTCAATGCGCGCCCGGACACCCTGCCCCGCGACTGGCGTGAAGAACCCGCGCCACCGGCAACCGCCTCGTTCGGCGACGACTGGCTGGCCTCGGCTCAGAGCCTGGCACTGGCGGTGCCCAGCGTGATCATCCCGCGCGAGTCCAACTACCTGCTCAACGTCCAGCACCCAGAGTTCAGGGCGGTAGTGGCAACGGCGAAAGAGCTGGAGTTTGTGGTCGATCCGCGTCTCAAATAATCCCGGCCTTATTTCACGGCCGTGGTTCCCGGTGTTGCTATGGCGCTGCGCTCGACAGGCTCGATCGCCACATAAGGCGTCTGCAGATCCCGCTCGGGGATTTCCCATATGAGCAGTTTGGGCGGCGTCTGGCGGAAGGCCGGGTTGTCGAAGTAGACGTTGGCAGCGCCCGAGAACTCGCCGCCGTCCCTGGCGAAGTTGCCAATCGGGGCGCCGAGTTCGCGCTGTAGAAACCCGACAAAACCCGAATTGCGCGAGAACGACGTGCCGATCAGCGCGACGTTGGGCAGGTTACTGTCGCCGAACAGGTCGTCAAGGTTGTCGCTGCCCGCCGCCGATTCACTGGCAAGCTCGGTGATCTGCGTGGCGGCTACGCTTTGCGGCGCAGGTTGTAATGACGACGGCAACCAGTCGAGTCCGGCGAGGCGCACTAGATCGCCGGGGCGTTCGGCAATGGGTAACGTCTGAATCTGGAATTGACGCTGCGGAGTGGCCTGAATGCCGGCTTTTTGCACTTGCAAGCCGATGGCTCTGGCAGCGCTGTTGGCGCCACTCTCGCTCCAGTGCGTATCAGTACGCAGGTAAGCTGTTTCGCCCAGCGGTTGAAGGGTTGCGGTCAGGTCCAGAGCATCGACGCCAGCCGCTTGCAAATCATGCGTCCATTGCTCGACACGCGCCTGCAATACGTCAGGCCGGTAAAGACCGCACAGTCGGGTGGCGGCAATGCGACTTTTGTCCGGGACCAAGGCGACCAACAATTCGATACCGCGTTTTTTGAGGCTGCGCTGCACAGCGATCACCGCCTGGACTTTGCGCTGCGCATTGGCCTGCGCGTCGCGGTTGAGCCTTAACTCATCGGTCAGGAACAACCAACCCGGACACCCCTGGCGCACACGCGGGCCGGTGTCGTGGAGCAGCAGCCAGCTCGCACCGCGCTCGATATTGGCCGCATGCTGGCTCAGAAAGCTCCCGGACAGTTGTTTCGCCAGTTGGTGAGTCACTTCGCCGTGCAGCGCTGCGTCGAGGGTCAGCGGCCTGGGTAGCAGCTCGACCTTGCCGCTGACCAGCAACATGCCCGAGGCCAGCAAGCCAACGCCGAGGAACAGCGCCAGGGTAATGCCCGCCACACCACAGGTGCGCACGGCCAGTTCACTGGGTGGAGGCGGTACAGCAGACGGAGTAGTCATGGGCACCGGCCTCAGAACTGGAAGTACAGAAACGGAACCGTTTCGCGGCTGGCAATCAGCGCGAACGACAGCAGAAATCCGGCCACCGGCCACAGCGCGGCGCCATAGACGAATAGCGTCCGGTTGCCGAAACGCTGCTCACAGCGAGCCTGCAGCAACGGCGCGAGCACGCAGGCCACGCCCAACAAGGCGGCCATGCCGTGTGCCGGGCGCAGGGTCACGGCCAGCGCATCGCCCAGGCCCAGGCCGTGCAGGCCGAACTGCCCGGCATACATGTTCATCGCGGTGGCAAAGTCCGGGGCGCGAAACAGCGTCCACGCCAGGCACACAAACAGCAACGTCAGCAGGTGCGCCAGCGGCCTTGGAACAGCAGGCAGATTCGAGCGCGACCAGGCGCGATCGACGCACAACGCCACACCATGCGCCGCGCCCCAGAGCAGGTAATTCCAGCTGTCACCGCCGTGCCACAGACCGGCGATGGCCATGGTCAGGAACAGGTTGCGGTAGGTGTTCCAGACGCCGTGCCGATTACCGCCCAGCGCGATGTACAGGTAGTCGCGCAGCCAACTGGACAGCGACAGGTGCCAGCGTCGCCAGAAGTCCTGAATACTGCGGGCCAGATAAGGCCGGTTGAAGTTTTCCGGAAAGTGAAAGCCCAGCATCAGTCCCAGGCCGATGGCCATGGCGCTGTAACCGGCGAAATCGAAGAACAGTTGCAGCGAATACGCCAGGCAGCCAAGCCACGCATCGATCAGCGACGGGGCCGGCAGGTGAAAGGCCACATCGACCAGCGGCGACAGGGTATCGGCCACCAGCACCTTCATGCTCATGCCGATCATGAAGCGCCGCGCGCCCAAGGCGAAGTTCTGCCGGGTGAAGTAACGCTGCACCAGTTCACGGCGCACCCAGTCGTAGCGAATGATCGGCCCGGCGATGGAGTGGCCGAACATCGAAATGTAGGTCGCGTAATTGATGAAGCTGCGCTCGACCGGCACGGTATGCCGGTGTACGTCCACCAGATAGGAAATCGCCTGCAGGACGATGAACGACAGCCCGGCCGGCAGCGCCACCCGCTGCCAATCGAGCGGCATCGCGCCATACCAGGTGATCAGCGCATTCCAGGTGCCGGCGACGATGTTGGCGTACTTGTACCAACACAGCACGGCGGTGTTGAACACGATCAACGCCACCAACAGCCGCACTCGCCCTTTCGAGCCTTGCCGCGCCCGGTCAACCAGCAGACCGCCGATCCAGGCCACCACGGTCAGCAGCATGTGCAGCGCCAGAAACAACGGGCTCAGCCAGCCGTAGAACAACCAGCTGCCGATCAACAGCACGACATTGCGCCACGCCGCAGGGCTCGCCGTGTAGGCCAGCAGAAAAGCGGGCAGGAACACCATCAGAAACTCGAGCGAGGCAAATACCATGACGACGAAAGAGCCTGATCAGTTGGACAATGTGTCCGTGGCCGACAACAGACGCGGGCCTGTGGCGGACGGCACCAGCAGCACGCTGTAGCGCTCGCCGGCCTTGAGCTCGCCCAGGTCCAGCGGCGCGCCGACAGTGGCGTTGGCGCAGACCAGTTGCACGGAAAGGCTGACCGGGTTGATCGAACGGCGTTGCAGGGTGCCCGTGGCAACCGACTTGAACAGGTCGGCGCTGCGACCGGCAGGACGCAGGCTCGCCTCACTGCACCCGGCATCCAGGCTGAAGAACGCCAGCGAGGCTTTCAAACCGTTGAAGTCATCGGGCTGTTCACGGACAGTCACCGGCTGGAGGCGACCGTCGGACTGTGCGGTGAGTACGACGGTGGCGAACTCGCCGGGCTCGACGCTGACGTCCATCGGCAGTTTTTTGTCGCCGCTGACCAGTGTGCCCTTTATCGAACTGCTGGCCTGCACCGGGAAAAACAGTGAAACCGGTTTTGCGCTGTCCAGTTGCAACGGCGCCTGGCCTTCACGAGCGATCACTTGTAGCGGCGCGGTGGCCGCATTGACGAAGCGAATGAACGCCGAATCCTGCGCAGGGCCGGTGGGATACAGGGCGATGTCGGCCGCCTGCGCTTGCAGGCCTAGCAATACGGCAGCCGCACTGGCGGCGATCAGGCGCAAGGCGATCATTGTCTGGCTCCTGCTGCGCTGACACTGCTGACCGGTAGTTTGCCCAGTGCATCACTGATCGCAGTGCCCCAGGATTTGTAACCGGCCACGGTAAAGTGCTGGCCGTCGGTGGTGATCCACTGGCCTGGCTTGGAAAAACTCAGCGAGTCGATATAGGTGCAGGGTGCCACGTTGCTGGCCAGGAACTGCGACATCAACTGGGTCCGTGCGTCGTTCTTCTGGTACATGCCGCCCGCCTTGCCCCACGCCGGGCCGACCCATGCGCATTTGGTGCCGGTGGCGGCAATGGCCTTGGTCAGGCCGGTTACGCTCTGCCACGCCCAGGCCTTGGGAAACGAAGGCTTGTCATACGAAGCCATGGTGTCACCGATCACGATGACCACCAGGTCGGGCTTGTCGGCAGCGATCAGTTCGCCAATCGGCGTAGTAGTCGCGTCACGGCCCTTGATGACGATCTTGCCGTTGCCTTTCTGTTCGGCACCGCAATCGACCTTCTTGCTGATCAGCCAGTCACCGGCACTGGCCCCGCAGGCGCCAATCGAATGCACGATCGCACCCTGACGGGTCAGGTTGTCATGCAGCGGCTCCATCAGGTGGTCGGCCAGACTCATGTGGCTTTCTCCCAGGACCAGAAGGGTCATACCGGCAAGAACGGAAGGCATCGAATTTCTCCAGAAATCAGTTGGAATAAGGTGAGCGGTAAGGGCTGACCGGCAGCTCCATGGGGCCAGTCATGTCCTCGAACATGTAGCGCAGGTAAAGCGCTCCGCTGAACTGGCGATAGTCGCGGGCATTGTCCAGGCCCAGGTTGGCGCCCAGGAACAGGCTGGAATCGAGCTTGTATTCCCCCGCCGCGCTCAGGTTGTAGCCCACACCGGTCTTGCTCTGCCCTGAGTAACGCTGGCCGGAAGCGGCTTGCAGAGTGCTGTCGTCGGGGAAGAATGCGGCGCCATCCTGCTTGAAGTGCTGCACGCCGACCGAACTCTTGACCTGATAGCTGAAGCGCTCGGTGCGCTGCGCCCACATCACTGGCACGCCGATGGCGTAGAAGTTCTGCGGACTGAAATAGCCACCATGACCGTAAGTGAAGTAACTCTGGTCGTTGGCGTAACTCATGCCCATCAGACTCAGGCCCGCGGTCAGCTTGCTGTCCTCGGCATTGCGCAAGTACCAGTAGACACCACCACCGACTTCGCCACGGGTGTTGGATTTGACGTTGGTGCCGACCAGCTTGTGCCAGGAACCGTAGCCATAGCCGCCAATGGTCTGATCGTCATAGCTGATCTGCCCGCGGCCGCCGTTGGCGGTCACGCCGCCCCAGGACAGACCGCTGCGCTCGTCGGTGGAACCGGCAAACGAAGTCACGCTGTCTGTCACCGGACGCCGTGACACGTTGAGGCCGTAACGCAGATCAGGGTTATTGCCCAACGGCCGGTCGACGCTCACGCCGCCTGCGACCGTGCTGTATTTGAAACCCACGGGGGTGGTGCCGATATCAGCCTTGAGGCCCTCTTCGGAGCGTTCGAAGGCGACCGCCAGACCGACGCCCTTGTCGCTCTGCGAACCTGCTGCGCCGGCCGTTCCACCGCCAAAACGAGCGCCCGCATCGGATTTCACACTGCCGGCATTCAGCGACACCGGCGTGACGCGCACGGCCACGCGGTTATCGCCGGCCGGCACGTTGATCTCCAGCGGCGTCTCGACCACGGTGAGCTTGCTCAGGCCGGACTCGCTGTTATTGCTGCGCACGGCGAGGCCCTGACTGACGAAGCCGCTGCGCTGTTCGAGAATACGATTGAGCGCCTGCTGTGCGCTGCTGGCCTGATCGCGGTCGCCAGCAGCCAGAAACGGATTGCCACGCACGCTTTGCGCACGTCCGGCTGACAACGGTTGCTGCGCAGCGCTCTGGCCGGGGTAGGCCGTTTCACGCGTGGCCGGCAAGCCCGTCGCCGCCCCGCCGCTGAGCGACACCTGTGCCGGTGCCGGGATGGCAGACGCTGCGGCCAGGCTGCGTGAACCGCCCGCCGCGAACGGATTGGACGACGTCACACCCGACCCGCCCTGCGTAGCCATCAGACGCTGTTTTTCGCTTTGTTCGATGGCCACAGCCTTGCGCAGCAACTCGGTGGCCGCGCCGGTCTGGCCCATGCTCTGGTAGATGCGCGCGGCCTCGGTGAGGGTCTGCGGGTCGTTGCGCTGCAACGCGCGGAACTGGCTCAAGGCCTTTTCGGCAAAGGCATAATCATGAGCCTTCACGGCCGCGTCAGCAGCCCCCAGGAGTACTTGCGGATCGTTGGGCTTACGCTGCAACAACGGCTTGTAGAGTTCGAAAGCCTTGGCGCTGTCACCGTTGGCGGTGTACATCCGGGCGAAGGCCGACACCGCCTGAATGTCGTCCGGACGCTGGGCCAGGGCCGGGGCCAACGTGTCGTACGCGCCAGCCAGATCGCCGCCCTCACGCAGCAAATCGGCATGACGAATGCGGTAGCGATACAGCAAGTCATCGAAGCGTTTACGGGTCTGCACGCCCATGGGCTGGCCCTGCACAGTGCGCAGGATCGCATTGACCTGCACGTCATCCTCCGCCGCGAGCAACAGGCTGGCGTATTGCAGCAGCAGATCAGGTGACTGCTCAGGTGCCTGAGCGATGGCTGCGCGGGCCATTTCCCGGCCACGCTCCGGCTCGCCGGCGTCGATGTAGGCACTGGCCAGCGTGAGCTGACGCTCCGGGCTGCCGCTGGCGACCGGTTGCAGGCGATCGAGCAGCGCCAGCGCTTCCTGACGCTGACCGCGCCGGGCGATACCGATGGCCAGGTTGATCTGCACGGTCATGTTGACTTCGTCGGCAAGCGCCTTCATGTCCGGGGTGCGCTGGTCGACAGGAATGCGCGCAAAGGTAGCCTGCGCGTCCTGCCACTGGCCCATTTCCACCGACAGCAACGCACTGGTGTAGAGCGCGTCGATATCGTTGGGCCGAGACTTGAGCAACTCGTCGATCAGCACGCGGGCCTTGGGCGCCTCGTCAGTCTTGAGGTACAGACGCGCCAGGTCGAAACGCGTCCAGACACTGTCTGGATCATTTTTTACTGCGTCCTTCAGGGCCGCCTGAGCGGCACGCAGATCGCCACGTTGCTCGGCCAGCCGTGCCGTCTGCGTGGCACGCAAGGCCTTGAAGCGACCGCTTTCGCCCAGCGCTGCCTGTTCGGCAGGCGACAGGGTATCGAGCAGGCGCAGCGCTTCATCGGCCTGGCCGCTTTGCGCCAATACGTTGATAAGCCCGCGCACGGCTTGCGGATTGCCGCGCTGGGTCGCCAGCACTTGACGATAGCCCGCCTGGGCCGCGTCGAGTTGACCGGCCTGTGCCTGCAAATCGGCCTGAGTCAAACGTACATCGATGCTGCTGGGGTTCTGCCGCTGCACCTGAGCCAGCAACTCTTGAGCCTTGCCGGTCTGCCCCTTGGCCTGCAGGTCGCGGGCCTGTTGCAAGGATGTCCAGAGCTGAACACTCTCAAGGGCGCTTTTCCAGCGTGTGCCACCAGGCTGGCGAGTCGCGCGGGTCAGCAACTGCTCCGCTTCGGCCAGTCGATTCTGTTGCTGGCGGACCACGCCCAGCCCACCCAGCGCATCGGCATCGTCGGCCTTGATTTTCAGGCGCGCGGCAAATGCTTGTTCAGCAGCGGCATGATCATTTTGCTCCAGCGCCTTCAGCCCACGCGCCACCAGCGGATCCTGCTGCCAGCCTGAGGCGCCGCCACCGGCGTGCTGCTGACGTCCCTTGTTGAGTTGATCACGAATGTCCTGATCATCGGGATGGACCTTGAGGAACGCCTCGAACAGCGGCACTTGCGCCGCCGTAGGCGGACCGATCCAGACCAGCGCCATGCGCCAGCTCTGATCGGCGTCCCCGGCGATGTCCGGGTGCGTACTCAGGCGCGCCAGCGCAGCGATCCCTTCGGCCCGGGTGTCTTCGCGGCGGGCCAGATGCTTGGCGAAAAACAACGCCAGAATCGAGTCGTCCGGATTCTGCCGGATCAGGCGTTCGAAGCCTTTGCGCGCTTCAGGCCAGTCCGCGCTGTTGAACCCCAGGTTGGTGTAGTACTCGCGCCCGATCGTGCCCTCGGGCAAACGGCCGTTGAACAGTTGGCGAAAGACCCCGGTCGCCTTGTCTCGCTCACCGGCATCGGCGAGGCGTCGGGCCTCATCCAGCAAGGCCTGATTCTGCGGCTGAGCGAGGGCGATGTCCTGCTCCAGTTGCACCGACTGCCACGGCACTGGCGACAGAGCCTGCAGACGAGCCAGGTAAGTCTGCGCCTGCTGCGGCTTGTTCTGTTTGACGCCGATCAGCCCCATGCCATACAACGCGTCGATCTGATTGGGGTCGATCTGCAGCACCTTCTGCCAGACCTCGGCAGCCCGCACCGGGTTCGAGCGAGCCTGCCAGTACTGGCCCTGCTCGATCAACTGCGCCTCGGCGGTGGCGGCCTGAGCCTGAGAAACGCTGGCTGCGATCGCGGCAACCAACCCGATGACTAACGTGTGGCGGCGCGCGGGCATGACGTCTCCCAGGATAATTTGAGGGTTCCGTCTTCACGGAACTGATAGCGTTTTTCGACCCAGCCCAAGGCAAACAGGCTGAGCATGAGGTTGTAATAGGCCGGTTCAGTGCGGTCTTTCGGGTCACGGGCCAGCGCTTGGCTGACCCCGGCTTCGACCCTGCGCTGTTGCTGCTCGGCCAGCCAGGTCTGACCCTTGGCGTGGAAGTACGGCAATAGCGCAGCCGAATAACCGAAAGGCCCCTGCCCCTCGCGTGTACCGCTGACCACCTGGACCTTTTCCGGCGGCGTACCGCTCGAGGCAGTGCTGCTCGACATCCCGTCGAGACGGGCCAGCAGGCGTGCTGCCAACGGATCGGACGCAGGTGTCATGCCCGCCCAGAGGTAAACGCGAATCGCGTCATAGCTGCCCAGTTCGCCTGTGCTCGGATCGACCACGAACAGACCGCTTTTCGGGGAGGTCCCGCGGTAGCCAACCCAATCGGCGATAAAGCCCTTGGGGCTCGATGCGTCGATCATCTTCGCGGTGTTGTCGGCAATTTCCTTCCATGGCCCGCCGGGTGCTTCTTTCGCCAGGCGCCGTAGCAGCGGAATGGGCAGGTAGCTGGCGTTCAAGCGCCATAGATGGTCGGGCTGCGCGAAACCTTCGGGGCCGGGCAGGAGCATTTTGCCGAGCCCAGGCAGATTGACCACCAGCCGCGACTCCACGTTCTTGAGCAAGGCCAGCGCATCGTCTCGATAGGCCGGGTGCTGCCAGACGCGCGCCGCTTCGAGCAGCGCGTAGATGATCCACAGGTCGGCATCGGACGCGGAGTTGGCGTCCTGAAGCGTCCAGTTGCCATCCTCGCCCTGCCCCCACAACCAGCCCGGCAGACGCGTTTTGACATCAGCCCCCATCATGTTCGCGGCGGTCCACGTCCACAGCGCGTCGAAGCGCGCGCGGTCATTGGCCACCAGCGCAAAGAGCATGCCGTAGGACTGACCTTCGGAGGTGCTGTGGTTGACCTTCAGGCTCGACTCCAGCATTCGGCCGTCGGCCTGCACATAGCGCGTGGCATAGTCCTGCCAGAACGGCCAGGCCACGGCATCGCACGCGCTGTTCGCCAGCACCGGCGTCAGGGTCGCCGACGCCAGCAGGCCGACCAGCCAGCCCGAGGCGCGGCGCAGTTTCAGTGCACGGAGCGGCATGGCTTATTCCTGCTCCAGACGGCGCTTGGCGAGCGAGCGCAGGGTCAGGTAGGCAACTCCGGTCACCAGCACCACACCCACGGCAACCACCAGCAGCAGCCACAGCACGTTGCGCGACATCAGCCACTGCACGTATTTGATCGGCCCAAGGTCACCGACGTAGTACTTCTGCTCGGCAACCAGCGCCTCGACCGAATCGCCGCGTACCACTACCAGGCTGCCCTGTACCTTGTCGCTGCTGCTCAGCGCACGGGCAACGTCGCTCATGCCGCCGGGCTGACCGCTGGAGATCAACACGACACTGCGCCCCTTGTGCAGCGGCGATTCGAAACCGGTCAGGAAGGTGCTGCGCGCGTCACTGGAAAACGCCATGGCCACCCGCGCCCGACGCTGGTTTTCATCCGGGTCCGGGCTCATCCAGTCGCGCAGACGGAAGGCCAGATCGGAAAGCTCGAAGCCCTGTTGCTGAGCATTGCCGGAAATCGGCAAACTGTCGGCCCACTGTTTGAGCAACGGCTGATCGCTGCCCGAGGACATGACCAGTATGTCCTTGTCGGCGGCACTGGCGATCTGTGCAGCGTGAATAACCGACACACCGGTCGCCGGGTAACCGGTCGATTCGCCGAAACGGCCCAATACGCTCAAGTAAGCGCTGACATCTTCAGTACTCGGCTGATCGGCCAGCACCACAGCAGTCTGCGACAGGTCCGCCAGGCGTGTGAACGGAAACCCGGAATCCTTGAACACACCCAGGTTCGGCATGGCCATGAAGTGGTCGTAACCGCTGAAATCCAGCGTCGATTCCGGATCGATGCTGCCGCGCATGTTATCGATGATGATGTCGCCACATTCGCCCTGCTTGAGGTAATCGAACATGTAGCGCAGTTGCAGGCGAGATTGCAGGGCCACGGAGTTGAGCGGCAGGTACACATGCGCTTCACGGCTGATCGTGTCATCGCCGCCCGTCAGTCGCGAGACGATCGAGTTGTTCAGGTTCTCGATCGACGGCAGCGGCTCGGCCTTGATCAGCGTGTCGTTGAGGCTGACCATGATCGACGAATTGTTCGAGCGTTCCTGCGGTGTGTAGCGGTATTTGAGGTTCAACGGCACGCCGTCTTCACGCCAGCTGAACAGGTCTGGCGGCAGGTTCAACGGCACGGTGATGTCACCCGGATCGTAACCGGAGACGTTGAGTTTGTTGGCAGGCATCAGCTCGCCCAGTTTGATCGGCCGATCACTGGGCAGCCAGTTCGGCGCGTCATACGGTTTGCGCGGCGCGAGCAGGTCGACACGCTCGATCAATGCGCTGCTGCCGACCAGACTCTGACCGCCGACCACCAGCGCATTGACCGCCCGCTTGAGTTCCGCCGAATCACGCCCGGTGATCACCAACAGCTTGCTGTTCGGGTCGTTGGGATGGGTCACCATCGTCAGGGTCGGGCCTTTCGGCGCAGGCATCGTCAGCGCGCCGAGCTGCAATGGACCATCGCCCTTGAGCAATACCAGCGCATTGCCCTTGGCCGGCAGCTCATTGAAGTGCGCCGGGAAGCTGGCCATGCGCGAGCGGGTCTTGGCCGCGCCAATCCATGAAGCCAGCGCGCCTGCAGCTTCGAGCGTCGCGTTATCGGGTGCCGCGCCCATCACCACGGGCAGATTCACGTCACGGTCATCGCGGCGGTCGAAGAACGGCAGCGGCAGAATCGCCAGGTCGTTGGGCAGCGCGAATGGCGTGACACGGATGTCCAGACGCGTGTCATTGTTAATCCGTGCCCAGAGGCTGGAATGCTTCGGGTCTTCGCAGCTCATCGTGTAATGGCCGATGAACTGCAGGCTCAGGCGGTTGAACTCGGTGATCATCTGCGGCGGAATCTCGATCACCTGCGTCTGCGGCTTGCCGGCACCTTCCTTGGGCAACGGAAGGGTCGCGGCCACTTCGTCGTTGATCATGACGTTGATCTGCGACAGGTCCGCCAGCAACGCCGGCGAATAGCTGTAGCTCAGCGACAGGCTTGCGCCGGTCACCACCTGATCGGCACGCACATTGAAGTTAACGCTGTCGGTGGCTTCCACACCGCGCAGGTTCATCGGGTAATTGCGCCCCAGTTGTTGCAGCGTCACGCTGTAACCCTCGTTGGCACCCGTCGTTTCAGCAGCGCTTGCCCACATCCCGGTGGAGAGCACGGACAACGCACAAGCCAACAGGGCCCATGAGCGGCGAACGGCGAAGCGTTCGGCACCGAGAAAATACCGTTTAGTCATGACTACTCAATCCATCAATTTGCGGGAGGTGGGGAGATTTTTTTACGGGTCGGCAGTAACCGGCTGAAATCCTTGCGAGTGGCCTTGAGCAACTCGACGACGCCACGAACACCGATGTGGCTGACTTCGCGCAGCGCAGACAGCGGTGTGTCCGGCTTGCCGCGGCCCCAGGTCGACGCCCAGGTGTCGGCACGGCCAAAGGTCAGGCGTACCAGCTCGCTCTGCTGACGCAGCGACAGATCATCGAAACGAGTGCCCAGATAACCGTCGCGGCAGAACATCACCGTGGCAGGGAAATGGCTGGTCTGCGTACCGCGATACAGCGACACCGTGATGCTGTCGCCACTGTCGATGCCCGAATCGGCGGGCATCACCAGTCCGAGGCCGGTCTGGGAAAAATCCTGAGTCACGGCGTCGAATACCACGCCGTCGGCGCGGGTAACGCGAATCGGCAGTCTGGCCTGGACCCGGGGCTCGGTGCGCACCTGACGGATCTCGCTGGCCACCGCAATCGCAGCGCTGGTGATGATGATGTTGTAGATCGTCCAGGCCATGTTGATGACGATGGTCAGGGTGATCGCATCGTTATTCCAGCCCAGTTGGTAGAGGCTATAGATACCGAGTGCGAAGACCACTGCGTTCAACGTCAGCAGCACGATGTAAGGCCGCGCCAGCGTCCAGTCGAAAAACTTCTCCTCGACCACTCCGCCCTTGTCGGTCACGTTGAAGCCACCGAATTTCGGATTGACCAGCGCCATCAGCACCGGGCCCATGATGTACCACGCCAGCACCGCCTCGTAGACCTCGTTCCAGAACGAATGGCGGAAGCGGCCCTGAATCCGCGAATTTGTCAGGCTGGCGTGGGCCAGGTGCGGCAACACATAGGCGGTGATCATCAGCGCCGAGGCGTGCATGACCTCGGCGCCGAACAGCAGGTACGCCAGTGGCGCGGTGAGAAACACCAGACGCGGCAGGCCGTAAAAGAAGTGCAGCATCGAGTTGGCGTAGCACAGCCGCTGGCCCAGTGACAGACCTTTGCCCAGCAGCGGGTTGTCAGTGCGAAAGATCTGCGCCATGCCCCGCGCCCAGCGAATACGCTGGGCAACGTGACGTGACAGACTTTCTGTCGCCAGCCCCGCCGCCTGGGGAATCGCAAGGTACGCCGTGTTGTAGCCGGCCCGGTTCAACTTCAGCGCTGTGTGCGCATCCTCGGTCACGGTTTCAGTGGCCACACCACCGATGTCCAGCAACGACGAGCGCCGCAGCACCGCACAGGAGCCGCAGAAGAAAGTCGCGTTCCACAGGTCGTTGCCGTCCTGCAGCAGGCCGTAAAACAGCTCGCCCTCGTTAGGCACGCTGCGGAATGTATCGAGGTTCTTTTCGAACGGGTCGGGCGAGAAGAAAAAGTGCGGCGTTTGCAGCATCGCCAGTTTCGGGTCCTTGAGAAACCAGCCCATGGCGACCTGCAGAAAGGAGCGGGTCGGCACATGGTCGGCGTCGAACATGGCGATGTACTCGCCATTCGTGGCCTTGAGCGCTTCGTTCAGATTGCCCGCCTTGGCATGTCGATTGTCGCCGCGGGTCAGGTAGCCGACACCGATCTGTTCGCAGAACTCGCGAAAATCCTCGCGACGACCATCATCGAGCACATAGACCCGCAGCTTGTCGCGCGGCCAGTCGATGGACTGGGCGGCAAAGATGGTCAGTTTGACGATGCTCAGCGCCTCGTTGTACGACGGAATAAACACATCGACGGTCGGCCACTGGCTGGAATCGCTCGGCATGATCACCGGCTTGCGCTGCAACGGCCAGGCTGTCTGCACGTAACCCAGCACGATGACGATCAGCGTGTAGAACTCGGCGATGATCAGCCCATAGCCCAACAGGCTGTCCAGCCAGTTGTCGAAATCCAGGGTCGAGGTCAGGCGCCAGTACATGTAACGAAACGAAGCCAGCAACGACAGGGTCACCAGCGCCAGTACCGAAATACGCCCCGGTATCCGGCGAATCACCAGCATCGCAGCGAAGCATGCCAGGGCAAAAAAGCACTGTGCATAGAGGTCCAGCGGCACGGTGACGACCAGCGCCATCAGCAGCAGGCCGACGACAATCGCCACGCTTTTCAAGGTGCGTCGCAGGGTCGTCGACAGACCGCCGAACCACGCCAGCAAAGCATGCAGCCACAATGATGAGCGCGTCCGGGGTACGGACGCGTCGAGCGACAGGTTGGTCATGACAATCGGTTCTCTTCTACGTCCTGAGTCAGCAGTCGGGCAATCAGCACATTACTCAGCACGCAAAGTCTTGGGTGCCGGGAGAGGCACTCGGAGCCTGGACCGCGTTGTGGCCGTAGGCCAGCGCTTCTGCGAGCGCGTAATCATCGCGAACGACGCCCAGCAGGCGCTCGCCCAGACGTCGCGCCAGTACGTCGTACATGTCGCGACTGAAGGTGCGCGAAGCATCGAACCGGTTGATGACGTAATGACAGGCCGGCGGCTGCGACCCCGCCAGAACCGGCTCAAGCCAGCCCTGCATCTGATCCAGTGTCACGTAGCACGCCGCATCGGCGGTCAGCACCACCAGGACCTGGCTGGCAGCAGTCAGCGCCTGTTGCAACATGCGCAGGTCACCGCACGGCACATCGAGAATCACCACGTCGCGGGCATCGAGCTGCATGCGGGCGATCTGACGGACCAGCCAGTGTGGATCGTTTTCCTGAAAATGCTCGAGGGAACGACGCTCATCGAGCGGCAGCGCACCATATGGCAAAACCTGCGTGTCGCAGGAACCGGTCAGCAACAGCGTGCGCCAGTTTTCGCCGCTCAGGCTGGCACCGCCGAGGCCGGCCACATCCGGGCTGGCATTAAGGTGGTGCATCAAGGCGTTTTGGGGGTCGAGATCGATCGCCAGTGTCTGCGCGCCGGGCACTCTGACCAGGCTGGCCATTGCCGCGCTGAGCGTACTTTTACCCACACCGCCCTTGGCTGACACCACCGCAATCACGCGCGCCGCTGTTCTCGGCGGCTGGCCCTTGAACAGCGATTGGACCAGTGCTTCGTTGTTGCGTGCCTGCGCTTCAGCCTGGCGTGCCTGTGCGGCCTCGGCAAGCAGATTTGCCAGGACGCCGGAGGCTGCACCTTTGGCTGTGGGGGTCATCTGAAGGTCAGGTGCCGTGTCGGGCGTCTCGGCCGGTTGCGCCGCACAGGTCTGCTCAGGCACCGGTTGATCGGTTACGCGTGGCGGCGTAGCAGGAAAGACACTGTCTACGGGCGTTTCGTGGTAGTCCAGGCTGTCGTCGATCTCCAGATAACCCTCGGAGCTCGCGCCAAAACGCTGAAACAAATTGGCTACATCGTCAGCTCGATTCATCCGGAACGACCTCAAAAGGGGCCGCTACGCACGATCCCTGTGTAAATGCATTAATACCAATGTGTAATGTCATTATGACAGTGTCAAGAAACCGATATATGTCGTCCACAATTTACCGATGAACGGTAAATTGTTCTTTTCTTGACATATTTCTGGCGTTGAAAAACCGTGCATTTGGCTGTTTCAAATGCGTTTGGAAGGAAAACGGGGTGCGAAAAGATAGCTACCTGTCCATTGAGCAGGACGGTAGCTATCGAGGTGAGAGGATGTCAGTGGCTGGCAGGAGCCGGGGTTGTTGCAGGAGCTGTTTCTGCGGACTGAGGCAGTGGCATGCCCTTGGGCCACAGCAGCCAGATATTGCCTTTCTGCTTCATGTCGCCAGCCAGCTTGCCCGCCTCATCGCCGGTCCCCCAGAACAGGTCGGCGCGTACCTCACCGGCAATCGCACCGCCCGTGTCCTGCGCCGCGACCGGACGGACCACGCTGCTGCCATCCGGCCGCGTCGTGGAGAGCCAGAGCAGACTGCCCAACGGAATCACCTTGCGATCGATGGCCACGCTGTAGCCGGGGGTCAGCGGCACATTCAACGAGCCGCGCGGGCCTTCGTTGCTGTCGGGGTTACGGGCGAAAAACACGTAGCTGGGATTGCTCGCCAGCAGCTCGCTGATACGCTCCGGATGCGCCTTGGCCCAGGCGGCGATACTGCCCATGGTCACGTCTTCCTTCTTCAACTGACCCTGCTCTACCAGCCAGCGACCAATCGCGCGATACGGGCGACCGTTCTGATCGGCGTAGCCCAGACGCAGCTGCGAGCCATCCTCCAGACTCACGCGCCCCGAGCCCTGAATTTGCAGGAACTGCAGATCCATCGGGTCGGTCAGCCAGGCAATCACCGGCGCGTTCAAGCCTTGCGCGCTGATCGTCGCAGCGTCGTCGTAAGGCTTGAGCACCCTCCCCTCAAGCCGACCGCGCAGCCGCTTGCCTTTGAGCTCGGGGTAAATGCTGTCCAGATTGACCACGATCAGATCGTCCGGGATGCCATAAACCGGCACATTGGCGGTGGTGGTCTGGGTCAGGCTGCCCGCATAAACAGGCTCGTAATAGCCGGTGATCAAACCATCGGCACTGCCTCCATCGGCGCGCAGGCTGTAGACCTGCAACTGCTCCTGCAAAAAGGTGCGGATCTGCGCCGCATCCGGTGCGGCCGCGAGACTCACAGCCGCCGCACACGTCGGCCCCCACACCGCATCGGCTTTCAAACGGACACAGGCGCTGCGCCAAGAGGCAAAACCGGCCTGCAAATCCGCGTCGGACACCGCTGGCAACGCGTCCCAGCCGGCCTGGCTATAAGTGGTGTGCGGCGCCGCAGGCGGCGTCACCGGCTTGTCGGACTTGTCACACGCGGTCAGCAACGCAGCCAGTGGCAAAATCAGCGCCAGGCTCCGCAACCATGGTTTGAAAGAGAGCATCATCAGTAGCACCAATCCTTTTACAGCCCGCAGCAGGCTGGTGGGTGAAAGGAGTCATTGTGGCTGAAGCGGGCAGAGGGGCCTAGGGTTTGTCTGAAAAGTCAGCCTGGATGATGCTGCGTAAGAGAAAAGATGGAGTCGAGCAAATCAGCGCTCATGAGTGGTAAGCGTTGCGCCGGTGCGGCACGCCCCCCCCTTTGTACCTGATAACAGATAGGCTGCATTCAAAGGGGCTTTTAAAATACGTCAGTAGACTGCTGCCATGCTGAAAGCGTCTATGTATTCGCCATCTCGATAGGCGAATTTCCTGTGCGTCCCCTCTATGACAAAGCCATTCTTTTCATACAGTGCGATAGCGGGCTTGTTATCAACGAAAACAGTAAGCTCCAGGCGCTTTAAATTCATCCATCGCGAGGCAGTAGCAGTGAGCTCGTTCAATAACAAGTCACCAATACCCTGGCGATGATGGTCGTCTGCGGCCCCCATCCAGAAATCAGCTACGTGCTGTCTGCGCCCCTGAAAACGATAGAGCATGGCGCAGCCGACAACCACGCCATCCCGCTCGGCAACCAGGGACAGTCCAGAAGCACTTCGACTTTCAACAAGCTTTTTTATGTCGTTGATTGACTGGTACGGCATACGAAGCGTCCACCAACGGAATACCGGTTGTTCAAACATCTCCGCCAGCGGAGACCAGTCACTGTCTGCCATGGCACGGACGATCAAGCTCATTTCAGCCCCCTCACTAACGCTACCCTTTCGGCTACCCATCTGCTTACTGTCAAGGCTTGCCCGGATGCGGCTCCGGATAGTCGCGATTGATGTCGATGGGCTTGCCGTACGGCCCATCCCAAAGCTGCTCGTGCAACTGGCCGATGCGTTTGGCCATCGAGCCGTCGTGCATCACCACTTCCAGATTGCGCGAGTTATCGAGGTAGCCGCCCAGCCAGTTGCTGGTGCCTACCCAGGCCACCTGATCATCAATATCCATGGTCTTGCTGTGGATCACGCGTGCATAGGGGATAAAACCCTGAGCCGCCATCGGCAATGTGACGACGCGCACCTGCACGTTGGGCACCAGCGCCAGGCTCTTGAGGTAAGCGACTTCGGGCATGCCGGTGTTCCAGTCGGACACCATGAGCTTTATCGACACGCCGCGGGCGGCCGCGCTGCGCAGGGCATTATCGATGACCGCATAGTAAGGCCGGGTTTTGTCCGGCCCGTAGGACAGAGGCGCGTAATCCAGCAACTGGACACGAACCTCGCTTTTGGCTTGCGCCAGCAAACGCGGCAGTTCGGCCTGGGAGTCGACGACCCCTGGCGGGTTATAGCGCTGCGGGCTGGCGGTCAGGTAGTTGCCGTTGGGCGATGGGCTATCGATCGGGTGCGGCACGGGAGCCGCTTTGCCCTCGGTAATGGCAGCCTGGGCAAGCCAGTCCTGATCGAATATGGCCTGCGTCTGGCCCACGATGGTCGGCTCGTCAATGCGCAGGCCGGTTTCGTGGATGTGCTCCAGTGAGCGCCAATCGAAGTTCTGACTGCCGATGAACGCCTGTCGGCCATCCACGACCAGAAACTTGGCGTGAATGATGCCGCTGCCCGTGAGCTTTGCGTAGGGCAGTACGCGCAGGGTGAGATTGGGAATGGCTCGCAGTCGCTCAAGGGTCTGCGGGTCGGAAAGTTTCAGGCCTTTTTCTTCCAGCAGAAAACGGATTTTCACTCCGCGCTGCCCGGCTGCCGTCAGGCTTTCAAGCACCTTGTCCATGACCGAGCCTGCGTGGTCTGCGACATAGAACTGTTCGATGTCGATACGCTTGCGAGCCCCGTCAAACAGCTCCCGCCAGACCTCGTCGGGTGCTCGCAGGTCAGGCGTCTGCAGGTCAGACCCGACCGGCACGGTGTGGACCAGCTCGAAACCCGGAATGGCGAAATCTGCCTGCGCGCACGAACTGCCCAGCAGTAACGCTGCGATCACGGCGCGGTAGCTCAGGGACAGTCGACGATACGAAGGGTAATAGGGCATTGCGAACCTCATCGCCAGACACAGACAAGATGGCGCACGCCATAGGCACGCGCCGCCAGGTGGATCAGGCCGTCCGGTATTTCGGTTGAGCCGAAGCAGCCGGATGCTCGGCTTCGTCATGCACACGTGCTCCGCTGGAAGCGCGGATCAGCAGGATCTTGAGTTGGTCGTTGATGCGCTCCAGGCTGTCCTGAAAGTAGTTGTGAAAGACCACGCAGAACAAGGCAATGGCGATACCCAGCCCAGTCGCGAACAGCGCTGTACCGATACCGGCGGAAATCTGCCCGGGATCGGATACCCCGGCACTGGCCAGGGCCTTGAAGGTATCGATGATACCCAGAATCGTCCCCAACAAGCCCAACAGTGGCGCAGCGGTGGTGATGGTTTCGATCAGCCAGAGGCTGCGGGCCAGCGGTGCGCGAGTGCTCAGGTACTGGGTTTCGATGACATCATCCAGATCCCTGCGCGAGCCCTGCGCATTTTTTTGCGCCAGCACCGGCAGGACCATTTCCAGCGGCAGGCTGGTCCGGCGTGTCAGCGTCTCCGGCAGATCCTTTTCACTGTGCACCGAAGCACCGAGTGCCGTTTGCAGCGCCCGCGACTGGCGACGCACGTAAGCAAAGTAGATGCCTCGTTCGATCGCGACAAAGATCGCTATCGCGATGGCGGCGTACATCACATAGAACGTGATGTCGTGAAGCTGATTCATGTCCATGGCACGGACCTCTGGTCAATGAAGATTAGAAATTGGCTTCAAGAGAAACGGTAACGGTACGCTCGACCCCGACGATGTAGGCCGGGTCGCCGTCGCGGAAACCGCTGTAAGTGCCCGCGTTGGTTTTGGTGGTGTAAACGCCGTCCAGGTATTCCTTGTCGAACAGGTTGTCGACGTTCAGACGCAGAGTGGCGTCCTTGACGATTTTCTTGTCCACCGGAAGGTAGATCCCCGCGCCCAGATTGAAGATGGTGCGCCCCGGAATGCTTTCGTCGTTGGTCAGGTCGCCATACAGCTTGCTGGTGAGCTTGGCGCCAAAGGTCCCGTAATAACTGCCGTCGTCGTAGCCGATGTTGGCGGCCAGCATGTTCTTCGGCACGTTGGTAAATTGCTTGCCACTGGTGGGCAGCTCAATGGCGGTGCCGTTATTGAAGACGGTCAGGTCATCTTTCTGTTTGGCGCGGGTGTAGGTGTACGAGGTGTAGTAATTGAAATGGTGCGGCAGCAAGCCACTCCACTCCAGTTCCAGCCCGCTGTTGTCGACTGCACCGGCGTTGATGTCGGCAAAGTCGCCGTTGATATCTTTTGATGACACCTGCCGGTCCTTGAACTGCAGGTAGAACAGCGTGGCCGCCAGCGTCATGTCCTGTTCGGTGTAGCGCCAGCCCAGTTCGTGGTTCCAGCTGGTTTCTGGCTTGCTGTCGATGGAGCCGGTGCCCGGGTCATACAGAACGTAGTTCTGCGGCACGCGCATGTTGCGTGACAGGCTGTAGAACAACTGGTCGCGCTCATCCAGCTGGTATTTGAGGCCGACGTTCGGCAACAGCTTGTTGTAGGTCTGGTCCCGTTTTTCCGGCCGCTCGGTCAGGCTGCCGTGGTTGGTGCCTTCGCGCTCGACATTCATGTAGGCCAGACCGCCGACCAGCGTCCAGTCCGGGGCGAAATACCAGGTGTCCTGAGCCCAGACTTTTTGGGCAGGCGTCACGGTATAACGGTCACGGCCCTGGATCTCGTTGCCGTTGGCATCGACCATGTAGTCCGAATCCGGCTGGATACTTTCAGGCTTGCCGTTGCTCTTCAGGCGGATGAAAGGCTGAGTCTGCGACTGTCGCGCGCGTTCATACCAGTAGCCGACCTGTACGCTGTGTTCGTCGTTGACGTCCCAGTTCAACTTGGTGGTGATGCCCGGACGCCACGTCTGGGTGCGCGACGGCCGGTAATAAACGCCAGTGGTCGATGATCCGTCTGCGTTATAAGCCGCCGCCGTCGGCAGGTTGCTCAGGTCGAACACACCGTTCTGGTTCGAACCGCGGTTGAGCGCATAGGAAGAACTGTTCACGCCGCTGCCATTACCCCAGAAATAATAGGGGATGACGGAAAGAGACAGGTTGTCGGCCAGTTTGAATTGGGTATTGAGCACGCCGGTGAACGTCTGGAACGGGTTCTGCGCCAACTCGTAGTAGCTGGACAGTTTACCGTTGCTGCCCAGCGCTGGCGTCGAAGGATAAGGGTCAAACTTGCGGCCGTTTTGCTGGAACTGACTCTTGGTGAGCTGGCTGTAGCTGTTGTTGTCCTGCTCGTGGTACTTGAGGATCAGGTTGGCGGTATTGCCCGAGCCCATGTCGAAGAAACTGTTCCACTCAACCTTGTCGGCACGCACCGCGCCATCGCCGCGCCATTTCTGACCTTCGGTGTGAGACATCGACAGCCAGTTGCTCAGCCCGTTGATCTCTCCGGTGTTGAGTCGTGCGAAGGTCTTGTAAGTGCCATTGCTGCCCGCCACCTGCTTGACGAATGCGCCGGTTTCCTTGGTGGGCCGGATGGTGACGATACCGATGTTGCCGCCGCTGGAACCGATGTGCGGGCCGTCACTTTCGGCAGAGCCTTGAGTCACGAAAATCTGATCGATGTTTTCCGGATCCCCCAGCAGATTGGAATACAACGCGTAGTTACCGGAGTCGTTGATCGGCATACCGTCCACCGACATGCCGACCTGATCGGAGTTGAGCCCGCGCATGGTGAATTTGAAACCAGAAAGACCTGTGGCGTCTTCGCTGGAGATATTCAGGCCCGGTGTGTACTTGAGCTTATCGATCGCATTCCCGGTCGCCGTCTGCTTGTCGAGCGCTTCCTTGGTGACAGTGGAACGCGCCTTGATGCTCTCCTCCTGCACCATGTAGCCACCCCCAACCGTCGCCTTGCCTTGCACACCAATGGTGCCGACATCACTGCCACTCGAGTCGGCCATAACCATGCCGTGACTCATGCCCGCGGCGACCAACGCAAGGTGAATTCTGGAAAACTTCATCACTCTGTTCCTTGTCAGTGCTATTGCACGCTGTAGTTGAAGGTGGCGGTGAAGCGCTGTTCGCTGCGTCCACCAAAGGCTTGCTCGGGAAACGGCTTGACCTGCTTGATGCGTCGCAGACTGTTGGCGGCTGCGCGGTTGAGCAGCATGCTGGAGGCCTGGGTCTGAATGCCGGAGTCCAGCACTCGCCCCTGGCGGTCGACCAATAACCACACCACAACCTCGCCACTCGGACGCTCCAGTGAGGCCTGACGGCCAGTCGGGTATTGTTTGTAACCGTCCAGTTCACTGCGCAGCCCTTTGAGGTAGCCACCTTCCATACCCTGGGTGTCGACCTTCGGCGGTGCGGGTGGCGCAGGCGGTGACGGCGGCGCAACCGGGGCGCTGGCGATCGGCTTGCTGGGTGCCTGAACCGGCTCGACGGGTTTTGCCACTGCCGGTTTGGGCAAGGGCTTAGGCCTTGGTTCTGGCTTGATCTCCGGCTTGGGTTTTGGCTTGGGAACGGGCTTGGGCGGCGGTGGAGGTGGCGCCGGTTCGGCCTCTTCGCTTTCGACTACAGGCGGCGGAGGTGGCGGCTCGTCAGGTTGTACCGGAGGCGATTCGGGCTGCGTCAATGGCTCAGGGGGGGGCTGCTCGGGCTCGACCAGCGCCAGCTCGACGGCAGATTCGTCGTAGACCGGCTCCATTTTCAGAGGACGGGTCTGTACACCAATCACGATTGCGATGAGCGCCACCAACGCAGGCAGGCCACCAAGCCACTGACGTACACGGAACAGGAAATACATGGTCAGGATTTGCGCGTGGCGATGGAGACTGACGTGAAACCACCCAGACGCAGGGTGTCCATGATCTCGACCAGACGAGCGACTTCCACGCCCTTGTCACTGTTAACGATGATCGTGGTTTTAGTATCGGGCTTTTCCAGCGCTTTCAAGGCAGGCACCAGGGCGTCGACCGTGGTCGCCTTGCCGTCGAGCTGTAATTCGCCGTTGAGCCCCAGAGTCAGGATCGATTTGTTCTGCGGTTTCAGTTGCTGCGAACTGCTGGCACTCGGCAGCTGGGTTTTCATCCCCAGCGCCGGAATCACGTTCAGGCTTACCAACACGAAAAAGACCAGCAGGAACATCATCACGTCGATCATGGGGATCAGTTCGATGTGCGCCTTGCGCTTTTTAGGTTCGTCCCACGTTCTCATGCCAGCCTCTCGCTTTCTTGTTAGAGGCCGAGAATCTAGCAACCGAACATGACCGATCGGTTAGTTTTACAAGACCGATACATGACTGTTACATGGCTGTTACCTGTACATTTCATGGCACTTAAATGATTCTTGAGGCCGTCACGGAAATGCCATAACAACGCGCCAGCGTTTGAGCATTCAACCCGACGGAAAATACGGATGAGTCACCCGCTGCCCACTATCAGAACCTCGCGTCTGCTGCTCGCCGCGTTGCAGCCGGAACAGGCACTCACCTTGTCACGCCTGGCCGACGAGCCGACGATTGCGGCCATGACTTCTGCACTGCCCAGCCCCTACACCCTTGAGCATGCGCGGGCATTCATTGCACAGACCCACGACCAATACACCGCCGGTCAGATGTTGAGCCTCGGGGTTCACATTCAGGAAACCGGAGAGCTGACCGGGATCGTCTCGCTGCGCCTTTCGATGCCGCATCGCAGCGGCCATCTGGGTTACTGGACAGGAACGCACTATCAAAATCAGGGTTACGCCTGCGAAGCGGCTCAAGGCTTGCTGAGGCATGGCTTCACGGACATGAACCTCAACCGCATCGCCGGCCAGTGCTTCAGCGACAACCCGGCCAGCGCCAGGGTCCTGGAGAAGTGCGGGTTATCGTATGAGGGCTGTACCAGAGAGGCATTTCTGAAAAACGGTGTGTTCAAGAACATGTTGCTGTTCGGACTGTTGCGCTCGGAATACGCATCGTCGGAGGCTACGTCATGACCGACTTCAATCCGGATCGTCGACGCATCATTACCGGAGTCGCCGGTGCAACATTGCTGTCGATCCTCAGTCCATTTGCGCGCAGCGCGGGGGTCGATTATCCATTCACGCTCGGCGTGGCATCTGGCGAGCCGTTGCCGGATGGCTTCGTGATATGGACACGTCTGGCGCCCAAGGTGATGACGCCCTCGGGCGATGGTGGCCTGAACAAACCCGTCGAGGTGCGCTGGAAGATCGCCAGCGATGCGGCCATGCTTCACGTAGTCCGCACAGGACAGGCCACCGCCCATCCGCGCCTTGCCCATTCGGTGCATGTTGAAGTGAGCGGCTTGCAGCCAGGACGCCCGTATTGGTATCAGTTCGAGAGCCTGGGGGCGCAAAGCGCTGTCGGGCAGGCCTGTACTGCTCCGCTGGCAAGTGCCATGGTCTCGGCGCGGTTCGGCTTCGTGTCGTGTTCGCACTGGGAGGCCGGGTATTTCAGCGCCTATCGACACCTGGCGGCAGAGCGCCCGGATCTGGTGTTCTTTCTTGGCGACTACATTTATGAGATGAACATATCCCCGGAAAACCCTCGGTTCCCGCGTCACCACGCTGCACCTGATCCCATGGACCTGGCGGGCTATCGTAATCGCTACGCTCAGTACAAGACCGACCCCGACCTGCAAGCGCTGCATGCCTGTGCGCCGAGCGTGGCCACCTGGGATGATCACGAAGTACAGAATGACTACGCCGCGCAGTGGTCCCAGGACCCGAACGTTCCGGTGGACAGTTTTCTACGTCGCAGAGCCGCCGCTTATCAGGCGTTTTACGAGCACATGCCCTTGCGCGCCAGCAGCCTGCCCAAAGGACCGGACATGCGTATTTACCGGAACCTGGACTATGGCCGCCTGGCACGCTTTCATGTGCTGGACGGTCGGCAGTATCGTTCCGAACAGGCGTGCATCCAGGCCAACGGCAGCCGTCGAGGCTACGTAGCGCCCAGCGACTGTCCGGATCTGAGTGACCCCAAACGCACCATGCTCGGCTGGGAGCAGGAAGCCTGGCTGGACCGCAGCTTCGCTGAATCACCTGGGCAATGGAATGTCATTGCCCAGGACTTGCTGGTCGCTCCACTGGAACAGCGCAATCTCAAAACCCAGGCGCTGGGCCACTGGACCGACGGCTGGGACGGCTACGCGGCGACCCGCGAGCGCATGCTGGCATCCCTGCAACGCCACCAGACCCGCAACCCGGTGTTCTGGGGTGGCGATATCCATTCGTTCTGGACCACCGACCTGCACGCCGAGGCAGGCAATCCGGATTCAGCCATCGTCGCCACCGAATTCGTCGGCACCTCGGTAACCTCCAGCGGACCACCGTTCGACGCCTTCAACAGCATTCTCGGCCTCAACCCACACGTGAAGTTCTTCGACAGCCGTCAGCGCGGCTATGTGGCAGTGGACCTGAACGAACAGCATATGCAGACCCGCTTTCAAGTGGTGTCGGATGTGCTGGACCCTGCGGCGAACGTGTCGACGCTCAAGCGCTTTGTGGTGGAGGCTGGCAAGACGGGGGCTGTTGCCGGGTAGGCGACGTTTTGGATTGGCCATATTGTGGACAAAATTGTCCACTGTGAAGAGACAGTAAAACCCGCTTCAGGCGCTTTTTCCCTTTCCGGTGAGCTACTAACCTGAGCCCATGTTGCACGCCAGACCTCACCTACCCAAACGAAAGGACTTGACCATGACCCACACCACCTACAACCGCCTGAACAAAGATGACGCCATCGTTTTGCTAATCGATCATCAGACAGGCCTGATCTCGCTGGTGCAGGACTTCTCGCCGAACGAGTTCAAGAACAATGTTCTGGCCCTGGCTGACCTGGCCCGCTTCTTCGAACTGCCGACCATTCTCACCACCAGTTTTGAACAAGGCCCCAACGGCCCGCTGGTTCCGGAACTCAAGACAATGTTTCCCGATGCGCCGTACATTGCCCGGCCGGGTCAGATCAACGCCTGGGATAACGAAGACTTTGTAAAGGCCATCAAGGCGACCGGCCGAAAACAGTTGATCATTGCCGGGGTAGTGACCGATGTGTGCGTGACCTTTCCGACCCTGTCGGCATTGGCTGAAGGGTTTGAAGTATTCGTGGTCACCGATGCCTCCGGCACCTTCAACACCACGGTTCAACAAGCCGCGTGGTCGCGCATGACGCAGGCAGGTGCGCAACTGATGAACTGGTTCTCGGTGGCCTGTGAGCTGCAGGGCGACTGGCGTAACGATATCGAAGGACTGGGTAACCTGCTTTCCGAGCGCATCCCGAACTACCGCAACCTGATGAACAGCTATTCGGCGCTGACTGCTCGGTAGAGGCTGTCGACAAGTAGGGTGATAGGCGTCTCGTGCCCATGCGTTGGCATGCCGTTCAGGATGCTTAGCGTCCGATCTTGATTGCGCGACGAGGCGCAGAGGTGGATGGCCAGACTGCAAGGACCGGCCATTTCCACACCGCACAACACACCACAGAGTCCGCGAAACCAGAAAGACTACTTCAACTGATTGGCAAACCGCCCCACGGCACCCACCACCTGTTTGGCTCCTTCCTGAATCTCGACGATCACGGCACCGGCCTCGTTGGCCAGCACCAGGCCCTGCTCCGCTTGGGTGCGGCTGTTGGCCATGCCGCGCACTGCCTCATCGGCCAGCGACTGGTTTTGCTGCACGACGCTGACGATTTCTTCGGTTGCGGCGCTGGTGCGGCCTGCCAGTTGGCGGACTTCGTCAGCCACCACGGCAAAGCCCCGGCCCTGCTCACCGGCACGTGCGGCCTCGATGGCAGCGTTGAGCGCCAGCAGGTTGGTCTGCTGGGCGATGCCGCCAATGGTCTGCACGATGGAATTGATCAGCAATGACTGCTTGCCCAGCGCTTCGATGCCCGAGGAGGCTGACTGCATCTCTTCGGAGATCTTGCGCATGGTCTTTACAGTGTTTTGCACCACGTCCGCGCCGCGCTGGGCGCTGACGTCGGTCTGCTGGGAGATTTCAAACGCCACGCTGGCGGCCTGACTGACTTCTTCTTCGCGGGCCACCTGGTCGGTCACCATCGTGGCGAACTTGACCACCTTGTAAAGTTTGCCCTGAGCATCGTGGACCGGGTTGTAGGTTGCTTCCAGCCAGACCTCACGCCCGTTGCTGTCGAGACGCTTGAAGCGCCCGGCCACGAACTCGCCACGGTTGAGCATCGCCCAGAATTCCCGGTACGACGCCTGAGAGGTTTCCGCAGGATCGCAGAAGATGCTGTGATGCTTGCCCTTGATCTGCGCCAGGTTATAACCCATGCCGCGCAGGAACTGATCGTTGGCGGTCAATACCTGGCCGCTGAGGTCGAACTCGATCACGGCGGTCGAGCGTAACAGCGCCTGGATGAACGCGGAGTTCTCGGCAGCCGTTTCGACGATCTGGGTGATGTCCGAACCGTAGCATTGCAACGTCATCAGCCTGCCTTGCTCATCCAGCACTGGCTGCCAGAGGGCGCGAATCCACACCAGCCGGCCATCGGCATGCAGAAAACGGTACCTGTCGATGACCGACTCGCCCTTCTGCACCGCCACTTTGAGACTGCGGTAGCAATCCAGCTGTTTGACGTAAGTAGGCACCAAGTGATCGAGATCCTTGCCCTGCAGTTGCTCCAGCGAATAGCCAAGCGCATTGAGAAAGTTTTCATTGGCGTGGACGATGTGGTGGCTGGCGTCCAGAGTCAGACAGACCATTTGCGCATCCATCCCTTTCTGCATCTGTCGGTACATGGATAACTCGGCCTTTTGTGCCTGTAATTCCTTTTTCAAGCGAGCGTTGAACATGACGGCACCCATAGTGAGGTTGTACGTATATATCGACACAAGCGTAGACGGGATTAAGGCATTTCGTCTGATGGTGGCAGGATGGGTTGGGTTATGTTGTCTTGGTGCGTGCGGGCTTTAACTGCAAACACCCTTGAATATGTCAGGCTGCTGAACAGCGCCTTGAGGCGAAACAAAGGGCATGCGCAGCAGGTCAAACGGATCGACCCGCCCTTGCTAAACTCATTTACTTGCAGCACGTCCCACGAGGAGGCCACACGATGCAACGCATTCTGATCACTGGTGCAAACGGTTTCGTCGGGCAGATGCTGTGTCGCAAGCTACAGCAGGCAGGACATCATGTAGTTGCATTGGTGAGCCCTGAGTCTCCTGAGTCCGCTTGTGCCGCCGAATCGCTGCATTGCGACATTCGCGATGCCTCTGGCTTAGAGCGTGCGGTGTCCCGATCAAACCTCACTCATGTTGTACATTTGGCTGCAATCACTCACGTACCCGCCAGTTTCGAGGACCCCTTGATGACCTGGCAAACCAATGTCATGGGCAGTATGAACCTTCTGCAGGCATTGCAACGCCAGAGTCCACAGGCATTTGTGCTGTTTGTGAGCTCATCGGAGGTCTACGGCGAGGCATTCAAGCAGGGTATTGCCCTCGACGAAAACAGCGTATGCAGGCCTATGAACCCGTATGCCGCCAGCAAACTTGCTGCTGAAACGGCCTTCCACGAAAACTTTCGTCGCGGACAGAGGGGTATCGTCGTACGCCCTTTCAATCATATTGGCGCCGGGCAATCAGCTGACTTTGCAACGGCCTCATTTGCTCGTCAGATTGCCTTGATAGAAGCAGGCAGGCAGGCACCGCAATTAAAAGTTGGAAATTTGCAAGCAGAGCGAGACTTTCTCGATGTCAGTGATGTGTGCGATGCGTACATCGCCCTGTTGAAAATGGCCGACACGCAGCAAACCTACGCTCGGTGCCTGAATATTTGCCGTGGCGAGCCCATACGTATCGAGGCCATACTCAACCAACTCACGGCACTGAGCTCAAGCACGATAGAGGTGGTCAACGATCCTGACAGAATGCGGCCGTCCGATATACCCAGCGCGTTCGGCGATAACTCCGCTATCCGCAGAGCGACTGACTGGGAGCCTACTACGACGCTGCGGGATACGCTGGCAACGCTATTGAATTACTGGCGCAATGAAGTAGCTGAGATGGTTTGAGCGATCAGGCCTCGGTGCAAGTGACGTTATACCCGTTAGCACCCGAGGCTTGAGTCGGACAGTATGGAAAGGGTTGATCAGAACGATGTCCCTTGCTGATTACGCTTCAGATCTGCGTCCACCATCAACCGACAAAGCTGCTCAAGGTTAGTACTTGCCTCCCAACCAAGCACCTGCCTGGCTTTCTCAGGATTGCCTATCAGCAACTCGACTTCAGAGGGACGGTAGAACCTGGGATTGACCTGGACGAGGGTCTCGCCCGTCGCCACATTGATGCCCCGCTCGTTCTCCGCGCTGCCTTTCCATTCCAGATCTATGTCGACAGCCTTGAACGCCATGGCCACAAAGTCACGAACCGTTTCGGATCTGTGGGTCGCCAGTACAAATGAGTCGGGCTCGTCGGCCTGCAACATGCGCCACATGCCTTCCACATACTCTTTGGCAAACCCCCAGTCACGCTTGGCGTCCAGATTGCCTAACTCCAGAAGTTGCGACATACCCAGTGAAATGCGTGCGGCAGAATCAGTTATTTTGCGGGTGACAAACTCTTTGCCGCGCAGCGGAGACTCATGGTTGAACAAAATGCCGCTGGCGCCAAAAATCCCATAGGACTCTCGATAGTTGACCGTCATCCAGTGCGCATAAAGCTTGGCGACGCCATAAGGACTGCGCGGATAGAACGACGTGCTTTCGACCTGTGGGACTTCTTGCACCTTGCCGAACATTTCGGAAGTCGATGCCTGATAAAAGCGTATCTTCGGGTTCACGATGCGTATCGCTTCGAGCAGGTTGACTGCACCCAAGCCGGTAATTTCGGCAGTCGTTATCGGTTGGTCGAAGGAAACGCCGACAAAACTCTGCGCCGCCAGGTTGTAAATCTGAGTGGGTTCGGCTTTTTGCAACAAGCGAATGCTGGCACTCAGATCAGTCAGGTCATGTTCAACAAGGTGCAGATTCGGATGGCTGGCTACGCCAAGCTCTTCGAGACGCCAGAAATTGACCGAGCTGGTACGGCGATAGGTGCCGTAAACCTTATGCCCTTTCTCCAACAGAAGTTGAGTCAAGTACGCGCCATCCTGGCCAGTGATGCCCGTGATAATTACAGATTCTTCAGGTGTATTCATAAATAGGAGCTCGGTCCGGGTTCGCTTGGCTTCATTTATTATGCCGAGATAAATTCATGAATCCCGGCGCGCCTGCTTCGAAAGCAGCCCACATTGTTTGAGTCGAAGCATAAGACCACTATAGATGGGGATCTGAAGTGCAAGCAGTCATTTTTCAGACATCTCTGCCTCCCCTAGGCTGCCGGAGGGTGTCGCCAAGAGAAACTCACCGCCCTCCTGCAAAATCCCCAGGACATCGATGATCTAAGGTGCAGGACACAGTAGAAGCTTTACCCACGTAGGCAACAGCCACCACCGGTCGACTTTGGGAGAGTGACACGATACATTGATGGCACTAAGACATCACCTGTGATGTCCTATGTCTCTCGATGTTAATGTCCCGGTGTCACATGCTTGTTTCTGCCCTTGAACGTCCCAATCTTGACGATGCGCAACTCCTTGCCGAGGTCGAGCAGACGATCACTTCAGGTGTTGGCTCGTTACGCTTCAGCCGTGTTCTTGAGCAACGCTATCAGGAAGAAACCCGGCTACCGCGGCGCGAGTTCCTGACGGCGGTAGGGATTGGCGGCAGTCTGATCTACAACCTGTTCCTGATCAGTGACTGGTTGATACTGCGGGATGTGTTTTTCTATGTAGCCGTGGGCCGTCTGTGCCTGATGACGCCGATGTTTATCGCGCTATTGATACTGGCTCAACGCGTTACCACGCGCTGGGCGATGGAAACCATCGCTGCATTCGCCACGGTCGTGTGCTCGCTCATGCCATTGCTGGTCATGATTCACAGCGACAGCCCTTATCAGATCTTTTATCAACTCGGCATGCTGTTGATCATGGTCTACTGCACCATGATCCAGCAATTGCCGTTGCGTCATGCCGCTGTCGCCATGTCATGCATGCTGATCATCCAGTTGGTGACTACCTACATTGCCGACTTCGCCGACTTCGTGATCTGGCAGGCCAACGCCGTGTTGTTCGTCTCGACGGTAGCACTGCTGCTGATGGCCTCCTACTTTCTGGAGCGGGCAAGCCGCATGAGCTACCTGTTTGCGCTCCGCGGGCGCCTGCTTCAAGTGCAATTGATGGAGTTCGCGCGTACCGATGGGCTGACCCGGCTGTTCAATCGACACTACCAGGATGAAGTGATGACCTCCGTCTGGGAGCACGCTCGCAATACGCCGGCGAACGTGGCGACCATCCTGCTGGACATCGACCACTTCAAATCCTACAACGACAACTACGGGCACCCGCAAGGCGATACCTGCCTCAGATTGCTTTGTCAGAAAATCCAGCAAAGCGCGCATGAGCATGGCGCTGTGGCGTTCCGGTTCGGCGGCGAAGAGGTTCTGGTGCTGATGATCGGCGATGCCGTGCAGGCCAGAGAAGTGGCCGCGGCCCTGCAGAGCGCTGTTGCCGAGCTTAAATTGCCGCACCCGGTGCTGGGCGAAAACGCGCTGGTCACCATCAGCCTCGGCGTGGCGTGTGCGACAGCGCCCCTGACCAGCGCCGAGAACCTGATTGGTGCGGCTGACAATGCCCTCTACGCGGCCAAGCGCGCCGGACGTAATTGCGTGTGCTTTGCGTGAAATGAAACACCGCAGGATCCTGCTTTACGCCACGCCCCTGCCACTTTAATCTCGGCGCACACCAAGGCTGGGAGCCATCGCATGAGCATTCACATTGACGTCAACACCAACCCTACGGAAGAGGATCGTCTGGCGATTCTGGAACCACTGAAACGGTTCAACGCCGAGCAGGCGGGCGACGGCAAGTCCGGGAAAGTGGCGATGTTCATTCGCGATGATCAAACCCGGGAAGTCCTCGGCGGCCTGCACGCTCGTATTCTTTATGAGTGGCTGTTCATCGAGCTGCTGGTCGTGCCGGAACAAGCCCGTGGGCAAGGCATGGGCTCGCGTCTGATGCAGATGGCCGAGGATCTGGCGGTTGAAAAGGGCTGCACGGGAATCTGGCTGGACACCTTCGACTTCCAGGCCCCCGACTTCTATCGTCGCCACGGTTACACCGAGTTCGGCCAGATTGACGACTATCCGCCTGGCAACAAGCGCTTCTTTTTCCAGAAGCGCCTGCCGAACACAATGGCCTGATGCTTGCGTCAGACCTTGAACTTGCCTACCAGATTGTTGAAGGAAATGGCCAGACGCGACAGCTCCTGGCTTGAAGCACTGGTCTGGTGCGCACCTGCGGCGGTCTGGGTGGAAAGGTCCTGAATGTTGACCAGGTTGCGATCCACTTCGCGCGCAACGTGGGACTGCTCTTCGGAGGCCGTCGCAATCAACATGTTGCGGTCGTTGATCTCGGCGATGCTCTGCGCAATGCGCTCCAGCGACTGCCCCGTGGCCTCAGCCAGGGTTTGCGTGTTGCTGGCCAGCGTGCGGCTGTTGCCCATGGCCCGCACGGCCTGATCGGCACTGGCCTGGACACTGCCGATCATGGTTTCGATTTCGCCAGTGGATGCCTGGGTTCGAGCGGCCAGCGCCCGTACTTCGTCCGCGACCACAGCGAAGCCGCGCCCCTGCTCGCCTGCACGCGCAGCCTCGATGGCGGCGTTGAGGGCCAGCAGGTTGGTCTGCTCGGCGATCCCACGGATCACGTCCAGCACCTGCCCGATCTCACGAACGCGTCCGGCGAGTTCTTCGACCATCGTGGTCGAACTGCTGATCTCGGCACTGACGGTATTGATCGCATTCACGGCATCACGGGCCTGATCACGACCGGCAGCCGCGTCGGTGCTGGTCTGTCGGGACGCTTCCGACGTCGACATGGCGTTACGCGCGACCTCTTCGACCGCAGCGGTCATCTCGTTCACCGCCGTAGCGGCCTGCTGAATCTCATCGTTCTGACGGATCAGACCGCGACTGCTTTCTTCAGTCACCGCATTCAGCTCTTCAGCGGCCGAGGCCAACTGGTCGGCGGCGCTGGATATTTGCCCGATCGTGCTTTTCAGGTTGTCCTGCATATCGCTCAGGGCAACCAGCATCATGCCGGCTTCGTCGTGATATTGGCTGGTAATCGGCAGGGTCAGATCACCGCTGGCAATTCGCCGGGCATTGGTCACTGCCGTATTGATTGGCGTGCTGATGGCGCGACTTATGAACAGACCCATCACAAACGCGGCCAAGAATGACAAACCAATGCCGATGTACAGGTTTCGTTGCGCAGCGTCCTGTGTCTGGTCGGAAGCGACAGCGGCCTCCCCCGCCTGACGATTATTGGAGTTGACGATGGTGGTCAGCTGATCCATGACCTTCAGGTAACCGCTGCGTACATCACCGTCGATGATCGCTCTCGCACCCGCAATGTCACCGGACAGGGCAGTGCCTTTGGCCTGCTCGATGAGTGCCTGATAGCCAGGCCAGTCTCTGTCCATCTGATCACCGGCGGCGCGCTCGTCATCGTCAAGCGGCGTAGCCCGGTAGGTGGCGTAGCCCGGTAGGTGGCGTAGCTTTTTTCAGCCTGAGTCCTGTTAACGGTCATGCTCGCGAGAATATCGTCCTTGACGCTTTGCGGGGCATTGCCTGCCATGGCGGCCAATAAACGATAAAGATCACGGTTCTGAGCAATGACCGAGGCCTTGACCTCGCCGGTTTTTGTAAC
The DNA here is from genome assembly GCF_977070315.1 of Plantibacter cousiniae (nom. nud.). Taxonomy (NCBI): domain Bacteria; kingdom Bacillati; phylum Actinomycetota; class Actinomycetes; order Micrococcales; family Microbacteriaceae; genus Plantibacter; species Plantibacter cousiniae (nom. nud.). Next base: position 19,763 of record NZ_CDRVEU010000001.1, on the reverse strand, counting down.
CGACAGCAGGCTGTTGGTAAACACGTTATCCAGACTGACGGACAAGGCACTGATGCCGCGACTGCCTATTACGCCTACCCCTAGGGTGAAAAGCGCACATAACGCAAAAGACATAAAAAGCTTGGCCGACAGCCTCGCGTTGTAGAACCATTTCATAGCTGAAACCCTCATGAGCAAATATGGCACAACGCCATAAAAACTTTATGGAATTCAGATGCCTGTTGCATAGTCATGTATCGGCATTTTCAGCGCACTCTGCAGACGGTTAACAAAGTCTTCATACGGACATGGTCGAGCGGGCCGCCTCGCATGCCTGCAATGTCCGGAAACACGCGCTCGCGTGGTGTAACAAGAACTTTCCAGGCCCGTTGCGTTACCATTCCCGCCTGTGTCCCGCCAGAGTCATGAGTCAGGATGTCTGCTTCTTCCATCGAACAACTCACTTCCTTACCGTCCATCCTTGCCGGCCCGCTGTTGCGCCGTCAGGAAGCCGGCCGCCTGGTGTTGTGGCTGGCAGGGTCTCGTCCGTTGCGCCTGACAGTGCGCCTGCGCCATGCCGCTACCGATGCCCCCACGGCGGGCTTCAACGATTACGTACTCGACGACCGGCAATGCCAGGTCATCGCAGTCGGGCGCCAAGCGTTCATTCACCTGATCGATCTGCAACTGGAAGCCGAACTGCCCCGCGACACCTGGATCGAGTACGACCTGCTGGTGGAAGGCGAAGGCGGCATTGCCGAGTGGGCGCCGCACCTGCTGTACGAGGGCAACCGCTACCCGAACTTCGTGGTGCGCAGCAGCATTGATCACCTTTTGCATGGCTCGTGCCGCAAGCCGCACCACAGCGCGGCCGAGGGTCTGCTGTGCGTGGACCGCCTGCTGGCCGACGTCAAGGAGCCGCTGCAACGCCCTGCGCTGTTGATGATGAGCGGCGATCAGATCTACGCCGACGATGTCGCCGGGCCGATGCTGCGCGCCATCCATGTGCTGATCGAGCGGCTGGGGTTGTTCGACGAGCGACTCGACGGTGCCATCGTCGATGACAGCCCTCGTCTCTATGCGCATCCGGCCAGCTATTACCAGCGTGCCGACCTGCTGCCGGCCCTGAAAAGCAACGACACGCTGCGCGAGCGTTTTTTTGGCGGCACCAGCAAGCCGGTATTCACCAGCAGCACAGCGGATAACCATCTGGTTACCCTGGCGGAAGTCATGGCGATGTACCTGCTGGTCTGGTCACCCACGCCCTGGACCCTGATCGAACCCGGCAGGCCGCGGCTGGAAGACGGGGAAGTCGAACGCTACGCCAGGGAGCAGCAAGTGGTCGAGGCGTTTGCCGAGGGCCTGGGCGGCGTAGCGCGGGCGATGGCGCATCTGCCGTGCATGATGATTTTCGACGACCACGACATCACCGATGACTGGAACCTGTCGGCGAACTGGGAGCAAACGGCTTACGGCCACCCATTCTCCAAACGCATCATCGGTAACGCCCTGCTCGCCTATCTGCTTTGCCAGGGCTGGGGGAATAACCCGGATGCGCTCAACGGGCTGGTCAGGCAGGCTCACGCACTGAGCACCGAGGCCGTGTCGAACGACAACTGGCTGGACAGCCAGGCCCAGGACCAGCTGATTGATCAGCTGTTGAAGTTTCAGCAATGGCATTACGTGTTACCCACCAGCCCGGCACTGGTGGTACTGGATACCCGCACCCGGCGCTGGCGCAGCGAGTCGAACTTCAACCACCCGTCCGGCCTGCTCGACTGGGAAGCGCTCAGTGAACTGCAACAGGAGCTGATCGACCATAAATCAGCGATTATCGTCTCACCTGCCCCCGTGTTCGGCGTCAAGTTGATCGAGGCCATACAACGGATATTCAGTTGGTGCGGCTATCCGTTGCTGGTCGATGCGGAAAACTGGATGGCGCACCGTGGCGCCGCCAACGTCATTCTGAACATCTTTCGCCATTCCAGAACACCGGGCAATTACGTGATCCTGTCGGGCGATGTGCATTACTCGTTCGTCTACGAAATCCTGATTCGCCAGCGCAGTGGCGGGCCTCATATCTGGCAAATCACCAGCAGTGGTATCAAGAATGAATTCCCCCGTCGTCTGCTGGACACTTTTGATCGGCTGAATCGCTGGTTATACTCTCCCCGCTCACCTCTTAACTGGTTCACCAAGCGCCGCCTGATGAAGGTTGTTCCGCGCACGCCCGAGCACAGCAAGGCCGGTGAACGCTTATGGAACTCGGCAGGTGTCGGGCAGGTACTGTTCAACGAACAGGGCCAGCCGACCCTGATCAACCAACTCAATGCCAACGGTGACCCGCCTACCTGTTTCGTCGAACCGGAAGAATACAGAGACCAGCGATCTGACCCAGAGCGTGGCTTTATGGAAAACAACCGGAAAACAAGGGAGAGTCACCGCTAAACTTATCGGCAATTGCCGGGTCGATAGTTGCTACCGGTCAGGTTGCGGCACACCCTGGCAAGCATTATTTCCTGGAGAGCGCCCCCGTGATAACCAATCAACGCATAGCCAGACTCAACGCATGGGGGGCGCATGGCTTCACCGCCACCGGCGTAGTCCTTGCGTTCCTGGCGACCATTGCCTTGTTCAACAATGAACCCAAAGCCTGCCTGTTGTGGCTGGGCGCGGCCCTGATCGTGGATGGAGTCGACGGCTCACTGGCTCGCAAGGTCAACACCACGTCGGTCCTGCCGCACTTCGATGGCTCGGTACTGGATCTGGTCATCGACTACCTGACCTACGTGTTCATCCCGGCACTGTTCATCTACCGCTATATACCGGTACCGGATTACACGCTGCTGCTGAGCGTCTCGGTCATTCTGGTTTCGTCGCTGTTCTGCTTCTGCAACGTCGACATGAAAAGCAAGGACAACTACTTTCAGGGCTTCCCCGCTGCCTGGAACGTCGTTGCACTGTGCCTCTACATTCTGTCACCTGCGCCCTGGCTGACGTTCATCACCATCATCGCTCTTGCGCTGCTGACCCTGACCCGCATGAAGTTCCTGCACCCGTTCCGCGTGCGCCGCTTTATGCCGATCAATATCGCTGTGACCACCGTATGGTTGCTGTCCAGCGCACTGCTGATCATCAACCACCCGCACAATGGCCCGGTGGTCATGGGGCTGTGGCTGGCGATGTCGGCGTATTTCCTGGGGATTTGTATCTGGAGAACGTCGCTGGAGTGGCTGGGTCGGCTTAAAGCCTGACACTCAAGTCAGACCAAAAAGCTCGCTGAACGCATTGCGCGGTCAGCGAGCTTTTTTATGCGCGACCTATTTGCTCTCGGCCTGCATCTCGGCAGCTGGCCGGACCTTGCCGAAGTGATGCGTTGTATAGCAGCAGAACCCCAGCCCGCCGAGGGCCAGCAGGCCGCCGACGATACCGACATTGGCAACCCCGAGATGGCTGCTGACCACACTGCCGAGCAGCGCGCCGCCGCCAATACCAATATTGAAGATGCCCGAGAACAGCGCCATCGCCACATCGGTTGCATCGGGTGCCAGCGACAGCACGCGCGCCTGCAGGGTCAGGCCGAAGCACATGATCGCAATGCCCCAGATAATGGTCAGCGTGCCGAGCGTCACGGCGTCACCGGAGAGGGGCAACAGCATCAGCAGGCAAACGGTCAGCGTACCAATGGCGGTGATCAACAGTCCGTTCGGGAAGCGGTCGCTGAACAGGCTGAAGATGATCGAGCCCATGATCCCGGCACCGCCAAAGACCAGCAGCAGGATCGTGGTCATTTCGCCGCTGAGTCGAGACACAGTCTGAGTGAACGGCTCGATATAGCTGTAGGCGGTGAAATGAGCGGTCACCACAATCGCCGTCAGCAGGTAGATAGCCATCAACCGTGGGCGCTTGAACAGGATCGGCAGGCTGCGCAACGAGCCGGAGTTCTGGCTGGGCAGCAAAGGCAGCGCGCGAGCCAACAGGAAGACTACCAGCGCAGCGATGCCGGCGATGCCCAGAAAGGTAGTCCGCCAGCCCAGTGCTTCACCCAGCACGCGGCCCAGCGGAATACCCAGCACCATCGCCAGCGACGTACCGGTCGCCAGCAGGCCCAGCGCCTGGACCTGCTTGCCAGGCGGCGCGATGCGCACGGCCAGCGACGCCGTGACCGACCAGAACACCGCATGTGCAAAGGCGATACCGACCCGACTCACCAGCAGGATCGCGAAGCTGGGGGAGATTGCCGAGAGCACGTGGCTGACCACAAACAGGCCGAACACGAACATCAGCAACTTGCGGCGCTCGATGTTGCGCGTCGCCAGCATCATCGGCAACGACATCAGCGACACGACCCAGGCATAGATCGTGAGCATCAACCCGACCTGGGCCGGGGTCATTTCGAAGCTCTGGCCGATGTTACTCAGCAGACCGATCGGCACGAACTCGGTGGTATTGAAAATGAAGGCCGCCAAGGCCAGCGCGAATACGCCAAGCCAGCTACCTGCCTGCTCGTTTGGAGGTGAAGTTATCAAGAATCACAACGCCCTGAAAATGTTCCGACCCGAAGGCCGATCGCCACGCGTGAACACGCACGCCTGACACCTGTATGGAAGACGGCGGCTCGCCCCACTGAAAAACCAACGCAAAAACGCTCCGCTCGACCTTCTGAATCGGGCGCAGTGTGCAAAGTGGATTATTGTGGATATGGGGAGTGAAGCCAGATGACACGAATTCTACGGACCGCCAGAGTGGATCACAACCCGTGCACTCATAACAGACTTTACAAATGACCGCCGGTCGTCAGCCGTCAAGGAAGCGCTGCCGGTCCTCAGGCGACGGCAACAGGCAGTGATCATAGCGCCCGAACAGGCGATATCGGTTGAGCGCGATACGGTTGTAGGCCCAGTCCCTTAGAAAGCGTGGAAAAATCCCCAGCACTTTGAGCAGCGGCCACGGCGCAGGCAACAGCCCCATGATGTGCAGAAAGGCATCCGAGCGTACGAACACCCGATTGTTGACGATGACCGCGATGGTATGAAAATCGTCGAGTGGCAGCCCGGCCCACTTCAGCAATGCCTGCCCTTGCTCCGACTGCACGGCGGCCAAGCGCAGACGCTGATGCGGATCATGGCGAATCAGAAACTTAACCACGCCATTGCACAGTTTGCAGACGCCATCAAACAGCACGACACATTCATCGGGTTTCAGATACGGGGCGGGGGTACTCGGCACAGTATTCACCTGTTCAGGAAAAACAGCCCTGGCGCGCCCGGAAACATGAACGCCCCGCCAATCGAAGGACCGGCGAGGCGTTCAAGCTAAAGCCATTGCCCGACAGAATCAAACTTTGCGGACGAACTCCGACTTCAGTTTCATCGCGCCGATGCCGTCGATCTTGCAATCGATGTCATGGTCGCCATCGACCAGGCGGATGTTCTTGACCTTGGTGCCGACCTTGACCACCAGCGAGGAGCCTTTGACTTTCAAGTCCTTGATCACCGTGACGGTGTCGCCGTCCTGCAGCACGTTGCCCGTTGAATCCTTGATGACTTTCACGTCGTCGGATGCATCGGCGCCAGCGGCGTCGGCAGACCATTCATGGGCGCATTCCGGGCAGATCAGCAGGCTGCCGTCTTCGTAGGTGTATTCGGAATTGCATTTCGGGCAGGACGGTAAGCTCACAATGGTTCTCGCATCGAGGAGGGTAAAACCATGCATTATAAAGGGCTTTTCCTGTTTCAGGTGGGAAGAGACTGATCTGTCGTCATAAACCTGCTTCAGTCATTGGACAGAAGCGAAGACCTGAACTAAAAAATACAGCACGCTCTGTCCTGCAACTCCTCTTCGACCTCTCCCTACACGACCCCTGCGCCTCGCGTTGGCGGTAGCTATTGCAGCGTGCACTTACCGTCTCTTGCCACTTACTGCACTGAGCACATCACATGGGCATGCCTCACAACCCGGCACTCGGCTATCGGCCCGAGATCGATGGTCTGCGCGCGCTCGCAGTCATCCCGGTCATTCTGTTCCACGCGGGCTTGCCGCTGTTCAGCGGCGGATTCGTGGGCGTCGATATCTTTTTCGTGATTTCCGGCTATCTGATCACGTCGATCATCATCGCGGAGAAGATCAAAGGGCGTTTCTCGCTGATCTACTTCTACGAACGACGCGCGCGGCGCATCCTGCCTGCGCTGTTCGTGATGATGCTGATCTGCCTGCCTGTCGCGTGGTTGACGCTCGATCCGTCTGACCTGAAATACTTCGCCAAGAGTCTGGTGGCGGTGCCGACCTTCTCATCCAACGTGCTGTTCTGGCTGGAAAGTGGCTATTTCGACGCCACGGCAGAACTCAAACCGTTGTTGCACACCTGGACGCTCGCGGTGGAGGAACAGTATTACCTGTTCTTCCCACTGCTCTTGATGCTGACTTGGGGCTTGGGCCGCAGGAGGCTGATTGGGCTGCTGATGGTCGTCGCCCTGGCCAGCCTGGCGATGGCGCAACCGAGCGCCCATCAAGACACCAGCAACGCGTTTTATCTGCTGCCGGCACGCGCCTGGGAATTGCTGGCGGGCTCATTCATAGCCTTCTACTTTGCCTGGCGACCGCGCAACACCGGGGGTGCTAGCGTTATCGATCAGACGGCAGCGGCGTTGGGGATTTTGCTGATCGGTTATGCCGTGGTCGGTTTCGACAGCAGCACGCCCTTCCCCGGCCTTAATGCACTGGTGCCCGTGCTGGGTGCGGTGTTGGTCATCGTCTTCGCGCATGGCAAAACCTGGGTTGGAAGCGCGCTGAGTACACGTGTGCCGGTCACGATCGGCATGCTCAGCTACAGCGCCTACCTGTGGCATCAGCCCGTTTTTGCCTTCGCCCGCCAGTACAAGCTGAATGAACCGGGCCTGCTGCTCATGCTGGCGCTTGCCCTTGTGTCTCTGATGCTGGCCTGGTTGAGCTGGCGTTTCGTCGAGCAGCCGTTTCGCAAGGCGGGCACCTTCAATCGCCGTCAGATTTTCACCACGGCAGGCGCTGCCTCAACGCTGTTTATCGCGCTGGGGCTGGTCGGCTATGTGAATAACGGCTTTCCCCAGCGCTTCGCTGTCGACCCGGAGCTGCATCAGGCATTCGCCGATCCGTTGATACGCGACAAATGCGACCCGCCCTTGGCCGGCAAAGGCGGTAACGTCGATTTTTGCCTGTTCGGGCTCGCTGACAGTCAGGCAGTGCCGGATATGGCGCTGTTCGGCGACAGCCACTCCGAGGCGCTGTTATCCACGTTCGACGCCGCCGCTCGGGATCAGGGCAGAACCCTCGCGCATATCGGCCTGGGCGGCTGCCTGCCCTTGCTCGGCGTGGACGTGGCCAACGGTAACTATGCTGCGGGGGTCTGCGAAGCGCTGGCCGATCGGGAGTTCGAATACGTGAAACAGCAGCGGATCAAGAAGGTCGTGCTGGTGGCGCGCTGGACGCTGTATACCGGCGACGATTACAGCGAGAGGGCGATGAGCAAATATTTCCTGACCTCACGCGCCGATCCGCAGAAAAGCCGGGAAACCTCGCGCAGGGTATTCAGCCGGGCGCTTGAACACACGATCGAGGCCTACCGCAGTATCGGCGCCGAGCTGTTCATCGTTGCGCAGGTACCGCAGCAAATGATCAACCCTGAAAGTCTTTATTACCGCCTGGCGCGGGATGCTTCGGACAGCGATGCGCAGGCATTACAGCGGGTCAGCGAACTGTCGGTGCCGGTCGAAAAACACGACCTGTTGCAGCGTTTCACCCGCCAGCTGTTCCTGCGCGCCAGCCAATCGCAACACATCAGCCTGATCACGCTGGATGACGCCTTCTGCAAGGACAGGCAATGCCTGATCGGCGACCTGCATTCGTACTACAAGGATTTCAACCACCTCAACGCCCGGGGTGCAGGGCTGCTTGCCGGCCAGATCAGCCATATTCTTGAGCAGTGACAGGGTTTTATCAGGCGGCATTGTCTGTAATGCTGGTGCCTGACCAGACGCCCGAGGACCACCGCATGACCGCCGCCAGCTTTACCCCCTTCGAGGATCTGGCCAACCTGCTGATACCCCACACTCACGCAGAGAAAATCGACGGCTCGCACGATGTCTCGCACTTGCTGCGTGTGTGGAAAAACGTCTGCGCCATTCGTGACCGTGAAGGCGGCGATGCCCGCGTCCTGATTGCGGCGACACTGCTGCATGACTGCGTTTCAGTCGAGAAAGACTCGCCGTTTCGCGCCAGCGCATCACGACTGGCGGCAGCGCGGGCCAGCGAATTGTTGACCGAGATGGGTTGGGATGAACAGAGCATCGCCTCCGTCGCCCACGCCATCGAAGCGCACAGTTTCTCGGCGGCGATCACGCCCTTGACCCTCGAGGCGAGAATACTGCAGGACGCCGACCGTCTGGACTCGCTGGGCATGATTGGTGTGGCACGCACCTTCTACGTATCAGGGCGGCTCGGCAAAGGGCTCTACGATCCGGATGACCCGCATGCCAGCCGGCGTCCCTATGACGACCTGAATTTCGCCGTCGACCACTTCCACACCAAGCTGCTGCACCTGGCTGACGGTTTTCAGACCGATACCGGCGCACGGATGGCGAAAGTACGGCACCACCGAGTCAAACGCTTTCTGGACGAACTGATGGAGGAAGTTGCGTTTCCCCAGCCATGATTCGTCAACTGCACGGCAACCCTTCAAGAGATGTCATAAAGACATCACACAATTACCCTATAAACGGCTCTCCGAGAAGGTCCGTGTGTTTATAGGGGTTGTGTGCCGTGAAAAGATTTATGCCTCGTTTCCTACGTCGGCAAGCCACAACGACAACACTCTTGCGCCGCTTCAAAATCACGCTGCGCCTGGTGATCTGCTTCGCTGTCACCTCCCTCTTGATGGTCGCGCTTGGCGCATTCTGCCTGTTGCAGATGCAAGCTATCCGCACCCAGGGCGAGGCGGTCGAGAGCGGCGCCCTGCCCAGTATCGCCACTGCAGATGCCATCGCCATCGGCCTGGTCAAACTGCGCAGCGAAACCACCCGTCTGATCGCCAACGCCGACGATCCGGGTGCCGTCATCAACAGCAAGATCAATGTCGAACAACTCAGGAATGAGGTAGAGAAAGGCTTCTCTGAATACCTCGCACGCGTTCAGTCGGGCACAGAGCATGACTCCATTGTCGCGTTGCAGGATGCCTACAAGGCCTTCATGCCCGGCTTGCAGGATCAGATCGCGCTGATCGAGCAGAACAAGCTGGACGAGGCCAGGATGCTGGCCAACACCATGCTCTCGCTGCAAGGCGACCTGATGGACATGCAAGTGCAGCTGTTGCGCGAACTGAACAAGCAGAGTGCGGCCACCGCTGTAGAGGCCGCAAGCGCCAGCTACGAGCAAACGCGGATCATCGCGCTGAGCGCCATCGGCCTGGTTCTGGCACTGACCCTGTTGCTGGCCTGGCGCCTGAGCGTCAGCATCATCCACCCGGTGCGGCAGGCTTTACACATCGCCAGCACCATTGCCGATGGTGACCTGAGCGAACACCCGATACCGGACGGCAAGGACGAGACCGCGCAATTGCTGATCACCCTGGGGCGCATGCGCACCAACCTGCACAGCACGATCGACCAGATCTACGCGGCGGCGGCACAGTTGTCGCAATCGGTTCAGGAAATGGGCAGCATCGCCGAAGCCAGTGCGCTCAATCTGCAGCTGCAGAACACTGAAATCGAGCAGGCTGCTGTCGCAGTCAATCAGATGAGTCAGGCGGCCATCGAAGTGGCAGGCAACGCCAGCAATACCGTGACCGAATCAGAGGCGTCGACCAAAGCGGCAGCACAAGGGCAGGAAAAGCTGTCGGCAACCATTCTTTCGATCAAGGAACTGACCAAGAATGTGCTGGATTCGTCGCATCAGGCTGAAGGGCTGGCCGAACGCACCCAGAGCATCAGCAGCATCCTCGATGTGATTCGTGCAATTGCCAATCAGACCAATTTACTGGCGCTGAACGCAGCTATCGAGGCTGCACGGGCAGGCGAAGCCGGGCGCGGCTTTGCCGTGGTGGCCGACGAGGTCCGCTCACTGGCGCAGCGCACCAGTGCATCCACTGCGGAAATCGAAGGGCTGATCAGCGGCGTGCAGCAAAGCACCCAGCAAACCGCCAGCTCGCTGCGCCACACGGCGACGCAGGCCAACCTGACGATGGAACAGGCCGCCTCGACCGGCGAAGCCTTGCAAGTGATCATCCAGTCAACCGCCACCATCAACGACCGCAACCTGCTGATTGCCAGTGCCGCAGAGCAGCAGGCTCAGGTGGCGACTGAAGTGGACCGCAACCTGAGCAGTATTCGCGACCTGTCCAGCCAGACCGCATCAGGCGCGCAGCAGACCACCGTCGCGAGTAACGCACTGTCGATGCTGGCCAATGACCTGAACCTGATGGTGCAGCGTTTCGTGCTGTGATGGGTTGAACGTCGCCAGCCAGCCTGCAACAACAGGCTGGCTGGCGACGATCGGCTGTCAGTCCTGCGGACGCAGACGGTACTGCGGCGGCAGTTGCTCGAAACCGCTGATGGTCACGTCGAGGCTTTTCCAGCGGCCATCCTTGATACCGTAGATGCAGCCATGCACAGACAGGCTCTGCCCACGGTGCCAGGCGTTCTGCACAATGCTGGTGTGACCGACGTTGGCCACTTGCTGGATCACGTTCAATTCACACAGGCGGTCGACGCGCTCTTCCTCGGTCGGCAGCTTGGCCAGCAACTCGCGGTTTTCGTAATACAGATCACGAATCGTGCGCAACCAGCCGTCGATCAGGCCGAACTGGCGGTCCTGCATGGACGCCCGCACGCCGCCGCAACCGTAGTGGCCTGTGACCAGAATGTGTTTGACCTTCAACACGTCCACTGCGTATTGAATCACTGACAGACAGTTCAGGTCGGTGTGCAGCACGACGTTGGCCACGTTGCGGTGAACGAACAGATCACCCGGCAGCATGCCGACGATTTCGTTGGCCGGCACGCGTGCATCGGAGCAACCGATCCACAGGAACTCAGGGGTTTGCTGGCGGGCCAGTTTGGCGAAAAACTCAGGGTCTTCCTGCTTTATCGCATCGGCCCAGCGTGCATTGTTATCAATCAGGTCTTGTAGCTCGTTCATGCTTTGACGCCTCGATAATGATGCCCAGCCTTGGACTGGAGTCGAATCCTTCAAGTCACGCCTGTTTGCCACTACTGGCAAAATTCACCAACGCTCGTCGGTCAACAAAAAGGAATCTTCAAAGTCATGGCCGGTCCACTTTTTACGACCACCTGAAATGAGGATTTCCCATGAACGATTCACGCCGTCCGTTCGGAGCTACCGAACCGGAACCCATCGACGATAACGAAGACCGTATGGGCTCCATGGAAACACTCGATTTCGACGAGGAAGAACCGGGCCGTATTGGCGATCTTATCCCTGAAGGCGAGCTGCAACATGAAATTCCGGATCAGCGCGTGCGTGAGGCCGGTCTCACGGGTGCTTCCACGGATGATCATCACTCGACTGACGATGATCTGTCTCCGGAAACCCTGATTCGTGAAGACGGTGCTCGTTCACCGTCCGAGCAGGGCGATGGCGACCCGGCTGATCTGGACCTGACCGTAGTCGACGAAGACGACATCGGCGGTGGCAACGGTCTGGACGAAGAAGAACTGGCAATCATCGACCCGCTGGACGGCAACACCCAGCGCTGACAGCCAGTATTACTCGAAAAGCGTGCAGGCCATGACCACTGCGTCTTCACGGCCGCCCACTGCCGGGTAGTAATCGCGACGCCGGCCTATCTCGTTGAAACCGTAGTTTTCATACAGACGATAGGCTGGACGGTTGCTGTCACGCAGCTCCAGAAAGCATTCCCGTGCATTGAGCTGATAAGCACGTTTCATCAGATGGTCGAGCAGTAACAAGCCAAGACCCCGCCCCTGGTTTTCAGGTTTGACCGTGATGTTGAGCAGGTGCGCTTCGTCGATGATGACCTGAATGACGCCGTGCCCGACCTGCTGCGCGCCCTCGAACATCAGCCAGATCTCGTAGGACTTGAGCCCGTCGAGAAAGATGCCGCGTGTCCAGGGATGACTGAACGCCGCGTATTCGATTTTCAGCACCGCGTCCATGTCGGCTTCGGTCATGCGGCGGAAGGTTACGGCATCACTCATCGATCGATTTCCAGCGCGTCATCAGCCGACGCATGGCTTTCCAGACATCCGCCTTGCGCTCAGGCTCGTCCATCAGTAATTCAAGACCTGGCAGCGCCCAGGCCGTGCCCAGGCCTTCAATCTGCAGTTCACGGTGGTAAGACTCGGCATCGGCTTCACCGGCGTACTTCATCGACGGCAGCCCGATCAGCCACAGGCAGGCGCAGGGCTCGTCCTCGAGCCGCGCGCCGACGAAGCCCTGCACGAAATCACGTGCGGCCTCCGGGCCCTGGTCCATCTGGCCGCGGACCAGCAACGGCCAGCGCACGGGCTCGCCGATGATCTGTGGGCTGTCGGGCAGACCGGCGGCGCGCAGCATGTCCTTGAGCAGCAGGTAGGAAGGATCACGGCTCTGAAACGGCTGACCGGTGGTGAGTTCGACCAGTAACAGGCAGCGTCCGGCGCGCAACAATTGCAGGGCAAAACGCGGTGGCGGTACCACCGGCGCCTTGGGCGGCGCCGGCTCGGCCTCTTCGGCGGCCGGGGTGGCTGCGCGCTTGCTGGCCAGTGAAGGGCGCGGCACCTCGACCCTCGGGCGTTCGGGCTGCCGTGCCATCGGCTCGACGTTCGACGTTTCGGCAGGTGCAGCGTGCTCCGCTGGCGAAGCAGCAGGCGCGACACGTTGCACCTCGACCGGCAGCGGCAACGGCAACGGCACAAGCAGCTGCGGGCGCGACGGCGCGGCGAATGGCAGTTCTGTGCGCGGCAGCCAGTTGACCACCTGCATGGCAGTCAAATAAGCGCGGCGACGGGACTCGTTGAGCAAGGGTCAGCCACCTGTGGATAAGTTAAGCGCGCAATTCTAGCGTTGTTCGTCTTTTTGCGCTGCAGCATATCGCCCGCAGGTGAAATATCAGTCGGCTGATGCAGTACAATTGCCGCTTTTCACTTGCCAACAGTCGGCCTAACGATGATCGAACCCAAGCGCGTTCTGCGCGCCCTTGCCGAGCACTGGGCGCTCCTTGAGCCCTTATGCGAACATTTCGACCAGGGTACGTTGAGCCTGAGCGAGCTGCGCCTGCAACTGGGCGCTCAGCAGCAGGACAGCACTCCGCAAGACATCACCAACCTGCTGGACGTGTGGATCCGTCTGGACATTCTGGTGCCCGTCGCGAAAAGCCCGAACCGTTTCGAGCTCAACGCACAGATCCATGACTTCCTGTCGTACCTGCGCCGCGAGCACCGTCTGGGCCTGTGCCTGGAAATCGAGGCCTACCTGCGCCACCTGGAGCGACTGGCCGGTTACATTCAGGATGCATTCGAGGTTCGCGACGCCAACGATCTGGCCAGACAACTGCGGCTGCTGGACATGCGCGTGCGCGACGTACTCAAGAAGCTCGCCAACGACGAACAGGCGCTGGTCGCCGTGGCCGACCGGGCCAAGACCAGTGACCGGCAGATCCCGTTGCGTCAGCGCTATGCCGAAGTCTTGGCGACGTGGGACGAATACGTCGAGCCGATGATTCAACTGGTCAACGCAGACGGTGCGTTCGAACAGGGCGTGCGCAAGGTCGAGAACGTCCTGCTGCGCCTGCTGACCGAGCAACAACGTCTCGGTCACCTGGTCGACGACGACATGCTGCTGCGCACCCACGCGCGTATTCTGGAAATGCAGACCAGCGCCCAGCTGACCTTGCGCCATGCGCGCGAACTGCTGCTGCCGTTGCGCGAAGAAGCGCGTCGCCACAATGCGGTGACCCGTGGCGCAGCGCTGGCCTTGTCCGCCATTCGCCGCAAGGGGCTGGATGCGGTGCCGCAGGCTGCCATGCCGATGTTCACCCGTCCGCAAAGTACGTTCCTGGGCAGTGCCAGTCAGGTCGAGGCCTACGTGTATGCCCTGGCGCGTTTTGAGCCGAAACCCGCGAGATTCCCCAAGGCCAGCGGTACCCGCAAGGGCCAGGCGCCACGCGCACCGCGTACGGTCAAGGAGATGCTCGAACGCTGCGAAGACGCCTTGCCGATGCCTGACCTGATGGTCTGGTTGCTGGAGCAGGAGCCGACCGGGGAGACCGACGAGCTGCTCTACTGGTTCTCGCGCCTCTCGCGCGACAAGCGCTTCGCCCGTGAACGCCTCGAGCGTCGCGAATATTTCACCCGGGAGCACCGCGTCAGCCTTCGCTCCTTTGCCCTGCTCGCTGCAAAAGACGAGCAGGCCGAGCATTCCGAGAGCACCGTTCATGCATCTTGATCTATCCGAAATGTCCCAGCTCGCGCCGATCTTTCGCGAGCTGTTCAAGGGCTATCACATCAGCCGCCGCGACCCGGAGCTGTACACCCAGCTCTCCAATTGTCAGGACCAGTACCGCACGCTGTTCAAGGCACTGGGCTTCGAACTGGTCTGCGACACGCGTGGCTTTTATTACTTCGTGCCTGAACTGGCTGCCGCGCAGGTCAACAAGACCGCCCAGCGCCTGGCACTGTTCACCTTCATTCTCGTTGAACATCTGGCAGATCAGGGCCGTGACCCCATGTCGGTGCTCGACGGTGGCAGCCTGGGCCGCGACGAGCTGCCTTCGATGCTGGAAAAGTACCGCGACCTGTTTCTCCAGGCTGAAGTGCAGACCCCCGAAGAGCTCGAAGAAAAGATCATGCGCCGCATGACGCAGTTGGGCTTTGCCAGTGAGGAAGTGGGTATCTACCGCTTCCTGCCGCCGATGCACCGTTTTCTCGATGTGTGCCTGTCGGTGCAACAGGATCGCGATCTGGCCGCCAGCCTGCATAGCGCCCTGCCCCTGCCGACGCCCGTGCTCATCGATGACGACAGCGACGAGAAACTGCTGGAAACCGATGACCCGCTGGACCTGGCTGAATTCGGTGAAGAGACCGAGGAAGAGGCACTGGCCCGGGCAATCGCCGATGAGCAACGACAGGAGATGGACACATGAGCCAGGAACGTTATGGCATCCGCCGCTTTGCCCTGTTGAACACTGCCGGTTACAGCCTCGGCCTGTTCCCGCTGGAAAATCCGCTGTCGGTATATGGTGCGAACAACCTCGGCAAAAGCGCCTCGATCAACGCCCTGCAATTCCCGATTCTGGCGCGCATGTCGGACATGAGCTTCGGCAAGTACAGCCTGGAACAATCGCGGCGCTTCTACTTCGCCTCCGACACCAGCTACATTCTGGTAGAAGTTTCCCTGCCCCACGGCCCGCATGTCATCGGCGTCGTGGGTCGCGGTCCGGGCGGCGGCTTCGGCCATCAGTTCTTCGCCTATGCCGGCGAGCTGGATCTGGGTCATTACCAGAAGAACGACACCTGCCTGCGTCAGAAAGAGCTGTTCAGCAACCTGGAAAGCCAGGGCCTGAAAGCCTACGAGCTGAAGCCTGACGAACTGCGCCGTCTGCTGGTCGGCGGGCACACGTCGATTCCGCTGGACCTGACGTTGATCCCGCTGCGCTCCACCAGCGAGCAAAGCCTCAAGACCTTCCGCGCACTGTTCATCAACCTGCTGCACATGCGCGAAATCACCGCTGCCAAACTCAAGCAGCTGTTTCTGGATGCCTTCGAGCACAGCCTGCGTTCGGGCAGCGTCGACTACATTGCCGCCTGTGAAGAAGCCTTCCGCGATGTACGGCGCATGGAACAGGATTACAACTCGCTGGTGCTGGCCGGCCCTCTGGTCGAGGCGCTGGCCGCTGGCGTCAAACAGCGCGATGTGTTGCGCGGCAAACTGCATCGTCTGTCACCGATCCTCGATTCACTGCTCGGCACCTGGTCGGATTACTCCGGTGCGCGCAAAGAAGAGCTGGTGATCCAGGCTGAGCATTACCGTGCTCAGCAGGATGAGATGCAAAACGATCAGCGCAGCAGCACCCAGGAACTGATGCGCCTGGAGCGCGAGATCAGTAGCATCCAGCGCTGGGTCGGCGAGCTGTCGGTGCTGAAGAATCGTTTTGCGCTGGTCGATGACGTCAAGGTGCTGGAGCAACAGCTGCTCGCCGCCAAGGACGCTCACGATGAGCTGGCCGGTGCGCTGGCCCAGTCCCGGCAGTTCAGCGCCGAAGACCTGGACGAGCGCCTGCGCGATCTTGAAAAACGCCTCAAGTCGGTCAAACAGCAGCTCGATCATGCGGACAACAACAGCTACGCCCGCCTGCGCGAAGAGTTCTCCCAGCCGGACGTCGAACGTCTGATGCGTCTGTTCAACAGCGCACTGTTCAGCTTGCCGTTGGGTGAGCAAGGTATTGCGCTGGATGATGGCGATGCGTGGGTCAAGTCGCTGGAGACCATTCTGGATGGCTTCAAGGGCGATCAGTTTGCAGTACCGGGGCTGACCATCAACCTGTCGAGCATCGAGCCGCCTGCCCTGCAGGCGCTGGCCGATCGTGCCGCGTTACGCGATCAGAAAGAGCGACTGGAGAAAGAACTCAAACAACTGAAAACCCAGCAGGCTGTCGCTGCCGACCGTTCGGCGAGCAAGACCCAGACCGAAGCGCTGTACCAGCAAGTGCTGGATGCGCAAAAGGCGCTTGAAGACTTCCGCCGTTGCCAGACCTTGAGCGCAGAGGAATCCACCAAGCTGGAAGAACTTGCGCAGATGGAAGCCGCTCAGGATGAACTGAAACGCTCCAGCGACGCGTTCACCGAGCGCGTGCAGCAACTGTCAGCCAAGCTGCAATTGATCGCACGTCAGATCGGCGATATGGAATCCAAGCAACGCACGCTGGACGACGCGCTACGTCGCCGTCAGTTACTGCCAGCAGACCTGCCTTTCGGCACACCGTTCATGGACCCGATCGACGACTCCATGGATAACCTGTTGCCGCTGCTCAACGACTATCAGGACAGCTGGCAGGGCCTGTTGCGCAGCGACGGGCAGATCGAGGCGCTGTACGCACAGGTTCGCCTCAAGGGTGTGGCCAAGTTCGACAGCGAGGACGACATGGAGCGTCGCCTGCAGCTATTGATCAATGCCTACGCGCACCGTACCGACGAAGCGCTTACGCTGGGCAAAGCGCGTCGCGCTGCGGTCACGGATATCGCACGTACCCTGCGCAACATCCGTAGCGACTACGACAGCCTTGAGCATCAACTGGCACTGTTCAACCGCGAGATCAACAAGCGTCAGGTCTCGAACCTGGCAAGCTTCCGTATCGTGCTCGCCCCTAACAAGGAAGCGCTCAAGCACATCGACCAGATCATCCACAGCGCCGGGCAGTACGAGGAAGGCGAGACGCTGTCGGTCTTCGACCTGAGCCAGAGCGCAGAGCAGGACAACAAGAACGAAGAAGCCAAGGAATATCTGGCCCGGCTTGTGGCTGCCAACCACAACCAATTGGGCTTGAAAGACCTGTTCGAACTGGCATTCGAAATCACCAAGGTCAATGGTCAGCCGGTTATCCACACCGATATCGATGGGGCTGCCTCCAACGGCACCACGATGACCATCAAGGCATTGACCAACATGTACCTGCTGTTGCACTTGATGGATCGCGATCAGGCCGGGCGGGTGCGTTTGCCTTACTACCTCGACGAAGCCGCAGACATCGACGAGAAGAATCAGGCAGCACTGCTGGAAACCAGCCTGCAACTGGGCTTCGTTCCGATTCTGGCCAGTGTGAAGCCACAGGTCTCGGCCCACGTTGCCATCGACCTGGAAGGCGGCAGCGGACCCAATGGCATCTACATTGATGAAGCGGACTGGAAATACATTCAGCATCGTGACGATGTGAAACCAGAGGTTCCGGAACTGGCCTCTTAAAGGCTGATTGCTGTGAACAGAAGGCCGCATGAAAATGCGGCCTTTTTTATCGTCTTTGAATTGAGTGAGGCCGTGTTGCGGGCCTCAGGCGAGCAGACTCTTTATTCATCGAATTCATAATGAGGTGCAGCAAACACGCATACGATTACACCAGGCAGGCTTGGAGTGATCCCATGAGAACGATACTGCTGACGGTCTTGCTGGTCGTCGCTGCAACAGCGCATGCAACTGACTACTACGTGGCCCCCAACGGCGATGATCACGCAGCGGGTACCAAAGCCTCACCGTTGCGCACCATCATGCGTGCGCAGCAAGCCGCAAAGGCCGGCGACACGGTGTACTTTCGCGGCGGCCTCTATGCCTACACAGCCGGCATCAACCGCTGCGCTAGCCGTACGGACACGGTCAATGCCATCACCCTGAACAATAGCGGCAGCGAAAACAAACCCATACGCTACTGGGCCTATCCGGGCGAAACACCGGTTTTCGATTTCTCGGCCATGAAAGACGATTGTAGGGTGAAAGGCTTCAACGTTACCGGTAGCTGGCTACATCTGAAGGGGCTGGAGGTGACCGGCGTACCGCAGCAGCCGGAAAACCATCTCAACCACGAGTCATGGGGCATCTGGAACAGCGGGAGCCACAATACCTTCGAGCAACTCAATCTGCATCACAACATGGGACCCGGCCTGTTCATTCAGAACGGCGGCTATAATCTGGTGCTAAATTCCGACTCTCACCACAACTACGATCCTTACACCTCAAACGGCGCAGGTCAGAGTGCAGACGGCTTCGGCGCACATATCAAAGCGGGCCATCCAGGTAATGTATTCCGCGGCTGCAGAGCGTGGGCCAATTCCGACGACGGCTTTGACCTGATCAATGCCTTTTCGCCAGTCACCATCGAAAGCTCATGGGCATGGCAGCAGGGTTACCTGCCTGGCACGCGAACAAAACTTGAAGCAGGCAATGGTAATGGCATCAAGGCCGGCGGATACGGTGGCAAGTATGTGCCTGACGGCGTGAAACACATCGTCCGTAATTCAGTTGCCTTCGACAACAAGTCCGCTGGTTTCTATGCCAATCACCATACCCTGGCACTGGACTTCATCAACAACACGGCTTTTGCAAATGGCGTGAACTACAACATGGCAGGTATCGCCCCGGATGGTTCGCTGATCCCTCTCGGTAAACTGCTCAACAACATCGCCTACAAGGGACGGTTGACCGTTAACACCGAGGGACTGGATATGGCACACAACTCCTGGACATTGCCAACGCCGGTAACCGACGCAGACTTTGAGGATGTTTCGGAGACGGGGTGGGATGCGCCACGTCAGCCGGACGGAAGCCTGCCAGTGCTGCGCAGCTTCCACCTTCGACCTGGCAGCAGACTGGCAGGGATGGGGGCGTTTCACTAAGCCTTGGGGGTCTCTGGCGCCTATGCGGCTGCATTGCAATAGACAGAGAATGCAGAGATTTCTGCAACCCCAGACAAACAAAAACCCTCAACGCGTAAGCGAAGAGGGTTTCTGGAATTCAATCTTGACGATGACCTACTCTCACATGGGGAAACCCCACACTACCATCGGCGATACATCGTTTCACTACTGAGTTCGGGATGGGATCAGGTGGTTCCAATGCTCTATGGTCGTCAAGAAATTCGGGTACCGAATCGTGCCATGCGGCGCGCTTCAGCAAATCGGGTATGTGATCGTCGGTTCAGGTGTCGTTCGTGACGCAAACTTTCGGTTCGTGTCATCTTCACAGTCACCGCAATCTGGTCATTCGACGCAAATTGCTTGGGTGTTATATGGTCAAGCCTCACGGGCAATTAG